>JANRJP010000064.1:0-10209 GCA_033763905.1 Gemmatimonadaceae bacterium
GGGCAACCTACCGAGAGGCGTCGCTTCCGCCCCATATTGCCAACGTGACTGCCGCGCCGTTGTCGGGAGTTCGGGCAGAACCGGCGGTGCTCTCGCGAGAGCTCGCCGATTTTCTGATCGAATTCTCGATCGCCCTGCACAAGAACGCGATCTATCCATCGGGTCATCCGCTGCTCGACCAAGCGGTGACCGGACTGGAATCGCGCGCCGTGGCGTTGCTGAGCGAATACCGGCCCCAGTTGTCGATCGGCATTGCCCGTCGCCAGCTCGTCATCGAGGGCGTGGCCACCGACCCGAATCATCCGCTGCTCAAGGAGTTGGCGGTCCGCCTCAACCGGCACCATATCGGCGCGGTGCGGTTCTCGAACGGCGTCACCAAGGATGAGCTGCGCCCCTTCTTGGCCACGCTCGCGGTCGACGCGGCAAGGATGGACCTGCCGCTCGGCCTCGGTGATCCGGACGTGCTGCAGCAGTGGCCGAATGTTCGACTCTTTCCGTTGTCGTTCGAGCAGTTGCAACTGCTCGAAGAAGACGACGGCGACGACGATGGTGAGGGCACCAAGCAGCGCACCACGGGGGCGGCCCTGTGGATCGGCCTGGCCCGCGCGACGCTGGGCGACGACACCGAGGCGATCAAGAGCACCGATCCCACCGTGCTCGCGCGCGCGATGAACGACCACGGCCGCGATGTCGCGTACGAGCAGGTGGTGGTGGGTTATCTCCTGCAGATCGCCAACGAGCTCAAGCGGAAGAGCGGCAAGGAGGCGGTGGCGCTGCAACGACGCATTTCGCGTCTGGTGGAGCAATTGCGCCCCGAGACGCTCGAGCGCCTGATGGATATGGGCGGCGACATCACGCAGCGGAACAAGTTCGTGCTGCACGCGACGGCGGGGATGTCGGTCGATGCGGTGCTCGACATCGTGAAGGCGGCGGCCAATGCCTCCTCGCAGGGTGTGTCGCACTCGATGATCCGGATGCTCACCAAGTTTGCGACGCACGCCGACACCGGACCGGAGCCGATTCGCGAGCCGATGGACGGTGCGCTACGCGAGCACGTGCAGCGGTTGATCGGCGAGTGGACGCTCGACGACCCGAACCCCGACGCCTACGGCCAGGCGCTCGAAGGGATGGCGAAGGCGGATCCGCTCTACACCGGTGAAGACAAGTTTCCCTGCGAGCCCACGCGCATGGTGTCGATGGCGCTGGAAGTCGGCGCGATCGGCGACGCGGTCTGGCGCGCAGTGGACCAAATGACCAAGGAAGGGCGCCTCGCCGAGTTGCTGGCCTTGGCCGAGCAGGCTCCGCCGGGCTGGGCCCACGATGCGTTGATCGAACGGATTGCGTCTCCGGAGCGTCTTGCGCACCTGCTGTCGCGGCAGACACCGGCCGATACACTCACCACCGTCGTTGGCGCTCTGGGGCTCGCGGCCGCCGAGCCGTTACTCGATGCCTTGGAGTTCGCGGACGATCGTCGCGCCGAGCAGGTGATGGACTTGCTGGTGTCGGTGGGGCCCGAAGCGGCCGCCGCCGCGATGCGACGCCTGCCTGCGGCGCGGTGGCAGACGCAGCGATTGTTGCTGCAGGCCATTGGCCGGTTTCCCGTGCGCCCGATGGGCTACCAGCCGCTGGAGTGGGCGCTGCATCCGGATGCGGCGGTGCGGCGCGAAGCCATTCGCCAACTGCTGCGCGATCAGGTGACGCGCGACGACGGCGTGCAGATCGCGCTGCTCGACGGCGACGTGGCCACCGTGCGCTCCGGGCTGGCGGCGGCAATGCAGGATTGTCCCACCTCGGCGGTGCCGATTCTGATGAGCCGTGCCGACGATGCGTCGTTGCCGCACGAACTGCGCGCGCTGGCGACTCGCGCGGCCGCGAGCAGTCGGTCGGATCAAGTCCTGCCCTGGCTGGTGCAGCGCACCTTGGGCCCCAAGCGTTGGTTCCGGCAGACCTTGCAGGATAAGTCCGACGAATTGGTGGCGGCGATCGAAGCGTTGGCGCTGTTCTTCTCGGATCGCGAGATGGCGCAACCCGTACTCGAGATCGCCCGCCGGTCGAAGGATGACGACATTCGCGGCGCCGCGCGCCGTCGCAGTGGATCTCAGACCCCCGTGAAATGACCGATCCCGCCGCGCTGCTCACGTCGCTGGCGCAAGCGCTGTCCACGATGGTGCTGTACCGCGACGGACATCCCGCGCGCGAGCGCTCTGTGGACCGGGCGTGGGAGCGGATGCAACGGTTGCTCGAGACCGAGGAGCATCCGGTGTTCTCGTTCGTGGGCTCCGACGTGATCTACGGCAATCGGACGCTGCGTGAGCTGACCGACTGGGACTGGGGCGTCAAGCTCGCGAATGTTGGCATTCAGCGCCTGGAGTTCTCGCGCGGCGTCACGCGCGAAGAGCTCGACGACTTCCTGATCGACGCGATGGGTCGGCTCACGATGGGCCAGCTCGACACCACCGTCGCGCGGCAGGAGCGGGTCAGCCGCATCAAGTACGGCGCGATCGGTGTGCGCGGGCAGGAAGACGCGCCGAAGCCGGTGCAGGCGTCGATTCGCACCGCGACGATCGGCTTCAACTTGAGCGACGAAGCCGACGCCGTGCGCTGGATGCACGAAGAAGTCGAGCGCCGCGGCGAACTGCCGCTGATGGAAGCCGAGACCGTGGTGCGTTCGTTGTCGCTGGCAATGCACGGCGACGCCGAGATGATGATTCCGCTGTTGCAGCTCAAGGAGTACGACCAGTACACCACGACGCATTCGCTCAATGTGAGCGTGCTGTGTATGGCGCTGGCCGAGTTTATGGGCTTGGGCAGCACCGACGTGCGCGCCTTCGGCGTGGCGGGGCTGCTGCACGACATCGGCAAGGTGCGCGTGCCGCGCGACATTCTGAACAAGCCGGGCAAGCTGTCGGACAGCGAGCTCGGCGTGATGCGCCGGCATCCGGTGGACGGCGCCAAGATCATCATCGAAAGCGATCGGCGGCTGGATCTCGCGAGCGTCGTCGCCTACGAGCATCACATTATGCTGAACGGCGGCGGGTATCCCGGAATGAAGTTCCGCCGCGAGACGCATCAGGCGTCGAAGCTGGTGCACATCTGTGATGTGTACGACGCGCTTCGCACGAATCGACCGTATCGCGAAGCCTGGGAGTCGGAGCGCGTGCTGTCGCACATCGAGAAGGGGGCCGGCCCGGACTTCGACCCCGATGTGGTGCGCGCTTTCACGACGATGATCCGCCAGTGGGAGAAGCGGGTGACCGTGATGGAGTCGGAAACCCAGGTCTTCGGGCCCCCGGTCAAGGCGGCTGTGCAATAAATCCGGGCTCGCACGTCTCCTAGGTGTCACCGACCTGGAGTCCCAATGCGAGTCCCGATCTGGATCGTCGGAGCCACCCTGCTGACGGCCGCGTCCGCGCAGGCCCAGCGCCCGCTGCGCTGCGATCCGATGAACGACTGCCTCCCTGTGCCCACGGTGCCCGCCGTGCGTGCCACGCCGCAGGTCCTTCGGGCAAGCACGCAGGTGCGGGCGCAGTTGCAGCGCGGCGTGTTGCGGTGGGAGGTCACCGAGACCTTCGTGAACCGGGGCGGCGGCGCGGGCGAGGCCGACTACTTGTTTCCGCTCCCTGCCGATGCAGCCTTCGACGATCTCAAGCTGTCGATCAATGGGGAACTCGTCGCGGGCGAGATCCTGTCGGCCGATCGGGCTCGTGCGGTGTACGAGGAGATCGTGCGTCGCCAACGGGATCCCGCCTTGGTGGAGTGGATCGGCCGCGGGCTCGTGCGCACGCGGATCTTTCCGATCGCCCCGGGCGAAGAAAAGCGGGTCGTGCTGCGTTACACGCAGCCGGCGCGACGCGAAGGTGATGCGCTGCGCGTCGACTGGCGTCCGCCGCGTGGCGCGCGGGGCGGCGCGCGTGTGGCCGAGGCCCCGACGAGCTTCACGTTTGACTGGGACGGCATCGAGGGCCTTGGCACGCCGTACTCGCCCACGCACGAACTGCGTCCGGTCGCTGCGTCGGAGCGTCGCGTCACCGCCAACGCGGGCGACGCAGACCTGACGCTGCTCGTCCCGATGCGGGCTGGGCGCGAACCGGCCGTCACGATGCTCACCCACGCGCCCGCAGGGGATGGCCGCTGGGCGATGATTGCTCTGACGCCGCCTGCTGAACGCGCGGCGCGGCAGCCGCGCGATGTGACCTTCGTGCTTGATGTGTCGGGCTCGATGGCGGGTCGCAAGCTCGAACAAGCCAAGGCCGCCGGCCGGCAGTTGTTAGCCAGTCTCACACCAGGAGACCGCGTGCGGCTGATTGCGTTCTCGACCGACGTGCAGACCTGGCGTGATGGCTTCGTGCCGGTGACTTCGGCGAATCGCGACGCGGGCGGCGAGTGGCTCGATGCGCTGACCGCGACGGGTTCGACGAACATCTCGGGGGCGCTGCACGACGCGCTGCGCGGCGGCGGAGAGTCCGGCGCCTTGCCGCTGGTGTTGTTCGTGACCGATGGCGAGCCGACCGTGGGCCTGCGGGCGCCGGAGGTTATTGCCGACTCGGCGCGCGCCTGGCGTGGAGATCGGCGGGTGTTCACGTTCGGTGTGGGCGCCGATGTGAACGCGGCGCTGGTGGAGCGGCTTGCGGTGGAAGGCCGTGGTACGGCGCAGTTCGTGCGCCCGGCGGAATCAGTGGAACGTGCGGTGGCCGTCACGGCCGCCCGGCTCGCCGCACCGATCGTGCGCGATCTGCAGGTGCGCGCCACGGGTGTGCGCTTGGTACGCGTACACCCGGAGTTGCCGCAGGACGTCTTTGCGGGGCAGGACGTCGTGCTGTTCGCGCAGGTCGAAGGTTCGGGCGACGCCACGTTGGAGTTCACCGGCCAGGGGCGCGATGGCGCCGTGCGCTGGACGCAGCGGGTGCAGGTGCCGGCGCAGGAGCCCGCCAACGGCTTCGTGGGGAAGCTCTGGGCCACGCAGCGTGTGGGCTGGTTGTCGGCAGAGCGCCGTCGCCACGGCGCATCGACGGAGCTCGACGATGAACTGCGCGCCTTGGGCACACGCTGGGGCATTCCGACGGAACTCACGAGCTACCTCGTGCTCGAACCCGGGATGCGCCCCGATCGCGTCGTCAACACTGGTGGTCCGGCCGCGCCGGCAGAAGCGCGCTTCGAAATGGCCCGCTCGGCGGCGCAGATGCGGGATGCAAAATCGCTCGCGAGCGTGCAGGATGTAGTGATGCCTGCTGCCACCGCGAGTGACGCGCCTCGCCGGACGATCGGATCACGCGTGCTCGCGCTCCGCGATGGCGTGTGGACGGACGTGGCGATCCCCGCGCGTGATCGCTTGCGCGTGGTACGCGTGGCGCCCTACTCGGCGGCCTGGTTTGCGTTGGCCAAGGAGAGCCCGAGTTTGGCGGCCTTGTTCGCGGCGGGTGACGCCGTGCGCGTGGCGGGACGTGCCGTGATCATCGAAACGGCGGCGGACGGCGTCACCGCGCTGGACGCATCGGCGGTGACCACGCTCGTGCGGCAGTTCGGCGGATGATGTCGGAGCACTGGTCGTGACCGCGGCGGATATCGAGCTGCTCTTCCGGACGCATCACGCCGCGCTGGTGCGGTATCTCACGCGCCGGCTTGGCGACCGGGATTGGGCCGAGGAGATCGCGCAGGAGACCTTCCTGCGTGCGCTCCGCACGCCGCCCACGACCAGTGCCCGCAGTTGGCTCTTTGCCGTGGCGACGAATCTCGTGCGCGATGACGCCCGCAAGCAGGATGTGCGCCGCCGTCAGCTGCAGCAGTTGGCGGCGGAAGAGCGCGAGCGCGAAGCGTCGCAGCCGACGGCGGAAGATCGCCTGGCGCGAGCGCACGAGGCGGCACTGGCTCGGCGGGCCCTCGATGCCTTGGCCGAGCGCGACCGTGAGGCGCTGCTGCTCAAGGAAGAAGGGTTGGACTATGGCGAGATTGCCGACGCGTTGGGGCTGTCGGTGAGTTCAGTGGGCACCACGTTGGCGCGGGCGCGCAAGCGGCTCGCCGAGGCGTACGATGACGCACGACGCGCATTCGAGGAGCGACGCAATGCCGCATCCTGACGAGGGACTGATTCACGCGTGGCTGGATGGCGCGCTGCCGGCCGACGAGGCAGCGCGTGTCGAGGCGCTGGTGCGGGATGATCCGGCGTGGGGCGCGGCGGCGGCCGAGGCGCGCGGGTTGATCGCCAACGCGAGCCGCGTGCTGGCATCTCTGGACGATGTGCCGCGTGCGGTGCCGCAGCCGGTGACGTCGGTGACGCCGATGACGCCGGTGAGGCCGCTCGCGGCACCGCGTGCGCGTCGCTGGGTGTGGCAGGTGTCGTCGATTGCGGCGGTGTTGCTGGTGGCGGTGGTAGCGCGGGAGACGTGGCGTCAGGAGCCACCACCGGCAGCGGTGACATCCGCGCCCGCAGCGATTGCGGCAGCGCCGGTCACGCCGCCGGCTGTGCCACCGGCCGCGGCGCCCGCTCAGGCGGCACGAACGCCAACGGTAGTCCCGCCCGCCGTACCGATCACAGCGCAGTTGCCCACGTCTCCAACTGCTGCGGCGCCGACGGTGGATGCCGTCTCGACCGCGCCAATGGTGCGCGACGTTGCGGCCGCGGCAACGCGCGAAGTTGCTGTCGCACGCGAGTCACGCACGATGGCGGCCAAGTCCGCTGATGCCAGCGCCGGGCTCAATGCCGCCGCACCAGCCCCTGTGGTGGCGCGGCGTGCGAGTGGTGGCTTCGACCTCGCGCTGGCGACGCAGCTCGATGTGCGATGCGTCGTGGTGAGCGTTCGGTGGAACGGTCGTCCCGAGCCGGAGACCTTCGTGGTGGTGCCGTGGCAGCCCGCCTCACGAGTGCCCGATTTTGCCCTGGAGTTCGAAGAAGACGAAGGCCGGCGGGTCCAGCTTACGCTCCCGAGCGGCAGCTCCGTGGATCACGTCGTTCGCCGCAATGCCCGCGGGGAAGTCATCGACACCGGCCGCGTGGCCGAAATGACCCGCTGTCGGCAGTAACGTCGAGCGACGACTCGGCGAGTCGCGACTACCCCGCGAGCTCGGCTTCGAACTCGCGCTGATCCTCCGGCGCCTCGGCCAGTCCCGCCGACGCCATAAACTGCTGATACGAACCCAGCGCAAAGGCAATCAACTTGCCCAGGTCGACGATGGGGTACTCGTACTCGCCGAAGGTTTGAATCGTGCCGAGCACGTTGGGCAAATTGCGCTCGAAAGCGTCCTGCACGATTTGCTGCATCGCCGGATCATTGGCGCAGAGCTCGCGCACCACCTGAATGCCGAAGGCGACGTGGCGTCCTTCGTCGCGACGAATCAGGCGGAAGCCTTCCTGCAGGCCCGGCAACCAGCCGCGCGTCGCCAGCGCCTCGTGCGCGCCCACGTAGCCGGTGCGCGCCAGCATCGCTTCGACGGTGCCCATATAGTGCGTCACCGCTTCCAGAAACACGCGCCGCACCTCGACGCGACCATCGGCGAGCCGCAGACGGTTCGTGACCGCGTCGAGATCGTCGATCAACAGGGCCTGCGGCGCTGGTGTGAGTTCGCGCAACGCCAATTCGGGCGATTCACCGAAGACTTCGGTGAAGTAGCGCGCAAAGAACTCATAGTGCTTCGCTTCTTCGTATAGTTGGGCCGCCAGGTGGAATTCCTTGTCGAGGCCCAGCTCGCCGCGCGGAATGGCCGCCAGGAAGGGTGCCAGCGTGTTCGCCACGGATTCTTCGCCTGCCGCGAACAGCGCGCAGAGCCGATGGATCTGCTCGCCATAGCGCTGGACCGGATAGTCACGCTTGATCTCGGCCCACTGCGCTCTGTCGACCGCGAGGTCGATGTCGGCAGGGTCCCAGTGCAACCGCTTCGCCTTGTCGTAGAGCTTGAAGTAGGTCGAGGTCAGGTCGTCGGTGACAAACGGCATCGGAGGCTCGGTGCAGGTGATGCCGAACCTTGAGCCGGTTGGCCAGCCGGGGCGAGCCCCGCACCCTAATTGCTGTTGGGACGACCGGTCGGTCTTAACTGCCGAAGTCGGTCTCGACCAACTGCGCGCAGGCCACCAAGGCTTTCGCCGCCTTGGTCTGCATCATCAAAGTGGTGAGTGAGCCCTGCACCAACTTGAGCTTGCCCATCGTCACGGCAACGACCGGGTCGAGCGTGCCGCGCACGACTTGCTCCCACGCGGCGTAGTCGCCGCGGAGCACGAAGTCGGTCGTCGCTTTCTCGCCGACCTTCACACGCACGGCACTGCAGTGGCCGTTCGCGAGATCGAGCTCGATCGCGACATCCTGCGGGTAGCCCCGCGCCGGATCGGCACTGAGCGACAGGGCCAGCGGCCAGGTCCAGCCGCTACCAGCGGCGCGATAGGCCTCGTTGCCGTTGATCGCCTGTTGAAAGGCGTCGGCCCAGCCTTGAGTGAATGGCTTGTGCACGGTCAGGTGGTGTTGCGCGCGGCGAGTTCAGTCGGAGAAGCGGGCTCGGCGTTGCGGCCGCGCATTGCGCGGAGCACGGTGGCTCCGGCGGCCAGTGCGCCAAGCGGGATGTAGGCGTAGAACGTATAGGCGCGCCACCAGAGGAGCGATGCCCCGAAGAACTGGTCGGGAATCGCCGAGCCCAAGGCGGCGCGGAAGGCCAACTCAATCAGGCCGCCGCCGGCCGGCGCGGGCGCTGCCGCACCGCCGTAGAGCAGGACGAGCGGCCACAGCACGATGCGGTCGAGTGACTGGAGCGCCACCGCGGCACCGCCGATGCCCCAGACGACCACCGGTAGCACCGCCAGCCGCACCACGATGTGCAGCACCGAGGCCACCAGCGACCCGACCAGCCAGCGCCACTGCGCCTGCCGCAATGCGCCGACGCCACTGCGCAAACTGCGCAGCGCGCGTTGGATGGCGCGCCACCGTCCTGCGTGCAGCCGCAGCGTGCGCGCCCACGCCGGGGGCGGGCCGCTCGAGTAGGTACGCGACAGCAGATATCCCGCCAATCCAACACCCAGCACGGCGAGCGCGTAGCCTCCAATCAGGCCGGCGATCGACGCCGGTGCGCGGCCTTCCGCCCCGAAGGTCGCCAGCAGCATCAGCGCCACGATCGCCAAGGACACCGTCTCGAGCACGAGTTCCGAGAACAGGATGATCAACGCACTCGCGGGCTTCATTCCCGATTCGGCCAGCACGAGGAATCGCGCCGGCTCCGCGCCAGAGCGCGATGGCGTGATGGCCGCGCCGAAGTCCCCGCCGAGGGACATTCGGAGCGCCAGCGTGAAGTTGAGCGGGATGTGCAGAGCGCGGCCGCTCAGCGACACCTTGAGCGCACGAAAGAGGATTTCGGCGCACAGGGCCGCGGCCGCCAAGGCGTGCGCCCACCACGGCAGGGCGACGGGGATGTCGCCGGCGGGGAAGGCCGACCGGGCAATCCAGACCGAGGCCCCGAGGGCTGCAGCAAACGAGAGGACGACAACAGCCCACTGGCGGAAGTTCACGCGCCCCTTACGCCAGGTTCGGGTGCGAAGTTCCGCCTGCGTGACTTGCGAGGGTCAGGTTGCGGCGCGAGAATCGCGAGCTGAGCACGTGCAGTGGTTCACCACGAGAGGAGACGTCTGATGAAGGCAGGAATATGCGGGGTGACCCCCCGGTTTGGCGCGGCGGCGTGCGGCGCGCTGGCACTCGTCCTGATGGTACCCGGAATGCTCTCGGCGCAACGCCCGGCCGCTCGGGCTCGCGGTCCGGTGGCACCGGTCTCGAGCGCGCCGATGATGGCGGCGGTCGATTCGAGCGCCATTCAGGGGATGCGATGGCGCGAAATCGGCCCCTTCCGCGGTGGCCGCTCGGTCGCCGTGGCCGGCTCGGCATCGCGCCCGCTCGAATACTGGATGGGCACGACCGGCGGCGGGGTCTTCAAGACCACCGACGCGGGAATGTCCTGGCGCCCGGTGACCGATCGCTACTTCGGTGGCACGATCGGCGCGATCGGTGTGGCGGAGTCGAATCCGGACATCGTGTATGTGGGCGGCGGCGAAACGCCGATCCGCGGCAACACCGCGCCCGGTGACGGTCTCTGGAAGACCACCGACGGTGGTCGCACGTGGAGCAAGCTGCCGTTGCCCGGTGGCGATCGCACGCATATCGCGCGGGTGCGCGTGCATCCGACGAATCCGGACATCGTGTGGCTCGGCAGCTTGGGGCGCGTGTTCAGCCGCAATCCCGAGCG
>JANRJP010000069.1:0-11939 GCA_033763905.1 Gemmatimonadaceae bacterium
GCGACGCGACTCTGCTGCAGAATGGACGTCGTCGTCGACGCACCAACGGGGACGGTCATCAGAAGTACTCCAAGCGGTAGGGCGAACAGCGCTCTCGGACCGGTGCGGACCGGGCGTCTAGGTGAAGCGTCGGCCTCCTGATGTGATACTTGAGCCCGCTGTGTACCAAAAAGCACAACGGCCGACGATTGCTCGTCGGCCGTCGAAAAAGCGGATGAAACCGCTTACTGCTTCGCGAAGACCTGCGTCGTCGAGAACTCGCCCATCGGCGTTTGGGCCGTCGCGTTGGTCGTCAGCGTCTTGCCGTCGGCCGACAGCGTCATCATCTGCTTCTGCATCAACTCGCCCTGCGGCGTCGAGCGCTTGCTGGTGACGACCAGTGTCGTGCCTTCCCACTTCGCCGTCGTCACCGTGGTACCGCCCCGGGGACCGGTCGCGCTGACCTCCTTGCCGTCGGTCGTCAGCGACTGATCGGCCGTCCGGGCACCGCGCGCCGTCTCGGTGGTGGTCTTGATCGACACCGACGGTTCCTTATGCTCGATCACCATTGTGATCTTCGGCGTCTCGCCGCCGAACATCTGCGCCATCGGCCCCAGATCCGACTTGGCAGCGTCCAGCTGCCAGGTCCCGGACAGATTCGGCGTTTGGGCCTGCACCGCCAGGGGGGCGGCAACGATCAGGCTGGCCAACAGCACACGGGCACGACGCAACATCGAACGCTCCAAGTTGAATGTCACAGGTCAGGGGGCTCGTCAGACCACGACGTTGAGCAGACGGCCCGGGACGTACACGATCTTCTTCGGCGTTTCGTTGACGAACTTGGCGATGGCGGCATCCGCCATTGCCGCCGACACGACCGATTCCTGCGTCGCGTCCTTGGCCACGCGGACCTTGCCGCGCGTCTTGCCATTGACCTGCACGACGATCTCGGCCGCGTCCTCGACCAGCAGTGCCGGATCAAACGCCGGCCAGCCGGCATCCATAATGCTGCCGGTCCCCCCAAGACGCTCGTGCAGTGCCTCGGCGATGTGCGGGGCGAACGGGGCCACCAGCGAGACCAGCGGGCGCACTTCGTCGAGGTGCGGCGTCCGCTCGCCGGCACGGAGCACGTTCACATACTCCATCATCGCCGCGATCGCCGTGTTGTACGACAACTTCGGAATGTCCTCGCCGCACTTCTTGATCGTTGCGTGCAGCTTGCGCAGCACGCCCGCGTCGGGCGCACCGCTCGTCGTCGCACTCGTCGCCGACGACCACAGCCGGTCGAGGAAGCGCCGCACGCCCACGATGCCGCTATCGCGGTAATCCCCGCCCTCTTCGTAGGGCCCGAGGAACATCAGGTAGGTGCGGAACGTGTCCGCGCCCCACTGCTCGATCAGCGCATCGGGCGTGATGACGTTCCCCTTCGACTTCGACATCTTCGCGCCTTCGCGGATGATCATCCCGTGCGCACGGAATGTCGCGAAGGGCTCCTCGAAGTCGATCAGCTTGGCGTCGTGCAGCACCATCGTCACGAAGCGCGAATACAATAGATGCAGCACCGCGTGCTCGTTGCCACCGATGTAGCTCGTCACCGGCAGCCAGTGCTTCGTTCGCTCGGCGTCGAACGCCACGTCGGCACGATCGGCGCTCGGGTAGCGCAGGAAGTACCACGAGCTGTCGAGGAAGGTGTCCGACACGTCGGTCTCGCGCCGCGCCTGCTGGCCGCAACGCGGGCACGGGACGTGGTACCACTCCGCGTGACGCGCGAGTGGCGAAATCCCCGAGTCGTCCGGGCGGTAGTCTGGAATGTTGGGCAGCACCACCGGCAACTGGTCTTCCGGCACCGGCTGCACGCCACAAGCGTCGCAATAGATGATGGGGATCGGCGGTCCCCAGTAGCGCTGACGCGAGATGCACCAGTCGTGCAAACGGTAGTTCACCACCGGCTTCGCGGCCTTCCGCGATGCCAGCCAGTCAACCACCGTGGCCTTCGCTTCATCCACCGCGAGGCCGTCGAAGCGACCGGAGTTCACCAGCCGCCCGTCGCCGACGTAGGCCTCGGTCAGCGGCGTGCGCGCGTCCTGCTCGTTGCCCGCGACCACCCGGACGATATCGAGATCGAACACCTTCGCAAACTCGAAATCGCGTTCGTCGTGCCCGGGCACGGCCATAATCGCGCCGGTGCCGTACTCCATCAGCACGTAATCCGAGATCCAGATCGGGATCGCCCGCTCGGTCGCCGGATTGATCGCATAGGCCCCGGTGAAAACGCCGGTCTTGTCCTTCGTGACCTTGCGCGACACCAGGTCCTGCGCCGCCGTGCTCGCCCGATACGCGTCCACCGCCACCCGCTGCTCGGCCGAGGTGATCAGATCCACCAGCGGATGCTCGGGGGCCAGCACGAGGTACGTCGCGCCGAAGATCGTGTCCGGGCGCGTCGTGAACACGGTGATGCTGTCCTCGGCGATCGGGTACTCGTTGGTGTCCGACACCGTGGCCGCACCAGCGTCAATGCGCGGATCGGTCACCGCGAAGGTGACGTGCGCCCCCTCCGAGCGACCAATCCAGTTCCGCTGCGCCTGCTTGGTCGTCTCGGCCCAGTCGAGCTGGTCCAGGTTGTCGAGCAGGCGCTTGGCGTAGTCGGAGATGCGGAAGAACCACTGCTCGAGTTCCCGCTGCTCCACCTCGGCGCCGCAACGCTCGCACTTGCCGCCTTCGACCTGTTCGTTCGCGAGGACGGTCTTGTCGTTCGGGCACCAGTTCACCGACGCCCGCTTCTTGTAGGCCAGCCCCTGCTTGTAGAGCTGCAGGAAGACCCACTGCGTCCACTTGTAGTACTCGGGCTGCGTCGTATCGACGGCGTAGCGCCAATCGATCATCAACCCAGCCCGGTCGAGCTGGCGGCGGAAGTTCGCGATGTTGCGCGGAATCAGCTCCATCGGGTGCACGCCGACCTTCAGCGCGTAATTCTCCGAATGGATCCCGAAGGCGTCGAACCCCAACGGCTCGAAGACGCTGTGCCCTTTCAGCCGGTGAAATCGTCCGTGGATGTCATTCCCGGTGAACGCGTAGAGGTTCCCCACGTGCAGCCCTTCGGCCGAGGGGTAGGGGAACATCATCAGCTGGTAGAACGGGTTGGCGCCGGTCAGGTTCGCCTGATGGGTACCACGTTCCTTCCAGCGCGCCTGCCAGGTGCGCTCGACGACCGACGGATCGTACACGTCGCGGTCGGGGGCGTTCGGCGGAGTCGTCGCTGACATCGGGGGCCGTTGGTCGGTGTGCAAACGGCCGTGGCGTGCTGGCGCCGCGGCCGTCGTAACTGTGTAGAATCTAGCGACGCCACCCTGCGATCTCCACTCGATGCGACGCCTCGTCCGACGAATCCTGCTCGTGGCCGCCATACTGCTGGCGGTGTCGCTCCCGATGGCGGCGCGCGTCGTCGGCCGATTCGGCTCGACCGCCGAGTGGCTCAGTGCCGCCGGCCTCCTGCTCGGCCTCGGCGGCGTGATCGTCTGCTGCATCTTCCTGTTCGTCATCTTCCCGCGGCTCGAGGCGGGCACCCAGCAGATTGTTGAGGTCGCGGAGTCGGTCGCGGCTGGCGACCTCCGGCGTTCGCTCGACACCCGCGCGGTCGGCGGCTTTCAGCGGCAGTGGAAGATTTTCGGCCGGATGGTCGAGTCGCTCCGCCGGCTCGCCTCCTCGTTGCGGAGCGCGGCGCAGGAAAACGCCCGCACCGCGCAGATGGTCAGCGCTGGCGCCGACGCCACGCGCGAGGCAGCCGCGCAGGTGTCGAGCGGCACGGCCGAGCTCGAAACCGCCGCGGCCGATATGGCCGCCGGCGTGCGACAGCTGCAAACCGATAGCGGCCACCTCGTGACGATGGCTGCCAGCGTGAATAGCGGGGCCGAGCACGGCGCCAGTCGCAATGCGCGGATGCGCGAGACCGCGCGCAGCGCCCGCACGCAGCTCGACCACGCGAACATACTGCTGCGCGGCCTTGCCGCCGACGCGACCGGCAGCGCCGAGTCGGTCGCCGCCTTGGCCGGCGCCGCCGACGAGATTCAGGCCTTCACCGTCTTCGTGCAGAACATCGCGCGACAGTCCCGCCTGCTCTCGCTCAATGCCGCGATGGAAGCAGCCCGCGCCGGCGAGTTCGGGGACGGCTTCGCCGTCGTTGCCGCCGAAGTGCGCCGGCTCGCGCAGAGCTCGGCGGAGGGCGCCGAGCGCACGGAGCAACTCGTCCGCGACATTGCCGCGCGGGTGGCCGATTCGGTGGAAAAGAGCGACCGACTGATCGGCACGTTGGGGGCCGTCACCGACGCGACGTCCGCCGGTGTGCGCACCTTCGATGACTTGGTTCGCGATGTCGCCGAGTCCGACGAGTGGGCGCTCGCGAGCGCCGAAACGGCTCGGCAGGCTGACCAACTCTCGCGGGCGTTGCAGGCGCAACTCGTGCGCGTCACCGACCGCTTGGATCAGCTCCTCGCGATCAGCCACGAGCTCGATCAGACCGGCAAGTCGCAGCTCCGTTCGGCAGACGCGCAGGGCGCGGTGGCATCGCGTCTCGCCGCGCGTGCGACCGAGCTCGCCGCCATCGCGGCGGAATTCCGACTGCCCGGCGACTCTGAGGACGGGCCGCGTCGCAGCTCAGGTGCCACGACCGGGGAGTTCCGGCTCAGCGCACCACGACCGGCGATCCCATCGCCGGCGTAAGCGCCGACTGCAGTCCGGTGATCCCTGCCGGGTTGCCCATCACGATCAGCCGATCGCCCTCGGCGACCCGGTGCTCCGGCGGCGGGTTGTAGACCAAGTCGCCCGACCCGCCGCGTTGCGCGGCGAGCACCAGCAGGTTCTGGTACTTCCGAAGCGCCAGCTCCTCGACTGTCCGACCTGCCACCGGCGACCCCGCCGGCACCTCGACTTCTTCGATGCGCAGCCCGTGCCCCTTGTCGCGGAGCATCCGGTCGAGGAAGCCGACGACGGTGGGGCGCACCAGCTCGCTCGCGAGCCGCATCCCGCCGATGAGCCCGGGGGACACTACGCCATCGGCCCCCGCCGACTTCAAGCGCTGAATCGCCCGTTCATCGGTCGCGCGCGCCACGATGCGCACCGTGGCGCTTAGATGCCGCGCCGTGACCGTGCCCACCAAGGAGTCCTTGTCACTGTCGGCACAGAAGACCACGCCGGCGGCCCGTTCGATGCCCGCCTGCACCAGCGTCGTGTCGTCGGTGAAGTCGCCGCGCACGATGAACAGCTCGGGCCAGTCTTCCAGAATGCGGGTGATCGTCGGCTCGTCGGTCTCGACGAGCACCGCGACGCGGCGCGTCTCGCGCAGTTCGTGTAGAACGGCAAGCCCGGCCTGGCCGGCGCCGCAGACGATGTAGTGGCCCTGCAGTTCATCGATCGCACGTTGCATACGACGCCTCCGAAAGCCCGCGGTCAGATCGCCTTCCACGAGGAAGGCCGTAATCACAGATGCGAAATACACGACGCCGGTGGCGCCGAAGAGCAGCAAGACGATCGTGAACGCCTGCGCCACCGGCTTGTCGGCGATCGGAATGACTTCGCCATACCCGGTGGTCGTCAGCGTGATCGTGGTCATATACAGCGCGTCGAGCCACGAATGCGCCGACCCGCCGATGAGCTTGTATCCCACCACCCCCACGGCGTACACCACCGTGAGCGCCCCAAGTGCCATCAGGACGCGTTCACGGAGCCGCCGCAGTTCGTCAGGATCAGCCGCCACGACGGTACAAAAAGGCGCAGGGTTCCAGACGGGCGCCGGCGGCGTCTGCCACCGCGAATTGCGCGCCCTCGTACATCGTCACGCCCGCGTACTTGCCGTCTTTCCGCACGAGATAGAACTGCAGATCGTACTTCGGACGACCGCGCGCATCGAGCATTCGCGCCTCAGTGAGACTCACCACACGCTCCAAGACCTTGAGTCCCGCCTGCTGCGGATCCATGCCCTGCCGCATCAGCTCCACCGCAAGCATCGCCCCGCAGGCCTTGATGTTCATCTCACCGAGCCCGGTGGCACCGGCCGCACCCACCGTGTTGTCGCAGTATTGCCCGGCCCCGATGATCGGGGAATCTCCCACCCGCCCCGGCACCTTCCACGCCAAGCCGCTCGTGGTCGTGCAGCTGGCAATGTCACCCGACGCCGTGACCGCATTCATGTTGATCGTGCCGGTCGTGAACTTGATCGCGATCGGATCGGTGTAATCGAGGAAGTTGTCACCGCTGTTGAGATTGGCTCGCCACTTGAGCCACATCTGCCGCGACTTCTCGGTGAGCAGATTCTGCCGCGTGAAGCCAAGATCCAGCGCAAACCGCTGCGCGTCCTTACCCACCATCAGGACGTGCGTGGTGTAATCCATCACCGCCTTCGCGACGAGCGACGGGGTCGCGATCTCTTCCAGACACGCCACGGCGCCCGCCCGCTTCGTCGGACCGTGCATCACCGACGCGTCCAGTTGCACCACGCCTTCGGCATTCGGCAGCCCGCCGAGCCCGACCGAGGTATCCTCCGGATCCAGCTCCTGGATGTTCACGCCGGCGATGATCGCGTCGAGCGGATCGGTGCCAGCGGTGATCTGCGCGTACGCCTTGGCGACGCCGCGCAGACCGTTCGCGCTCGAGACGACCACCGGTCGGCCAGCACTGAACGTCGGCGCCAGCGGCGCCAGGGCCTCGGCCGGCCGTGCCAGCGCAGCGGTCGCCAAGGTGGCGGCAGTACCGCCAAGAAAGTCGCGTCGAGTAATCGGCATCGGCAAAGAGAGGGCGTGTCGTCGGTTGAGCGTGTCGTAATGATGCGCCCGAGTCGGCCTGGAGGCGAGCGCCCAGCCTGCAGCGCACCCCCGCCCCCGTTGCCGCCGGGCCGGGACACCGGCAGGTTCAAGGGATGACTCCTGGCAACCTGACCGAAACGCTGCGCGCCTGCGCCTTCGTCGAAGGCCTCCCCGATCAGCACGTGTGGCATCTCGCCCGCGCTGGCACGCTCACCGACTTTGCCACCGACGACCTGCTCTTCCATCAAGGCGATGAGCGGAAGTTGATGGCCATTCTGGTCGAAGGCTCCATCAGCGTCGAGAAGGGCGCCGACGGGCTCACCGTGCGGATGACCACGCTTGGGCCGGGCGAAGCCGTCGGGGAAGGCGTCCTGCTCGACGACGAGCGGCACGGGACCTCGGCACGCTGTCTGGAGCCGGTCAAGGCGTTCGTCTACGAGAAGGCCCAGCTCGCCAAGCTGCTCAAGGATCAACCCGCGATCTACGCCGCCTTGGTCGGGCGCGCCGCCCGGGCCATTTCGCGCCGGCTGTCGCGCGTCGATGCCACGTTGGTGGGCCGCGGACGGGCACTCGGCTTCGGTGGCGGGCGGATGCGCACCGAAAAGGATCTCCTCGGCGCCCGCGAGGTGCCGGAAGACGCGCTCTACGGCGTGCAGACACTGCGAGCGACCGAGAACTTCCCGATCACGGGCGTGACACTGCGCGAGTTCCCGCGGCTCATCGAGGCGATCGCCGCGGTGAAGGAAGCCGCCGCCTTGGCGAATCGCGATCTGGGCCTGCTCGATGCGGAGCGCTGTGACGCGATCGTCCGAGCGGCGCGTGAAGTGCGTACCGGTCGTCACCACGAGCATTTCCTCGTGGATATGATCCAGGGCGGCGCGGGCACGTCGACGAATATGAACGCGAACGAAGTGCTGGCGAATCGCGCCCTCGAGCTGCGCGGCCGTCCGCGGGGCGAGTACGCCGACATCTCGCCGAATGAGCACGTGAACTTGAGCCAGTCCACGAACGACGTGTACCCCACGGCGCTGCGACTGGCGCTACACGTGCAGATCGAAGAACTCCGCACCGCGATGGCCGCGTTGTCGGAAGCGTTCCGCGCGAAGGGGCACGAGTTCGCGCCGCACCTCAAGATGGGCCGCACGCAGTTGCAGGACGCGGTGCCGATGACGCTCGGGCAGGAGTTCACCGCCTTTGCGAACACCATCGTCGAAGACGTCGAGCGACTGGCCGAAGCGCAGGCGCTGGTGCGCGAGATCAACCTCGGCGCGACCGCCATCGGCACGCGCATCAACAGCCCGGACGGTTATCCCGAAATCGCGCGGAGCCACCTGGCCGCGATCACCGGCGTGCCCGTGATCACCGCCCCCGATCTGATCGAAGCCACGAGCGACGCTGGCGCCTTCGTGCAGCTGAGCGGCGTGCTCAAGCGCTGCGCGGTGAAGTTGTCGAAGATCTGCAACGATCTCCGCCTGCTCTCGAGCGGTCCGCGCGCCGGGTTTGGCGAGATCCAGCTGCCCGCGGTGCAACCCGGCTCGAGCATTATGCCGGGCAAGGTGAACCCGGTCATTCCGGAAGTCGTCAATCAGGTGTGCTTCGACATCATCGGCAGCGATGTCACCGTGACGATGGCCGCTGAAGCGGGACAGCTGCAGTTGAATGCGTTCGAACCGATCATCGCGTTCCGTCTGTTGCGCTCGCTGCAGGAGCTGCGGAACGCCTGCGTGATTCTGCGCGAGAAGTGCGTCACCGGCATCACCGCAAATGTCGATCGGATGCGCGCGCTGGCCGAAGGCTCGGTCGGTCTGGTGACCGCGCTGGTCCCCGAGATCGGCTACCACGCGGCGGGCGACGTGGCGCTCGAAGCCATTCAGACGGGCAAGAGTGTCCGCGATGTCGTGCTGGCGCGCGGCCTGATGTCGGCGGCGGCGCTCGATATGGCGCTCGATCCCGCCAAGCTCGCCGGCGTGCGCGCGCCAACGCCCGCGGCGGGGGTGCCAACCGTGCGGTGACGCGGCGTCACCGACCGAGGCGCATCAGCTCGATCTTCACGCAGTGGTCCTTCACCACGTCGATGCCCGCCGCCACGAACTGCGCCGCGGCGGCATCGTGCCGAATGCCGAGCTGCATCCACACCGCGGCAGGACGCGCGGCAAGAATGTCGTCGACGTGCGGCGGAATGTCCTCCGGACGCCGGAAGATCTGGACGACGTCGATCGGAGGCGGCGCATCGACCACGCGACGTACGACCGGCTCGCCCAGAATCTCCGTGGCGTTCGGGTAGTACACGGGCACCGGAATGATGGTGTAGCCGGCTCGCTGCTCGTACGCCGCGACGTCGTAGGCCGGCTGGCCGGCGGCGGCCTCCGTCTTGATGCCCAGGACGGCAATCCGCCGCACGCGACCCAGCAACTCGGCGATCTCTTCGCTGCGCTGTAACAGACGCCCCGGACGGCTAGGACTGGCGGTCACATTTCCCCCTGCGCTCGGCTAACTTTCCCGGCTGCGGCGCACGTGGCGCCGCACGGACTCTACCGAAGGTAGTCAATGCGCGTGCTCGTTCTTGGCGCTGGCCTGCAAGGGTCGGCGTGTGCGTTCGATCTGCTCCAGAATGCGGACGTCTCCCTCGTCCGTCTCGCCGACAAGGCGGTCGGTACGCCGGCCCCCTTCCTCGCCCCGCTGGCCGGCCCCCGCCTGCAGCCGATCGCGCTCGATTTCGGCAACCGCGAGGCGGTGCTCGCGGCGATGGCCGGTGTCGATGCCGTCGCGTGTGCCGCGCCGTACTACTTCAACTACGACTTGTCGGTGCTGGCCGTCGAAGCCGGCGTGCACTTCGCCGACTTGGGCGGCAATACCGAGCTGGTCTTCAAGCAGCTCACACTCGCCGACGCGGCCGCCCGGAAGGGCATTTCGATCGTACCCGATTGCGGCCTCGCCCCGGGAATGGTCAACACCATCGCCGAGTACGGCATCTCGCAGCTCGACACCGTCTCGCGAGTGCGCCTGTTCGTCGGCGGCCTGCCCCAGTTTCCTGAGCCGCCGCTGAATTACCAGATCGTCTATTCGCTCGAAGGCGCGCTCGACTACTACACCACACCCTCGTGGATCGTCCGCGATGGCGTGCGCACGACCATCACGGCACTGACCGAGATCGAACCGGTCGACATCGCCGGGGTCGGCGCGCTCGAGGCCTTTCACACGGCGGGCGGCCTGTCGACGATGCCCTTCCGCTACGAAGGCAAGATCGCCGAGATGGAGTACAAGACGTTGCGCTATCCGGGCCACGCGGCGCTGATGTCGGCGATCCGGGCCTTGGGCTTGCTCTCGACCGAGCCGGTGGATGTGAAGGGCACGAAGGTGGCACCACGCGATGCCTTCGTGGCCACGGTGAGCCCCTTGCTGCGCAAGCCCGGCAAGCCGGATCTCGTCGCGGCGCGCGTGCTCGTCGAGGGCACGAAGGGCGGGTCAGCGGCACGACGCCAGTGGGATATCGTCGATCGCGCCGATGAAGCCCGCGGCCTCACCGCGATGATGCGCTGCACCGGCTTCACCCTGTCGATCGTCACGCAGTTGCAGATCGCCAAGCAGGTACCCGCTGGCGTGCAGACGATGGACAGCGGCGTCCCGGCGGAACCGTACATCGCGGCGCTCGGTGCGCGCGGTGTACAGGTGATCGCCAGCGCCTAAGCGCCCTCGCTCGGCGGCGAGGGGCGCTCAGTCGTCCGTCTCGCCGCTGAGTGGCGTCCGGCGCCACGCCGCGAGCGTGGCGCCCAGCGCATCGGTCAGCGCGCGAGCGCGCCAGCGGTCGTTGCCGTTGTAGACCGCCGCGAAGGCCAGTGTCTCGCCGTCGCGCGTGGTCACGTAGCCGGCGAGTGAGGTCACTTCGTTCGTGGTGCCGGTCTTCGCTCGCAAGTTCCCCTGCGCAGGCGTGCCGCGCATCCGGAAGCGCAGGGTCTCGCGCTGACCGGCCACGGGGAGGGACTCGAGAAACGGCTCGCGCCACGGCGCCTTGTGCGCGTACTCCAGCAGCTTCACCAGCGCGCGTGGCGTGGAGCGATCCAGAATCGATAGCCCGCTGCCATCGGCGGCGTACACGTCGTTGGCGGCGAGCCCCACGCGCTTGGTCAGGAACGTCTGCAGCGCGGCATTCCCCGCTTCCGCCGACCCGACCCCCACGCGCTCCTTGCCGCGCGCACTCGCGCGAAACACGAGCTCGGCGAAGTGGTTAATGCTCTCGCCGTTCATCTCGTGCACGATCGACGCGAGCGACGGTGACGCCAGCGATGTCACCAACTGCGAGCCCGCCGGCACCGCGCCCAGGCGAACGCCGCCCTCGATGGGAATCGCCGCGTCCTTGAGCGCCGCCGCCACCGCGCCGGCCGTGAACGTCGCGGGATCTTCGAGCACGTACTCGTAGCGGCGCGTGCCGGCCTGCTTGCCGATCGTGCCCCGCACTTCGTAGCCGCTGCGCGTCTTCACCACGCGAATGCGCGCGCGACGTCCCGCCACCACCTTCACCGCGCTCGTCACCGTCATCGTGGTGCTCGCGGGCTCCAGAAAGGCTTCGGCAATCGGACCGCTGCCGGGCCGCACGCCGACCCAGACCAAGTTCTCGTTGATCGACAGCGCCGAGACCCGCGCCGCATAGGCCGCGCCCAAATACCGCGAACGCCAGCCATCGGGAATGCCCTTGGCGTCGAAGGCAGTGGCATCGCCAATGAGGCTGCCGGTCACCCGCTTCACGCCGGCCGCCGAGATCTTGGCGGCCAACAGCGTCGCGCCGATCCCCGGCGGTCCGCCGAGCAGACGGTTCGACAGCGACGGATCCCCATCGCCGCGCACGTACAAGTTGCCGCGCACCGTGCCGTCGGCGAGCAGCGGACCATCGCGGAAGATTTCCGTCTTGAACTGCCACTCCGGCCCCAGCCGATCAAATCCCAGCGCCGCGGTGAACAGCTTCATCGTGCTCGCGGGCAGCAACGGCGCGGTGTGCTGCCGCGCAAAGAGCGTGTCGCCACGATCGAGCGACACCACGAGCAGGCCGTAGGTGCCGCGCCTCGGCGCGAAGCGATCCACAGTCTCGCCCACCGTGGCCACGAGCGGCGCCACGCCAGCCACCTCCCGCCACGCTGGCGCCGCCGAACCGATGCGGCGTCCACTCGGCCC
>JANRJP010000077.1:0-27657 GCA_033763905.1 Gemmatimonadaceae bacterium
GCCGCCACGGTGCCGCGCTGCGCGCTGGGCACGCCCGGCAGCTGCATCGTGTAGCCGCGCGGATGCATCTCGTAGCAGATCGTGCGGTCCCAGGGAATCTGCGGATGCGACGGCGTGATCGGCGGCAATGGCGGCAGGGCAATCGCCTTCGGCATCGCCGCCGCGCTGTCGTCGTCGTTGCGCTGTCCGTTCTGGCGTAGCGTGTAGTGCGACGGGTGCAACTGAAACGGCCGGTCGATCGCGCGCGCATAGGGATCGAGCAGCAGCTTCGCGGGATTGAACAGCAGCCCCTCCGCCGGCGCCCACGGGCCGTGCGCGCGCAGGCCGTACCGGGTCCCGGCGCGCAGTCCCTCGACGAAGACGTGCCAGATGTCGCCCGTCCGCTCGCGCAGCGGAATTCGCTGGACCTCGCGAACCCCGTCGGCGTCGAAGAGACACAGGTCGATCGCCAGGGCGTCGGCCGAGTGCACGGCGACGTTGGCGCCGCCGTCGCGCAGGGTGAGGCCCAGCGGCTCAGGCGATCCGGGGCCAATGCGACCCGTCATCACGCCCGCGCCGGACCGTCCGCACCGCGAGCCACGTCGCGGTAGAGTGCCGCGTACTGCGCGGCTGGCCGCGACCAGCTCACGTCGGTGGCCATCGCACGACGCTGCAGGGCGCGCCAGGTCGGACGCTGTCGCCACAGCCGCGCAGTGCGCGCCAAGGCGAGTCCGAAGCCGTCGCGACTGACGGGCGAGAATTGCACGCCGGTGCCGGCCTTGGCGGCCAGCGCCATCTCGTTGGCATCGACCACGGTGTCGGCCAGGCCGCCGACGCGGGCCACCACGGGGAGCGCGCCGTACCGGAGCGCACAGAGTTGCGTGAGACCGCAGGGCTCGAATCGCGACGGGACGAGCACGGCATCGCTTCCGCCTTGAATGCGATGCGCCAGTCCTTCGTCATAGCCCACGACGAGGCCGAGCGCGCCGGGATGCGCGCGCGCGGCCTCGCGGAACGCGTTCTCGAGCCGCGCATCACCGGAGCCGAGCAGCGCCACCTGCATCCCTTGCGTGGCCATCCAGGGCAGCAGTTCGTGCAACACGTCCATGCCCTTTTGCCACGTCAGCCGGCTCACCACCCCGAAGAGCAGGGCGTCCGGTTGTTCGGGCAACCCGAGCTCGCGCTGGAGCGCTTGCTTGTTCGCCGCGCGCGCCGGCAGATGCTTGGCGTCGTACCTGCTGGTGAGGTACGCGTCCGTGGACGGATCCCACACGTCGGTGTCGATGCCGTTGAGAATGCCGTCGATACCGTGGGCACGCGCTCGCAGGACGCCGTCGAGACCCATCCCGTGCTCGGCGGTGGTGACCTCCGCCGCGTAGGTCGGCGACACGGTCGTCACGCGGTCCGACAACGCGAGGCCCGCCTTGAGGTAGCCGATGCTGCCGTAGTACTCGATGCCGTCGACACCCATCGCGTGCGACGGCAGGCCGATCGTGCCGAGCAGGTCGGTTGGATACTGCCCCTGAAACGCCAGATTGTGCACCGTCATCACGGTGCCCGGGCGCGGCCGATTGGCGTAGTGCAGATACGCCGCCGTGAGCCCCGCCTGCCAGTCGTGCGCGTGCACCACGTGGGGCACCCACGAGCCGGCATCGCCCAGCGCCACCGCCGCCGCCGCGCGGGCCAGCGCCGCGAAGCGCAGGCCGTTGTCGGGCCAATCCGACCCGCCGGGGCCACTGTAGGGATTCCCGGCGCGCGCGAAGAGGTGCGGCGCTTCGAGCACCATCAGCTCCAACGCGCCGGCGCGTCCCGACAGCACGCGTGCGGGACCGCCGTGCAGGTGGTCGAAGGTATGGACCGGCTGCGCCGCGTCGAGCCCGCGCATCACCGCGGGATACCCCGGGACCATCGTGCGGACCTCGACACCTTCGGCCGCCAATGCCGCCGGCAGGGCGCCGACCACGTCGGCCAGCCCGCCAGTCTTCACCAGCGGGAAAACTTCCGACGCGACCGAGAGCGCGCGCAGCGAACTCACGAGTGGAGACGGTCGATCATCGGTTGCGTGATCAGGCAGATGCCCTTGGCCGATCGACGGAAGCGCTGGGCGTCCAGCGCCGGGTCCTCCCCGACGACGAGCCCCGCCGGAATCTTCACCCCCTTGTCGACAATCACGTTGCGGAGCCGCGCCCCGCGCGCAATGTCGACGTAGGGCAGAATCACCGCGTTCTCGACGTGACCGTACGAGTGCAGGTGCACGCCGGTGAAGAGCAGCGAGCGCTTGAGCGTCGAACCCGACACGATGCAGCCACCGGACACGAGCGACGAGATGCCGATGCCGCGACGTCCGTCGAGGTCGTGCACGAACTTCGCCGGCGGCGAGATTTCCGCGTGCGTCCAGATCGGCCAGTTCGCGTCGTACAGATCCAGCGACGGTACGACGTCGGTGAGGTCGATGTTGGCTTCCCAGTACGCGTCGAGCGTCCCGACGTCGCGCCAGTAGACGCCCGACTCCTCGCGCGACCGGACGCAGGAATCGGTGAATCGGTGCGCCACCGCGACCCCGTGCTGGACGAGGAAGGGAATGATGTCCTTGCCGAAGTCGCGCGTGGATTGCGGGTCGGCCGCGTCGCGCCGCAACTGCTCGTTGAGGAACTCGCGCCGGAAGACGTAGATGCCCATACTCGCCAAGGCGAAGCCCGGCTTGTCGGGCATCTCGGGGGGATGCTCGGGCTTCTCGACGAAGGCCGTGATGCGGTCGTCGGCATCCACGGCCATCACCCCGAAGCCGCTGGCATCCGCGACCGGCACTTCCAGACACGCCACGGTGACATCGGCACCCGAATTCACGTGCTGCACGAGCATCCGCTCGTAGTCCATCTTGTAGATGTGGTCACCCGCGAGGATGATCAGGTACTCCGGCGCATAGCCGTCGATGATGTCGATGTTCTGATAGACCGCGTCGGCGGTACCCGCGTACCATTGATCCTCCGACACGCGCTGACTCGCGGGCAGGACGTCGAAGCTTTCGTTGCGCTCCGTCCGGAGGAAGTTCCATCCGCGCTGCAGATGCCGGATGAGGCTGTGCGCCTTGTACTGGGTGGCGACCGCCAGACGCCGGATGCCCGAATTGAGCGCGTTCGACAGGGCGAAATCGATGATGCGCGACTTCCCGCCGAAGTAGACCGCCGGTTTGGCCCGCCGATCGGTGAGCTCCATCAGGCGCGAGCCGCGTCCCCCCGCGAGAACGTAGGCCATCGTGGATCGGGAGATCGGCGACGAGTAGCTGACCGGTTGCATCGGGGGGCGCTCTGCTGTCGAGGAAGGTCGCGGAAACGAATCAGGATTCGTGCACGAGCCACACCGTCGCCAACGGCGGCAGTGTGATCAGCGCCGACTGGTCAAAGCCGTGCGCGGCCGGCCCGGAGGCATCGACCCCGCCGGCGTTGCCGACGTTCGATCCGCCGTAGACGGCGGCATCGGAGTTGAGGATCTCGCGCCAACGCCCGGCGAATGGCAGTCCGACGGGATACGCGGTGCGCGGAACCGGCGTGAAATTGGCAATGACCACGACGCAGCGCGTGCCGGGCTCGCCGTAGCGCACCCAGGCGAACACCGAGTTGGCCGCGTCATCGACGACGATCCAGCGGAAGCCTTCGGGCTCGCAGTCGCGCTGATGCAGCGCGGGATACTGCACGTACGCACGATTGGCGTCGCGGACGAGCGATTGCACGCCCTTGTGCAACGCGCCGTCGAGCAGCCACCAATCGAGATCGCGATTGAAATTCCATTCGGCGCCCTGGCCGAACTCCTGTCCCATAAAGAGCAACTTCTTGCCGGGATAGCCCCACATGAAGGCGTAGTACGCGCGAAGGTTCGCGAACCGCTGCCAATCATCACCGGGCTTTCGGGCCAGAATCGAGCCCTTGCCGTGCACCACCTCGTCGTGCGACAGCGGCAGGAAGAAATTCTCGGTGAACGCGTATACCAGGCCGAAGGTCATCTTGTCGTGATGCCACCGGCGGTGCACGGGGTTTTCGCCCATGTACTTCAGGGTGTCGTGCATCCACCCCATGTTCCACTTGAAGCCGAATCCCAAGCCGCCCATCGACGTCGGCCGCGAGACCGCCGGCCAGGCCGTGGACTCCTCGGCTACCGTGAAGGCCCCGGGGAAGCGGCCGTACACCGCCTCGTTCATCCGGCGAAGGAAGGCCACCGCTTCGAGATTTTCGTTGCCGCCGTGCCGGTTGGGAATCCACTCGCCGTCCTTGCGCGAGTAGTTCAGATAGAGCATCGACGCGACCGCATCGACGCGGAGGCCGTCGATGTGATAGCGGTCCAGCCAGAACAGCGCGTTGGCGATGAGGAAATTCGCCACTTCGTTGCGGCCGAAGTTGTAGATCGCGGTATTCCAGTCCGGATGAAATCCGAGCCGCGGATCGGCGTGTTCGTACAGCGCCGTGCCGTCGAATCGGGCCAGGCCGTGCGCATCCATCGGGAAGTGCGCCGGCACCCAGTCGATGATCACCCCAATGCCGGCCCCGTGGCAGCGGTCCACGAAGCGGGCGAACTGTTCGGGCGTCCCGAAGCGCGAGGTCGGCGCAAAGAGGCCCACCGGCTGATAGCCCCACGACGCGTCGTAGGGATGCTCGTGCACGGGCATCAGCTCGACGTGCGTGAAGCCCTGCTCGACGAGGTACGGGATCAGCGCGTCGGCGATCTCGTCATAGGTCAACCAGCGACCCTCGGGGCCGCGACGCCAGGAGCCCAAGTGCACTTCGTACACCGACAGCGGAGCGCGGCGCTTTTCGCGCTCGAGCCGCTGCGCCATCCACACATCGTCCGTCCACGTGAAGTGCCGCGTCTCGCACACGATCGACGCGGTGGCCGGTCGCAGCTCGGACGCGAAGCCCAGCGGGTCCGCCTTGAGTGGCAGGAGTTCCCCCTTGGGCCCCAGGATTTCGTACTTGTACAACACCCCAGCGGTCAGGCCGGGAATGAAGATCTCCCATACGCCCGGGCCGAGTCGGCATCGCATCACGTGGCGCCGGCCGTCCCAGTCGTTGAACGAGCCCACGACGGACACCCGCGTCGCGTTGGGCGCCCACACCGCGAAGTGCACCCCGCGTCGGCCCTCGTGCTCGATCAGATGCGCACCGAGGCGATCGTAGAGATTGACGTGCGTGCCTTCCCCAATGAGCCAGTCGTCCATCGGGCCCAGCACCGGGCCATAGGCATACGGATCGTCGATGACCCAGTGCGCCCCATCCCGCTCGGCGTGGAGTTCGTACGCGACCCGGGCGGGGCAGGCGCCCTGAAACAGCCCCCCGTCGTGCAGTCGGTCGAGGGCGGCGATCAGCTCGCCATCGCGGGTCTTCGCGACGACGCGCTCCGCACCCGGGACCAGCGCGCGAATGACGAAGCCATCGCCGTCGGCGTGCAGACCAAGCACGCTGAACGGATTGGCGTGGTGCCCGTGCACCAGCGCGTGCACGACGGCCGCACTCGGCGTAGTGGCTGCAGGCGCCGCGGTCTCGCTTGCGACCACGGTGGCCGTGGGCTCAACCGCTGCCTTCGCCTTGGGCTTGGCGGCTGCCTTTACCTTGGGCTTGGCGGCTGCCTTTGCCTTGGGCTTGGCGGCTGCCTTTGCCTTGGGCTTGGCGGCTGCCTTTGCCTTGGGCTTGGCCGCTGCCTTTGCCTTGGGCTTGGCCGCTGCGTCGCCCTTCTGCGCGGGCGCCGCGGCGGCTGGATCCTGCGACGGCGTCGGGGGCAGGCCCCCCGCGTCAGCCCGCTTGCGGGGTGGCATTCCAGATCTCGCTGGCGTATTCGCGGATGGTGCGATCCGAGGAGAACCAGCCCATGCGCGCCGTGTTCCGGACCGCCATCGCGTGCCACCGGGCAGTGTCGCGCCATTCGGTATCGACCCGGCGCTGCATCGCGTAGTAGCTGTCGAAGTCGGCGGTCACCAGGAAGTAGTCCCGCTGCCGCAACGTCGCGCACAGCCCGCGGTACCGGCCGGGATCATCCGGCGAGTACGCTCCCGACTCGAGGTCGGCGAGGACATCGCGCAGGGCCGGCGACGCGGCAATCACATCACTCATCTCGAGCCCCGCGCGTCGACGCGCGTCGACATCGGCCGCCAACAGACCGAAAATGAAGATGTTTTCTTCGCCGACGTGCTCCTTGATCTCGATGTTCGCGCCATCGAGCGTGCCGATCGTCAGCGCACCGTTGAGCGCGAGCTTCATATTGCCCGTCCCCGACGCTTCCATCCCCGCCGTCGAGATCTGTTCCGACAGATCGGCGGCCGGAATGATCACTTCGGCCAAGCTGACGTTGTAGTTCGGCAGGAAGGCCACCTTGAGCGTGTCCTTCACCAGCGGATCGCGGTTGATCACCCGCGCCACGTCATTCGCCAGCTTGATGATCAGCTTCGCCTGCGCATAGCCTGCGGCCGCCTTGCCGGCGAAGAGCTTCACCCGCGGCGTCCACGAGGCCGTGGGGTTGGCCCGAATGGCATTGTACAGCGCGATCGTCTCGAGGATGTTGAGCAGTTGGCGCTTGTATTCGTGGATGCGCTTGATCTGCACGTCGAACAGCGCGTCGGGATTCACCATCACGCCAAGGCTGTCGCGCACGACCGAGGCCAGCGCCACCTTGTTCGCCCGCTTGATCGCGGCGAACCGCTCGCGGAAGGCGGCGTCGTCGGCCAGCGATGCGAGGCCGGTCAGCTGCGTCGGATCATCGAGGAATCCGGGGCCAATCGCGTCCTGGATCAGATCGGTCAAGGCCGGATTCGCCGAGTACAGCCAGCGCCGGAACGTGATGCCGTTGGTCTTGTTGACGATGCGGTCCGGATACAGCTCGGCGAAGTCCCGGAACACCGTGACCTTCATCAGGTCCGTGTGCAGCGCCGAGACGCCGTTGACCTTGTGCGATCCGAGGAACGCCAAGTTGCCCATCCGCACGTGCCGCGCACCGGTTTCTTCGATCAGCGAGACCGCCGCGAGGCGACGGTTGTCCGTGGTCCCCGCCGCGCGAAGGGCATCGAGATGCTGCGCGTTGAGCAGATAGATGATCTGCATATGCCGCGGCAACAGGCCCTGGAGCAATGGCACCGACCACTTCTCGAGCGCCTCGGGCAGCAGCGTGTGGTTCGTGTAGCTGAACACGCCGCGCACGATCTCCCACGCGTCGGCCCACGCCATCCCGTGCTCGTCGACCAGCAGGCGCATCAGCTCCGGGACGGCGATCGCGGGGTGCGTATCGTTGAGCTGGATCGCGTTGTGCTCGGCGAGCGTACGCAAGTCCCCGTGCTGTCGCTGGTGGCGACGCAGCAGGTCCTGCAACGAGGCCGAGGCGAAGAAGATTTCCTGCCGCAGCCGGAGTTCGTGGCCCGCCGGCGTATCGTCACTGGGGTAGAGCACGCGCGAGATCGCTTCGAGCCGTACGCGCTCGGCCAGCGCCCCGACGTGATCGCCGCGATTGAAGTCGGCGAGCGACAGCGGGTCCGCTGCCCGCGCCGACCACAACCGGAGCGTGTTCACGTGCGCGCCGCGCCAGCCGGCGATCGGCGTATCGTAGGCGACTGCCTTCACGCTGTCCGCCGGATGCCAGACCGACCGCATCGACCCGTCCGGCTGCTCCACCTGTTCGACGTGCCCGCCGAAGCCGATCGTGTACACCACCTCGGGGCGTTCGAACTCCCACGGATTGCCCGACGACAGCCAGGTCTCGGGCAGCTCGACCTGCCAGCCGTCCTTGAGCTTTTGCCGGAAGATCCCGTGGTCGTATCGAATACCGTATCCGAAGGCCGGGATCTGCACGCTCGACAAGCTGTCGAGGAAGCAGGCGGCGAGGCGACCAAGGCCCCCGTTGCCGAGGCCGGGGTCGGGCTCGAGGGCCTTGATCTGCTCGAGGTCGACGCCGAGCTCGGCGAGGGCGGCGCGCGCCTCGCTGGTCAGCCCCAGATTGTTCAACGCGTCCGACAGCAGGCGGCCGATCAGGAACTCGAATGAGAAGTAGTAGACCCGCTTGGCGTCACTCTTGTAGCTCCGGCGCGTCGTGTCCATCCATCGATCCACGATCCGGTCACGCACGGCGTACGCCGTGGCCATCAACCAGTCGTGCGGCGAGGCCGCCGCGGTGTCCTTGCCGACCGCGTAGTGCAGCTTCTCGACGATCGTGTCGCGAAGTGCGGCGACGGTGGAGGGGTCGATCGCGGACGATGACGACGGTGAAACCAGAGTGCTCATATCCCGAGTGGCCAGACGATAGCGAATGATCGTCTAAGCTAATGCTCGGTACACAGGCGAGGGCGAGGGGCCCGCCCCTCTTGCGGGACGGGCGCCACGCCTCCGGGATCAGCGGCGCGGTGCCTTCGTCCCCGCCGGGCCGATCGTCCGCTCGAACAGCTCGTAGATGCGGCGATACTCGTCGGTCCACGACGACGGACGCACGAAGCCGTGGTCCTCGACGGGATAGACCGCCATTTCCCAATCGGTCTTGCCGAGCTCGATCAGCCGCTGCGCGAGCTGCACCACGTCCTGAAACTGCACATTCGTGTCCACCATCCCGTGCGCAATCAGCAGCGGGTCCTGCAGCCCCTCGGCGAAAAAAATCGGCGACGAGCGGCGATACGCGACCGTGTCCTGCTGCGGCAGGTTGAGGATGCGTCCGGTGTAGCCGTGGTTGTAGCTGGCCCAGTCGGTCACCGCACGAAGTGCGGCACCTGCCCCGAAGTACTGCGGCTTGTTGAACAGCGCCATCAACGTGATGAAGCCGCCGTAAGAGCCGCCGTAGATGCCGATGCGCTCGGGCGCGATGCCGTGCGCAGCCGTCAGATACTTGGAGCCCGCGACGTGATCGTCCAGGTCCTTGCCGCCCATCCAGCGATAGATCGCCGTCCGCCAGTCGCGGCCATAGCCGGCGGAGCCCCGGTAATCGAGATCGATGACGGTGTACCCCTTCGACGCGAGCAGATGATGGAACATGTACTCGCGCGCGTACGACGACCACCAGTTGTGGACGTTGTGCAGATAGCCCGCACCGTGGACGAAGATCACCGCCGCGCCGTTCGAGGCGACGCCCGCGCGCGCCGGCGTGTACAAACGCGCCGGCACCGGCGTCCCGTCTTCGCCCGGGATCTGCACGATCTCCGGAACGGTCCACGCCACCTGCCGGAACGCCGCACTGGTGGACTGCGTCAGTGCTTCGCGCGCCGGGGAGCCGACCCGCGCCAGGTAGAGCTCCGGCGGCCGATTCGCCTCGGAGTACACCGTCGCGTAGCGCTGCCCATCGGGAGCGTATGTCACCTCGTGGCCACCCTCGCCGGTGGTGATGCGCACGCGCGCGCCGCCGGTGAGGGGCATCCGGTACGCCTGGCGGGTGTACGGCGACGGCTCGCTGGTGTGCAGTTCGAAGCTGCGGTCGTCGTCGGAGCGTGCCACGCTCAGGACTTCCCATCGCCCGCTGGTGAGGGCCTCCCGCTCGCTGCCGTCGGGGCGGGCGCGGTACAGATGCGCGTAGCCGGTCGCTTCCGACACGAACCACACGCGACCATCGGGCGTCCAGCCGACGCAGGTGAAGCACGGGCCGTTGACCCACGCCTCGTCACGGAGCAGGTCGACCGTCGAGCGGGCCGCCCCGGCCGACGACACAGTGAAGATCGCGCGGCTCTTGAAGTCGGCCGACGTCACGAACACGATCGCGTGCCGCCCGTCGTCGCTCCACTGGCCGCCGAATGCCTGGCCGGCCGGCTGCTTGTCGATGTCCAACGCCACGGCCGTGGTCTTGCCGCTGCGCACATCCACGTGCCACACCTTCGGCGTGCCCTGCGCGTCGCCCACCTTCGTGCGGCCCGGAATCATCCGGGGATACCCGTCGGTCGTGATGTAGTTCGGCACGTCCGATCCCTTCGTGCCAGCCGGCGGCGTCTGCGTGAAGAGCAGGACGCTCTCGCCAGTCGGCGAGACGGTGAGGGCCACGATGCGCTCGCCCGTCGGGACCCAGATGATCGGCAATCGCCGGGCGGCCGCGTCCTTCTCGCGCGCCTTCGCGAGCGAGTCTTCGCGCAGCCGGTCGCGCACCACCTCGAGCAAGTCCCGTTGCTGCTGCGCGAGAGCGCCGCGCTGTCCCGTCGGAGCGGCCGAATCCTTGGGCGCGGTCCCGCTCCGGATGTCGGTGAGTTGTGTCGTCAGTCCGGTTGCGACGTCGAAGCGCCACGCATTGTTGTCCCGCACGAAGTACAGCGACCGGCCATCCGTCGCCCACACCGGGGCCACTTCCGCCGCGTTGGTCTGCGTCACGCGGCGCAGCGTCACGCCGCGCGCGCTGCGCTGCTGCAACCACAGATCGCCTAGGGCACTAACGGCGCGCCACGTCCCGTCGGGGGACTTGGGACCCGTCGCGAGGAGCGGCGCCACGGAGTCCATATGCGCCTCACTGACGGCCTCCGGCACGGCCCCGGCGCGCGGCGCGACACGAAACGGCCGCAAGGGCGCACTCCACGCCGAGCCCGCTTCGGTCCAGCGGAAGTAGATCCACTGCCCATCGGCGGTCCAGCGGACCTGATCGGGTTCGCGGCCGTAGAGCTCAGGGCCCCGCATCAGGGTCTTGATCGACCAGTCGAAGGCCGGCGCCTGCGCGCGGCTTGGCTGAGTGAGCAACGCGGCGCAAAGCGCGACAACAGCGGGGCGAACGAAGCGAATCGGCATCGGATGAGTCTGGAGGCCACGCTGGTCACGCGCCAGCGCCGTCATCGCTACAACGCACGGGGGAGGCGCGATGCTGCCCCGGGCGGTATCGTTGCGCGATGCACTCATTCTGGCGGCAGCTCGCGGCGCCGTATCTGGCGGTGCTCGCCGCGTGCGGTTCGGTGACGCTCCTCGCGCAGACCCCGCGCCCCCCGGAGACCGCGCCGGCGTGGCTCACGGGCACCACGTGCTACGAGATCTTCGTCCGATCCTTTCAGGACAGCGACGGCGACGGCATCGGTGATCTGCGCGGACTCATTCGCCGCTTGGACTATTTGAACGACGGCGACCCGCGCACGACCGACGACCTCGGTGTGCGATGCCTCTGGCTGATGCCCATCGCCGAATCGCCGGGCTACCACGGGTACGATGTGCAGGACTACTACGCGGTCGAGCGGGACTACGGGACGACCGCCGACGTACGGGAACTCGTTCGCGAGGCACGCCGGCGCGGGATCCGTGTGCTTGTGGATATGGTGATCAACCACACCTCGCGTGAGCACCCGGCGTTTCAGGCGGCCCTGCGCGATACCACGTCGCCGTATCGCCGCTGGTATCGCTTCGCCCCGACGCGCGGTCCCGACAACCGCTGGGGCGGCAACGGCTGGCACAAGAGCCCCGTCCGCGACGAGTGGTACTACGGCTTCTTCTGGCAGGGGATGCCCGATCTCAACTACGAGCAACCCGACGCGTTGGCCGAGATGCAACGCGTCGCGACGTATTGGCTCACTGACATCGGGGTGGACGGCCTGCGGCTCGATGCGGTCAAGTTTCTCGTCGAGGACGGCGCGCAGGTCGACGATGTGCCGGGCACCCATCGGGTCCTCACGGCCTACGGCACGCACGTGCGGACCGTCAAGCCCGACGCGTGGACGGTTGGCGAGGTATTCGACAACAGCGCGTCGGTGGCTCGCTACTACGGGAGCCAACTCGATGCATACTTCGCCTTCGAGGTCGCCGACAGTCTCATCGCGGCCGCCGCGCGTGGCACGGCGGGCGGTGTGCTCCGGTCAGTCATCGACCTGCAGGGGCGCGTGCCGTGGCACCGGATGGCGCCGTTCCTGCGCAACCACGATCAGCCTCGCACCGCGACGGCGCTCGGCGAGGATCTTGGCAAGGCGCGAGTCGCGGCAGGGCTCCTGCTTACGCTCCCCGGCGTGCCCTTCGTCTACTACGGCGAAGAGCTCGGTGCTCGGGGACCCAAACCGGACGAGGACATTCGCACGCCAATGCCCTGGAGCACGTCCGGGCCTCACGCCGGCTTCAGCACCGGCACGCCGTGGCGTCCCTTGCAACGCGACTCGCTGCGTGCCAACGTGGCCGTCCAACAGCGAGACCCAACCTCGCTCCTCGCCTTGTACCGCCGGCTGATTCGCGCACGGGGTGCCTCCGCCGCGCTCGCGCAGGGCGCCCTGCATCCGCTCGTCGCCGAGGACTCCGCGCTGGTGACGTACGCGCGCGTCCATTCGGGCGATCAGGTGTTGGTGCTCGTGAATCTCGGAGCCAGCCCGACTCGCGTGTCGCGACTCCGCGGCGGCGACGCGCTGCGCGCGGGGCGCTACCGGGTGCGATCCCTCGCCGATGCCGGTGGTCCGCGCACGTTGCGCGTGCGGGCCGACGGCGACCTCTCGGCGGATGGCGGCCCGCTGGAGCTTCGGCCCTTCGCCGTGCAGGTTCTGCAGTTGATTCCTCTTCCCTGAGTGTCCGTGATGCGAGTCCTTCGTACGCTCCCGCTCGTTCTGGCCTTGGCGGCCACCGCCGCGCCTTTGCACGCACAGAAGGCCGCCAGTGATCTGGTGAAGCTCATCGAGCAGCGGCTCCCCGCCGTGATGCCCAAGGTGGTGGCGTGGCGTCGCGACATCCACGCGAATCCGGAGCTCAGCTTCGAAGAAGTTCGCACCGCGGCGTTGGTCGCCGCTCATCTCAAGTCCTTGGGGCTCGAGGTGCAGACCAATGTGGGTAAGACCGGCGTCGTCGGCATTTTGCGCGGCGGTCGGCCAGGTCCAGTGGTGGCACTGCGCGCCGATATGGACGCGCTGCCGGTGACGGAGCAGGTGGACCTGCCCTTCAAGAGCACCAAGCGCGCAATGTGGCAGGGCGTCGAAGTCGGCGTGATGCACGCCTGCGGCCACGACAATCACGTCGCGATTCTGATGGGCGCGGCCGAGGTGCTGGCGGGGATGAAGGCACAGGTGCCGGGCACGATCAAGTTCATCTTTCAGCCGGCGGAAGAAGGGCTCGGCGGCGCGGCGGCGATGGTCGCCGATGGCGCGCTCACCAATCCGGCGCCGAGCGCCATCTTCGGCTTGCACGTCTGGCCGAACCCGGTGGGGTCGATCGCGCTGCGTCCGGGGCCGCTGATGGCGGCGGGAGGCAACTTCACCATCGTGGTGAAGGGGCGGCAAACCCACGGCTCACAACCGTGGAACGGCGTGGACCCGATCGTGGTCTCGGCGCAGATCATTCTTGGCCTGCAGACGATTGCCAGCCGCCAAGTGAACGTGACCTACCAGCCGAGCATCATCACGGTCGGGGCGATTCAGGGCGGCAACCGGAGCAACATCATCCCCGACAGCGTCGTGATGCAGGGGACCCTGCGCACCTTCGACGACGCGATGCGCGCCGATATCGCGGATCGCATCGTGCGCACGGCGACGGACATTGCGCGCTCCGCTGGGGCGACCGCCATCGTCGACGTGGGCCGTGGCGGACTCGTCACGGCGAACGACACGTCCCTCACCGAGCGCATGATGCCCACGCTCGCCCGGGCGGCCGGTGCCGCAGGGGTCCAGACGCTCAACCCCGTCACCGGCTCCGAAGACTTCCCGGTCTTCACGCAGAAGATCCCCGGCATCTTCTTCTTTCTCGGCGTCACGCCGAAGGGACAGGACCCGGCGAAGACGCCCACCAACCACTCGCCGCTGTTCTTTGCGGACGAGGGCGCGCTGGAGACAGGCGTTCGTGCGTTGTCGTCGCTGGCCGTCGACTATTTGACCGCGACGCGCCCCTGACGCGGCAGGGGACGCCACCGGCGCGCGGTCGCGAGGCGACCGCGGCGCGTTACGGCGCGGTGCGGACCGCCTCGTACGTGGGGCAGGCGGGCCACGTCGTGTTCGGTGTGCGGGGCAGGGTGTCCGCGACCGCGAGCAGTTCGACGTCGAAGATCAACGTGGCACGCGCGGGGATCACCGGCGGGCGCCCCTTCTCGCCGTAGGCGAACTGATAGGGAATCACCAATCGGCGCTTCCCACCGACCTGAAGGCCTTCGAAGCCAGCGTCCCATCCGGCGATGACGCGCCGAAAGCCAAGGGGCACGGCGATTGGGGAGCGCGGCTGCCCTTGCGGTGTGGTGTCGCGGCTGGAATCGAATTTGGACCCATCGGTCAGCCAGCCCGTGTAATGCGCGTACACGCAGCGGTGATGCTCCGCGCGTGCGCCGGTGCCCGCGACCAGATCGACTTTCGACAAGGTGGCAATCACGACGTGCGGCTGGTTCGTCGGCGGAATCGTCGCGGGGAAGCTCGGCGTCCGCGCGGCACAGCCGACGACGGCGGCTGCTGCCGCAACGGCTAGCAGCGGCTGAAGGCGGGTGGACAGGGGCATACTCGAAACATCCGCACGTCCATTCCCCGACACCAGTCCCGGAGGCGCCCCGCTCGCGCGGCTGTACTGAATACCCGATACTTACACATATGCCCTTGTCGGAAAGAACGCGGTTGGGACCGACGTTTGTCCGTCTGTTGGAGTGGATCGTCCCCGTCGGCGACCGCCCGCGAGACGCGCTGTGGTGGCGCGGACGCATGCTGGCGGCCGCGCTTGTCGTGAGCGCCGTGCTCGGTGCCTTGGTCATCGTGCCGAACCTCATCGTGGCCGGCCGTGGGCGCCAGTACGGTGTGTTCGTCGTGGACGCCTTGGCGTACAGCTGGGTGATGGGCTTGCTCTTCGCGCGTCGGTTGTCGTTCCGCTACCGCGCGCTGGGGCTTCTGGCGGCCACGTACTCGATGGGGATGTACTTCACTGGCCGGTTCGGCGTCGTGGCGGCGGGACCGCTCTGGCTCCTGGCGACTCCCGTGCTCGCGGCCGTGTTTCTCGGCACGCGCGCCGCCGTCGGCGCGATCTCGCTGTTGATCGCGTCCTATGCTTTCCTTGGCGTGCTGATTCGCGCGGGGCAACTGCATTGGTTGCAGTTGTTGCCAAACATCGATCCCGTCGCCACCGATCTGCTGTCGTGGGTGGTCGTGTCGACCAACTCGGTGCTGATCGCCGTCGTGGCGGCCAGCTCCGCCGCGTTGATCTCCGATGGCCTCGACCGAGAGATCGCCGCGCGCCGCGTGGCCGAAGATGAGCGCTTTCAGCTGACGCGTGCGGTCGAGCAGAGCCACGAAGGGATGATGCTCATTGACCCCACGGGACAGATCGAGCGACGCAATCAGTCGGCGCAGACGCTATTCCCGGTGTTGCAGGCGCGTGAAGTGGGGATGGAAATGCTCGATCTCTTCGCCCAGCCGTGTGATGGCGGTCCGCCGGCGCGGGGCATCCCGTGGCGCGACGCGCTACGCGGCGAGGTGTGGTCCGGGCGCTGCGTCACCGGCCCCGATGCGACGCGCGTCTTGGATGCCACGGTGACGCCGGTGCGCGACGACGAGGGCACGCCAACGCACGCGCTGCTGGTGCTCCGTGATGTGACGCGCGAGCAGGGTCTGGAGGATCGGCTCCGGCAGTCGGCCAAGCTCGAGGCCGTCGGTACACTGGTCGGCGGCATTGCGCACGACTTCAACAACCTGTTGCAACCGATTCTGGCCAACGCCGAGTTGCTCAAGCAGCAGCGCTCGCTCGATGCCGATCAACGGCGCTTGGTCGACGATATCCTCACGGGGGCCGAACGCGGGCGGAATCTCGTGCGTCGCGTGCTCACGTTCACGCGCGGCGCGACGGTCGATCGCCAGCCGCTGCGACTCGTCGACGTGGTCGACGAAACCGCTCGGCTGCTGACGCGCTCCCTGCCGACCAGTGTGCGCGTGTCGCTCGAGGCGGACCCCGCGCTGTGGGTGCTGGCGGATCCCGCCGAGCTGCACCACGCGATTGTGAATCTGGCGACGAACGCCGCCCACGCGATGCCCGGCGGCGGGGCACTCGCCATTCGCGCGGCGCCGATCAAGGTCACCGAGGGCGATCGGATGCTGGCGTCGGTGTTCCCAACGGGCAGCACGGTGGCGCACCTGTCGGTCGAGGACACCGGGACCGGGATGCACGCCCGCACACTGGCGCGCATCTTCGAGCCCTTCTTCACCACCAAGCCGCCGGGGCAGGGCACAGGCCTGGGGCTGGCCTCGGTGCACGGCACGGTGACGGATCTGGGCGGCATCGTCGTGCCCGAGAGTGCCGTCGGTGTCGGCACCACGATGCACCTGTATCTCCCCACGATCGACGCGTCGGCGCTCGCCTTGGCTCCCTCGCCGGCGGTGGGCGCAGAGGCGGTCGCGCCGCTGCAGGAGCGGCGCGTGCTGGTCGTCGACGACGAGCGCGTGGTGCTGGAGTCGATGGTCCGCATCCTCGAGCGTGCCGGATGCCGGGTGACGCGCTGTGACGATCCGCGGACGGCGGTCGCGCGGGTCGAGGCAGCGGCGGAGCCCTTCGACTGCGTGTTGACGGATCTGACGATGCCGCACGTCGACGGGATCGAGCTGGCGCGCCAATTGGCAGCCGTCGCGCCGGGCCTGCCGGTGGTCCTCGTCAGTGGCTTCATCGACGATGCCGACCAGGCGCACGCCGATGAGGTCGGCATTCGGGTGATCCTGCCCAAGCCGTACAGCCGCGCGCAGCTCCTTGCCGCGATCGAGACGGCCATTGGGGGCGACGCCCCCTCGCGACGGACGCCGCGCAGCGTACCGGTCGTACCGGCGACGTGAGTATCCTCGAGATCGTCGCGGCCGCGTTCGGATTGATCGCGGTCGCGTTGAACGTGCGACAGCATATTTTGTGCTGGCCGACGGGGCTCGTGCAGGTGGCGCTCTACGTCGTGGTCTTCTGGGAGGCGAAGCTCTATTCCGATCTGGTGCTGCACCTCGTCTATGTCGTGCTGCAGCTGTACGGCTGGTACCACTGGTTGCACGGCGGGGCAGATCAGGGCCCACTCCGGACCAGCGCGATCGGATGGCGCCGCGCCGCCGCGTGGATGCTGCTCGCGCTCGCTGGCACACTGGGGTGGGGCGCCCTGATGGCCCGCTTCACCGATGCGGCCGTGCCCTATCCCGACGCCTTCATTCTGGCGGCGAGCCTCGTGGCGCAGTGGCTGATGGTCGAGAAAGTCGTGGAATCGTGGGTCTTCTGGCTCATCATCGACGTCGTCGCGGTCTGGGTGTACTGGCAGAAGGCGCTGTATCCCACGGTCGCACTCTACGCCGTCTTCCTCGGCCTCGCGGCCGCCGGCTGGGTCACGTGGCGGCGTGCGCTCGTCCGTGAGTCCCCACCGCGCCTGAGCCCGGGGCCGACGTGAGCCGCACGACCGGGCTGGTGCTCGGCAAGTTTGCCCCGCTGCACGCGGGGCATCAGTTGCTGATCGAACGCGCTCTCGCCGAGACCGATCACGTCATCGTGCTCATCTACGGCGCGGCCAACGTCACCGACGTGCCGCTCAGCGTGCGGTCCGACTGGATCCGGACGCTGTATCCGGCGGTCGAGGTCCGCGAGGCCTGGGACGGACCGACCATCGTCGGCGATTCGCCCGAGATCATCAAGCTCCACGACGACTACATCACCGCCAAGCTCGCCGATGTGCGCATCACGCACTTCTACTCGAGCGAGTTCTACGGCGATCACGTCAGTCGCGCGTTGGGGGCGGCGGACGTTCGGGTGGATCCCGAGCGCCGCACGGTCCCGGTCTCGGGGAGCGCGATCCGCAGTGATCCGTGGCGCCATCGCCAGTTCGTGTCGCCGGTGGTGTACCGCGACCTGGTGCTCCGGGTGGCCTTCGTCGGTGCCCCGTCCACCGGCAAGAGCACCATCACCGAGGCGCTGGCGCGCGAGTACGACACCACCTTTATGCCTGAGTACGGGCGCGAGTACTGGTTCGCGCACCAGGTCGATCGCCGCCTCACGCCGGCGCAGCTCGTCGAACTGGCGCACGGACACCGCGAACGCGAAGAGCTCGCGATGCGCGCGGCGCGGCAGGTGCTGTTCGTCGATACCGAAGCGCTCGTCACGCGGATGTACGGCATCTGGTACCACGGGACGGTACTCCCCGAACTCGAACGGCTCGCCGACGAATCGGCGAGCCGCTACGACGTGTTCTTCCTCTGCGACGACGACATCCCGTACGAGGACGAGTGGGCCCGGTCGGGCGATGCATTCCGGACGACGTTTCAGCAGGTGATCATCGACGAACTGCTGCGCCGGCGCATCCCCTACGTCACGCTCACCGGCCCGGTCGCCGCGCGCGTCGCGACGGTGCGCGAGACACTGCGCGGCTACCGGAAGTGGACCTCATTCGGCGATCATCTCAGGGCACGACTCTCGGCCGACCGATCTGATACTCCTTCGGCGGCACGTTCTTCTGGAGATGCTGGATGAAGTAGTCCCACCGACGGCGCATCACGTACGGGCCGTCGACGCCGAATCCGTGCCGCGCATTCGGCAGCATCAACAGATCGAAATCCTTGCCGGCCTTCATCAGCGCGTCCGCCACGAGCTGCGTGTTGTACGGCGGCACGTTGTCGTCCATCATCCCGTGGATCAGGAAGAGCTTCCCTTGGAGGTTCTTCGCGTAGGTCTGGTTCGCCTCCGCCGCGTAGTTGTCGACGCCCCCATTGCTGGTTCGCAGTCCCTGATAGCGCTCGCCCCAGTCGTCTTCGTAGTTGCGGTTGTCGTGGTTGCCGGACTCGGCGATGCCGACGTCGAAGAACTCCGGGTGGCGCAGCATCGCCGCCGCGGTGGCGAACCCGCCGCCCGAGTGCCCCCAGATGCCGACGTTGTCGATGTCGATGTAGCGATGGCGCTTGGCCAGCTCCTGCATCCCGGCGATCTGGTCGGGAATCGTGTTGTCCCCCATCCGGCCGTAGTAGTAGTCGTGGAACTGCTTCGAGCGGTTCGGCGTCCCGAGGCCGTCGAGCTCGACGACCACGAAGCCCAACTCGGCGAGCGCCTGATTGTCGCCGCGCGCGGGCACGAACGATCGCGGGCCAACGCTGCCCGACTGCGGCCCGGGATAGATGTGGTTGATGATGGGGTACTTCTTGGTCGTGTCGAGCGACGTCGGGACGTACATCAGGCCGTAAAGATCGGTCTTGCCGTCGCGGGCCTTCACCGTCACGGGTATCGGCGCCCGCCACCCGCTTGCCAGCAATCGCGATGCATCGGCCGTCTCGAGGGCCACAAGCAACTTGCCGCTGCGGTCACGCAGCGCGACGCGCGGCGGTGTGGTCGGCGTCGAGAAGATGTCGACGAAGTACTGCGCGTCGGGCGACAGCACCACCGTGTGGTTGGCGCTGTCCGGGGTGAGCAGTTGCAGGCCGCGGCCGTCGAAGCCGACCCGATACAGATGCTGGAAGTACGGGTCGCGGCCCGACTCGCGGCCGTTCGCGGTGAAGTACAGCACCCGAGCCTTCTCGTCGACGTGCACGATGTTGCTCACGTTCCCGTCGCCCGTGGTGATGCGGTTCTTGAGCGCACCAGTCGTCAGGTCGTACAAATAGAGGTGCACCCAATTGTCGCGCTGCGACCACCAGATCACCTCGTTCGACGCCGGCAGCACGCGCCACAGATTCTCGGTCAGCGAGGCGTCACCGATCTGTGTCGCCGAGGTTTCGGTGATCAGGTCGCGGACGGCACCGGTGGTGGCGTTGGCAATGCGCAGCGTGGCCCGCTTGTGGTCGCGGCTGCTCGAGATGAACGCCACGTGCGAATTGTCGGGATACCACTGCAGGTCGCAGACCGTGCCGCCATCGCAGGCAATGTGATCCGACACCGTCGAGCGGTGCGGGTCCGGCGGGAGCTGCACGCGGGTGACCGTCCCTGCCTTGTCCCCACTGACCTGCACGATCACGCGCGACACGCGGAAGATCACCGAGTCGCCGGGCATCGGATACTTCCACTGCTCCAGCGTCGGCGGGCCGACGGTGGTGCGCACCAGATACATATCCCGCACGCCGCGGCCGTCGTGCTGGAACGTCGCCACCGAGCGCGAGTCCGGCGACCAGGTCACCACCGGGTTGTCATTGTGGACCCACCCGGCATTGTTCGTGGCGTATCCAAAGTCCTTGATCCCGTCGGTCGTGAGCTGCCGGTCGGTCCCGGTCACCAGGTCGCGAGCCCACAAGTTGTAGCCGCGAATGAACACGGCGGTCTTCCCATCCGGCGACACGCTGGCGTTCGGCGGCGTGGGTGCCCGAGGCGTCGTCGCGGGCTCCGCCGCACACGCATACGCGTCCAGCGTACAGCGGTACGTCTTGCCACCGACCGGCAGCAGCACCGCGCGCCCGTCCGCCGACCAGTCCAGCGAGGCAAACGGCAAGCGATTCGCGTCGTAGGTGCCGCCCGCCACCTGGCTCAGAGCCGCGGCGATCCGCGCGTGATCGAACGCCAGCGTCCGCTGTTTCTTGGCCGCATCGACCGCGACGAAGGTCCATCCCGTCGCCGTCGTCACGCGGTACCAGACGCGCGTCGGGCTATGCCACGTCGGGCGCGTCACCGTGCCCGACACCAGGGGAATCGTGCTCGGCGCCAGGAAGCGCTCGGCGCGCGCGTAGTCTTCGATCGTGAACTGATAGGGCGCGCGACCCGCCTGTTGAGCCAGGGCGGACGCGGAGGAGGCGGCGACGAGCGCCGCGGCGGGGATGATGCGCATCCCCAACGGTATCAGCGTCAGACAGCCCGAGGCAATTTCGAGAGCCGTGACACGCCGGCGCCCAACGCGAGCGTGCCAACCGCCGCCGCCAGCACCGCTGGCCGCTGCGCCACCACGAAGCCGATCATCCAGATGCTCAGCGCGCCGAAGAGCAACGGGGGCAGGGGGTACCACGGCACCCGGAATGGACGGGCCAGCGACGGGGCCGTCTGCCGCAGGCGCATCACGCCGAGCACCGCGAGGAGGTTCATCAAGTTGAGCACCACGCCCGTGTAGGCGAGCACCTGCTCGAACGAGGCGGTCACGATCAGCGTCGCGACCAAGGCCAGCTGCAGGCCGAGCGCCGCGCGCGGGACGCCGGAGGGACTGCGCTGGCCGAACCACTCCAGCCTCGGAGTCGCGGCACAGACCGCCTGCGTGACGCGGGAGCCCGCCATGAGAAAACCGGAGATGGTGGCCACGAGCACCGCCGCGATGACGCCGCTCATCACGGTGCCCCCACTGGGCCCGAGAATGCGCGTCGCCGACAGCGCCGCGACTTCGACCGTGCCGGCCAGCGCCCCAATCGGCACCGTCCGCAGGAAGACCCAGTGCAGCAACAGGTACAGCGCCGCCACGAGCAGGACCGCAAGCACCACAGCGCGCGGGATGACGCGCTGGGGCTCGCGGATCTCGCCGGCGACGTAACCAATCGCATTCCATCCGTGGTAGGCATAGACCACATAGATCAGCGACACGGCGAATGGCGCCGAGGCGATCTCCGTCCACGACGCCGCGCTTGGCATAAAGGCGATCGGCTCGACGGGGCCGATCAGCAGGCCAGTCACGACAAAGGCCAGAATGACGGACACCGTCAACGAGGTGGTGCCGACCTGAAAGGCGCGCGCTTGCGCGTTCTGTCGCCAGTGAATCGCCGCGACGGCGCCGAGCACGGCGCACGTCGCCACCATCGGCGCCACGGGTACGACCGCGGAGACGTACCGACCGAAGGCCATCGCGGCGAGGGCGGTGGGGGCCGCGAAGCCGGCGGTCATACTGACGAAGCCGCCGGTGAAACCGAGAGTGGGGGACCAGGCGCGGCTCAGGTAGACGAACTCGCCCCCCGATTCCGGGAGCATCGCGCCGAGTTCGGCGTAGCAGAGGGCCCCGCAGAGGGCGAGGACACCGCCGAGTCCCCAGAGGGCGAGCAGGGCGAATCCGTCGTGCAGGCTCAGGGCCTGGAAGCCTAGGCTCGTAAAGACGCCGGTACCGATCTGGTTGGACACGAGCAGCGCGACGGCACTGGCCATGCCAAAGGCCGCGGCCTTGGGGCTGGCGGCATCTGTCGGGGGCTGCACGGGCCGATCGGTCACGGCGGACAAAGTACCCCGGGGCAAAAACTCGCGCTTGACAGCGGGATTCCCTGTCCACAACCTTTGTTCGTCCGCCGAACAAAGCGGGTCGGTGCGCTGCCGTCCCGCCTTCTCTAGACCTGGAGTACCGGTATGCGCTCGCGACTTCTTCCGTCCCGCCTGCTGCTGGCGGTCGCTGGTTTCCTCGTGGTGTCGTGCCGTGACGACGGGATCGGCCCGGCCGAGTTCCCTGACTTGGCCGTCGTCTATACCGACGGCTTCGGCGAGGGGGTCAGCTTCCAGGCGTTCGGCGGCTCCAAGCTGGATGCCCTCACCGAAGACGCCACCGTCCGCCGGACGGGGACCAAGTCGCTCAAGTTCACCGTGCCCGCCCAGGGGGCGGCGAACGGCGGCTACGCCGGCGGTGCCTTCGTGGCGAACGTCGGCCGCAACCTGACGAGCTACAACGCGCTCACGTTTTGGGCGCGCTCCAGCGTGAACCTCACGCTCGACGTCGCCGGGCTCGGCAATGACAACACCGATGGTGCGCTGTATCCCGCGCAGCGGAACGCGATCGCGCTCACGCCGACTTGGACCAAGGTCGTCATTCCGATTCCGCTCGCGTCGAAGCTGACGCAGGAAAAGGGCTTGTTCTTCCTCGCCGAGGGCCCGGAAGTCGCCGCCGGCTACGAGTTCTGGGTCGACGACGTCAAGTTCGAGAACCTGACGACGATCACCAACCCGCGGCCGGCGATTGCGCCGGTGTCCGTGGCCGCCGAAGTCGGTGGCACGCAGCAGGTGACCGGGCTCTCGGTCACCTTCGCCGTGGACGGCACCGACGTCACGGTGGGCGCGGCGCCCAGCTACTTCACCTTCAGCTCGTCGGCGACGAACGTCGCGACGGTGTCGTCGACGGGGCGCATCACGGTGTCTGCCGCTGGCACCGCGAACATTACCGCCACGCTGGGCACCACGGCCGCCACCGGCGCCGTGGCGCTGACCTCGACAGTGCCGCCGACCGTCGCCGCGCCGACCCCGACTCGCGCGGCGGCTGACGTGGTGTCGATCTACTCCGGCGCCTACACGAATGCCGCCGTCGACACCTGGTCGGCGGTGTGGGACCAGGCCGACGTGGCCGATGTGACGCTGGCGGGCAACGCGACGAAGAAGTACACGAACCTCGTGTTCGCCGGCATCGAAATGACCACCACGCCGGTGAACGCGTCGACGATGACGCATCTGCACGTCGATCTGTGGGCGATTGCGCCAGACGTGCGCATCAAGCTCGTGGACTTCGGCGCGAACGGCGCGTTCGGCGGCGGCGATGACTCGGAGTTCGAGCTCCCGCTCACGGCGACAACGACGCCGGCGATCACGCCCAATGCCTGGAGCAGCCTCGACATTCCGATGACGGCCTTCGCCGGCCTGACCGGTCGCAGCCGAATCGCGCAGGTCATCATCTCGGGCGCCAGCCGTACGCTGTACCTCGACAACCTGTACTTCTACCGGGTGGCTGCACCGCCGCCGCCGCCGGCGGCGACCGAGCCGACGACCGCCGCGCCGACGCCGACGTTCCCGGCCGCGGACGTGATCTCGATGTTCAGCAACGCGTACACCAACGTCGCGGTCGATACCTGGTCGGCGTCGTGGGACAACGCGGATGTGGCCGACGTCAGCATCGTCGGCAACGCCACCAAGCGCTACACGAACCTGGTCTTCGCCGGCATCGAAGCCACGACCACGCCGATCGACGCGTCGCAGATGACGCGGTTCCATATGAACTACTGGACGCCGAGCCCGACGGCGGCCCCAGCCGTCTTCCGGATCAAGCTGGTGGACTTCGGTGCCAACGGCGCCTTCGGCGGCGGCGATGACGTGGAGCACGAGATCACGCTCACGGCCACGAGCTCGCCGGCACTGGCCACCGGCAGCTGGCTGACCTTCGACATCCCGCTGACGGCGTTCACCGGGCTCACCACCAAGTCGAAGATCGCCCAGCTTATTATCTCTGGTACGACGTCCACCGTCTTCGTGGACAACGTCCTCTTCCGGAGATGATCGCTCGCCCGGGGGAGTGGTCACCCCACGGTGGGAGCAACAACGTGTCATCGAACAGTCTTTCCTCTCGCGTGCCGGGGCTGACCTCCCCGGCGCGCACGGTTCCGCTGGCGGATGCCGTGCTCCGCCTGATCTGGGAACAGAAGCGCATCTCCCGGGCGGACATTGCCCGACGCGCCGATCTCTCACGATCGACAGTCTCGGAGATCGTCGCTGAACACCTCGCCTCGGGGCTCGTCTCCGAGGCGGGGATCGGCGCCTCGCGCGGCGGCCGTCGGCCGATCGTCCTCGAGTTCCGCGACGACGCCTGCGTCATTCTCGGCGTCGATCTGGGCGCCTCCCACATCTCGGTGGTCCTCACCGATCTACGCGGCCGCGTGCTCGCGTGGGAACGACGTGAGCATCCCGTCCGCACCGATCCGGAAGGCACGACGCCGCTGGTGCTGGCGATGTGCGAGGCGTCGCTGTCGTCGGTCCCGCGGGCGCGGCAGCGCCTGGTCGGCATCGGCGTGGCCGTGCCGAGCCCGGTGGATCCGCGGCACCCGGAGCGGCTATCCACGCTGGCGATGCCGAACTGGGGCGGCGCGCACCATCTCGATGAACTCAAGCGGCAGTTCGACGCGCCCGTGTTCGTCGACAACGATGCCAATCTCGGCGCGCTGGCCGAATACTGGTGGGGGGCGGCGCGCGGCCTAGCCGATTTCGCGTACATCAAGATTGCCACCGGTATCGGGTCGGGGCACTTCGTCGGCGGCCGCATCTACCGCGGCTCGAACGGCTTCGCGGGCGAAATCGGCCATCTCGCCATTGATCCTCGCGGCGAACTCTGCGTGTGCGGGAATCGGGGCTGCTTGGTCACCCTGGTGGGTGGCCACGCGCTCACGCGGCGCGTCCGTGAGCTCAGTCTGGAGTTCCCGAGCAGCCTGCTCGCGAACACCGAGCCGACCTTCACCGCCATCGAAGAAGCGGCGCTCGCGAACGACCCGGTCGCGGTGCAGGTCGTTCGGGAAGCGGCGGAGTATCTGGGCATCGCGATCTCCGGCATGCTCAATCTGCTCAACCCGTCCGCCGTGATTCTCGGCGGCGGTTTGTCGCGCGTCGGCGAGCGGCTGTTGCAGCCGCTGCGCGAGACCGTGCGCAGCCGCACGTTCGTCAGCGTCCTTGCCTCATCCGATTTGATGGTCAGTGCCCTCGGACCGCGCGCGGTCGCGATCGGGGCGGCCACGCTTGTGCTCGATGCCGCGCTCTCGGAGCCGCGGCTCTTTCCCACGGCGTCGCCCTAGCGCCGCCTCGCACCCCGCCTGAAATGCGACGCTTCGTCCTGCTGTGGCCGCTGTTGGCGTTGATCAGTGCCTGTTCGACCAACCCGGTCGAGTATCAGTTGGTCTGGTCGGACGAGTTCGACGGACCGGCCGGCGCGGCACCGTCGGCGGAGAATTGGCGGTACGACGTCGGCACCGATTGGGGCAATCAGCAACTCGAGTTCGATACCGATCGCCGCAGCAATTCGGCGCTCGACGGCGCGGGACGGTTGGTCATCACGGCACGCCGTGAAGACTTCAACGGTCGCGCCTTCACGTCGGCGCGCTTGACCACCGCCGGCAAGCGCGAGTTCACCTACGGGCGGTTCGAGGCGCGGATGCGTCTGCCGTCGGGGCAGGGGCTCTGGCCGGCGTTCTGGCTCCTCGGCGCCGACATCGCCACGGTCGGATGGCCGCAGACCGGCGAGATCGACATCATGGAGTACCGCGGCCAGGAGCCGAACGTCAATCACGGCTCCTTGCACGGCCCCGGCTACTCCGGGGGGCGCGCGATCACGCGGCGCTATACGCTGCCCAGCGGGACCTTCGACACCGAGTTCCACACCTTCCGCGTGGATTGGGAGCGGCGGCAGATCCGCTTCTACGTGGACGACGTGCTCTTCCACCGCGTGAACGCGGACGACGTCCCGGGGCAGTGGGTGTACAACCATCCCTTCTACATCATTCTGAACGTCGCCGTCGGCGGCACCTTCGTCGGGCCGGTAGGCGCCAACACGACGTTCCCGCAGCAGTTGGTCGTCGATTGGGTGCGCGTGTATCAGGAGAAGAACTGATGCCCCCGAAACGCCGTACGCTGCTGCAGTTGGCGATCGCCGCCTGGCATACCCGCCTCGGGACCGCGCGAACGGCCGAGTACGCGGCGCCGCCGCAAACGCTACCGCAGGACCGCATCCCGTTCTCGCACAAGATCGCGTACGGACTGGGCGCCTTCGTCAACAACCTGCTCGCCGCGGCGGTCGGCGGAATGATCATCATCCTCAATCTCGGCTTGGGGATGAATCCGGCGTTGGTCGGCATCGTCGGCGCGCTGCCTCGCGCCGCCGATGCGATCATGGATCCGGTGATGGGCTACATCTCCGATACCACCCGCTCGCGCTGGGGGCGTCGTCGTCCCTACATCTTCATCGGAGCGATCCTGTCGGGGATCACGTACGCGATCCTCTGGATGTTGCCGGACGGACGGAGCGAGACGTTCTACTTCTGGTACTTCCTCGTGTGTTCGGTCGTGTTCTACGGGGCGTATACGGTCTTTGCCGCACCGTGGGTAGCACTCGGCTACGAACTCACGCCGGACTACCACGAGCGCACGCGACTGATGGGCGTGCAGAATTTCATCGGCCAGATCGCCTATCTCATCTCGCCGTGGTTCTTGTGGATCATGAACCAGAAGGATTGGTTCGCGACGCCCAAAGCCGGTGCGGCGGGACTCGCGATCGCCATCGGCATCGTGTCGGTGGTCGTCGGCATCATTCCCGCCATCGTCCTGCGGGAACGATTCTCCCACGCGGAGCCGGCCGCGACCGAACGGCCGCCGGTGCCCGTCGAATCGGGATGGGCGGCGATGAAGCGCAATGCCGTCACCTTCATCAAGGGATGTGGCACGACCCTCCGGTCGCGGCCCTACCTCAAGCTTTGCGCCGCCACGTTCCTGGTGTTCAACGGGTTCATCATGATCTCGTCCTTCCAGAGCTACGTGATCATCTACTACGTGTTCGGCGGCAATCAGGAGCTGGGCTCGAAGTTCGCCGGCTACGCAGGCACGCTCGGTGCGGTCTCGACCTTTCTGGTGATCTTTTTCATCACCTGGCTCGCGACGCGCATCGGCAAGCGCAAGGCGTTCTTCGTCTCGACCGGGTTGTCGATCGTCGGCTATCTGGTGAAGTGGTTCTGCTACAACCCGCGCTACCCCTGGCTGGTGTTGCTCCCGACGCCGCTCCTCGCCTTCGGGCTGGGGGGACTCTTCACCCTGATGGGATCGATGATCGCCGATGTCGTCGACGCCGATGAACTCGAGACGCGCGAACGACGCGAAGGGATGTTCGGGTCGATCTACTGGTGGGTCGTGAAGGTCGGGATGGCGGCGGCACTGGCCGCGGGCGGCTTCCTGCTCAACGCCACCGGGTTCGACGTGGCGCTCGGTGGCGCGCAATCGGAGCGGACGATGCTGCTGATGCGGCTCTGCGATGTCTTCGTACCCGCCGTGACGTCCGCGCTCGCCATTTGGGCGATCTGGACGTACCCGATCAGCGAAGCCAAGGCCCGCGAGACCCGCGACGCCTTGGAAGCTCGCCGCGGCACGCCGGGAGCGCCGCTCCCGGCCTGAGCACACAGCAGGCGCGCCGGTGAGGGTTCGCCGGCGCGCCTGCTGCAGTGCG
>JANRJP010000078.1:0-1885 GCA_033763905.1 Gemmatimonadaceae bacterium
CGACGAAGGCTATTTGCTGCAGATCTTCACCAAGCCGGTCGAAGATCGGCCGACTTTCTTCTTCGAGATCATTCAGCGCAAGGGCGCACGCTCGTTCGGCAAGGGCAACTTCAAGGCGCTCTTCGAAGCGATCGAACGCGAACAGGCGCTCCGGGGCAATCTGTAATGCCGATCTACCACCTGATGGGCGAGGTGCCCAAGAAGCGGCACACCGTCTTCCGCCGTCCGGACGGCGGACTCTACGCCGAAGAACTGATGGGCCACGAGGGCTTCGTCGGGACCTCGTCGCTGCTGTATCACATCCATCCGCCAACGACGGTGCTGTCGGCGCGTCGCATTGCGGACGCGGCGCTGGTCGCCGACGAAGACACCTCGCTGCGCCATCGGCATTTTCTGACCAGCCGCGCGGCCAAGGGCGGCTCGGCGACGATGGATCGGATGCCGCTGCTGTTCAACTCGGACATCGCGATGCACTACGTCGAGCCTGACCGCATTGACGGACACTTCTACCGCAATTCGCAGGCGGATGAAGTGGTCTATGTGGTCGAAGGGCACGGCGTGCTCGAGTCGGTGTTCGGCGAACTGCCCTACCGTCCCGGCGACTACGTGGTGATTCATCGCAACATCACGCACCGCTGGCGCTTGGACGCTGCCCAGGGGCCGACCAAGCTGCTCGTGATGGAAAGCGCGGGCCACGTGCGCTGGCCCAAGCGCTATCGCAACGAGTTTGGTCAGCTGCTGGAGGGCGCGCCCTACTGCGAGCGGGACATTCGCCGTCCCGCCACGCTCGCGCCGCGAGACGAGCGCGGCGAGTTCCCCATCTACGTGAAGCAGTACGACGCGATCAACGAATTGGTGCTCGACCATCACCCGTTCGACGTCGTCGGCTGGGATGGATACTTCTATCCCTGGGCGTTCAATATCCACGACTTCGAGCCGATCGTCGGGCGCATCCATCAGCCGCCGCCGGTGCATCAGACGTTCCAGGGCGACGGCTTCGTGATCTGCTCGTTCTGCCCGCGGCCCTACGACTTCGACCCCAACGCGATTCCGGCGCCGTACAACCACAGCAACGTCGACTCCGACGAAGTGCTGTTCTACGCGTCGAGCGAGTTCATGAGCCGCAAGGGCATCGAGTATGGCTCGATCACGCACCATCCGGACGGCCTGCCCCACGGTCCGCATCCGGGGCGTACCGAAGCGAGCATCGGCGCGAAGTACACCAACGAGCTCGCGGTGATGATGGATTCGTTCCGCCCGCTCAAGATCGCGAAGCGCGCCACCGAGATCGAAGATCCGAAGTACCACCAGAGCTGGATCGACGCCCAGCACGCTGCCTTCAACCCACCGACGTCGTGAGGGTCGAGCGCCGCCAGGTCGGCGAGGCGTGGGTGGTGCGGACGACCCACGCCGCCACCGGGTGGGTCCTGTCGATCGCAACGCTCGGCGCGCCCGAGAGCGGCGCACTGTCGTTGGGCGGTTTCCGGATCGCACCGCGCGATCGCGCGAGTGCCGTTGGCTACGACAACGATGCCGAAGCGCTCGGACTCGCCCACGGAATGGAAGACAAGATCCGCTGGTCGCGGTTGATCCGCTGTGGCGGGCCGCGCGTGCAGCCGATGATGGATCGTCTCGTCGGCGGCAAGTGCGTCCTGCTGCCGGGCGATGGGGCGCGCGTCGGGGAACCGCAGGACGCGGCGCTGCTCGACTTTGCCGGCGAAGCGCTCAACGCATTCGTGCGCGACTTCGGCGTAGTGCCGGTCACGGGGCAGGACTTGGGGCACGGGACGATGTCCGATGGCGTCACCTCGTCGCTCGGCTACTTGCACGCGCGCTACGAAGGCTCGGTCACCGCGGATACCTCGAAGCCGACGGGCGAGGGCAA
>JANRJP010000084.1:0-11028 GCA_033763905.1 Gemmatimonadaceae bacterium
CACGATCAGCAGCCGCTTGCCGCGACGCACCGCACGCTCGGCTTTGTCGCAGAGCGCATCGAGCGCGCGCACGAGGCCCACCGTCCCTTCGCGCGCAGGCCACGTGGCATCAAGCGTCACCGCCGGATACCCGGGGAAGTCTACCAGCGCCGCCATCTCGTCGGGGAGCAGCACCGGATGCTCGACGCGCAACATTCGCGCAGCGGTCGGCTGCTCGAGCAACGGCGACCCGCGACGCCCCAGATGCATTCGCAGCGACATTCCCAACGACTCGCGCAAGGAATCGAGCGGCGGGTTGGTGACTTGCGCGAAGCGCTGCCGCAGGAAGCCGTACACCGTCGGTGCGTGGCGTGCGAGCGGCGGCGGCGCGGTGTCGTCACCCATCGACCACACTGGGTCGGCGCCGGTGGCGGCCATCGTTTCGAGAATCATTCGCACGTCTTCGTGGCCGTAACCGAGCGCCGTTTGCGGCGCGCGCAGGGCATCGCTGCCGACCACGAGCGGCTCCGGATGCGTGCTCGGCGGCAACGTCGCCATATGGCCCGCGATCCAGCGCGCGTACGGCTTGCGCGTCGCGATCTCGCGCTTGGCTTCGAGGTTCTTGATCACGCGTCGGCGCACGGTGTCCACGACGAACACGCCGCCCTGCGCCACCTTGCCGGTCTCGACCACCTGTGCGGGATCAAAATCGACGATGCCGACTTCGGATCCCGCCGCGACCATGCCGTCGTCGCGAATCACGTAGCGGCAGGGGCGCAGTCCGTTACGGTCCAGCGACACGGCGGCGATCTGGCCGTCGGTGTAGGCAATGGCGGCTGGACCGTCCCAGGGTTCGATCAGGCACTGGTGGTACTCGTAGAATGCCTTGACCGCGGGCTCGATGTCGGGGAATCGCTCCCAGGCGCGCGGAATGCACATCATTGCCGCGTGTACTGGCGAGCGCCCCGCGCGCACGAGCAGTTCGAGCGTGTTGTCGAGGCTCGTCGAATCGCTGCCCCCCCGCTGCATCGGATGCATCACCCGATCGCCACGTGCCCCGAACATCGGCGCGGTGAGCAACGGCGCGCGCATCGCCATCGCGTTGCGGTTGCCCCAGAGCGTGTTGATCTCGCCGTTGTGCGCCAGCAAACGGAACGGCTGCGCCAGCTCCCAGCGCGGCAGCACGTTGGTCGCGTAGCGCTCGTGGAACACGGCAATCGCGCTCGCGAAGTCCGGCGCGGCCAAGTCCGGGTAGAACGCCCCCAAGTGCGGCCCGTTGAGCAGCGCTTTGTACACGATCGTTCGGCACGACGACGAACACACGTACAGCGCGAGTCCTTGGGCCTCGGCGCGCTGTTCGATGGCTCGGCGCGCGAGGTACAGCGCACGCTCCCACGCGTCGTCGTCGGTGCAGTCGGCGGGCCGTCCGAGGATCAACTGCCGAATGCCCGGCATCGCCGCGCGAGCCGCCGGCCCCAGCGCATCAGGATTCACCGGTACCGTGCGCCATCCCAGCACGGGAATGCCGTCGTCGGCACACACCGATGTGGCCAATGCCTCGGCCGATGCGGCGGCCGCAGCATCCGGCGGCACGAAGCACATCATCACGGCCAGCGGCCCGTCGGGCACGCGTAGCCCTGCCTCGCCTGCCACTCGCGCGAAGAACGCCTGCGGCAACTGGGTCAGCAGCCCCGCGCCATCCCCCGACGTGTCACTCGCCGACGCGCCGCGGTGCGCCATTCGCGACACCGCTTCGAGCGCCAGCGCCACCACACGCTGCGACGCAACGCCATCGCGATGCGCAATGAAGCCCGTGCCGCAGGCGTCGTGCTCGCCGTACGGACCAATGGGCGCGCGCGAGTCCGGCGGCCAGCCGCGGGCCGCGTACCGAGGATCGGTCACCGACTCAGTACCGCCAGCTGCGCAAATCCGCACCGGCCGGCGCGGTCGTCAGCATCCGCTCCACGGCCCACGGCAACACCATCTGCGGATACCGCAGGCGCGAGTACGCGTTGCTCCGCGTGTGGTCGCCGTTCCAGCAGTGTTCATCGCGATCGCCGTAATCCACCACGGCATCGGCGGGCGGGTTCGCGCTCTTGAGGAACTTCTCCACCTCGTACACGGCGTTGTTGAGGTAGTAGTTGTCCATATCGCCGACGTAGATGCGCAGCTTGCCGCGCAGTTTCGGACCCAGCGTGGCCCAATCGCGCTGGAGGATGTACGACAAGTCGTAGTTGTTCCGCCAATACTCGGCGACCTGGCGATCGATCGTCCCCGTCTCGCGATCCCAGATGCGCGCCGGATAGCCGTTCGGACCCGGCGGCGAATACACCGACTCCCACACGTCCCACTGGTCGCCCGACCGCGCGTTGGTGCCGATCGCCACTTCGTACTGATTCATCTCCATCACCGTGGCATCGACGTGCCCCAGGTAGTTGCGATGCCCCGGACGCGGCGTGCGCTTGAACATCGAGGGCATCCAGTACGCGTTGGTGTCCGAGTAGATGTTCACCACCGTGTTGTGCCGGAAGTCGATCGGATCCGGACAGGCCACCCACGCGCCGTTGTATTCCTCGGGGTAGAACATCTGCACGGCCATCGATTCCCAGCCGCCGGTGGAGCCGCCAAAGAGGAAGCGCGCCCATCCGGCGCCCAAGCCGCGGTAGCGCTTTTCGATTTCGGGAATCAGCTCGTACTGAATGGCGTCGCCGTACGGGCCGTTGCCCGCCGAGTTCACCGCATAGGAATCGTCGTAGAACGGCGTCGGGTGCTGAATCTCAATCAGGAGCGCGCGCGGAAAGCCCTTCCCCGTCCACGTCTTGTAGAAGTCGTACGCCAGTTCCTGCTGGATGCGGTTGTAACCGGCCAACGAGAAGCGTTCGCTGTAGTCGGGCTTGAGGTTGGCGTCCGGCGGTGTCTCGCGCCAACCACCCAGGCTCGACGGGAAGTGTCCGTGATACACCGCCAGCGGATACCGCGCGTCGGGATGCGAATCGAAGCCTTCGGGTAGCAGCACCCAGGCCGCGAGGTACATATCGCGCCCCCACCACTTGGAGAGCCGCTCACTGCGGATCTTCACGTACTTCACGTACTTGGTTTCCTTCTTGGCGTAGTCCTCGATCGGCGGAATCTCCTGATCGAGCGAGAGCGCGATGTCCGTCGGCCGCTTGGGGTCCCACGTGATCGTGCGCGGCGCGCTGTACAGATTGCCGGGCTTGCGACTCCACTGCTGCCCTTCGCCCTTGTCGGGCGGCAGCTTCAGCACGCGGCCGTCGGCCAACGTGAACGTCTCGTAGCGATTGAGCAGCACTTGCACGCGATACGTGCCCGCCGGCACATCCTTGAGTGCGCGAATCGGAAAGCCGTACGCATCCCCGGGCACCGTGCGTGCCGAACCTGGACGCCAGCCGTCGACATCAGACCCGAAGACGAGCTGCGACTTGAGCCCCCAGCTCACCTGAAAGCGCGGTTCGGCGGTGCTGTCGCGCGACAACATCAGCAGCAGTCGACCATCGAGCGGCGCATTCGCGCGCGACGTCGGCAGCGTGACGGTGACGCGCGGGAGCGATTGCGCCCCCAGCGCCGAGGCCGCGAGCAGCGGCAGGGCGAGCAACGAGAAACGGGACATTGTGGGGGGCAACGCGAAGGGCGGGACTGCAGGATCGTCTCCGATACCGTGCGGCCCCGCCCGCCCTCTGTCAATGCGCTGGACGCCTAGGGCTTTCGCACCGCCGTCCGTCCGCCCGAGGAATTGCCACCGGAGTTGCCCGACGAGCTCCCCGACGACCCGCGCGACGCCCCGCCCGATGCCGACACGCTGCCACCGCTCGCCGTGCCGCCACCGGTCTGGTTGCCCGCGCTGTAGCCGCGGCGACGGTCCACCGTGGCCGTGGACGCCGGCGGCCGGTTGCCGACGAAGATCGGCACGAAGCCGCCGTTGAAGCGGCCGCCCCAGCCCCAGCCGTTCCATCCGTTCCAGCCGTTACCCACCCAGCCGTTGCCGAAGGGTCCCCAGCCGGCGCCGTACCCATTCCACCAGCCGCCGTAACTGAGCCCCCACGGCGAACCCCACATCGAGTTCGCGAAGAACGGATCCCACTGCCACGGACACATCATCGGGCCGCCCATACACCACGCCGCCGCCATCCGGCCGCGCTCGCGACGCATCCGCAGCTCGAGACTGTCGGGGTTCGTCTGCTCGGCCTCACCCGACGTCGCCAAGCGGAACACGCGCGGATACGCGAGTGCCACCAGCACGTCCGTCACCGAGCCCGGCACCCCGGCATTGCGCAGGGACTTGAGCGTCTTGGCCGTCACCGCGACCGTGGCATCCTGCCCACGCAGCGTCAGCCAGCCGCGCGCGACGGGCTCATTCACCGCGCTCGAGACCTCGGCGATCTGCGCCACGGTCACCGGTGAGACGTACAGTTCCCGCTGACGCGGCGACAGCATCGGCACGTCACCCACCACCGCCCGCGCGGCCTCACTCAAATTCGGCGTCGCCAACGCGTCGTACTGCGTGACGCGCGGCTCCGGCGGCACGGTGCCGTCGGCCTTCTGCAAGGCGCGCACTTCAATGAACGCACTGGCCGACAACACATCGAACACCGACGTCCCGCGCATCGTGCGCCCGCCGCAGGTGACGCCCTGCGACAGGTAGACCCGCGGGCCCTCGGCCGCCAAGCGACCGCTGGCCTCCACATCACAACCGCCGTCCTGCCGCCGCTGCGTCGCGCCGGATACGTCGAGCACCGTTCGCTCGGTCACGACGTCGCCATCGATATCCAGCACGCGCACGGCCGAGGCGTTCGACCCCGGCACCACGCAGGTGAGTCGCAAATCCGGCGATGGGGTGCCGACGTCGGTCGCGCGCCAGCAGCCGAGGAACGGCATCAGCCGCGCATCAGTACGGGCCGTGATGCGGGTCTCTTGCGCGCCGACATCCGCCATCGCCGCCGCCAGCACCGCGACGCCAACGAGCACCCCAAGACCGTGCTGCATTCGTGTGGTCATCATCCCCTCCTACTGCGCTCGCAGGGTGAGTCCGACCATCAACGACACGCCGGACAAATCGATTGGTGCAAAACCGGTGAACCGCGACGACAGCGACTTCCGCGCGAAGGTGCCGCGCAGCTGGGTCGAGATGCTGGCCGTCGACGACAACGCCACATCTACGCCCGCGAGCCCCATCGCTGTCGGCGCCCAGCCTTCGCTCTCGAACACGTCGGTGAAGATGTTGTTGCCGGCGTTGAGATCGACAAAGTCCCCTTCCTGGCGGAAGCGATACCACGTCATCCCCACGCCGCCGCCCACGTAGGCCGACACCTTGGTCGGAATCCACGCGAACTTGCCGATTTGCTCACCCGGCGCGTTGAGGTAGAGCTTGGTGCCGATCGTGAGCGGCACCCGCATCAGGCGCGTCTGCTGCGTGATCGGGGCGCCATTCGACTCCTGCCATTCGCGGTACTCGGTCGGCGCGACGCGTGACTGAATGTCGCCGCTGAGCATCAGCTCCACGCGCGGCGACAGGAAGCCGCCCACGTCGAGCCCGGCACTGATCCCGCTCAGCTTCCGTCGCTCGAACGTCAGCTGCTCAGCAGCAAAGTCGAAGATGTCGGACCGGGCGAGCGGTGCCCCGAACCCGGTGCGAATCGTCAGGGTCGCCGTCGGCGGCTGAAACAGAAACCCGGCCCCTGTGAGTTGTGCCCGTCCCTCGGCCGCGGCCGTCGCGAGCAGCGCGGCCGACAGCATCGCCAGCGAGGCGAGTCGGCTCGCCGTCCGTCGGACCCGTGCGCGGATCCACGCGTTGCATTCCATACTGCTCCCTTCTCCCAAAGGATGTCCGAGGGGGACGGCCTGTGTGCCGGGATACTCCAGTCTACCACCCGGCGGGGCCCAAGTTCCACTCGTCCCCGCCCCTGTCGTTAGTCCAGCCAGCCCTTCCGGCGGTAGAACCACAGCTGGACGCCGGCAATGGCCACCATCGCCACCAGCACGCTGGGGTAGCCGATCCGGGATTTGAGCTCCGGCATATGCTCGAAGTTCATCCCGTAAATGCTCGCCAAGAGGGTCATCGGCAGGAAGATCGTGCTCATCACGGTCAGCACGCGGAGCCGCTGGTTGGCGTTCTCCTGCAGGCTGGCCGCGTAGAGTGCGCGCAGACCTTCGAGCCGCCGCTCCAGGCGCTTGAGCCCGAACTGGTAGCGCTCGAGCGTCTTTGTGACCTCGTTCAGATGATCGCGATCGACCGCCGTGCGGAACGCCTGGCTCTCGAGCTGCGGCAACAACGAAACGGCCAGCAGGTGGTCTTCGCACACGGTGCTCAGCAAGTCCACGCGGCGCATCAAGTCGGAAATCTGTTCCAGCGTGACCGATCCCGGCTGCTCGTCGAGCGCGCGCGCGAGCTCGTCCACGTCGTGACGCACCCGCACGTAGAGCCGGAGATCTTCGGCCGAGAACTCTTCGAGCACCTCGAGCACCAGGCCGGTCGAAGAACTGCCGTCGGGCATGGCGTGCACGAGCATCTGCTCGAGTTGCTCCAGCCGCGGCATCGGTCGCCGGTGATGCGTGATGATCACGCTCGGCAGCGCAATGACGTTAATGAAGCGATGCTCTTCGTTCGAAATGGCCGCCGGCACCGGAATGCGCAGCCAGGCCGCATCGCGCTCCGCGTGCGCATCCGAGATGCGCGCGTCGAAGTCGGTCGCGAACTCGATGATCGTCGGCGGCGTGCCCAGGTTCTGCAGCAACTGGCCCAGGGCCGCCGCGTCGGCGGTCTGCGCATCGACCCATCGCACGTCACCCGCGCCGACCCACTCTTTACCGGGGATCCCGCCAGGCAGCGGCACAAAGTCCTGGCCGCCCTGCAACTGCCAGCACTTGAGCGTCAGGTTCTCTGGCGGCAGCGGCGCATCGGGTGGCAGCATCGGCAAGTCGGACCGCGACAGCCGGCGAGTACGTCGACGTTGCATCACGCCCCCACCTCGAAGGTACCGCGCCGCACCGGGGCGCTGTTTCGTACCATCCACGCGCCGCGCGCCATCACGTGCAACGGCAGGTGGTTACTTCCGAGCACCACCACGTCTGCGTCGGCACCGACCACGAGCCGGCCTTTGCCGTGCAGTCGCAGGGCCTCGGCGACATTGCGCGTGAACGGTGGCAGCACCGTCTCGAGCGCGTGCCCGCGCGCAAGCAGCGTGGCAATCGTACGGCTCAACGCGCGCGAATCGCCGACATCCATCGCGATCACGTTGCGGTCGTTATCGAAGACCGGCAGGCACCCGCCGCCGTCCGTGCTCACCGTCACCTTGCCCGCCGGGGCCCCGCGCTCCCAGTAGCGCTCGAGCGCATCGGCAGCACACCAGGCGTCTTCGCCGTCGTCCACGGGAAAGTCGGTGATGTCCACCGGCACGCCCTCCCGCGCGAGGGCCACGGCCTCGTCGAACAAGCTGCGGCGCCGATTCACGTGCGTCGGTTGGAAGACCCGGGCCGGTAGCTCGGTCTCGGCCAGCGCCCGTCGAATGCACTCGAGTCCACGGGGACCGTCCCCGACGTGCAAATGCAAAATGCCGGCCTTGCCGGTCATCAGGCCCGCCACGTGCGCGTCGCCGGCGATGCGCACGATCTCGTCAAACGTCGGCTGGCTGGAGCGGTGATCGCTGATCGCGAGTTCCCCGACGCCAATGATGCAGTCGACGTGCACGATATCCCCGCGCACTGAGCCGGTGAGCGTCGCGAGGGGCAGGTGGTAGCCGCCCGTATGGCACCACGCCGACAGCCCCTCGGCGGTGAGCGACCGTGCCGCCGCAACGAGGGATGCGGTGGTGCGCACGACGTCGTCGGTCCCGAGCACACCCACGGCACTCGTAACCCCGCCCAGCGTGTACGCGGTGAGTGGTGGGGCCGGCACGCGGCTCGCGGGGCCCGCCTCACCGCCCCCGCCCGTCAGGTGCACGTGCCCGTCGATCAGCCCCGGAATCACCCGTGCGCCGGCCAGATCGGTCACGGCCACCAGCGACGAGGGCGTCACCGACGGTCGCTCGGTACCCACGTAGAGCAATCGACCACCGCCGATGAGCAGGTGGCAGACGCCCATCGGGTCGGGGGTGTAGAGCTCCGCGTTGAGCAGCAGCTCGAGCGTGGGTGCCGTCATTCCCTAACGTTAGCCGCCGCCCCGTTTCGCCGTTAGTTTCTCCCTATGCCTGCCCGTCCCCGAGTCGAAGGAACGCGCCGCGGCTACATCGTGCCGATCGGCGGCAAGCTCTCGTCCCCCGATATCCTCGGAAAGCTCCTCGAGCTCGCCGGCGGCGCGCAGTCGCGCGTCGCCATCATTCCCACAGCCTCCAGCGAGCCCGATATGGGCGTCTACTGGGAGCGCGAGTTCAAGCGCATCGGTGCCGGCTATGCCAAGGCGCTGCCGTTCGAGCGCCGCAGCGACTGCGACGACGCCGACTGGCTGGCCTGGCTCGCCGCCGCCGACGCGATCTTTCTCACGGGCGGCAATCAGCTGAAGCTCACGACCATTCTTGGCGGCACGCCGGTCGCCAAGATGATCCGTGCCCGCAACGCCGAAGGCGTGCACGTCGCCGGCACCAGCGCCGGCGCCGCGTTCCTGAGCGAGCATATGATCGCCTATGGCGACGAAGGCTCCACGCCGCGCGCGGGGATGGTGACGATGTGCGCCGGTGTTGGCCTGACGAACCGGTTCATCGTGGACCAGCACTTCCGGCAGCGCGATCGCCTGGGCCGCCTGCTGACCGCGCTCTCGTACAACCCCTTCGCCATTGGCCTCGGCGTGGACGAAGACACGGCCGCGTTCATCGACCCCGACGAAACGATCGAAGTCGTCGGATCCGGCGCGGTGACGGTGGTGGATTGCGCCGATGTGGAGTTCACTTCGATGGCCGAAGCCAAGCCCGGCGACGCCATCACGTTGGTCGGGGTGCGCACGCACGTGCTGGGGCGCGGCGCTCGCTTCAACCTGCACACGCGGCGCGTCGATCCGGTGATCGCCTCGCTGTTTCACGACTGACCGAGCGCCCAATGCGGATCACCGATCGGAACGTGTACGTGGGGCCAAGCCATTACGCGCACTTCCCGGTGATCCGGTTGGTGCTCGACCTGGGCGAACTCGAAGCCTGGCCCACGGCCAAACTGGGCGCGCCCTTCGTCGACGGCCTGCTGCAGGCGCTCCCGGGACTGCGCGAGCACGGTTGCTCGTACGGTGAGCCCGGCGGTCTGGTGCGCCGTATGACGGAAGGCGAAGGCACCTGGCTCGGCCACGTCCTCGAACACGTCGCGATCGAACTGCAGAACGTCGCGGGTGTGAACGTGACCTTCGGCAAGACGCGCGAGACCGCGCAGGCGTCGGGGACGTACGACGTGGTCTTCGAGTATGAGCAGGAAGACGTCGGGCTCGAAGCCGCCGATGTGGCGCTGGACCTGCTGCACTCGCTGCTCCCCGCGTCGCTGCGCCCTGAGGAGTCGGCGTCGTTCGACTGGGCCGAGCGTCGTGACGGGTTCATTCGATTCGCACAGCGTCGTGCGTTGGGGCCGAGCACGATGAGCATCGTGAAGGCCGCCGAAGAGCGCGGCATTCCGTGGCTGCGGCTCAATGAGTATTCGCTGCTGCAGCTGGGCTGGGGCTGCCGCCAGCAGCGCGTGCAGGCCACCATCACCGGCCGCACGTCTCACATCGCTGTGGAACTCGCGAGCGACAAGGAAGAAACCAACCGCATTCTCGCGCGGCTCGGCCTGCCCGTGCCGCGACAGATCCTGGTACAGAGCGCCGATCGTGCGGTGCGCGCCGCCGAGCGTATTGGCTATCCCGTGGTGACCAAGCCGTACAACGGCAACCACGGCCGCGGCGTGTCGATCGATCTGCAGACCGAAGACGATGTGCGCACCGGCTTTGCGCGCGCCGCCGAGCATTCGCGCAGCGTGATTGTCGAAAGCTTCATCACCGGCTTTGATCACCGGTTGCTAGTGGTGAACGGCGAGTTGGTCGCCGCGTCGCGTCGTGAGCCTGGCAAGGTCGTGGGCGATGGGCGGCAGACCATTACCGAACTCGTCGCCGAAGTGAATCGCGACCCGCGTCGTGGCATTGGGCACGAGAAGGTGCTCACGATGCTGGAGCTCGACGAGCAGGCGCTGGGCATTCTCACCAAGCGCGGCCTCACGCCCGAAAGCGTGCTGCCGGCGGGCGAGACCTTGTACCTGCGACTGACCGCCAACTTGAGCACCGGCGGCACGGCTACTGACGTGACCGACGTGATTCACCCCGACAACGTCGATATGGCGGTGCGGGCCATTCAAGCCATTGGTCTGGATGTGGGCGGCGTGGACTTCTTGACGCCCGACATCACGCAGTCGTACAAGGAGATCGGCGGCGCGATCTGCGAAGTGAACGCGGCGCCGGGCTTCCGAATGCATATGGCGCCGAGCGAAGGGCGTCCGCGCGATGTGGCGGGCAAGGTGATCGAGATGCTCTTCCCGCCGGGTTCGTCGGGGACGATTCCGATTGCCGCCGTGACCGGCACCAACGGCAAGACGACCACCGCGCGCATGCTCGCGCACATTCACAAGCTCGCCGGCAAGCGCGTCGGGCTCACGACCACCGACGGCGTGTATATCGACGGTCAGCGCACGGTCGAAGGCGATATGACCGGCCCGACGTCGGCGCGACTGGTGCTGGCCGACCCTGCGGTGGAAGTCGCCGTGCTTGAGACCGCGCGCGGCGGTCTGTTGCGCGCCGGAATGGCCATGGGCCACGTGGACGTGGGCGCAGTGCTCAACGTGCAGCCCGATCATCTGGGCCAAAAGGGCATCGACACCCTCGAACAGCTCGCGGCCATCAAGCGCACCGTGGTGGAGATCGCGACGAACACCGCCGTGCTCAACGCCGACGATCCGAACACGCTGCGGATGGCCGCGTTCACGGAAGCGAAGCATCTCTGCTACGTGACGATGGACCCCAACAACGCGCTGGTGCGCGAGCACATTCGCGCGGGCGGTCGGGCGGTGGCCTTGGAGGCCGGCATCAACGGGCAG
>JANRJP010000067.1:0-50200 GCA_033763905.1 Gemmatimonadaceae bacterium
CGCCTCGCGCGCTCGCCGCAGGTGCGGGCGCTGTCGGCCGCACTCGTCGCCGATGCCGCGTTCGAGCGGGGCGTGGTCCGGCTCCGCATTGCGGGTCGTCAGGCGGCACGCGCAGTGCGCGAGGCCGAGGATGTGTTGATCGAGTTGGACGCCGCCGGCGCGTTTGCCGGTCTCTGGTTGCTCAACGTTCCACCTTGCCCGGAGGGCGCGTGATCACGACGATCGTGCTGGTGAAGGCCGATCCCCGACAGATTCCCGTCACCGCCACGGCGCTGGCCGGCATCGACGGCGTCCGCGAGGTCTACAGCGTCTCGGGCGAGTGGGACCTGGTGGTGATTGTGCGGGTGGCGGAGTACGAGCAGATCGCGCGCGTCGTGACCGAGAACTTTCCGCTGGTTCCCGGCATCGAGCGGACCCAGACGCTCACGGCGTTCCGCGCCTACTCGCGCCGCGATCTCGAGCAGGCCTGGGACATCGGCGTCGAGTGACGCCCGAGGCTGCACGCCGCCTGCTCGCGTCGCTGGGCGCGCGTCCGGTGTCGGGCGCGGGCGGCTTGGAGTTGCAGCGGGACGCCAGCGCCGACCCGCCTCGCCTCGTCGATGCGGAGCTGCGGGAGTCGCGTCGCCTCGAAGTTCGCGCCGTGCCCGACGGCCAGGCGGCACGGGTCGACGCGTTTCTCGATGGCCGACAGGCGTCCCAGGTCATAGCCCACGCGGGACTGGTGCCGCTCGTGCACGGGCACGTCGGCGCGGTGATTCGCGCCCGCCACGATCGCACGCTCTCGACTTGGCGCGCCAGCCAGACCACGGCGATCTACCTGCCGCGCACCGTCGTCGCGCCCGACGTGTGGGCGCGCTGCGCCGAGGTCACTGAGGTTGTCGACACCTCGCGCGATGCGGCCGATGGACCGCAACACCCCCTGGCGTGGGCCGATCGTGCCTACCATCAGGTGCAGGCGGCCCGGGAAGCGCTGGAGCACGCGCTCGCCGCCGAGTGGGTCGCGACGCAGGGCGGATTGCTCTATGTCGACGGCGGCATCGGCAAGGATGATCGCGTCGCCACCTCCCCGCAGGTGGTCGGCGTGATCAAGAGCCACCGCACCCTCTACGTGGCCGGCGATGCCGTCGGTCTGCTCGCCTCGCTGCGCGCGGGCGAACGCACGACCGCGTTCGCGATCACGTCACCCCGTCGCACGACGGTGCTGAGTTGGTATCTGCGCCTGCGCGACCCGGACGGTCGCGAGCCGCTGTTCGGGCTCGTCCGGCTGGAGGTGGCGACCCGCGAGGGGGCAGCGGCAGGCGAACTGACCGCGCATCTCGATGCCATCTCGCGCGGTGTGCTGGCCGAGCGGGCCCCGGTGGCCTTGCCCGACCGCCGTTGGGCCGTGATGAGCTACGGCATTCGCGACTGCGAAGAGTATCTGCGGGCGGTGATGGCGTAGCCGCCACGACGGGCGACGGGCGGGCGTCGCCGATGCGCCGATCCGTGTAACTTTCGCAACGCCCCCCACCCTCCGACTGCCTTCAGTGACCGACGCCCTGCCTGACGAGGTGCACGCCCCCGTGCTCGGTCGCGTCGTGGCCACCGAGAAGCGTCCGAACACTCCGCATCAGTTCCACTTCTGGACCGCGGTGGACGCTCCGGTCGGGATCGGGACCATCGTCCGCGTTGTCGGGACGCATCCGGTGTCAGGCGTGATTCCGTCGATCTACGGCGTGATCACCGACGCGCTCGGCTACAGTGATCTGGAATCGCCGTTGCACGATGTGCTCGGCGCCGATGGGTCGCCCGCGACGGCGAACGCCGCCCCCACGCGCCGCACCGAGATTCGGCTGTACACCGCCGCCGTGCTGCGACAGGTGCCGGACGAGCCGATGCAGCCGGTGCCGATGGGACAGGTGTTTCTGGCCGACGATCAGGACGTCGCGATCGCGCTGCGGATGGACGGCTATCTGCGTGAGGGTGCGCGCACCGGCATTCCGGTGGGCGTCTATACCGCGGGCGGGATGCAGGCCCCGATCTACCTGGACGCCGACTTCCTCCTCGGCCCCGAAGCGGCGCACGCCACCCTGACCGGCGTGTCGGGCCTCGCCACGAAGACCAGCGCCGTGGAGTTCCTGCTGCAGTCGATCTTCACACACTTCCCCGCGCAGAAGGGCAAGGTGGCGGCGGTCTGCTTCAACGTGAAGGGACCGGATCTCTGCTATCTCGATATGCCGGGCGAGATCGACGATCAGGATCGCGCCTTGTATGCGGCGCTGGGCATTCCCGCGACGCCCTTCGAGCGAGTGCAGTACTTCGCGCCCTACACGGCGCGCGGTGGCGTGCTCAACACGGCGCGCGCCCATCCCGATCTGCTGCACAACGTGTCGCCGCTGACCTGGGGACTCACGCAGGTCTTGCAGTACGCCGAAGTGCTGCTCAACAAGGATGACGTCGATGCCAAGGCCGACGCCCTGATCGACTTCATTCGCGAGCAGGTGGTGGAGCGCGAGTTCAGCGACGGGATGTTGGCCCGCTCGCATCTGGTGCGATCGTTCGCGGAACTCGACGACTGGTTCAAGGACGTGTTGCGGGCGCTGGAGCAGAAGGACGACCAGTCGTGGCGCACGCATCACGTGGCGACGATCCGCAAGGTGCGCAACCGGCTGATCAACATCGCCACGCGCTGCGCGGGGTTGGTGACGGATGACGGCTCGGCGAGCGATCTGCCCTTTGAAGGCGGCTTCGCTGATCGCACGGTCTACGTCGTCGACGTCGCGAACCTCGAGGAGGACGCGCAGGATCTCGTCTTCGCGCGCGTGGTGTCACGCCTGCGCGAACAACTCGAACGGCGCGAGCTCGGGGTCGATCACGTGATCGTCTTCGTCGACGAGCTCAACAAGTACGCGCCCTCCGATGCGCCCGACACCTACGTGCGGCAGATGCTGCTCGACATCGCGGAACGCGGGCGCTATCTGGGCCTGGTGCTCTTTGGCGCGCAGCAGTTCCGCTCGCAGGTGCATCGGCGCGTGGTGGGCAACGCCGGCACGTCGCTCTTCGGACGGATGGACGCCGACGAGCTGGCCGCGCCGGGATACGCCACGCTGAGTCCGGCCATTCGCACGAAGCTCTCGGCGCTCGAAAAGGGCACGCTGATGGTGCGACATCCGCACTTCACGCAGCCGGTCTTCGTGCGGTTCCCGCGGCCCGCGATTCTCCGCGGTCGGGACGGCGCCGACCGCTGGCCGCGGCAGCACGACGCGTCGCTCGACGCCGCGGTCTATGCGCGCCTGTGGCAACTCGATGCCTCGGCGACGCTGCCCTTGGTACAGGACCAGCTCGCGCTGCATGACGAAAAGGCCGTGCTGAAGGCGCTCCGCGCCACCGAGCTCGCACGCCCCAAGGAACCGATCAAGTTCTTCCTGTCCCAGTTGGGTCGTCGCGTCGCGGCGAGTTCGCCGATTCGCCCGGAGCCACGCCGCCCCGTCCAGGCCGGACCTGCGGACGATCCGTACGGTTTCGGCGACTGAGGCACCGGCTGCCGTGCGCCTCGTCCACCTGTCCGATCTGCATCTGGGATTCCGCCGCTATCAGCGGATGAACGGTGTCGGCATCAATCAGCGCGAAGCCGACGTCGCGCAGGCGTTGATTCGCACCGTGGACGCCATCATCGCCCGGCAGCCGGAACTGATCGTCTTTGGCGGCGACATCTTTCACGTCGTTCGGCCGAGCAATACGGCGATCGTCTTCGCCTACTTGCAGATCAAGCGGCTGGTCGACGCACTCCCGAACGCGATCCTCGTGATGGTCGCAGGCAATCACGACACGCCGCGCACGCGCGAGATGGGGTCGATCTTGTCGCTGTTCACGCAGCTCGGGGTGCACGTCGCCGATCGGGAGCCGAGGCGCTTCGTGTTCCCCGAGCGTGAGCTCTCGGTACTCGCGGTGCCGGAGGCCTTCTCGGAGCGGCCGGCACTGACCCGCGACGAGTCGCAGCGATTCAACGTGCTGGTGCTGCACGGCGAGATCGCCGGCCAGATTCCCGCCGACACGCGTGAGGGGGATCGCGCGACGACGATCTGGCAGCCGGACGATCTCACGGCGGCGTGGGACTATATCGCGCTCGGCCACTATCACGTCTACCAGCAGATCCGGCCGAATGCGTGGTACTCCGGGGCAATCGAGTACACGAGTCTCAATCCGTGGGCCGAGCAGCGCACCGAGAAGGCCGCCGGGCTGAGCGGGAAGGGCTTCATCGAGCACGATCTCGTCACGAAGGCCCATCAATTCCACGTCGTCCCCGGGACTCGGCGGCATCTGGACCTGCCCGCCGTTGACGCCGCCGGCCTCACGGCCCCCGAAGTGGACGCGGCGATCGATGCCACGATCGGCAAGGTGCGGGGCGGCATCGACGATGCCGTGGTGCGCCTGTTCGTCAACAACCTGCCCAAGCACATCCAGCGCGAGCTCGACCCGAAGAAGCTGCGGGACTACCGTGCGCGCGCGCTCAACTTCCAGTTCGAACCGCGCAAGCCGGATGCGCTGGCCAGTCGACGCGGCGAAGGCGCACCCGGCGGGCGGCGCACCCGCTCGCTGGCGGAGCTGGTGACCGAGCACTTCCGCGGGCGGGCGCTCGACCCCGACCTCGATCGCGAGGCACTCGTGACGCTCGCCCTGCAGTATCTCGCCGCTGCGGATGATGGCGGCCGCGACGTCGTGACGCCCGAGGCTGCGGGGCTTCCGGGAGACGCCCCGTGAAGCTCAACGCCATCCGACTTCAGAACTTCCGGCAGCACGCCGACACCCGCGTGGCCTTCGACAGCGGCCTGACCGGCGTGATCGGGGCGAACGGCTCGGGGAAGTCCACGATCCTCGAAGCGATCGCGTGGGCGCTCTACGGCAATGCGGCCGCGCGCGGCACCCGCGACTCGATTCGCTTCCAACGGGCGGGCGCGCGCGCGGTCGTCCGCGTCGAACTCGAGTTCGAGCTCGGGGGACATCGCTACCGCGTGGTGCGAGGCCTCACCTCGGCGGAGCTGTATCTCGATGGCGCCGAGTCCCCAGTGGCGAACTCGATTACCGGCGTGACCGAGTTCCTGCAGCGCCGCCTCGGGATGTCGCGCGAGGAGTTCTTTCACACCTACTTCACCGGGCAGAAGGAACTCGACGTGATGGCGGCGTTGTCGCCGGCCGAACGCGGACAGTTCTTGTCGCGCGTGCTTGGCTACGAGCGATTGCGGACCGCGCAGGCGCAGACGCGGGAGCGGCGCAAGACGATCGTGAGCGAGATCACCGGGCTCAAGGCCGCGATGCGGGATCCGGCCGTGCTCGATCAGGAGTGGGCCGAGGTGCGCGCGCGCGTGGAGGTGGCCGAGCGGGCGGAACAGGGAGCGCAGCAGCGGGCGGCCGAGGCCGAACGCTCGCTGGTGGTGCTGGGCCCCGCGTACGACCAAGAAGTGGCACGCCGAGATCGCCATACCGCGCGTGAGGCGGAGCGGCGCGGGCTGGACGTGGAGCGGCAGGGCTTGGAGCAGTTGATCGCCCGGAACGCGCGGGACGCGGCCGACGTCGCGACCGCAGCGGCGGAGCTCCAGGCGGTCGCCGCGCAGCTGGCCCCGCTCTCGAGTGTGCTCGAAGAGTTTCAGGCACTGGAGGCGCTCGCGCGCGATGACGGCCGCCGGCGCGTCCTCGTGGACAACGAGCGCGACGCACAGGGCGAACTCGCGCGGATGCGCGAGCGCCTCGCGCAGTTGGCGCCTGCGCCAGCACTCGAGGTCGAAACGGCCGCGCGATTCGAGGTGGTGACGCGCACGCTCGCCGAGCTGGATGCGACGCTCGTGGCGCAACGCTCGACCTACGATCGCGACCGGCAGGAAGCCGAGACCAAGCGCATCGCCCTCCGGCAGCAGTACCTCGAGCTGCAGGAGCAGCGCGAGCGCTTCGTGCAACTGGGCGCCGACGGCATCTGTCCGACCTGTGCGCGACCGCTCGGTGAGTCCTTCCGTGCGGTGCTCGATCAGTTGGATTCGCAGATCGAGGCCGTCGAAATGGACGGCAAGTACTACAAGGCGCGGATGGAGCAGTTGGAGGCGCCGCCGGAAGCCCTGCGGACGCTGGACGAGCAGCGGGCGGCCGCGCAGCGCGAGCTGCAGTCGCTGGTGGCGAAGCGGGCGAAGATCGCGAACGCCATCGAGGAACTGCGCACCCTCGAAGGGACCATCACCGCGAAGGCCGAGCGCCTCGTGGCGCTGCAAGCCGAGCTGGCGGCCGCAGCTGCCGGCTATGATCCGGTGCGGCACGCCGCGGTGCGTCAACGGGTCGAGCAGCTCTCGGCGCTGGAGCGCCGCGCGGCGCTGCTGAGCGCGGCCACCGAGCGCGGGCCGTCGATCGACATCGAACGCCGCCAGCTGGAGGAGCGTCGGGCGGCGCTCGTGGCGCGTGCGGATGCGATGACGGCCGAGGCCGCGACGGATCCCTTCGACCCGGCCGCCTTCGAGGCCGCGCGTGCGGCGATCGATGGCGCGCGCGCCGAGCAGCGGGCGGCCGAACTGGCGTTGGTGACCGCGCGCGCCGAGGCGCGGAGCGCCCGCGACGCGCGGGATCGCGTGGCCGCCGAGCGTGACGCCCAAGCGGCCGCGCGGGCGCGACTCGAGGCCCTGAGCGTCGAACGCCGATTGCACGAGGAGCTGGATCGGGGCTACACCGACCTTCGGACCGACCTCAATATGCAGCTTCGTCCGGAACTCTCGGAGCTGGCGAGTGCGTTCTTGTCGGAGCTGACCGACGGTCGGTACGGCGAGCTCGAGCTCGACGATCAGTACGCCCTCGTCGTCCTGGAGGACGGAGTGCCAAAGCCCGTGATCTCGGGGGGCGAAGAGGATCTGGCCAACCTGGTGCTTCGGCTCGCGATCTCGCAGATGATCGCCGAGCGGTCCGGGCAACCGTTCTCGTTGCTGGTGCTCGACGAGGTGTTCGGCTCGCTCGACGACGTGCGCCGCGACCACGTGCTGGGGCTCCTCCGGCGCCTGAATGACCGGTTCGAGCAGGTCATTGTGATCACGCATATCGACTCCGTCCGCGAAGGGCTGGACCGCGTGTTGGAGGTGCAGCTGGACCCCGAGACCGGCGTTTCGCGGGTGGTCGACCCCGAACGTGAGGTCGAAGGACCGCTGTTGGCGGAGGTCGGCTGATGGCGTTGCCGCGATCCCTGCGTCCCTCGCGCGCCGTCGGCCCCCAGCCGATCACGCCGACCGACATTGCGCCGCTCAATGCGGTCTTCAGCGATGCGTTCACCGAGCGGTATCGTCGCGATGGGCTCGTTGGGGTGCGCGTCCCCTATCTCAATCCGCTGATTTGGCGCTTCGCGATCGAGGATGCCGGCGACGGCGCGATGCTCTGGCGCGATGACCGCGGTCAGATCATCGCGTTCAACGTGGCGCATCTGTCGGGTCGCGAAGGGTGGATGGGGCCGCTGGCCGTGAAGCCCGAGTGGCAGGGCCAGGGACTCGGGCGCGAGATCGTGGAGGCCGGCATTCAGTGGCTCACGGCGGCGGGCGCGACCACGATCGGGCTCGAGACGATGCCGCGCACGATGGACAACATCGGCTTCTATTCCCAGCTGGGCTTCGTGCCGGGGCGGCTGACGATCACGGTGACCCTGGAGGCAGCGCCGGCGGACGGCGGCGGCGTCCGGCTGGCCTCACTTGGCGGGTCAGCGCGCGCCGACGCGGTGCGAGCCTGCACCGCGCTCGCTGGCGCCGTAGCACCGGGTCACGACTATCATCGCGAAATCGACATCACGCACGCCCTGTCGCTCGGCGATACGGTGCTGATCCACGAACGCGACGAGATCGTGGGGTTTGCCCTGTGCCACTCGGCGCCGCTGGTAGAGGGCCGCGCGCGCGAGGAGTTGCGCGTGCTCAAGCTCGTGCTGACCCACGATCGGCACGCCCCGACGATGTTCCGCGCGCTCGGGGCGATGGCACGCGACAGTGGGTGTCGCCGGTGGGCGGTTCGCGTCCAAGGGGAGTGCGAACAGTTCTATCGCCAACTCGTCCAGGCGGGGGGTCGTGTCCGGTGGACGGATCTGCGGATGGCGCTGGCGTCGCATCCGGAGGTGCCGCGCCGCAGCGGTGTGCTCTTGTCGAACTGGGAAATCTGAGCGCGATCAGCGCTTGGGCGCGTCGCGGTCGACGATGCGCCAGATCAGCCCGAAGACACCGAGCGTGAGCAGGAAATGGAACCAGCCCGGCGGCTCAAGCAGCCACGTGCCGGCGGCCCAGCCGATCAGCAGCGCAATCGCGCCGAGGGTCAAGAGATCAGTGCGCAAGCCGATAATCTACTGTGCGGCGCCACGTTTCGCGCCGCTTGCGCGGCGTGGGGCAGGACTCATATTGCATCGCAGTTCGCAGGGATCGCAGCGGCCTCATTTTTTGAGCCATAAGTCCTTCGAAGGGGGTCGAAAAACCGTTCTCGACGACACGCCCCAGTGCGGGGAAGTCGGAAGGATGCGGTGAGACTCTTAGCTGCCGGCAACGGTCGCTTTCGACAGGGCTTCAAAAAACCCCGCTCCGGTTCCGTTGTCCCGATGCCCGGTACGCTTGCGTACCGGGCATCGTGGCGTTTGGCGGGAACCCCGCCGCGCGCCGTGCGCTTTATTCGGTGATGCCTGACGTTACCGTCACGCGACGCCTGCGCTTCAACGCGGCGCATCGCGTCCACAATCCGTCGCTCAGCGACGCCGAGAATACCGCGCTGTTCGGCAAGTGCAACCACCCGAACTGGCACGGGCACAACTACGTCCTGGAGGTCTCGGTCACGGGACCCATCGACCCCGTGAGCGGGTACGTGGTCGATCTGGGCCGCGTCCGCGAGATCGTCGAGCGCGACGTGATCGAGCAGGTCGATCACCGCAACCTGAATCTCGATGTCCCGTTCTTGGCGGGAACCAATCCGACCAGCGAGAACATCATCGTGGCGATGTGGCGGGTGATCGAGCCCACGCTGAAGCCCGCTCGCCTCTCGCGACTCCGCCTCTGGGAAACCGAGAACAACTATGTCGAGTACGAAGGCCGCTAAGCCGCGCCGCCACCTCACGCCGCCAATGCCCCGAGCGTTTCCGCCCGTCCCGTCCACGAAGGTCCAGATGACTCCCGGGCTCGAGCGGTACGCCGAGCTGGTCAAGGAACAGCTGGGCATCATCGGTGAAGACGTCGATCGCGACGGCATCGTCAAGACGCCGGAACGTGTGGCCAAGGCGATGCGCTGGCTCACGAAGGGCTACGAGCAGACCGCGATGGACGTCATCGGGGACGCGCTCTTCGAGGAGGAACACTCGTCGATGGTGATGGTGCGCGACATCGAACTCTATTCGATGTGTGAGCACCATATGCTGCCCTTCTTCGGCAAGGCGCACATCGCCTACATCCCCAATGGCAAGATTGTGGGGCTCTCGAAGTTGCCGCGCGTCGTGGAGGTCTTCTCGCGCCGCCTGCAGGTGCAGGAGCGGCTGACGGAACAGGTCGCGGACGCGCTCGAAGAGGCGCTCGCCCCCCGGGGGGTCGGTGTCGTCATCGAAGCCGTGCACCTGTGCATGATGATGCGCGGCGTCGAGAAGCAGAATTCCCGCACGATCACGTCCGCGCTGCGCGGCGAGTTCCGGGACGACTTCAAGACGCGCGACGAGTTCCTCCGTCTCGCGCACGCGCCGGCGACCGCTGGCTTCTGACGTGACCGCGTCGTCCGGGCACCCGCTCGCCGGTCGCAGCGCGCTGGTGACCGGGGCCTCACGCGGCATCGGCCGAGCGACGGCGATCGCCCTCGCGGAGGCGGGGGCCGACGTCCTGCTGGTGGCACGTCACGCCGCCGACTTGGCCGAGGCCGCGGCGCAGTGCGGCGGTCGGGGCACGCCCCTCACCGCCGATCTCCGCGATGCCGACGACACGCAGCGTCTCGTGTCCGCGGTGTTGTCGCGGATCGGACATCCCCCCGACGTGCTCGTGAACAACGCGGGGATCTTCACGCTGGCGCCAACGCACGAATTGGACGCCGCGGATCTCGCGGCGATGCTCGACACCAATCTGGTGGCGCCGTTTCGGCTGCTGCGTGCCTTTCTGCCGGGCTGGCGCGCGCGGGCCGACGGGCACGTGGTGACGATCGGGTCGGTCGCTGATCGCACGGCATTCCCCGACAACGGGGCATACGCGGCGACGAAGTTCGGCGCGCGGGCGCTGCACGAGGTGCTGCGGGCCGAAAGTCAGGGGAGCGGGGTGCGCTGTACGCTGGTCTCGCCGGGCCCGGTCGATACGCCAATCTGGGATCCGATCCGCCCCGAGACCCGCGAGGGTTTTCCCACGCGCGAGGCGATGCTCACCGCGGCCGATGTCGCCGCCGCGGTCCTCTTCGCCGTCAGCCGCCCGCCGCACGTCAACATCGACGAGCTGCGGCTCGGCCGCGCCTGAGGCGGCGCCGGACCCGCCCGTGCACGTCGGCCTGCTCGAGTCGTTGCGATGCCCCGCGCCGCACGCGGCATCACCGCTGATCGCGGCCGTGCGGCAGCAGTCGGGGCGCGACGTGCTTGAAGCGACCCTCGGCTGCCCGGTGTGTCATCGCGAAGTCACCGTGCACCGCGGCGTTGTGACGTTCGGCGACGTGGCGCCAGCGGCAGAAGCGGTGATCCCGACCGACGATGCCGCGCTGATGCGCTTGGGCGCACTCCTCGGCCTCACGACCCCGGGCGGCACCGTGGCGGTGTCGGCCGCGTGGAGCGACCTCGCGCGACCGCTCGCGGTGCTGACCGACGTTCGTGTGCTGGTCGTGGGGCCGCCGCCCGGCTTCCTCGGCGACGAAGACGTCGGCGTGCTGGAGGGCGTCCGCGACCTCCCGCTCTCACCCGGCAGCTGTCGCGGCGTGGCGCTCGGCAGTTCCAGCGCCGAAGCACCGTCGGTGGTCGCCTCGTGGGTCCGTGCGGTGCGGGTGGGCGGACGAGTGGTGGCGCCAGCCACCCTGCCGGTGCCCGAGGGTCTGCGCGAGTTGGCACGCGACGACGCGCAGTGGGTCGCAGAACGCCTCGCGGACACGTCGAGCGCGCCAGTGGCGCTCACTCGGGCGGGCGCCGCGTCGCGAGGCCAATCGTGACCCGCCGCTGGGCCGCCATCACCGTGGCTGCGTGGCTCGCGGCCGCCCCCGTGCTCGCGCAGGAGACCACGACGGTCCCGGAGCGCTCCGACGTGGAGTTCGGCGCGCCGCTGATCCTTGGCAATGTGATTGGCACACTCACCCTGACCACGCTGGATCACCTGTTGCGGTCGCCTGAGGCGTGGCCGCAGAACGGGTCGGGATACGCCCAACGGCTCGGCGTGCGCAGCGTGCAGTTCCTGGCCTCGGCCACCGTGGAGTCGGGACTCGCGGCGGTGTGGAACGACCGGTTGGGCTACACGCCGTGCCGATGCGACGGCGCGGCGAGGCGTTCATCGCACGTGTTGTGGCAATCCCTGACGGTGGGCCGTCGTGGCGGGCGTCGCCGCTTTGCGTGGCCGATCGTGATCGGTGCCCTCGCCGGCGGGGCAGCTTCGGCGCCGCTGCTCCCGCCCTCGGATCGGTGGGTCTGGACGCTCTCGCGACCAGCGACCACCCTGCTGACTCGTGCGCTGCTCAACGGCGTCCGCGAACTCGCACGCTGACGCCGGTCGCCCTCAGTCGTGGCCGCCGACGTAGGCGGCGTCGATCACTGCCTTGTACTTCTGGTCGATCACGCGGCGCTTGATGCTGAGCTTCGGCGTGAGCTCACCGCCTTCGATCGTGAACTCCTGCTCGAGCAGCACGACCTTCTTCGGCGTTTCGAACGACGCCAAGCCGTGGCCCTTGAGGTGCTCCTCGAGCAATTCGCGCTGCATCTTCGCCTGCACCGTCGGCATCGCGAGCAACTGGGCCCGTGAGGCCCAGACGATGTTCTTCCGCGCGGCCCACTTCTCGAGCTGATCGAAGTTCGGCACCACCAGCACGATCGGGAACTTACGCTTGTCGCCGATCATCACGAGCTGCGAGACGTACTTGTTCGTCTTGAGCAGGTTCTCGATCGGCTGCGGCGCGATGTTCTTGCCACCGGCGGTGACGATGATGTCCTTCTTGCGGTCGGTGATGCGGAGGAACCCGTCCTCGATCACCCCCACGTCGCCGGTGTGGAACCAGCCATCGGCGCTGATCGCCTCGGCGGTCGCCTCCGGCTTGTTGTAGTAGCCCTTCATCACGTGCGGCCCGCGGGTGAGAATCTCGCCGTCGGGCGCGATGACGATCTCGACGCCGGCGATGGCTTTGCCCACCGACCCGATCCGGAACTGGTCGAAGGTCGTCACCGTCATCACCGGCGACGTCTCGGTCAGCCCGTAGCCTTCGAGAATCGTGAGCCCCGAGGCGAAGAAGAACTTGTTGATCTCGGGCGCGAGCGGCGCGCCGCCCGAGCAGAAGAAGCGCAGCCGGCCCCCCACGCGCTCCTTGAGCTTCGAGAAGACGAGCTTCTGCGCGATGCCGTACTGGAAGGCCAAGAGGCCCGACGGCGTGCGGCCCGCGAGCTTTTCGGTCGCCCAGCGATCGGCCACGCTGCGGGCCCAGAAGAAGATGTTCTTCTTGATCGCCGAGCCCGCCAGCGCGTTCTCGAGAATCCGCGCGTAGATCTTCTCGTAGAGCCGCGGCACCGACATCATCATCGTCGGACGCACTTCGGCCATATTGAACGGCACGGTGTCGATCGATTCGGCATACGCAATCGACGCGCCGCAGTAGAACAGGAAGTAGTCGCCCTGGCGTTCGAAGATGTGCGACAGCGGCAGGAAGCTGAGGGCGAGATCCTCTTCCGACACCCGCAGCGCGCCGAGGCAGGCCTGGCAGTTCGACCACAGGTTGTCGTGCGTGAGCATCACGCCCTTCGGCTCGCCGGTGGTGCCCGACGTGTAGATGAGCGTCGCCAGGTCATCTGGCGACACGGCCAACGCATCGGCCTTCCACTTCGCCGCAGCCTCCGCCGAATCTTCGCGCGCGCCGAGTTGTTCGAGTTCCTCGAACGTCATATTCGCCCCGGGCGGACAGGGCGACACGAAGCTGATGATGTGCTTGATCGCCGGCATCTCGGCACGCACGCGGCCCAACTTCTCGGCCTGCGCCGCGGTCGACACGAACATCGCGACCGCGCCCGAGTCGTTCATGATGTACGGGATCTGCTCGGCCGGCAGCGTCGGGTACACCGGCACATCGGTCATTCCCGCCGTCAGCACCGCATAGTCGCTGATCAGCCACTCCGGGCGGTTCTCCGAGAGGATGCCCACGCGCGCGCCGCGCGGAATGCCCAGCGCGCCGAGCCCGAGCGAAATGCGTCGCACCCGCTCGACGATGGTATCGGTGCTGATCGACTTCCAGGCGCCATCCTGCTTGTGCCGCAGGGCATCCGGACGGCGATGCTTCGAGGTGGCCTCGAAGAAGATCTGGGTGACGGTGCCACGGGGCGGGCGGGGGCCGCCGGTGACGTAGGGACGCGCATCATTCCGCGCGGGTGCTCCGGCAGACTGCTCGAGGTGGGTCGCCATCGGGTGCCTCCAGCCAGTTCGTTTTTGAGAGCCGCCGGTGGCGGCAGTCGGGTCACGGACCCGTCACGGAAGTTGGCCGAAGCTACCGACGCGCACAGGCCAGCCGCAACGGGACCCACGGTCATCCTCGGTCCCCACGCGGGGGCCCAGGACGTTGGTGGTGCTCAGGGTGTGACGGTCGCGCGTCGCAGTCGGACCACCAGCCGTACCGGCGATCCCGGGAGCGGGGCCCCCCGATGCGTCGCGGTCGCCTGCAGGACGACCGAATCACCCACCGTCTGTCCGGCCTGCGGCACCACGCGGACGCGCACCCCCGCGAGCCCGCTGCCGTCGGTGGTGTCGACCGTCGTCGGCGTCGTCCCGCTCTCGCCGATCACCAGCACCGAATCCATGACCGTGCGCGGCGGCGCGTAGAGCAGCGTGAACCGCACCGGCCATCCGCGGGTGACGCTGTCACCGGTCACATTGGGAATGGTCTGCCGCGAGCGGATCCGCACTTGCACGGCGGCCGAGGTGTTCGACGCCAGTGACACCGGGAAGTCGTACTCGACGGTGACCGGCGTGCTCGCCGCAGCGAAGACCGAATCCGGGCGGCGTGTGATGTTGAGCGGCAGCGGCCGACTCTGGAGCCGGCCGAGGACCGCGACGACCCGCGGTGCCGTCTCCTGCCAGCGTGGTGCGGTGACCACGCCTGATGACGCGACGGTCAGTCCGGAGTCGAGCGCGATGTACGCCGGTGCCGCCGTCGCCAACGTGTCGCCCGCGCCATTGAGCACCGTGGCGGACAGCGGCGCGACGGCACCGGTCGAGTCGCGTAGCGTGTCCCCGTACACCACGGCTGGCCACGGCAGTCGCGTGAATTCCAGCGCGAACGGCACATCGGGATCGCCGATGCTGCTGCACGCCACCACGAGACCGGCGCAGAGTGCCCCGCCGGCCGCCAGCTGCGTCACGCGCCGGCGGCGTGCGCTCACGCGGGCCCCATACGCTCGGCCAGCAACGTGGCGAGGTTCACGTAGGCCTGGGACGCGGGGTCCCCGGGATCGCGCACGACCACCGGCTGGCCAGCGGCGAACGCGTCGGCCGTCGCCGAGCGGCGCGGTACCGTGATGTCGAGCAGCAACGCGCGCGGCAGGTGATCCTTCACATACGCTTGCACGCGGCGGCTCGCCTCGCTCTGGTCGTCCACCATCGTGAGCAGGATGCCATCGAGCGTCAGCTGCGCGTTGACCTTGGCGATCTCGCCGATGCCACGCAGGATCTGCGGCGTCGTCTGCAGGGCCAGCGGTTCGCATTGCAAAGGAATCAGCGCCCGCTGACTGCCCTCGAGCACGCGACGCGTGATGGCGCCCAAGCCGGGCGGCGTATCGACGATCACGACGTCGCACCGTTCGCGGGCCATCTGGAGCAGCTCGCTCAGCACGCGCGTCTCGGTGATGCGCGCGTGATAGTGCTCGTGTTCCGCGTCGTCACTGACCGACCCCGCGAGGATCACGCGCAGCCACGGCAGGGCCGTCGGCAGGATGATCTCACGCAGCGCCTTGGTGCCGTTGAGATAATCCGAAAATCCCGCCGTGGCGTGGCCCGCCCGCAACCCGGCGCCAAAGCGCACCGAGCCTTGCGGATCGGTATCGATCAGCAGCGTGCGCAATCCGCGACGAGCGAGCGCCGCGGCGAGGTTGACGGCGGTCGTCGTCTTGCCGACGCCGCCCTTCTGGCTGACAATGGCGATGACGTGGCCCACGGGTTCAGGCCTCCGGCGGTGTTTCGAGTGCGCGCAACGTGGCTTCGGCGTGCGCCACGTGACCCGCGGCGTCGCCACCGCTCGGCGGATCCTGCAGGAAGGCGCGCAGATGCTGCGCCGCCGCCGAGGTCTCCTGTCGCTTGAGCAGCAGGAAGGCCAAGCCGTAATGCGCGCCCGCCAACCGGGGGTCGAGCGACAGCGCTTGCCGATAGCAGCGCATCGCCTCTTCCGGTCGATGCGTGCGCGTGAACGCGATCGCCATCGCTTGCAGGATGTCGGTGTTTTCCGGGGTCTCCCGCAGCGCCAGCCGGTACGAGGTCAACGCGGCATCGAAGTCGCCTTGCCGTTCCAGCGCACGCGCCTCGGCGACATAGTCCAGCCGACCGGACTTCGGAGCGGATCCACCGCCGAAGAGGCGGTTCAACCAGGACATCGCGCGCGACGAGGGCTCGGGGGAAGAGGGGCGAATCGTCAAGGTATCGGTGTGGCCGCACTCCCACAACGGAACCGCGCCGATGTTGTCCGAGCGGCGGTGCGCGAAGTAGCTTCGCCGCATCCTTTCGCCACCGGAGTCCCAATGCCGCGCCGTACCGCCGCCGATCGATCCAAAGGTGTCCTCGAAGTGGAGTGGCCCCTGTTCGGCGAGTTGTCGCGCGCGCTGGCGCTCAAAGTGGCGCGCTCCTACGACCCGCAAATCGTCGTGGGCATCGCGACGGCGGGCGTGATTCCGGGCGCCACGGTCGCGGCCATTCTCGATCGCGAGTTCCACTCACTCACGGTCAGCCGACGCTACCACGCCGAGCAGGTACGCGCCTCGCCCGCCGTGTTTGGTGCGGTCCCGCCCGAGGTGCGGGGGCGGCGTGTGCTCATCGTCGACGAAACCTGCGACTCGGGCGACACGATGCGGCTGGCGGTCTCGGCCGTCGTCAACGGCGGCGCGTCGCAGGTGCGCACCGCGGTGGCCTTCCGCACCGGCAGTTACGAGCCCGACTTCCACGCCTTGGCCACCGAGAGCACGATCGTGCTCCCGTGGGACCGCGAGATCCTGATTGACGGGGCGCTGGTCACCAACCCGCTCTACGCCGACGTGCTCGATCGCTGAGCCGGCGACGACGGACGCTCAGGGCGCGGCGAGCGTCTCGGCGACCGACTCGAGCGATTCCCCGCGGGACAGGGCGTCGTAGACCAACTGGATGGACTCCGGGCTTCCGACGAGCCACCGGCAGAACGGCGCGCCGGTGGAGCGGCACTGGACCTCGAGCGACGTCAGCGTCACACCGCCGATCGCACTGAAGAAGCCAGCCAGCAAACCGCCGGTGACGTAGCAGCCGGGGTAGGGCAGCTGTGCGGACGGATCCGCCTCGACGCCGTCGGTCGTATCGACGGCCAACAGCCCGTCGCCGAAGGCGGCGATGCGATACTGCCCCCAGCCCGCTGCGGCGAAGAAGGCGGCCGCGTGCTGCTGAAACGTGGCCGCATCCAGCGCGTCGACGGCGCGCGTCTCACCCTGCGACGCGAGCCAACCGGCGAAGGCGCCGACGGCGTCGCCCGCGCCTGCCCAGCCCATCTCCGTGAGCCATCCGACGTAGCTCCAGCCCGCGTCGCGGAGCAGGGCGCCACGCAGCGCGTGCAGCGAAGCCATCGGGAGGCCGAACAGCGGCGACGGAAGCAGGGGGGAGGTCATTGACACTATGCTAGGGCGCGTCGCCCAACCGCCGCAAGAGTTCCGCTTCGTCGATCACCTCGACGCCGAGCGTGCGCGCCTTCTCGAGCTTGCTGCCCGCGTCCTCTCCCGCCACCACGAAGCTTGTCTTCTTCGACACGCTGCTCGTCACGGTCGCGCCCGCCGACTCGAGTCGCTCGGTCGCCTCGCCCCGCGTGAGCGTCGGGAGCGTGCCGGTGAGGACGACCGTCTTGCCGGACAGCGGTCCGTCGGCCTGCGCACGCGCCGGCTCGTCCATCCGCACGCCTGCCGCTCGCAGCTTCTCGACGACCGTCTGCGCGCCCGGATCATCCGCCCACTGGCGGACCGCCCGCGCAATCACGTCGCCGATGCCGCGAACCGCCGCGATATCGGCCTCGCTCGCGGCCAGCAGGGCCTCGAGGGTGCCGAATCGACGCGCGAGCAACTCGGCAACACCGGCCCCCACGTGGCGGATGTTCAGACCGAAGAGCAGGCGGGACAACGGTTGCCCCTTCGACGCCAGCAGCGCGGCTTCGAGATTCGCCGCGCTCTTCGCCCCCATCCGCTCGAGCGGTTCGAGGTCTGCCGCCTGTAGCCGATACAAGTCGGCGACATCCTCGATCAGCGCCGCCTCGACGAGTTGGGCGATGCGGGCGTAGGACAGCCCGCGAATGTCCATCGCATCGCGAGAGGCGAAGTGCACCATTGCCTCGAGCCGCCGGCCCGGGCAGCGCGCGTTGAGGCAGTACGACAGCGCGTCGTCTTCATCTTGCACGGCGGCCGTACCACAGGCCGGACAGTGGCTCGGCATCTCCCAGACGCGCTCGGTGCCGTCGCGCTTGGTGGCGACCGGGCCAAGCACTTTCGGGATCACGTCCCCCGCGCGCACCACCTGCACCACATCACCGACGCGAAGATCACGGTCGCGGATGTAGGCGGCGTTGTGCAGGGTCGCGAGCTTCACCGTCGCGCCACCGAGTTCCACCGGCTCGAGGACGGCAAAGGGATTGAGTGCCCCGGTGCGGCCGACATTCACGCGAATGTCACGGAGCCGCGTCTCTCCGATGTCCGGTGCGAACTTGCGCGCGACGGCCCAGCGCGGCTTCCGCGACGCCCCCTGCGTGCCAAGTTCTTCCTGCAGCCGGAGCGCGTTGACCTTCACGACCAGCCCGTCGATCGCGAACGGAATCCGCGCGCGCACCTCGTGCTCCACGGTCGCGGCCCAGGCGTGCACCTCCGCGAGCGTTCGGCAGTGCTGACGTTCCGGCGCCACCGGCACGCCCCAGCGCGCGAGTGCGTCGAGCAAGGCCGTCTGCGTCGCGACGGGCAACGCCGACGCGCCGGCCGGGATCGTGATCGCGTAGCCGAAGAAGCGGAGCGGGCGCGCGGCGGTGGCCGCGGGATCGATCTGCCGCAGCGAGCCCGCCGCCGAGTTGCGCGGGTTGGCAAAGACCGGTTCGCCCGCGCGCACCCGTTCGGCGTTCATCGCCTCGAAGCCGGCGTACTCCATATACACTTCGCCGCGGATCTCGCAGAGCGGCGGGACATCGTCCCCGACCAGTTCCGCCGGAACATCGCGGATCGTGCGGACATTCGCGGTGACGTCCTCGCCGATGAAGCCATTCCCCCGCGTGGCGGCGAGCACCAAGCGCCGGTCGCGGTATGTCAGGGCGATCGCGGCGCCATCGATCTTGAGCTCGGTCGAATAGCCGTCGGCGTCGACGGCGTCGCCGATGTGGCCGCGCACCTCGTACTGCTCCCACTCAGCCAGCTCCGCATCGCTGGTCGCATTGGCCAGCGAGAGCATTGGGACGAGATGCTCGTGCTTCGCGAACTGCGCCCCCGGCTCGGCGCCAATGCGGGCGGTCGGCGAATCGGGGGTGCGAAGACTGGGGTCGGCCGCCTCCAGCGCCTGCAACTCGCGGTAGAGGCGGTCATACTCGGCGTCGCTCAGCGACGGCGCGTCGAGCGTGTAGTACTCGTGCGAGGCCCGCGCGAGGAGCGCGCGGAGCTCGGCCGCGCGCTCAGCCGACGACGGGCTCAGTCGGCCTCGCCTTCGGCGCCTTCCGCCTCGCTCAAGCCGCCGCTCTTGAGGAAGCTCTCGACGTGGAACATGCCGGACTCTCCGGCGCGCTTGACCATCCGCACCAGCGTGTCCATCGAGCTCACTTCTTCGAGCTGCTCGTTGACGAACCAGTCGAGCATCTGCTTCGCGAGGTGATCCTTTTCGGCGATCGCGATGTCGACAAGGCTGTTGATCTGCGCGGTCACCTTCATTTCGCTGGCGAGCGCGAGCTGCACCGCTTCCAGTGCGCTCTTGAATCCCGCCTTGGGCGCCGGCACCGCCGGAATCTTGAGATCCCCGCCCGCGTCCACGACGTACTTGGCCAGCTTCATCGCGTGCATCCGCTCTTCGTCGGCCTGCTTGTAGAAATGCGCCGCGAGCACCGGCAGCGCCTCGCCGTCGAAGTACGCCGCGACCTGCACGTACTGGCTGCTGGCGAAGAGTTCGTGTCCGACCTGCGTGTTGATTGCGGTGTTGAGCTTCTTGCCGATGAGCATCGTGGGAGTCCGGTTGCTGGGATGTTGCAATCTACGTGCGGTCGCCACCGCGCGGCGAGCGGACAACGCGCAAGGCGACGTCGACGAGGCGGTCGAGCTCCTCGCTCGTCGACCGCGGCAGCGTCTCGCTGTCCAGCCCGCGGTCGGTCTCCGCCCGGGTCACCAGCCGCTGCACGAAGGCCAGGAGGACCTGTCGGTGACGCTCGGACTCACGGTCATCCGCCCGCGGGGCCGGTGACCGCTCCAGCCGGTGCGCGTGGTGCAGCGCCGTGGCCGTCGCGCCCGCTACCCGCTGGCAGAACGCCACGTCTCCCTCGTCCAGCGGCGGCTTCCCGCGCGCCGTACGAAGGAACAGCAACCCGATGACCCGCTGCTCCCACTTGATCGGCACGACGAGAATGCTCTGCACCTTGCGCTCGGCCAGCTTGCCCCAGACCGGGCGCAGCAGGGGTTCCGCCGTCGCGTCGGGAATGAACACGGTGTCGCCGCTCTCGAGCGCGCGCTGGAGTTCCGGGTACCGTTGCGGGTCCACCGAGAGGTTTCGCAACGCCGGATCCTCGTACGACGACACCAGGCGCAGGGCCTGCGCATCACCGGTCAGGAACACGGAGCAGCGGTCGAGGGCGAAGGCCGTGCCCACCCGGCCCGCCACCGCTTGCAGGATGTCGGTGAAATGCAACGAGGTGGCGAGGTCGTCCTGCAGCGCGGCCAGGACGAGGAGCCGGTCGCGGTCGCGCTCGACTTCGGTCAGGCGCTCCCGCAGCACGCGAATCGCATCGCTCAGGCTGCCGCCATCGCTCGGCCGCTGGTGGTCAGTCATCTCGAAAAGTCCGGAAAGGGAACGGCGCGGCGTCGTGCCAGCCCGAAGAATCATCGGCCGCATCTCGCCAACCCACAATTGGCGCGGTATCTCTGTGGCACAATGCCCAACCGATCGGAGGGCCGGTGTTTGTTCCCGGATTGATTGCCCGCAAACGCGATGGTCACGAGCTGACCGCCGCAGAGTGGGCGTCGCTGATCCGGTCGGTCGGAGACGGGTCGCTGCCCGACTACCAGTTGGCCGCGCTGCTGATGGCGGTCTACCTGCGGGGAATGAGCCCGGCCGAAACCGACGCGATGACCGACGCGATGCTCGCCAGCGGGGCGCGGCTGCGCTTCCCTGAGGGCAGCCCGCCGCGGATCGACAAGCACAGCACCGGCGGTGTGGGCGACAAGGTCTCGCTGGTGCTGGCGCCCATCGTCAGCGCGCTCGGCGTCTGGGTGCCGATGATGTCGGGCCGCGGGCTCGGGCATACCGGTGGCACCCTCGACAAGCTCGAGAGCATTCCGGGGTTCCGCACCGCGTTGTCGCTGGATGAGGCCGCGCGTCAGACCGCCACCATCGGCTGCGCACTGCTCGGGCAATCGGCCGAGATCGCCCCGGCCGACCGGCGGATGTACGCGATGCGCGATGCCACCAGCACGGTGGAGTGCATCCCGCTGATCAGCGCCAGCATTATGAGCAAGAAGCTCGCCGAGGGGCTCACGGGGCTCGTGCTCGATGTGAAGACGGGCAGCGGTGCGTTTCTGCCGGAGCAGGAGCGCGGGCTGGCGCTCGCGCAGACGATGATTGGGCTTGGCGCTGCCCGCGGTTGCCCGACAGTCGCGCTGGTGACGGCGATGGATCGGCCACTGGGGCGGGCCTGCGGCAACGCGCTGGAGGTGGAGGAATCGGTGCACGCGCTGCACGGCGAGGGGCCGGCAGATCTGATGACGGTCACCGAGGCGCTCGCCGTGGAAATGCTCTTGCTCGCTGGCCGCGTCCCGGACGCGGACGCGGGTCGCGAGGAAATCCACCGGGTGATTGCGAGCGGTGACGCGTCGCGCCAGTTCGAGCGCATCATCGAGCATCAGGGGGGGAATCCGGCCGTCGTTCGTGATCCGGCCCTGCTGCCCCAAGCCCGAGAAGTCGCCCTCTTCGCGTCTCCACGGGCGGGGGTCGTGGCGCGGGTGGAGCCGCGCGCGATCGGCGACGGGGTGATCGCCCTCGGTGGGGGCCGTTCCAAGGTCGAAGATCGCGTGGACCCGTCGGTCGGCTTCGTGGTGTCGGCCAGGCCCGGTGACCTGGTGGAGGCTCGGCAGCCGCTGGCCACGGTGTTCGCGCGGGACGAGGCCGGGCTGGCGGCAGGCCTGGCCGCCCTCGAGCGGGCAATCGTGGTTGCCGACGAGGCCCCGGCCGCCCTGCCGCTGGTAGGCTGGCGGGTGACCGAGCGAGGGGTGGAGCGACTTGGGAACGGCGACGGGCGCGATTAGCATTCTCCCGATGCCGGTCCGACCGGCGCCGTCCAGTTCCGACCGCGGCCGTGCGTGGCCGCCCTCGCTCCAGGAGATCGCCGTGAAGCTCTCGTACCGTCAGCTCGCCCTCGTCTTCGTCGCCGTTGCCGCCGTGCTCACCGGCCTGTATGCGACGATGTTCTACTTCGGGACGATCCTGCTCAACGATGCTGGCATCACGACCGGCGGCGTCGACGCGATCACCGGCGGGATGATCAAGATCGCCTGCGCGGTGCCATTCGTCCTGCTGTCCTGGGCGGCGTTGGCGTTCCGCAAGCAGCTCGCGACGGGCGCCGATCTGGGTCTGGGCTGATCGCAGCGGCGGCAGGGCGGCGCCATCCGGCTGCGCCCACGAACAACGCAAAGGGCCCTCGGTCGATGACCGAGGGCCCTTCGGTTTTTTCCGCGCGGCCCTGCCTCAGATGTCGAGGTTCGTCGCGAATCGCGCGTTGGTCTCGATGAAGACGCGGCGCGGTTCGACGTCGTCGCCCATCAGCGTCTGGAAGATGCTGTCGGCCATTACCGCGTCTTCCATCGTCACGCGCAGCATCGTGCGCGTTTCGGGGTCCATCGTCGTCTTCCAGAGCTGGTCAGGGTTCATTTCACCGAGACCCTTGTAGCGCTGGATGTTGACGTTGGACTTGCCGTCGCCGTTGCCAATGCGTTCGATGTACGAATCCCGCTCCTTGAGATCGTAGGCGTAGTACTCCTCCTTCCCCTTCGCGACGCGGAAGAGGGGCGGCTGCGCGATGTACACGTAGCCGTTCTCGATCAGGTCCGGCATCTGACGGAAGAAGAACGTCAGCAGCAGGGTGCGAATGTGCGCACCGTCGACGTCGGCATCGGTCATGATGATGACCTTGTGATACCGGACGTTCTCGATGTTGAAGTCTTCCTTGTAGCCGGCGCCGATCGCGGTGATGATCGTGCGGATTTCCTCGTTCGAGAGGACCTTGTCGACGCGGGCCTTCTCGACGTTGAGGATCTTGCCGCGGAGCGGCAGGATCGCCTGGAACTCGCGCTTGCGGCCCTGCTTGGCCGAGCCGCCGGCCGAGTCACCTTCGACGAGGTAGATCTCGCAGAGCGCGGGATCCGACAGCGAACAGTCCGCGAGCTTGCCGGGCAGCGTGCCGATGTCGAGCGCCGACTTCTTGCGCACGAGATCGCGCGCCTTGCGTGCGGCTTCCCGCGCGCGAGCGGCCGAGAGCGCCTTCTCGAGGATCGCGTTGCGCACGCGTGGCACTTCCTCGAGGAAGGTGTGCAGCAAGTCGTTGACGACGGTCTTCACCGCCGACTCGACTTCCGAGTTGCCGAGCTTGGTCTTGGTCTGCCCTTCGAACTGCGGCTCGCGCACCTTGACGCTGAGGACCGCGGTCAGCCCTTCGCGCACGTCGTCACCGGACAGCTTGGTGTCCTTGTCCTTCGCGGAGAAGGACGACGTCTGCAGGTGCTTGTTGATCACGCTGGTGAGGGCCGACTTGAAGCCCGTCAGGTGCGTGCCGCCCTCGTGCGTGTTGATGTTGTTGACGAACGAGAAGACCGTGTCGTTGTAGCCGTCGTTGTACTGCAGGGCGAGCTCGATCCCGATGTCGTCCTTCGTGGTTTCGAGGTAGACGATCTTGTCGTGGACCGGCTTCTTCGACGCGTTCAGATGACGGACGAATTCCTCGAGGCCGCCCTTCGCGAAGAAGGCTTCCTGCTTGTACTCCTTGCGGCCCTCGACCTCGACTTCTTCGCGCTCGTCGATGAGCGTGATCGACACGCCCTTGTTGAGGAACGACAGCTCGCGCAGGCGGTTGGCGAGCGTGAGCCAATCGTAGCGCAGCTCGGTGAAGATCTCGTGGTCCGGCTTGAACCACACCTTCGTGCCCGTGTCCTTGGGCTTCACGTCCTTGAGGACCGTGAGCTTGGTCTTCGTGTCGCCACGCGCGAAGTCCATATAGTGCTCCTTGCCGCCGCGCTTCACCCACACGCGCAGCTGCTCGGAGAGCGCGTTTACCACCGACACGCCGACGCCGTGCAGACCGCCGGACACCTTGTACGAGTTCTTGTCGAACTTGCCGCCGGCGTGCAGCACGGTGAGCGCGAGTTCGACGCCCGGCAACTTCTCGACCGGATGGATGTCGACCGGAATGCCGCGACCGTTGTCCTCGACGGTGATCGAGTCGTCGCGATGGATGATCACCTTGATCGTGTCGCAGTAGCCCGCGAGCGCTTCGTCGATCGAGTTGTCGACGATCTCGTAGACGAGGTGATGAAGGCCGCGCGACGAGGTGCTCCCGATGTACATCCCGGGACGCTTCCGCACCGCCTCGAGTCCCTTGAGAACGGTGATGCTCTGTGCGCCGTAGTCGTTGTCCTGCTCGGAGTTCGAACCCATACCCGTGGCCCGGGCCGCGCAAAAACGGCCCCGAAGGTGACCCGAAATGAAGGGGAGAACGGAACCCCGAAATATACCCGATTCCGCGCCGCAATGCAATGCGCCTGCGGCTGGCTAACTGCTTGTCCAGCAACTACTTGCGCGCAAGCACCCAGATCAGCTTCCGCACGCCCTCCGGCGGCGTTCCACCGGCACCCGACGACAACCGGCTCAAGAGCTCGCGCTCCATCATCGACAGTTCCTGCATCCAGCCGTGCGTCGACACTTCGACGACGAGTCCGCCGTCCGGCGTCACGCGGAGCGCCCGCGAGATCGCCGCGATTTGCGGACCCACGGCGTCGGCCCAGAGGTCCACGACTGACGCCGCCTGTAGCCGCGCCCCCAACTGCGGGTTCGACGCGACGAAGGACGCGAGCGCATCGGACAAGCGCGTCGGACGCGCGGGAATCCGACTCACGACGCCACCACCTGGCCGTCGCGAATGCGATACCGGCGAAGCGGCGACAAGGCGGCTGGCACATCGTCGGCCCGCGGGACCGCCAGCAGGGCCTGACCGAGACCGCCCGCCGACAGCAGCGACAAAATGCGCGCCGTGCGCGTCGGATCGAGTTCGGCGAAGGGATCGTCGAGCAGCAACACCGGCGCGTAGCCGGTGGCGTCGCGCAGCGTCGCCGCCTCGAGCAGACGCAGCGCCATCGCCGCCGTCCGCTGCTGGCCCGCGCTGCCAACCACACGCAACTCGCGCGGCCCCAGCGTCAGCATCAGATCATCACGATGCGGTCCGGCGTGCGTAATGCCGCGACGCGCGTCGTGCCGGCGTTGCCGTTCGAGCGCCGCGGCGAGCGACGCCTCGTCGGTGGCGCCCTCCGGGGCCCCAGGCGTCCGGAGGTGCAACGCCGAGGCCTGTCGCTCACCGATCGCCTCGCAATGCGCGGCATACACCGGCGCTACCGCGTCGCTCCAGCGCCGGCGCGCCGCCCAGAGCGTGGCACCGTGCTGCGCAAGCACTGGCTCCCACACGGCCGCCGCATCGAGCGCCTCGGCCGCGTGTGCGCCACCGACCGACGCCGTCCGAAGCGCCGCGTTGCGCTGACTCAGCGCGTGCCGGTACGCGCTCAACGCGTGCAGGTAGGGGCGCGAGGCGAGCCCCAACGCCACATCGAGGAACCGGCGCCGCTCCGAGGGGCCGCCCGAGGCCAGGCGCTGATCGTCCGGCGACAAGTACACGCTCGGCAGATGACCCGCCGCGTCGGCGAGCCGCGGCGTCTCGATGCCGTCGATCAGCACCTTCTTCTTCTTGCGTCGCACATCGTAGCCGACGGCGATCGTCGCCGCGCGGCCAAAGCGCCCGGTCGCCGCAACGTGCCAGCCTGGCGCATCGAAGCGCACGCCCTCGGCGTCGCGGCCGCCACGCACCGGTCGCAACAACTGCAGGAGGTAGATCGCCTCGAGCAGATTGGTTTTGCCGTGCCCGTTGTCGCCGACGAGGACCAGCCCATCCGCCGGCACCTCGAGCTGCACGCTCGCGAGGTTCCGGTAGTCGTGGACCGCGCAGGTCGCGAGCTGCGCCGGCGGCACCGACGACGACGGCTCCGGCACTCAGCGCCCGGTGAACGTCGGTGCGCGCTTCTCGAGAAACGCCCGCGTCCCTTCGACGGCATCGGCCGTCGCGAACATCGCGCCGAACTCCGCCGCCTCGAATGCCAGCGCCGCCTCGAGCGGCAGTGCCTCGCCCTGATCGACCAGCGCGAGACAGCCCGCCACAGCGAGCGGGCCGTTCGCCAGGATCTGCTGCAGCAGCGCGCGGGACACGTCGAGCAGTTCCGCGCCGGCCACCACCCGGTTGACCAGCCCAATCCGCAGCGCCTCCGCCGCGTCCACCGGCTGCGCCGTCAGGAGCATCTCCAGCGCCTTGGCGCGGCCGACCAGTCGCGGGAGCCGCTGCGTGCCACCGTAGCCGGGCAACAGGCCGAGCTTCGCCTCCGGCTGCCCGAGCTTCGCGCCCTCGGCGGCGATGCGCAGGTGGCAGGCCATCGCCAGCTCGCAGCCACCGCCGAACGCGAAGCCGTTGATGGCAGCCACCACCGGCTTGGGGGACGATTCGAAGCGGCGGAACACCGCTTGGCCAGCGAGCGCGACGTCGCGTGCCGCCGCCGCACTGAGCCCCGACAGTTCGCTGATGTCGGCGCCGGCGACGAAGGCGCGCCCCGCCCCCGTCAGCAGGATGCCGCCGATCGTGTCGTCGGCGCGGCACGCGTCGATCGCGAGGCCGAGCTCGCGGATGACGGTCGCATTGAGCGCGTTGAGCTTGTCGGGCCGGTTGACCGTGATCGTGGCGATCCGGTCGGCGCGTTCGAACAGCAGGGTCTGATACGCCATCGTGTCGTGGGCTGGGGGCCCGAGAATGCTAACGCCTTGCTCACCCTTGCCGCGCCAGTTCCCCTGTCGCGAGGTTGGGGCGAGTTTGAGAGTACCCGTGCCCGATCGCGCCGCGCTTCCCCTCGACGATCCGGATCGTCTTGCTGCCGTCCGCTCGGTTGCCCCCGCGGCAACCGAAGCGGCCGCGCGTTTCGCACGACTGGTGCAGCGGGCGCGCATTTCCAGCGACGCCGATGCGGCCTGGCTGGTGCTGGCGGACGGCGACACGCAGCGGGTCCTTGCGGCCGACGGCGAAGCCCCGGCGCCGGCCGGGGCCCGCCTGCCCGCCGCCGACGCGCCCGCCAGCCGTGCGATGCGTCGCGGCGTCGTGAGCTTCGACCGCGACGACGAAGCCCGCGCCGCCCTGCCGGTCACGGATCGCGACGGCTACTCGGTCGGTGCCCTCGTGGTCTCCCGCAGCGCACGGCGTCCGTGGCGACCGGAAGAAGCCGCCGGTCTCGCCGGCCTCGCCGACTGGGCCGCGACGGAACTGGAGCTCGTGCGCGAGAACCGCGAACGCGCCGGCGCCGAAGCGATCTCCCGCGAGATGCTCGCCGCTGCGACCGATCTCGTCATCGACATCGGGAGCGATGGCGCGATCCTCAACGCCAATCCGGCGGCGCGGGCGGTGCTGGGCGAGCACGTCGTCTGGGTGGCACAGGCCGTGGCGGCCGATCACGCGACGCGATGGGCGGAAGCGTTCGTGCAGACGGCCGAGCGGCAGGCGGTCCAGGATCTCGAGCTGGTGCTCGTGCGGCCCGACGCCGGGCGCGTCCTGGTGCACGGCCGCCTGCGTCCGCGACCGGCCGACGCGCCTGCGGCGGCGGTGCGCGCCGTGCTGCGGGACGTCACCAGCGAACGGCAGTCACGGGATGAGCGCGAGCGCTTGCTCGCCACGTTGCAGGCGACGACCGACGTCGTCGCGGTGATGGACCTGCACGCGCGTCTCACCTGGCTCAACGCCTCGGGGCGCAACCTGCTCGGCCTGTCGCCGTCGGCCGATGTTCGCGGACTGTCGTTGCAGGCCCTCTACGAGCCGTCCTCGTGGGCGAGCTTCGAGGCCGAGGGGCTGTCGCAGGCGATTCGTGAGGGTGTGTGGAGCGGAGAGACCACGCTGCGAGCGGCCGACGGTCGGGTCGTACCGGCGTCGCAGGTGGTGATTGCCCACGTCTCCGCACGCGGCGGCGTCTGGTTCCTCAGCACGATTCTGCGCGACATCACCGACCAGAAGCGGGTCGAAGGCGATCTGCGCGAACGCGAAGCGCGATTCCGCCGATTGGCCGACGCGTCGCGCGATGGCGTGGTGGTCGCGGAGCGGGGCATCGTCGCCGAGGCCAATGCCGCCGCCGAACGACTGCTCGGCTACGGCGAGCAGGAACTCGTCGGCGTGGCCGTCGAATCGCTCTTCGCCACGAACGATCGCGCGCGGCTCGGCGACGCCTTGGCGCGCGGACTCGACGGCTCGCTGGAGGTGCAGGGCTGGAAGCGCGCCGGCGGGGAGGTTGATCTCGAAGTCACCTGCACCCCCATCACCGTCGATGGCCGACTGGCCCAGGTGCTGGTGCTGCGCGATGTCAGCGGGATTCGCGAAGTCGATCGGCTCAAGCGGGACTTCGTGGCCACGGTCTCGCACGAGCTGCGTACGCCGTTGACCTCGGTACGCGGCGCGCTGGGGATCATCTCGCAGAAGCTCGGCACCGAGTCGAAGCCGGACGTGGATCGCCTGTTCAAGATCGCGAACGAGAATCTCGATCGGCTGACGCGTCTGGTCGGGGACATTCTCGATCTCGAGAAGCTCGATGCGGGCGGCGTGCCGCTCAAGATCGCGCCGGTGCGCGTCGACGAGCTGGTCCAGACGGCGGTCGACGGTTTGCGGCCGATGGCCACGACGCTCGCGGTACCGCTGGTCAGCGAGGTGGCCCCCGGCCTCTCGGTGCAGGGCGATCGTGATCGGTTGGTCCAGGTCCTGATCAACTTCGTGTCGAACGCCTTGCGCTTCTCACCCGCCGGCCAGCCGGTGACGGTGCGCGCGTTCGCCTCCGGCGATGTCGTGCGCTTCGAGGTGCAGGATCAGGGGCCCGGCATCGCGCCGCGCGATGTGCCGCGCCTTTTCGGCCGCTTCGCGCAACTCGAGAACGTCGCGAAGGCGAGGGTGCAGGGTGGGAGCGGTCTCGGCCTGGCCATCTCGCGATCGATCGTCGAGCAGCATCGCGGGCGCATCGGCGTGGAATCGCACCCCGGCGAACGCACGATCTTCTGGTGCGAGATTCCCGCCATCGCGCGGCGGACGAGCGAAGGCGCGAGCGCCGAATGACGACCGCTGCCGCGTCGTCGGTCGTGCTCGACATCCCGGTGACCGTGGACTGGTCCGACGACGGGCGCGCGGTGCGGATCGTCGATCAGCGTGCGCTGCCGACGTCGGTGGTCTGGCGCGAATTGCGGACCCGCGCGGAGGCCGAAGACGCGATCGTCACGCTCGCGGTCCGAGGCGCGCCCGCGATCGGCGTGACGGCGGCCTTGATGCTGGCGCTCCTGGCCGAGCAGGCGACGGCGACCACGGCCGAGCGCGCCGAGGTGCTCGCGCGGCTCGACGCCGACGCGGCGGCCCTGCGCGCCACCCGACCGACGGCCGTGAACCTGCCGTGGGCGATCGACCGGATGCTGGCGTGCGCGCAGCGGCACGGCGAGTCGGCCACGGACCTTGCCGCCGCGCTCCGCGAGGAGGCCACGCGGATCCGGGACGAAGATCGCGCGATGTGCGACGCCATCGGACGGCACGGCGCCGCGCTCTTCGCCGATGGCGATACCGTGCTCACCCACTGCAATGCCGGCGCGCTGGCGACGGCGGGCATCGGCACCGCACTCGCGCCGATCTATACCGCCGTGGCGCAGGGGCGCCGGCTCTCGGTGATCGCCGACGAGACGCGTCCGCTGTGGCAGGGCGCCCGGTTGACCGCGTGGGAACTCGCGCAGGCCGGCATTCCGGTGCGCGTGTGCACCGACGGAATGGCAGCCGCACTGATGGCCGCGGGGGCGGTGCAGCGAGTCATCGTCGGTGCCGATCGCATCTGCGCCAATGGCGATGTCGTCAACAAGATCGGCACCTACGCGGTGGCGATCGCCGCGCGATTTCACGGCATTCCGTTCTACGTCGCCGCGCCGTGGAGTACGGTCGATCCGGCGACGCCGCGCGGCGACGCCGTGGTGATCGAAGCGCGACACCGCGACGAAGTCGTGCGACCCGCCGGCCGCGTGATCGTGCCGGAGGGCGTCCCCGTCGAGAACCCGGCCTTCGATGTCACCCCCGCCGCGCTCGTGACCGCGATCATCACCGATCGCGGCGTCCACGCGGCTCCTTTCGACTTTTCCGCGAATGCGTAGCGTACTCGCCATCGATCAGGGGACCACCGGCTCCACCTGCCTCGTCGTTGCCGAAGACGGCCGAATCCTCGGCCGCGGCTACCGCGAGATCCCGCAGCACTACCCGCAGCCGGGCTGGGTCGAGCACGAGCCGGAAGACCTGCTCGCCTCCGTGGTGGCGGCGGCGCGCGACGCGCTCGCGGCCGCGGGCACGACGCCCTCGTGCATCGGCGTGACGAACCAGCGCGAGACCATCGTCGTGTGGGATCGCGCAACGGGACGCGCGGTGCATCGCGCCATCGTGTGGCAGGATCGCCGAACGAGCGAGCGCTGCGCGGCACTGGCCAGTGACGCCGAGCGGATCGCCCGTCGCACGGGGTTGGTGACTGACCCCTACTTCAGCGCGACGAAGCTCGAGTGGCTGCTCCGCGACCCCGACGTGCGTCGCCGCGCGGAGGCTGGCGAGTTGGCGGCGGGCACGGTCGACAGCTGGCTGATCTGGCGACTGACCGGCGGCGCGTCACACGTGACCGACCATACCAATGCGTCGCGCACGATGCTGTACGACATCGATACGCACGGATGGAGCACGGAACTCTGCACGCTCTTCGGTGTGCCGGCGACGATGCTTCCTGCGGTGCGCGCGTCGTCGGGGAACTTCGGCGTCACCACCGGCGAAGGGCTCGGTGTCGCGCTGCCGATCACCGGCGTCGCGGGCGATCAGCAGGCCGCGTTGTTCGGGCAAGGGTGCTTCCGCGCAGGTGAGGCGAAGAACACCTATGGGACGGGCGCATTTTTGTTGCTCAACACCGGCACGGCGCGGCCGGCCGGCGGCGGCGGATTGCTCACCACCATCGCCTGCGACGCGGCAGGGCAGCCTGTGTATGCGCTCGAAGGCGCCATCTTCGTCGCCGGCGCTGCCGTGCAATGGCTCCGCGACGGCCTCGGCCTGATCGCGACGGCGGCGGAGACCGAGTCGATCGCTGCGAGCGTCAGCGACACCGGTGGGGTGGTCTTCGTCCCTGCGCTCACCGGGCTCGGGGCTCCCGATTGGGAGCCCCGCGCGCGCGGCACCATCACCGGACTCACGCGCGGCACCACCTCGGCACATCTGGTCCGCGCCGCGCTGGAGGCGATGTGCCACGGGACCGCGGACGTGCTCGACCTGATGCGAGCGCGGAGCGGCGTGGCATTCGATCGCCTGCGTGTCGACGGCGGCGCGTCGGCCAACAACTGGCTGATGCAACGGCAGGCGGATCTGCTCGGCGTGCCGGTCGAGCGCCCAGAGAATGTCGAAACCACCGCGCTCGGCGCGGCCGGCCTCGCGGGCATCGCGGGCGGTGTCTGGGCCGATGCGTCGGCGTTTGCGGCGGCGACGGCAATGACGCGCTTTACCCCCGCCGGGGCTGACGCGGAGATTCGCACGGCGCGGCAGGAGTGGCGGCGCTCGGTGCGCGCGACGGTTGCGTGGGCGCGCGACGACGCGGTGGCACCGGCGCGATGAATCGGCGAAGTTTCGGTATGCGCACTCCTGCACGATGAACGCCGCGTTCGTGACCGTTGCCGCCGTGATGGCGGTGATCACTCTGTGGTTCGTCCTCCGGCCGCTCACGCGACGCGCCCCGGTGACGACCCCCGTGCCTCCGGCGCCGCCGCGCGAAGCGGTCGAGGCCGAAACGCCATTCGCCGCGCTCGCCGAAATCGAGTTCGATCGCGCGACCGGCAAGTTGTCGGAGCGCGATTACGCGCTGCTGCGTGATCGCTACGTGCAACGTGCCGCGTCGGCGCTGGAACAGGACGGCGTGACGGTCCCGGTGCTCCCCGATGGCACCGTGGATGTCGCGGAACTGGCGATCCGCGACGCGCGTCGTCGCGCGCCGATTTGCCCGTCCTGCGGTCCTCGTCCGGAGGACGACGCCGAGTTCTGTTCGTCCTGCGGGCGCTACGTGGCGGAAGCGTGCCCGAGCTGTCAGGCGCTGGTGGTCGAGCCCGGTGCGAGCTTCTGCAGTAGCTGCGGGCACGCGCTCCGCGTGTAGTCGTTTCCTAGCGTTCCACCGCCTCGAGGCGTGACAACGCGATCCGGATCGGCAACACCGTGGCGACCAGACACAGCAGCGCGGCGGCGGCGAAGCCGATGACAAGCTCGGACGTGGCCGCCGTGCCGCCGAACGCCTTCGCCTGCAGCCACAGATAGACGGGCCGCGCTTCGAGAATGACGACGCCACCAATCACCGCGACGGCGGTCATCATATAGAGCAAGCCGCCGAACGACGTCGGGATCTGCGCGGCGTTTTCGGTTTCGAACTGCGGAAAGAGCGTGCCGAAACCGATCGCGAGCCCAGCCAAGGCGAAGGTCATCATCGTGATCGTGCCCACCGACACGGCGAACATGAATGGGGTGACCTTGAGCAACCAATCGGTCACGCCAACGATGCCCACCGCCAGCAGCAGCAGCGGTGCCGTGCCCACCCAGAACTTGGCCCACAGCAAGGCGCGCATCTCCATCGGGCTGGAGCGCAGCAGCCACAGCGTACGGCCTTCGAGCGACACGCCGGGAAACAGGAAGCGCGCCGCGATCGATGCGAGCACGAAGCCGGCCAGCACCAGGTTCAGGAAGGGCACGATGTTCCGCAGGAAGAACGTCACGCCCTCACCGGTCAGCGGGAGGAACTTGATGTTGAACACGTACACGACGACCAGCACGCCGAGCAGAATCAGCTGCGACCACTGCGTCGAGTCGCGGAAGAACAAGCGCAGTTCCTTGAGCAGCAACTCGCGCCGCAGGACGCCGAAGGGCGCCAGCAGCGTGCGGCCCAGACCGGCGAAGGCGCCGGCCTTCGCCCACTTCTGCGCGCCCTCCTGGGCCTTGGTGAATCCCGTGAAGTAGAGTCGCCGATGCAGCATCGCACCGAGCACCACGGCCGCCGCCCCGGTCGTCCAGAGCAGGTACACCGGCAGATAGTCCAGCGTACCGGCCAAGAAGCCCATCACGCTCTTCGACAGCCACTCGCTCGGGAGAAACGGCGACGTCGGCGTGCGGAGCACGGCGACGAAGTCGAGCAGCGAACGGAACCCTTCCGGTCGCGCGAGCTTCTCGGGGCGCAGCAGCCGGAAGAGCACCACCACGCCGCCAGCGGCCAGCACCGCGATGACGCTCAGAATGTCGCGCGTGCGCCGCGCGGGAAAAATGTTCACCAGCAGCAGCGTAGCCCCGCTCCCGATCACGGCGGGAATCATCAGAAACGGGATGAACAGCAGCACGGCGAGCACCGCGAACAGCACGCCGCCTTCATACGCGAGGCCGTAGGCCGCGAACATCGGGACGGCCATCAGCACCACCATCCAACTCGAGGCGACCACGGTCTCGAGCAGTTTGGCGCCGTACAACTTGAGCCAGTCGAGCGGTGCGGCCACGAGCATATCGAGATCCTTCGCGAGGAAGAATCCTGAAAGTGCCGTGATGACGTTCGACAGCAGCAGAATCGATACGAACGACAACAGCACCAGGCCCAGCAGCTTGCCGGCCAGGAGCGGGCCGATTTCCTCGACGCCCCGGAAGTAGGTGAGCAGGCGGTACAGCACGCCGAAGATGAACGCCCAGAACAGCGCGCCGAACGTCAGCAGCACGGCAATCCGCGCGCCCTTGCCGCGTTCCTTCGATGCGGCGCGGGCGCGCGCGGTCAGGATCTTGGGCCCGACCAGGTGCAGGAGCGTCGGATCGGGGAGCACTTCAGACATCGAGCACGTCCACGAGTTCGCGGGCCGCGTTCTCGCCAGTCATCTTGAGGAAGATCTGTTCCAGCGAGCCGCCCTCGGCCGCGCCGGCGCGCAGGTCGCTCATCGTGCCGCAGGCGGCAATGACCCCGCCGGCGATGATGCCGATGCGGTCGCACATCGTCTCCGCGACCTCGAGCGTGTGCGTTGACATCATGATCGTGTGTCCGCGGTTGACGTACTCGCGGAAGAGCTCACGCAGGATCTTCATCGACTTCGGGTCGAGCCCGACGTGCGGTTCATCGACCACGATCACTTCGGGGCGATGAATGAACGCACTCGCGATGATCAGCTTCTGGCGCATGCCGTGGCTGTAGCTCTCGACGAGCTCGTCCCGCCACTCTTCGAGGTCGAAGAGCGCCATCAACTCGCGGCCGCGATGCTCGATCTGCGTGCCATCCTGTCCGTAGAGGCCGGCGACGAACCGCAGGAATTCCGAGCCGGTGAGCTTCTCGTAAATGAAGGGGCGGTCGGGGATGAAGCCCAGCTTGGCCTTCGCTTTGCGCGGGTCGGCGTGGAGGTCCACCCCGCCGATGTGCACGCTGCCGCTGGTCGGCTGCAGGATGCCCGCGATCAGGCGGAGCGTCGTCGTCTTGCCCGCCCCATTAGGCCCGAGAAAGCCGAACAGCTCGCCCGGCGGCACCGTGAGGTCGATCGCGTTGACGGCGGTGAAGTCGCCGTACCGCTTGGTGAGTTTCGTCAGCTTGATCATCGCGAACCCATGGTGGCCGGAACGGCGTCGAGCACGTCCATTCCGATGGTGCCGATCAACTGCACGAGCAGCGCCTGCCGCGCGAGCCCGCCAATCGTGAAGCGCAAGTGTGCCGCATCGGCCGGGAACTGGCCGAACGTCGGGTCGACCGCGACCCAACGTCCGAGCCAGACTTCCGGCCACGCGTGATAGAAGAAGCGGCCATTGACGTACGCGAGCCCCGCCGCGGCCCGCGCAGGAATGCCCGCCGTGCGGGCCATCGCGAGATACAGTTGCGTGTGTTCGTTGCAATCGCCCTTGCGCGACTTGAGGACCTGCAGCGCATCGGGGACCCCGATCACGTACTCCTTCTTGACGTTCTCGTACACCCAGCGGTTGAGCTTCTCGGCCGCCACCCGCGGGTCCTTCTCGCCGCCGACGATGCGACGCGTGGCTTCGTCGATCAGCGCGTTGTCGACCTGCAGGAGCGGCTCGGCCGCCAGATCGCGGCGGAAGCGCTGCTTGAGTGCCCCGCCGTCGGGCTGACGCTCGTAGCCGGCGATCATCGAATCCGCCGGCTCACGCGCAATGAGCAGGGTGTCACCGCGCAGGAGCTGCCGTCCGCCGTCCAGATCGAAGTCCTCGAGCGCGACGTTGCGCAGTCGGACGCGCAGGCGGTCGAGGGGCTTGTCCCAGGCGACGCCGGCCGCGACGGCCGTCGTCTCCAGCACGTCGCGCGTGTCATCCGCCGAGGGCGCGTCCCGCCGGATCAGTCGCCAGTTCTCGAATGCCACTTCATAGGCGGCACGCCGCAGCACGAGTCCACCCGGCTGCCGCGATTCCACCAGACGTCCGCGTTCATCGACCCACCCGCCGAGCCGATCGTTCGTCGGGTCATCGGCCGCGCCCAGCCGCCACGCACGCACCGTGTCGGTGTGCGCGACGACCCAGCGGCCCGCCGTGCTGTCGAACTTTGCCGAGTCGCTCACCGTGAACAGCGACTCGGCCTTGATCTCCATACTGACGTTGCGCGTCGCCATCGTGTTCGGGTCGAACACGGGCACCGACGCCTTGCGCCCCACTTTCGGCTCGGCGCCGAGCGTCACCGCCAAGGGCACCAGCGTGGGCAGCAGAATCGGACCGCGGACGGCCATCCGTTGCGGCGTGGGATCATTGCTCGGGCCGGTCACCGTGAATTCCACCGCCGAGTCGCCGTCGGCGCGGCCCACGATGCGCAGTGGCGCGCTGTCGGCCGACACGGTGACATCGAAGTCGCTGAGCGCGAACCCGCGCGTCAGCCGGACGCGCGAGGCCGCGATGATGCGATGGGTCGTCCCGCCGACGTTCATATCGGCAGCCATCTCGTCGCGCACCAGAAAGGCGCGACGCGTCGTGTCGATCGACGAGCTGGCGTAGCCGACGACTTGTCCGCCCTGCTCCACCAAGTAGTAGAAGGTCTCGGGCTGGACACGTAGCGCCAGTTCGGCGAAGGTCTCGGTCTGCCCCTTGAAGAGCTCCCGCTGGGCCAGTGCACCGATGCCACCGCCCCAGAGCAGCAGGATCACTGCCGCCGCTATGCCTCGTCGACTCATTCGGGTCAGACCGCCGCGCTGGTGGTCTCGCGGACCAGCCACTCGAGATAGGGCGCATTCCCCGCGCGGACGGGCAGCGCCAGCAACTCCGGCACCTTGTACGGGTGCAGCTCGTCGAAGGCCGCCTGCAGTTCCTCCAAACGGGTCGACTGCGACTTGAGCAGGACCAGCACCTCCTGCTCGTCGGCCAGGCGGTCGTCCCAGCGATACAGGGACCGGACGCCCGGGAGCAGCGTGCCGCAGGCAATGAGCCGGCGGTCGAGCAACGCCCGAATCAGGGTCACCGCTTCGTCGGCGGTCGACAAGGTGGTCATCACGACGAGGGCGTCGGCGGTCGGCATCAGGTCGGCGCGGAGGGGGGAGGGAACCGCACGGGCGCAGGCAACTTTTCAACCTATCGCGCCGCGCGTCGCATCGGCACTCTGCGAATGGCGGGGTACCGCCCGTGTGACGATTCGCACATTCCGGACCCCGCGACTTGAAGGCGGGCCTCGGCCCCCGCACCTTAGAAGGCTATGGCTGAAGACTTTCTGATCGTCCGCGGGGCGCGTGAGCACAACCTCCGGAACGTGGACGTCACGATTCCGCGTGACCGCCTGACCGTCATCACGGGCCTCTCCGGCAGCGGCAAGTCCTCGCTCGCGTTCGATACCATCTACGCCGAAGGCCAGCGGCGCTACGTCGAGTCGCTCTCGGCGTACGCGCGGCAGTTCCTCGGCCTGATGGAAAAGCCCGACGTCGATTCGATCGAAGGGTTGTCGCCCGCGATCTCGATCGAACAGAAGAGCGCGGGACACAACCCGCGATCCACGGTCGGCACCGTCACCGAGATCTACGACTACCTGCGCCTCCTCTATGCCCGCGCAGGCACTCCGCATTGTCCCACCTGCGGGCGGCCGGTCGAGCGGATGACGGCGGGGCAGATTGCGGATGTGGTGCTGTCGTGGCCCTCGGGGACGCGGCTGGAGATCCTGGCCCCGGTCGTGCGCGGCCGAAAGGGCGAGTTCCGCGACCTGTTCGAGCAAGTCAGGAAGCAGGGATTCGTGCGCGCCTACGTCGATGGCACGTTGGTCGAGCTCGCGACGCCGCCGACGCTCAACCGCCGACAGAACCACGATGTGTCGGTGGTGGTCGATCGCGTCGTCGTGAAGCTCGAAGACCGCGGCCGGCTCGCCGATTCGCTCGAAACGGCGCTCAAGCTCGCCGACGGTGTGGTGGAGGTCGTCCGTCACGATGGGGCCGAGCCGGAACACCGCATCTTCAGCGAGCGCTTCGGCTGTGCCACCTGCGGCACGTCGATGCCTGAACTCGAGCCGCGCCACTTCTCGTTCAACTCGCCGTTCGGCGCGTGCACGGTGTGCAGTGGACTCGGCCTCCGCAAGGAAGTCGCCGCCGACCTCATTCTGGGCGACCCGAGCATCTCCATTCTCGAAGGCGTGGTGCTCCCCTGGGGCGAACCCGACGGCTACCTGCGGCGCACGATTCTGCCCGGGCTGGCCAAGGCGCTCAAGTTCGAGCTGAACGTCGGGTGGGGCAAACTGCCGACGAAAGTGCAGGACGCGCTGCTGAACGGACTGCCCGCCAAGAAGGGAGAGCCGAGCACGTGGGAGGGCATCCTCAAGAACATCCAGCGCCGCTACGAGGAGACCGAGTCCGACGCGGTGCGGATGGAGCTGGAGCAGTATATGGTCGCCGCTCCGTGCCCGGCCTGCCACGGCAAGCGGCTCAAGCCCGAGTCCTTGGCCGTCACCGTGCACGGACTCGACATCGGAGCCCTCACCGAGTTGTCGGTCGCTGACGCGCTGGCCTTCGCGGAGTCGGTCCCGATTCGCGCGCCGGGCAAGCCGGGCTTGGACCCCGAAATCGCGGCCCCAATCCTCAAGGAAGTGCGCGAGCGGTTGCGCTTTCTCGTCGATGTCGGCCTCGAGTATCTCACGATGCACCGATCGGCCGAGTCGCTGTCGGGCGGTGAGGCGCAGCGCATCCGTCTGGCCACGCAGATCGGTTCCGGTCTCGTCGGCGTGCTCTACATTCTCGACGAGCCGAGCATCGGTCTTCATCAGCGCGACAACGATCGGCTGTTGACGACGCTGCGCCGGCTGCGAGATCTGGGCAACACGGTGATCGTCGTCGAGCACGACGAAGACACGATTCGCGAAGCCGATCATGTCATCGATCTGGGGCCTGGCGCTGGCAAGCACGGCGGCGAGATCGTCGCCGAGGGCACGCTGCAGGAGATTCTGGCCAACCCGAAGTCCCTCACCGGCCAGTATCTCACCGGCACCAAGCAGATCGCCGTGCCCGCCAAGCGGCGCCCGCGCGAAGCCTCGCGCGTGATCCGCATCGAGGGGGCCGCCGAGCACAACCTCAAGAAGGTCGACGCCGAGATCCCGCTCGGCCTGTTCGTCGCGGTCACCGGCGTCTCGGGCTCCGGCAAGTCGACGCTCGTCGAGGACATTCTGCATCGCTCGCTCGCGCGGCACTTCTACCGGGCGCGCGTACTGCCCGGGCGACACACCCGGGTGCTCGGACTGCAGCATCTCGACAAGGTGATCGACGTCGATCAGTCGCCGATCGGCCGCACGCCGCGCTCGAATCCCGCGACGTACACCGGCGTGTTCACCCCGATCCGCGAACTCTTCGCCGAGATGCCCGAAGCCAAGATCCGCGGCTACGGGCCGGGCCGCTTCTCGTTCAACGTGAAGGGCGGACGTTGCGAGGCCTGCGAGGGCGATGGGCTCGTCAAGATCGAGATGCACTTCCTGCCGGACGTCTTCGTGCCCTGCGAGGTCTGCAAGGGCAAGCGATTCAACCGGGAGACGCTCGAGGTCCGTTTCCGCGGGATGACGATCGCCGAGGTGCTCGACCTGACCGTGGAGGAAGGGTGCACGTTCTTCGAGAACCAGCCGCGCATTGCGCAGAAGCTCGAGACGCTTCGTGATGTCGGCCTCGGCTACATCCATCTCGGCCAGAGCGCCACGACGCTCTCTGGCGGCGAAGCGCAGCGCGTGAAGCTCGCGACGGAGTTGAGCAAGCGCGATACCGGCCGCACGTTGTACATCCTCGACGAGCCGACCACCGGCTTGCACTTCGAGGACGTGCGGCTGTTGCTCGATGTGCTGCACCGCCTCGTGGACCGCGGTAACACCGTGCTCGTCATCGAGCACAACCTCGACGTCATCAAGACCGCCGATTGGCTCGTGGATCTCGGGCCGGAGGGTGGTACCCGCGGCGGGACGATCGTCGCGCAGGGGACACCCGAGGATGTCGTGCAGGTCGCCGCCAGCCATACCGGGCGCTATCTGGCCCCCCTCCTTCGGCGGTAGCTTCTCCAGATGGTCTCTCTTCTCGACATCATCGGCCCCGTGATGGTGGGACCCTCGTCGTCGCACACGGCGGGGGCCTGTCGACTGGGGCTGTTGGCCCGCTGTCTCGTCGGCGGGACGCCCGACAAGGCCCACATCGAGCTGCACGGCTCCTTCGCCCGCACGGGGGAAGGCCACGGCACCGACAAGGCAATCGTTGGCGGTCTGATGGGCTTCCGTCCCGACGACGAGCGGATCCGTGACGCGGTTGGCATCGCCGAGCGGGAGGGGCTCGACTACCGGTTCGAGAAGACCACGCTCGGCGAAGAGCCTGCGGTGCATCCCAACACCGTGCGCATCACCGTCACGCGCGGCGATCGCGAAAGCGTGATGGTCGGGGCCTCGCTCGGCGCGGGCCGAGTGCTGGTGACCGACATCGACGGCTATCCGGTGGAGATCACCGGGAGCAGCCACACCATCGTGCTGGTGGCCGAAGACGTGAAGGGCTCCATCGCGCGCATCGCCGGGATGCTGGCCGACAACGACATCAACATTGCCACGCTGCGACTCACGCGGAAGGAACGCGGCGGAGACGCGTTCATGGTGATCGAAGTCGATGAGCAGCCGGGCCTCTACGTGCGAGACGCGATTCGCGATCTCTCGTGGGTGAAGTGGGCGTTCCGTCTCGACAAGGTGAGTGCCTGATGTTCACCAGTCTGCTCGATGCCGTGCGCGCTGCCGAGGCGCAGGAGACGACCCTGGCGGCGGTGGCCCTCGCCGCCGAGGCCAAGGATCAAGGTCGCCCGGTGGACGAGATCCGCGACGCGCTTCGCCGCGCATTGCACGTGATGCGCGACGCGATCGCGCAGGGGATGACCGGCGAGCACCGCTCCAATTCCGGCCTGGTCGGTGGCGACGCCGCCAAGCTCAACACGCACGCGGCGGGTCCGCTCGCGGGTACGCCATTTCGTGACGTGCTGGCCCGCGCGCTCGCGGTGCAGGAGATCAACGCCGCGATGGGCGTGATCGTCGCGGCGCCCACCGCGGGCGGTGCCGGCGTGCTGCCGGGCGTGCTCACCGGACTTGCCGACGCGCGCGGCATTGCGGAAGACCGCGTCGTCGATGCCTTGGCCACCGCGGGATTGATCGGCGCGGTGATTGCCGAGCGCGCGTCGCTGAGCGGTGCCGAGGGTGGATGCCAGGCCGAGACGGGCGCGGCGGCGGCGATGGCCGCCGGTGCCGCGGTGCAGATGCTGGGCGGGACGCCCCGGCAGGCGTATCACGCCACCGCCCTCGCCCAACAGGGCACCTTGGGGCTGGTCTGTGATCCGCTGGGTGGGCTCGTCGAGCTGCCGTGCGTGTTCCGCAACGCCACCGGCGCCGCGATTGCCCTTGCCGCCATCGAAATGGCGATGGCGGGCATCGAGTTCGCGATCCCCGCCGACGAGGTCACCGACGTGATGGGGGAGATCGGTCGCGAAATGGATGTCCGGTACCGCGAGACGGCCGGTGGTGGGCTTGCCGCGACCCCGACGGGCCGCCGGCTGGCCAAGGAACGGCTGGTCCAGATCAAGCGAAGCTGAACGGACGACTACCCGCCAACGGGTGCACGCGACATAATCCGACCGGGTCGGCGTGTGTCGTTGAAACACGCCCGGCAGACTGTCCGTAGGCCACCCAAGTCTCTCACCGAGTATCGAAATGCTGTCTCGTGAAGAACTGGTAGGCTTTCTCGATCGCCTGGCGACCGACGGCGCGACGTACCGCGAGGTCGGCGACGGCCTCTGGGCCGTGCGGCCGGCGGGCGGGCTCGAGCTCGATGTGGTCGTCCATCATTCGCCGCCCGTCGTGCTGCTCCGGGTCAAGGTGATGGATCTTCCCGCCGATCCGGCCGACATCGCCTCGATGAGCCGCAAGCTCCTCGAGTGGAACGCCTCCGACCTCGTGCACGGCTCGTACGGCATCGCCGGGGGCACGGTCGTCATCACTGAAGCCCTCGAACTCGGCCACCTCGATTTCGAGGAGTTCCGCGCCGCGTACGAAGCCATCACCCTCGCACTCGTCGCTCACGTGCGGGAACTCGCCTCTTTCCGTGGAGCCCGCTGACCGATGGGCATCTTCGACCGACTCGCGACGCTCCTCAAGTCGAACGTCAATGACCTCATCTCCTCGGCGGAAAACCCCGAGAAGATGCTGAACCAGATCATCGTCGATATGCGCGATCAGCTGGTGAAGGCCAAGCAGCAGGTGGCCTCAGCGATCGCCGACGAAAAGCGCCTCGAAGACCAGGCCCGCGCCGAGTTCAAGCAGGCGCAGGATTGGGAGCAGCGCGCGATGCTCGCCGTCCAGCAGGGGCGCGATGACCTCGCGCGGCAGGCCCTCGTGCGCCAGAGCGAGCACGCCTCCCACGCGCAGGCCCTCGAAGCCACGTGGCAGCAGCACCGCCTCGAGACCGAAAAGCTCAAGGCCTCGTTGCGCGACCTCAACGACAAGATCGAAGAGGCGAAGCGCAAGAAGAACCTGCTGCTCGCCCGTCAGCGCCGTGCCGACGCGCAGAAGCGGATCGCCGAGACGATGTCGGGGCTTTCCGAGAAGAGCGCCTTCGAGGCCTTTGCGCGAATGGAAGAGAAGATCGAGCAGAACGAGCGCCAGATCAAAGCCTCGGCCGAGATCGACGAGGATTTCTCGGGCGACCGCTTGCTCAAGGACTTCAAGTCGCTCGAACTCGGGGCGGGGGCCGCAGGCGCCGAGGCGCGTCTGATGGCGCTGAAGCAGTCGATGGGGATGCTTCCGGCGCCTGCGCCGGAGCCCAAGGCTCTCGGCGCGGGTGAGGTGTCAGCCCCGGTGTCCACGCCGGTGAAGACCGAAGAGCAACTCGTCGCGGAAATCGAGAAGCTCAAGCCGTAACCGGTGCGGCGGACCGCCGCCCCATCGGAACTACGAGCGGCCGGGCGCGTCCACTGCGTTCGGCCGCTTGGCTTTGGCCGCGAGATGCACGAGGCCGGCAATGACACCGCCGATCGCGATCCCCGCAATGCCGTCGGCCACAGTACTTGCGATGCCGGGCAGCCACGCGCCGACGGCGGCCGCCCAGTCGTGGAGCAGTTCCAGCGGGTGATGCAGGGCCGGAATCCCGTGCAGCACGATGCTGCCGCCGACGAGGAACATCGCCGTGGTGCCCGCGATCGACAGCCCCCGCATCAGGTACGGCGTGCCGCGCAGAATCCACACGCCCAGTCGGCGCTTGGTCGTGGCACTCCGATCGCCCTTGAGCCACCGCAGGCCGATGTCATCGAGCCGCACCAGGCCGGCGACAAGACCATAGACGAGGGCGGTGACACCAATGCCAACGGCGCTGAGCGCCAGCACCTGGAAGAGAATGGGTTGGGTCGACATCGTGCCGAGTGCGATCACGACGATTTCGGCCGAGAGGATGAAGTCCGTGCGAATCGCCCCGCGCACTCGCGCCTTCTCGAACGCGATCGGGTCCGCCGGCGACTGGTCGGCATCGGCGTCGGCGTCTTCCGACGGGAACACCGCGCTCCAGACCTTCTCGAAGCCCTCGAAGCACAGGAAGACGCCGCCGATCATCAGTAGCGGCTGCACCAGTGCAGGCACGAACGCCGAGATCAGCAGCGCCGTCGGGACCAGAATGACCTTGTTGAGCAGTGCGCCCTTGGCCACCGCCCACACGACCGGCAACTCGCGGTCGGCGGACATCCCCGTGACCTGATCGGCGTTGAGCGCCAGATCGTCGCCGATCACCCCCGAGGTCTTCTTGGCCGCAACGCGGGTGAGCAGCGCGATGTCATCGAGGATCGACGTGATGTCGTCGATGAGGGCGAGGAGTCCGGTGGCAGCCATTCGCGGGAATATCGTCAGGGAGTACGTCGACGGGTAAGCACGGCGCGCTGTCGGCCGGCGATCGCGTGGCTCGTGATCTCGGCGCCTTGCTCGGCGTTCGCGCCTTGTCCGCGGACCGTGGCCGTAGGCGTCGACTTCCACCACACGATGTCGTGGGTGAGGGTGTCCCCGCGCAGCGTGTAGCGGCTCTCGAGCACCTGCTCGCCGACGCGAAACACGCTGATGAGGGCGCCGTCCACCAGGGTCTCTTCGAGAATGACGCCGTTGCCTTCGTCCGTCGCGTACCGGCCGGCGACCGCATCGCGCACCAGCAGCCGGTAGTCGCGGAGCCCGCGCACCGTGTCGGCGTTGAACACCGTGCGCCAGATCCAGCGCCCGGGCAGCGTGTCCGGAGCGATCGTCAGGGTCAGCGGGATCCGGTTGCGTTCACGGTCCGGCGGGGCGACGGTGGTCAGGACGCCGGTCCACACACCCGCCCACGGCTCGGGAAACGGGCGTGGGGACTGCGCCGCAAGGGAGGCGGCCCCGAGCAGGCCGCCAATGGCAAGGCACGCGGCGAATCGCATACCTGAGGTTAGCTTCAGGTCATCTCGGCCGCACGGAGCGGCCGACCCGTGTCCCGCCGAACCGGGGCGCGGCGCCAGCCTCGCGCGTGCCACGAATGAGTCTCAAGTTCCTCGCCGTCTGCGACGGCAAGTTCGGTCCGATCAGCTCCAAGACCGCCAATGGTGCGATCCGCTTCACGCCGGAGCGCGTCGCGGCCGTGCTCGACACGACCTGCCAGCAGAAGACGGCAGGCGAGGTCCTCGGCTACGGTGGCGACATTCCCGTCGTGCACAGCTTCGCGGACGGGCTTGCCGCCGGCGCGAACGCGCTGTTGATCGGTATTGCGCCGCAGGGCGGGGGCCTGCCTCCCTCGTGGCGCGGATGGATTCGCGAAGCCATCGAGCGGAAGATGGAGATCTGGAGTGGCCTCCACTTCTTCATCAGCGACGACCCCGAGTTCGCCGCGCTCGCCGCCACGCACGGCACCGTCATCCGCGACCTTCGGAAGCCGCCTGCCGACCTGCCGGTGTCGACGGGCCGCGTGCGAGAGGTTGCCAGCACGGTCATCCTGACCGTCGGCAGCGATTGCAATATGGGCAAGATGACCAGCCAGCTCGAGCTCCGGAACATCCTCAAGCGGCGCGGACGCTCGGTGGCGTTCGCGGGCACCGGGCAGACCGGCGTGCTCATCGAAGGCTGGGGCATCGCGGTCGATGCCGTGATCGCGGACTTTGTCGGCGGCGCCGCCGAGCGACTGACGCTCGATGCGGCGGCGGCGGGCGACATCGTGCTCGTCGAGGGCCAAGGCTCGATCATTCACCCGGGCTATAGCGGCGTGACCTTCGGCCTGATTCACGGCTCGCTGCCGCACGCGTTCATCCTGTGCCATCAGCCGAGCCGGACGTCGATCGACAACAACCCGTGGGTGAAGATTCCGCCGCTCAAGGAGCTGGTGCGGATGCACGAGGATGTCGTGAAGCACCTGCGACCGGCGCCGGTGATCGGTATCTGCCTGAACACGTTCGATCTCTCCGAGGCGGACGCGCGGGCCGCCATCGCCCGTGCGCAGGATGAAACGGGACTGCCGGCCACCGATCCAGTGCGCTTCGGCGGCGACAACGTGGCGGACGCGATCGAGCGCTTCCACACGACGCGGCCGCGCTAAGCGCGACGTGCGACCTGCCGCCGACTGGCGGCCGGCGCGCCGGAGACGGCGCATCGCAGCTTCGGCTGCGGTGCGCCGTTCTGCATTCGAAAGCTCCTGTTCGCGGCGTTCGGATGATGTTGGCGTGACGCGCTGACGCGAGTATCCCCGTGCACGCGGCGGGGCGGTCCCGCCATCGGCATCGGATCCTTCACCGGAGACCCCCTATGCGCAGCATCCGCCCCTCGCTCCTCGCGCTCTGTGTCGTCGTGACGGCTGCGGTTTCGCCGACGACCGCGCGCGCCGACGCCTGCACCGAGACCGTCATCGCCGAATGCACCGCCGAGTTTCCCGACAAAGGGGGAGGCCTCGGCCTCTCGCTCCGCGGCTGGTGTTTTCTCTACGGCTTGGCGGCCTGCAAGCTCTGACTCCCTCGCGCGGTTCCTGCCCAATCCTCCACTCGGAGTTTCCTATGCAGATCAAGCGCTTTGCCTTCGCCGCCGCGCTCGCCGCGGCCGCCGTCGCCCCGGCCCCCGCCGCCGCCGATCCCTGCGTCGATCAGGCGGTCAACTCCTGCGACCGCGAGTTCCCCAAGAACGACTTCTACCTCATCTCGATCCGCGGCTACTGCTACCTGATCCGCCTCGGGATGTGCAAGGTGGGCTGGTGATGCTCCGCGTCGCACTCGCGGCCCTCGTGCTCTCCCTCGTGGGGAGCACGGTGGTCGCGGGTCGGCCGGACGCCGACCCGCCACGCCGCCTCGACCCCGCACAATTGCCGCTGCATCGTACCACCGCAGCGCCCACGCTTCGACAGCCCCGCGCACCGGCCGCATACTTGTTCGTCGCGGCCACGTGCCCGCACTGCGCTGGTCTCAGTCGCTATACCGATTCCCTCCGCCTCGCCCTCGGAGTCCCCCTCGTGATCGTCAGTCTCGATCCGCTCGACGTCGCCGAGTCCTGGCGCAGCCGCACGCGACTGCTCGCCCCGGTGATCGCCGACACCGCCCGCGCGATGCGGCGCGCGCTGCTCGTGCAGTACGTGCCGACACTCGTCACGATTGATCGCGCGCAGACGACACGCACCGTCGTCGGTGCAGGCCGCCGGGTCGACGTCCGACGTGCGATGGACGCGCTACGCCAATGAGCCACGTCCGACGGATCGCCGCGGTGATGCACCGCGAGCTGGTCGGCCAACGGCGCGGTCGCCTCATCTGGTGGGGCGCGCTGCTCACCGGCGTCGGCGTGCTCGGCGTCGGCGCCACGCGCGAGCAACCACTGGCGGCCATCAACGTCGGCGCGTTCCTGCTGGTACTCGTCGTGTCGGCGCTGGTCACCGGCCGCATCGGCGATGATCTCGAACGCGGCGCGCTCCAACTTGATCTGCTCGCGGGCGCGTCGAGCCTTACGATCGTGCTCGGCACCGTGGCGGGCGTGCTGCTCGCCGCCACGCCGTCGGCCGGCCTTGCGATCGCGCTGACGTGGCCGGCGCTGCGTCAGCTCAGCGCGGCCGACGCGGCACTCCTCGGCGCACTCTTCATCGCCCTCGCCAGCGCGTGGGCCGCGCTCGGCGCCACACTCGGCGCGATCGTCACCGGCAAAGCGAATGCGGCCCTGCTGTTCCCGTTGGCGACGGTGGGGGCGCTGGCGCCTGCCTCGCTCCCGCTGCAGTCACTGCCCGCACCCCTCGCCGAGCTCACCCGTCAACTGTGGAGCGCGCTCCCGCTGACGCACCACGTGTCTGCCGTGGCGTCCGCGGTGGTCGCGGGAGCGCCGCTGCCGGTGGCGAATCTCACCATCGTCGCCGCAGGCGCCGTGCTGCTGCCAATGGCCGCGGCCTTCGTCCTCGAACTTCGCATCGCGTCCGGGAGGTGGAACGGATGACCCACACACTCGAACTGCGTGACGTCGTGCGCACGTATCCCGGCGCCGCCGCGCGCGGACGGCCGCCGGCGCTGCAAGGCATCTCGCTCACCTTGGCTCCCGGTTCCTTCGTGGGGCTGCTCGGTCCCAATGGCGCCGGCAAGACGACGCTCCTGCGCTGTGCCGCCGGGCTCCTGCGGCCCGATCGCGGTGAGGTGGCGTGGTTCGGCCGCGTGCTGCCTCGGCGCCTGCCACGCAGCGTCGCGTTCGTCGCCGATTCGCCGGCGTACTACGCGTTCTTCACCGTGCGCGAAGCGGTCGAGTACTACGCGGCGCTGCACGACGTGCCGCCCGCCGAGCGAGGGGCGGCGGCGAGCCACGTGCTTGAGGCCGTGGCACTCGCGCCGCACGCCGACAAGCGCGTCGGCGAGCTCTCCCGCGGGATGACGCAACGGCTGGGGCTCGCGCAAGCGCTGGCCGGTCGACCCAAGCTGCTGCTCCTCGACGAAACACTGGCCGGCCTCGATCCCGTGACGCGCCGAGTCGTCTGCGAATTGCTCCGCCGCCTGGTGCGAGACGGCTGCTCCGTTGTGCTCTCGACGCACGACGTGGCGGCACTCGAGCAGGTCGCCGATCGCGTCATCGTCCAGCAGGACGGACGCTTCATTCACGAAGTCGATCCTCGCACGCTCACCTGGGCCCGCTGGCTCGCGCTCGAGGTCCCTGAGCCGGCAGCGGCTGCGCAGCTGCTCGCGGACCTCCGCCCCTGGGTGCATCGCGGCACGCTGTGCGTGCCGTTGGACGGCCGTTCGCCTGAATCCGTGCTCGCCACCGTTCGCGCCGCGGGTGTGGCGCCGTTGGCGAGCCGAGTGGAGACCGACGATCTCGAAGCCCGCTATCTGGCGGCCATCACCGCATCGAGCACGCCCGACTCGGCCGCCCAGGAGGTCGCCTGATGGATACTCGTCTTCGTCGGGCGGTGTCGATCGCCCTGGTCGTGCACCTGATGTCGGCCGGCCTGCTGCTGTTGCGCGTCTTGCCGGCACTGGAGCTCCGCGTGAGCGCTTTGCCGCTGATGCAGGGCAGCCTCAGCGGACTGCTGGTGCTGGTCGCGTTGATCCCCTCGGTGCCGGCGGTCCTCGTGGGCTGGCTCGCGTGGCCGGCAGCGACCACCACATCCGATGCCGACGACACGGCGATCACCCTGTGGGCGACAGGGCTCGCCGCGGCCGTGCTCGACGCGGTGGCACGGACGGCGGCGGCGTGGTGGCAGCCACTCCCGTCGACCATTGGCGAGTTGATGCTGCTCGTGCTGGTCCCGGTCGACGCGGTGGGACGGGTCGCGACGCTGCTCGGGGCTCCGCTTTCCCGCTGGGCCGCCCCCGTCGGATCGCTCGGTGTCGCCGCCGCGGTGGCCGCGGCCTGCTTCGCCGCCTCGGCGGCGGTGGTGCAGCGTCGCCGGGGCCGAGTGGTGGCCAGCTTTGCCGGTGCCGGATGCGTGGCGGCGGCGCTGGTCGTGGTCGCCATTTTCCGCACGGCGCCGCTCGTGACCGACCTCTGGATCCGCGTGACCTGAGCCGCGCCGACGTATGGCACGCGTGACGTCGACCGGCGAGATTTCGGGATCGTGACGCCACAACTCCGCCTCTTCAACACGATGTCCCGCACCATCGAGCCGTTCGCGCCCAGTGACGGCGAGACGGTGCGGATGTACACGTGCGGGCCCACCGTCTACAACCCGGCCCACCTTGGCAACTTCCGCACCTTCCTCTTCGAGGACCTGATGCGGCGGGTGCTTCGCCTTGCCGGTTGGCGCGTCGTGCAGGTGATGAACCTGACCGATGTCGACGACAAGATCATCAAGCGCGCGGTCGCACAGCAGAAGACGATTCGCGAGATCACCGAGCCGGTCACGGAGGTCTTCCATTCCGACCGCCGCTGGTTGCGCATCGAAGACGCCGAGCATTATCCCAAGGCCACCGAGTTCATCGCCGAGCAGATCGCGCTCGTCGAGACGCTCATGGCGAAGGGCGTGGCGTACCTCGCGGACGACGGCACGGTGTACTTCGCGATCGGCAAGTTCCCCGGGTACGGTCGCCTGTCGCGTCTCGATACGCGCGAGATCCGGTCCGGCGCGCGCGTCGCGCAGGACGACTACGCGAAGGAGAACGCACAGGATTTTGCCCTGTGGAAGGCGGCCAAGCCCGAAGACGAAGCCTGCGGCGCGGCGTGGGATTCTCCCTGGGGCCGGGGACGGCCCGGCTGGCACCTCGAATGCTCGGCGATGGCGATGAGCATTCTCGGCGAGACCCTCGACCTGCACTGCGGTGGTGTGGACCTCGTCTTCCCGCACCACGAAGACGAGATCGCGCAGAGTGAAGCGGCGACGGGGAAGGAGTTTTCGCGCTTCTGGTGCCACGGGGAGTTCCTGCTCACCGACGGCGCCAAGATGGCCAAGCGCGTCGGCAACACCTTCACGGTGCAGGATCTGCGTGCCGAGGGCATGGACCCGGCGGCGGTGCGGCACTTCGTGTTCACGACGCACTATCGGCAGCAGCTCAATCTGGTCCCCGAGGCGCTCGACGCCGCAACGGCGGCGGTCCGTCGCGTTGGCGCCTTGGCCGAGCGGCTCGCGACGGCGCGGGGCGCTGCACCGTCGCTGGCGGTGGCTGCGTCCGAGGCCGAGCAGGCGGCGGTGGCGGCGCTGTGCGACGATTTGAATGCGCCGCAGGCCTTGGCGGCGTTCTATACGTTCGTGACCGCCGCCAACCGTGCGCTCGACGAAGGCGACAGTGACGCGGCCGCGCTCGCCGAGGGGCGTCGGGTGTTCGAGAAGCTCAACGGCGTGTTTGATCTCATTCCCTTGCCGAAGGCGGCCGATCAGGAACTGGCGGCGTGGGTCGAGGAGCGCATTGCCGCGCGCGCGGCCGCTCGGGCGGCGCGGGATTTCGCCACGGCCGACGCCATTCGCGACGAGATCACCGCGCGCGGGGTGCTGATCGAGGATGCGGCAGGCAAGACCGGGTGGAAGCTCAAGGGCTAGCGGCGCTGCGGCGCAGTTGACCCCTGCGGTCGAGTCTCTAGATTTGTAGGTCTGCACGTCCCCGCTGACGTAGCTCAATTGGCAGAGCACCTGATTTGTAATCAGGCGGTTGCGAGTTCGATTCTCGCCGTCAGCTCTACCGTTGCGACAGGGGGAGCAGGCAGACCCTGGTGGGATACCCAAGCGGCCAACGGGAGCAGACTGTAAATCTGCCGGCTCACGCCTTCGAAGGTTCGAATCCTTCTCCCACCATTGTGTAGTGATTCTGGTTCGATAGCAGGTCCGCGGGAGTAGCTCAGTTGGTAGAGCGCCAGCCTTCCAAGCTGGATGTCGCGAGTTCGAGCCTCGTCTCCCGCTCT
>JANRJP010000098.1:0-4927 GCA_033763905.1 Gemmatimonadaceae bacterium
AGCACGTCGAACGCGCAACCGCTGGCGGCGCACTTCTCGGCGCCGGTGCGAGTCACGGCCCCCGAAGGACGCGGCTATGTGCGGTGGCGCCTCTTCGCGGTCTCGTCGGACGGACGGCGGTTCACCCTCTTTCAGCCCGAGATTGCCGTCGTCAGCGCCAATCGCGCCGATGTGGCTGATGCACACGACGCGGCGGTGCGCGGTTTCGTCGGCAATGGCGCGGGATACGCGTGGTCGCGCGGACGCTTTGGACGCACCTATCGGGACGGTGGGGACGGCGTCGCGGAAGCGCGGTATCTCGAATCGGTCGAACTGGCGGTACGATCGTCGATTGCCGGCGCCGAGTGGGCATTCACGACTCGACGCCCGGACGCACTGTTCACGTATCTGAGCGTCGGCGACGGCGTGGACCACGACACCTGGGCCGAGGCCCTCCCGGTGCCGCCAGTGGCCCGTGACACCGCACGGGTGAATGCCGCGCGCGCGCTGCGTGCCGCGGTGTGGGGACTGGCCGATCGGCACCTGGCGGCGCTGCGTCGGTTGGCGGCCGCCCGCGGCAATACCGCCGTCATCGTCAGCGGCGACCACGGGATGCGCGCCACGTGGAAGGTGCTGCGCATCAACGCGGCGCTTGCTGCCGCGGGACTCGTGGTGCTCGATTCCACCGGCCGCGTCGACCCGCGCCGATCGCTGGCCGCATCACCAGCCGGCTACTGGATCAATGTGAATACCACGTCGCGCGGTGGGCCCGTGCCCGCCGATAGCGTGGCGGAGGTTGTCGATCGCGCGGCCGCGGCGCTACTCGCCCTGCACGATGCGAACGGCGCGCCGGTGCTGCGCGGCGTACACCGGCCGACGCCGAACGACTCGCTGGGGATCGGCGGGCCGGCAGGCGGCGATCTCTATTGGGACCTGGCTGAAGGCTGGCGAGCCGTCGCCGACGCCCGCGGGAGAGTCCTCGACGACGATCGCTTCGTCGGGGGACATCACGGGTTCACCAGCACCGATGCGGATATGCGCACCGCGCTATGTCTGTGGGCACCCGGCGTGGCTCCCCGGCGCATCGCCACTGGCCGCGTGATTGACGTCGTGCCGACCGCCCTCGAGTGGTTGGGCGCCGCGCCGCCGAAGGACGCGACGGGGACATCACGGCTCAGCGCGCTGCTCGGGAAGTGAGCGACCGTACCCCGCCAGCACCATCCACGCGACCATAGCGACAAGCGCCCAGGCGTAGCCGTTCCACATCCCGGCGCGCCAGGGCGCGATCGCCGGCATACCATAGGTCGCCGCATCGCGCGTCACGCCAGACGCCAGAATCGTCGGCAGGAACCACGGCAGCAGGAACGGCCAGGTGCACACGGTGAGATCCAGCAGGTTCGCGCGACGATAGCCGTCCACGCCTGCCGCGGCGCCGCGGCCGCGGACCACATCGCCAACGCTCAGGATGGCCACCACGCTGTGCGTGGTGAGCAGCACCGCCGCCGACACCACCGCGACAATCCATCCTTCGGTAGCTCGGACACTCGACGAGGCGCCGCGCGGCTCTGCGACGCGCGCAATCACGCCAGACCGCTTGAGCGGCTCCACCAGCGCCATCAGCAGCATCGTGAAGACGCTCACCCCGACACCGCGACTCAATCCGTCGCTCACCAGCCCCCTCGCGCCGAATGCGGCGGCATCCACGCGGAGCAGTGCACTCGGCGCGACCAGCCCGGTCACGAGCCCCAAGGCAATCGTCGCGGCCACGCCGGCCATCAGGCCCTCCACCAGCGAACGACCGCGCCACAGCAACACCAACGCCAGCGTCGGCGCCGCCAGCATCGTCAGCGCGAACGGCTGCACCGGCGGGAGCGACGCGCCCCTCGACGCGAGACCAGTCCCGGGAGCGTCCGCGCCGCCCACGGCGGCCAACACCAGCAACGCCATCAGGCCGGCCGGCACTGCGTACTTGAGCCGCGCGCGCACCGTGCCGCCAATGTCCACGCCCTGCGAACCGCTCGACGCAATCGTGGTGTCTGAAATCGGCGAGAGCGAATCGCCGAACGTCGCTCCCGCGAGAATGGCGCCGAGCAGTGGCGCCGGCGCAGCGCCGGCCGCGCCCCCCGCGGGGTACAGCAGCGGGCCGCACAGCATCAGCGTGCCGAAGCTTGTTCCCGTGGCCATACTCACCAGCGCGGAGGCCAGCATTGCCACCGCGACGTACCCGCCGCCGGTCAGTCCGGCCTCGCGCGCGAGGCCCGCGATGGCGCCAATGACACCGCTGGCGCCCAGCACCGCGGCCATCACACCGCTCAACAGCCACGCGAGAATCATCGTGGCCACCAATCGGTCGCTCATCCCGTCGAGCATCGCCTCGGCGTAGGCCCCGCGATCCTGCGCCAGCAGGAGCCCCACGCCGAGCCCCAGCAGCAGCACCGGCCAGAAGCCGCGCTCGTCCGGCGCGCCGGCATAGGCCAACGCGGCCACCCCGAGCACGAACACACACACCGGCGCCAGGGCGCCTGCCGCGCCGCCAACGAACGTCAGCGGCACGCTCGCCGCCTGAGGCGCGCGCGAACTTGGTGGGGACTCCATCACGCCCAAACGTATCGCTACGCTTCGGCTATGTCTCTCGACCCCGCTCCACGCGACGACGCGTTCACCCTGTACGACCTGCGCGTCGAAGTCATTGCCACCGACCGGCCGATGATCTGCAATCACAAGGCCGGCGACTGGTTCGAGCTCTCGGGCGAGAACCTGCGGTTTCCGCCGGGACAGACGTTCCCCCTCTATCCGCTGGCGGCCATTCTCCCGCTGCTCCCCGCCAAGCAGCGCCCGACGCATCCCAACGACTGGATGACCACCGACGCCGAGCTGGCCTGCCCCGACCCACACTGCGGTGGGCGGTTCCGCATTACGCGCATCGGTACCACTACCTTCCGCCACGCCGACGTCACCGCCGTGCCGCTGCCCCCCCGCGAATGACCGTACCCACCGCACGACTCGGCGGCGCCTACGACACCACTCGGCTCATCAAGGGCGGCTGGCAACTCGCGGGCGGGCACGGCGCCATCGACCGCGACGCCGCCATCGCCGACACCTTGGCCTACGCCGAGTCGGGGGTCACCACCTTCGACTGCGCCGACATCTACACGGGCGTCGAAGAACTGCTCGGCGAGGCGCGCGCGCGCTGGCACGCGCGGCACGGCGCCGCCGCCCCGACGCTCCGCATCCACACGAAGTGCGTGCCCGATCTCGATCGGCTGGCCACGATCACGCGCGCCGACCTTCGCGCGCTCATCGATCGCTCCCGCAGCCGACTGCGCACCGAGCAGCTCGATCTCGTGCAGTTCCACTGGTGGGACTTTTCCGTGCCCCGGTACGTCGAGGTGCTCCAGTGGTTGCAGGAGTTTCAGCGTGAGGGCGCGATTCGCCTGCTCGGCCTCACCAATACGGGACTCGCGCAGGTCGCCGAGATCGAGCGCGCCGGCATCACCATCGCCGCGCATCAGGTGCAGGTGTCGCTCCTCGACCGACGGGCCTTGGGAGCAATGGCCGCCCACGCAGCGACGCAGGGCACTGCGTTGCTAGCCTACGGCACGCTCGCCGGTGGCTTCCTGCACGAGCGCTGGCTGGGCCAGCCGGCGCCCGCCGAGCCGCTCGAGAACCGATCGCTGGTGAAGTACCGGCTGATCATCGACGAATGCGGAGGCTGGGACGCGTTTCAGGCGCTGCTCGTCATCCTCGCGCGTATTGCGGCGGCACACCACACCACCATCGGGACCATTGCCGTCGCGTGGGTGCTGGCTCAACCCGCGGTCGCGGCCGCGATCGTCGGCTCACGCAATCGCGCGCATCTCGCCGAAACCGTGCGCATTCCGCAGGTGGCGCTGACAGCAGACGACCACGCGGCGATTGCCGCGTGGTCGTCGGGACACCCTGGCCCGCAGGGGGACATCTACGCCCTCGAGCGGGACCGCTCGGGACGGCACGGGTCGATTATGCGCTACAACCTGAACCGCGCGTGATCAGAACGGTGGTCGTCCACCGCCGCCACCACCACCGCCGCCGCCGCCGAATCCGCCGAACGGATTCTTGAGGTTGGGTGGCACCTTCGCCCACTGCTCCTTCGTCATCACCGCTTCGGCTTCCTTGAGCGTCGCGGTGAATAGCGCCCGCACGCGGTCGATGTCCGGACGGATCGTCGAGAACACCAGCGACGGATCGGGGTTGTTGCCGAGCTTGGTGACCTTCGCGCGGATCTCCTTGCCCAAGGTGTCGTTGCGAGCCACGAGCGAGTCGTTGATGACCTGCAGCTTCTGGACCTGCACCGAGTCGAGGCCCAGCGAGTCGCGCAACTCGATCATTCGAGCGACCGGGCTGGCCTGCCGAGCGGCAGCACCACCGCCGCCGCCGCCGAAGAGCCCACCGAAGCCACCACCACCGCTGCCCTGACCGGCGCGGCCACCACCGCCGCCGCCGAACCCGCCGAAGCGATCACTGATGGCGTTGCTGCCGTACGAGAAGCGCGCGTTCAGACCGACCTGGAACGGCTGGAAGAAGGCACGCGAGAACGCGGCCGCATTGCCAAAGCGCTCGTTGACTTCGTACAGGAAGCGCTGGTTCGTCGCGTCGAAGCCACGCACGTAGAGCAGCGTGTTGTCGCTGCGCTGCGGCTGGCCCCAGCCCTTGAGGTTGTTCGACCCGTTCACCGCCTGGTCGAGTCCAGCGAGCGGATTCTGCACGACGAACGACACCGCGAGGCGCCGCTTGAGGCCGAGCATATCGGGCTTCCAGTTGACCTGGAAGTTGAGCGTCGGGAACCACGGATTCACGCAGCTGTTGCGCGCGGCCACCTTGCCGAGCTGCGCTTCAATGCACTGCCGAGCGGACGGACTGGCGTTGGCGAGCACATTGCGCATCCCGGCCGCGATCGCCGGATCGGTCG
>JANRJP010000102.1:0-104429 GCA_033763905.1 Gemmatimonadaceae bacterium
GCGGGGCGGCGTGAATGCCGGCCCGTTCGCACAAGTTGGGGCCTCGTGGTTCATTTTGCCCCGCCTGTCGGTGGGCGCCGATGCCGCAGTCCTCCTTGCCGCCTCGCGGTTTCGCGAGACCGTACGGCCGGCGGGCGCGCCTGCGGTTGTGAGAAGCTCCACGAGCGTCGGCTTTACGGCTGGTACGTTCGGGTTGGTGGGCGCCCTGTACTTCTGAGGCGTGGTCGGCGCTACCGTTCACTCTCGCTGCATCACGCATTGTCTCGGCGACCAAGGAGAGCCCGTGAAGGGTCAGGTATGGATCGCCATGGGTACGCTGCTCGCCGGTGTGGCCATATCGTCGGCCGGCAACGCGCAGCAGGTGTCTTCGGGAGTCGCCGACTGGCACACGCATCTCAGTCTGGAAGCGCCGGGCATCTTGGATTCACTCGCGCGCAGCGGCGTGCGTGTCGTCCGGGACTGCGGCGGCGACCTCGATAGCCTCCTCCGCTGGCGCGAGCGGATCCGTTCGGGGCAGATGACGGGGCCTGCACTCCTGATTGCGGGGCCGCTCATCGATGGGCCGAAGCCGGAAGCTCCGTATCGCCTCACCGTCGTGGACGACGCGACGGCCAGAGCCGCTGTCGACTCGTTGGCAGCGCGTGGCGTGGATTTCCTCAAGGTGCACAACGCGGTACCAATGGGTGCCTTCTTCGAGCTGTTGCGGCGCGCGCATGCGCGTCGACTCCCGGTGGCCGTGCATCTGCCGCGCGGCATCGCCGCATGGACGGCCGTCGACTCTGGCGCCAGCAGCATCGAGCACGCGGCCGAGAGCCTCGTTGCGAGCCCGATCTATGCAGGGATGGCGCGTGCACCGGCGGAAGCGCTGGCCTGGTGGCGATCCCCCGCTGGTGACTCGATTATGCAGCGCTGGGCCACACGCGGCGTCGTCGTGGTCCCGACACTGGTGCGGTACGAAGCCACCATCGCGACCGCGGCGGACACAGTCCGTGCACAGCGCGCCGCCTTATTCCCCGAACTGCTCGCGCTCGTCGGCCGAATGAGCCGAGCCGGGGTGCGCGTCGCGGCAGGTACGGACGTCGCCGGTGTGCCTGGCGCTCCTCCAGCGTGGCGTGCGATTCGGCGTGAGATGGAACTGCTCGCGAAAGCGGGCCTTGATGCGCCCGCGTTGCGCTGGGCGTCGAGCCCGACTTCACTGCACGCGTGGCGCGAGTCAGGCGGCGCTTCGCGGGGCGCGCGATGAGCACGTGGACGGCATCACCTTGAGTGCGAGCAAGGGTGAGAAGGTCAGCCGGTGCCACACACGGCGACCTAGCGGCGTTGCCACGACCACCGTCTATTGAAGCCTTCGCCGTAGCGACACGCGTCCGCCTGACCAATGGAGTCTTCCACCGTGGCCAACAACACCACGCGCCTGATCGAGTTTATGGCACGCGTCTGGAGCGCGGGCGACGTGGGGGCGGTCGACGAGCTTCTCGGCCCGCAATACACGATCTACAGTGATCCGGGCGATCCTTGGGACGGACAGACATTGTCCGTGTCGGCATTCAAGGAACGCCTGATCGCCTCGCGCGCACCATTCCCAGACCTGACCTTTGACATCGACGACACCGTCAGTGCCGGCGACCGCGTCGCGCTGAGTTGGACGATGCGAGGCACGCAATTGGGAGCGTTGGGTGGACGTCCACCGTCCGGCCGCTCCTTCGCGGTCCGGGGCATCACCATCTACCACTTTTCCGATGGTCGCATCATCGGACATCAGCAAGTGGTGGATCGGCTGTCGGTCGCGCAACAGCTCGGGCTCTTCGGCTAGCGACAGGGGGATGACGGCCGCCCTGACGGGACGCCGCCAGAGGCAACGCAACCACCGCGCGGCGCAGCGTCAGGGTCGAGACGAGACGGCCCCGCTTTGACAGCGACCCGATTCGGAGCGAGACTTTCGGAAGGGAGCAGTCACGACGCGGCATCGAGACTACCCCCGCGTCGATCTGGCGGGCTCGGCGGCACCGCGAGACGGGCGCGCCGCAACGTCGGCCGACGCCAACCCCGCACCCGCTGTGCACGCAATGACCCCTCGGATGATTGTCGTCTATCAGGACTCGCCTCGGCTGGCCTACCGAGAGCAGAGTCGGCGCAATCTCGAGTTCGTGACTCAGCGCATCGAGCATTTCTTTCGCGACACCAACGTCCGCTTCCTGCCGGACGGCGTACCGCTCGATGCGCAGGCATCCGACGTGGTCGTTGGCGTCACTCTCCTCAACCCGTTGCTCGACATCGATCTGCTGCGGACGATGATCGACTGGGCGGGACGTGTGCCGCGGAGGATCGTCGCCGAGGGAGCGGTCCCGGGGACGGAGCCACAGTACGTCGCGCTGGCGGGCCATACGCAGTCCGCGACGAAGGTGATCTTCCACGACACGCAACGGCAGTACAATACGCAGCTGAATCTGTACCGGATGAAGCGGGCGAAGATCTTCAATAGCTTCTGCGCCGCCTTCCCGGACTTCCACTCCTGGTCGACGCGGCGCCTGTTGGATTACTGCGCGACACCAGAAGGTGTGCGGTTCGTCCTGTCCTACGGCGAGCCGATCGAGCTGACGGAGTACCGCGCGTGCCCGCTCTGCCAGAGTGAGCATTTGCTGGCGCTGCACGCCGACAACGGGCATCCGGTGCAAGGGTTCCTGAACCGGCACTCGGTCTTCTACCATCGGTGCCAGCAGTGCGAATTGGTCTTCCTGAATCCCCACGCGGGGCACAAGGACCTGCATCGCTACTACGACGAGTACACCTTCGAGTCGCCGCTGCGGTCGCACAGTTTCGATCATCTCTTCGACCACCTGGGTGAAGAGACGGTCAGCCACTGGGCCAACTATGTATCGATTGCCGGCCTGATCGACTCGCTTCCCCGGGGCGGACGCTGCCTGGACATCGGTGGGGGATACGGCGAGTTCTGCCAGTTCGTCGCTCGACGTCGGCCCGATCTGCGGGTGGAACTGCTGGACTTCCGCATCGACGATGAGTTGCAGGCCGCGCTGCGGCAGCGCAACATCGAAGCCCGTTCTGGCGATTTCGTGACGGAGGACCTGGGGGAGGGGGCCTTCGAGTTGATCACGAATTGGGAGGTCATCGAGCACATTGATCTGACCTACCTCAAACCGTACTTTCGCAAGGTGCACCGGGCGTTGACGCCAACGGGGCGTTACGTGTTTTCGACGCCGGACTTCGCGGATCCCTTCTGCAGGGCGCTCGACTTCTGGGCGATGGCGCCGGGAGAGCATTTGTCGGTGCTGTCGCGCGCGGTGCTGGAGCCGATACTGGAAAGCGTCGGCTTGGTGGTGTTGCACGAGTCCCACGAGAGCGTGACAACCAAGACGGCGGATCGGTGGTTCAAGTACGCGGCAGAACACCACGCCAGCCTCGCGGCGCGCGCCGAAGGGTGGATCATCAATGATCTGTTGCAGCAGGAATCGCTCAGCGACTATCGACGCAGTGTTCGGCAGCGCAATCTTGGCAGTGAACTGATACTCACAGTGGGGAAACCGTGAAGATCTCGGCGAGCCAAAAGGCACAGTTCCAGGAGCAGGGTTTCCTCATCTTCGAAGAGTTCTTCACGCCTGAGGAGATCTCCGACTTTCAGCACACGCTGCGGCAGCTGATCCGCACGGCGCTGGCCAAGGCGAAGAAGAGCGGCCACGCGGTGGACCCCGCCGCGTACGATGGCACCGAGTTTCACGCGGGCCTGCAGAAGCTCGAGTCCATCGACCACTTCTACGTCGCCGACATCTACGACACGCTGGCGCAGTCCGTGGCCTTCAAGCGACTGACCACGAAGCGGGAGACGGAGTCCGCGATCAACCAGCTGATGGATCGGGATGAGCGTGCCCCGCTGTACACCTACACGTGTCGGTGCCGGATCGACCCGCCCAAGGATGATCGCCGCACCTACGGCTGGCATCAGGAAGTGTTCTACTCGATCCCGCGCAGCCGATTCCTGCAGACCTGGGCGCCGCTCGTCGATCCCAGCTCGGTCGCCAATGGGACGGTCGAGGTGTGCGTCGGCAGCCACCGCGAAGGCGTCGCTCGACAGTCGTGGAATGAGGTGCCTGGACGCGCCGTGCAGATCATTGTGGATGAGGCGCTCACCGAGAAGTACCCGAAGCAGAAGATCCTGCTGAACGTCGGCCAGTTGCTGATTTTCGATTACCGGCTCTTTCACCGGAGCGGGGACAATCAGTCATCTCGGGTGCGCTATTCGCTCGTGGGGATGTACCACGATGCCGACAATCCCGAGTTCTACTCCGCCAGCGTCTCACTGGGCTTCAAGAAGTCGTCGCCGAGAGAGTTTTTCGACGAGACCTTCGGGGCGCCGCGTCACTGACGGGTCCGCGTGACGCTGTCCTTCACGCGCTCAGCGGCCGGTGATGTCGATCCCCGCACTCATGCAGGTCGCAGCGCTGCAGGTCGCATCGCTGCTGGTCGCGGCGGCGCCGTCGCTGGCCCGCCCCGCGACGGACTCCGTGCAGCGCCGTCTGCAGCAGATCGCGGACAGTGTGGTCGCCGCGAGGCCGCGAATGCCCGGGATCATCATCGCGGTGGAGCAACCGTCGACGGGCGCGCGGTGGAGCGTGGCGGCGGGGCTCGCCGATACCGCGCGGAAGACCACGCTGACTCCCGATCAGCCGGTTCGGTTGGCAAGCAACACCAAGACCTACACGGCGGCGGCCGTGCTGCGGCTCGTGGAACTGCAGCGGCTGTCGCTCAGCGATCCGGTGGCGCGGCATCTGCCGCCGTCGATCGATTCGTTGTTGCGGCGCGATGGCTATGCGACCGACGTCATCACCGTCGAGCAGGTGCTGAATCACCGCGCGGGGTTCAACGAACACCCCGCGGTCCCCAGCTACGTGGGGATGCTGCGTACGGATCCCCAGCATCGCTGGACGCCCCGCGAGCAGCTGCAGTGGTTGGTGGACAGTCTGGCCCCCGTGGGTCCGCCCGGGGCGCAGTTCCGCTATTCGGACGCCGGCTATGTACTCCTGGGGCTGATCGTCGAGCGGGTGACGGGTCGGCCACTCGCCCAAGCGGTCCGGTCGCTCGTGCGATTCGATCGACTGGGATTGCGCCACACGTGGTGGGAAACGCTGGAGCCTGCGCCGCGCGGCGTACCGGACCGCGCGCACCAGTATCTCGGAGGATTCGACGCCTACGGGATCGACCCATCATTCGATCTCTACGGCGGAGGCGGCCTCGTGGCGCCAATGGCCGATCTCGCGCATTTCCTCACCGTGTTGATGGGTGGGAAGGTGTTCGAGTACCAGGCGACACTCGACACGATGATGCGCCCCCAGAGCCCGGAGATGAACGGCTATGGGATGGGTCTGTTCGGCTCGAAGGCGGGCGGCCTGACGGGACGTGGCCATAGCGGCTTCTGGGGAACGACGGCGATGGTGTTCCCGGATGCCGGGGTGACGATCGCGATTGCCATCACGGAGCAGAGCGAGTTCCGGCAGGCGAATGCCGTGATGGGCGCGGTGCTGCAAGTGTTCCGCGCTGGCCGGTAGCGCGATTCCTCGTGATCAACTCAAGGCGCCGACTGCGACGGCCGTTCGTTGGTACGGGTGGCGTGCAATCGCACGCGCAACAGGGCTGATCGAGCGGCACGCTCGATCCAGCGGGGCCGCCCGGGCGTGCACCCCTGCACCCGTCGACAGGGTCGCACTCCGGTTGCTATTCTTTCCCGCATCGTGTCGATCCCGCTGTGAGCCTCCTCGATCGCGTTCGCGCCGCGCTTGCCGCCTCGTACGATGTCCTGAAGGAACAGGGACGCGGCGGGATGGCCACGGTGTTTCTGGCCCGCGACCGCAAGCACGATCGCCTGGTGGCGATCAAGGTCCTGCACCCCGACACGGCCGAGGCGGTCGGGGCGGACCGATTTCTGCGCGAAGTCCGGATCACCGCTCGGCTGAACCACCCGCACATCGTGCCGTTGCTCGATTCGGGCTCCGCCGACGGGTTGCTGTACTACGTGATGCCCTTCGTTGACGGGGAGTCCTTGCGGCAGCGGCTCGAGCGGGTAGGCTCGTTGCCAGCCGTCGATGGCCTCCGCGTCATCCGCGAGGTCGCGGATGCGATCGGCGCCGCGCACGCCTCGGGCATCGTGCATCGCGACATCAAGCCGGAGAACATCCTCCTGCAGGGCGGCCACGCCTTGGTGGCCGATTTCGGCATCGGGCGAAGCACAGTGACCTCGGGTACTGCGGCGGGCGGGGAATCGGGGCTTACCGCCACCGGCGTCGCGATCGGAACGCCGGCGTATATGAGCCCAGAACAGGCGATGGGTGCAGGCGGCGACGATCCGCGCACCGACGTCTACGCGCTCGGCTGCGTCGCGTACGAAGTCCTGACGGGCGAAGTCCCGTTCGCTGCGCCCACCGCGGTCGCGAGCATCAATCGGAAACTCACCGAGGCGCCGCCGGAGCTGTCGCCGCGCCCGGCGGGCGTCTCCGCAGCTGTCGCTGCGGCCATTCGGGTGGCGATGGCGCGAGAGGCGGCGGATCGGTTCGGCAGCGTGCAGGCGTTCGTGGCGGCGCTCGGCGACGGGCACCCGTCGTCGGTGCGCGTGTCATCGTCGAGCACTCGTCGCGTGGCGAGCACCGCAGGCCTTGCCGTACTCGCGGCCGTCGTGGCGTTTGGTGGCCTCTGGTTCGGCGTCCGCGAGCGCCGCGCCGATGTCACGCCGAGCCGCACCGACGGTCCGCTCGCCTCCACGATGGCCGTGCTGCCGTTCGAGAACCTCTCGGGTGACTCGACCGTGGCCTACATCGCCGAGGGCCTCGCCGATGAGCTGGTGACGAGTCTCTCGCAGGTGCCGGGAATGCGCGTGGCGTCACGCACGTCAACCGGCACCTTGCAGCGCAAAGGCCTTGAGCTCGAGGAGATCGCGGCCAAGCTGGATGTCGAGACCGTCCTCGAAGGGAGTCTCAAGGTGAGCGGCGATCGCATACGCGTCTCGACGCGACTGGTGAAGGTCGCAGATGGCTATCCGATCTGGGCGCAGTCGTACGACCGCTCGTCAGCCGACGTGCTCCGCATCCAGGAAGAGATCGCTGCCGCGATCGCCGGTGCATTGCGTGGCGCCGCGACCGCCAGCGCCAGCGCGGACGCGTTGGCCAGCGGTACGACCGACCCCGGGACCTACAAGCTCTATTTGCAGGGGGCCGCAATGCGGTCGCAGCAAACGGAGCAGCGCCTGGTCTCGGCGGTTCGGCTCTTCAAGGACGCGATTGCCCGCGACCCACGCTTCGCCCGTGCGTGGGCCGGTCTGGCCAGCGCCTGCGCGGTGCAGGGCTGGTACGACTACCGCTCGCCGCGCGAAGCCTTCCCCGAGTCGATGGCCGCTGCCGATTCCGCCCTGCGGCTTGATCCGCGCAACGCATCGGCGCAGGCCACGAAGGCCTACGCCGCCCTGTATTACGAGTGGAATCTTCCGAAGGCGGAAGCGGCATTTCGCCAAGCGATTGCCTTCGACCCCAACAGCGCCATCGCGCATCAGTGGTACGGCAACTACCTCGCGGTGGCGCAGCGATGGGACGAGTCTGAGCGGGCATTCGCCACGGCGCTCCGTCTCGACCCCGCGCCGTCCGTCCGGCACGCGGTGGCGATCTGGGTGCAGCATTTCCGCGGCGACGACGCGCGGTCGATCGCGACGTTCTACGACGTCGCGCAGTTCGACTCGACCTATGCGCCGATTTTTCAATGGGGCGCGAAGCCGCTACTCGCGACGGGGCGCGTGAATGAGGCCGTGGCCGCGCTCGAACGAGCCGTCACGCTTTCGAATCGCGGCGCGGCGTTCGTGGCTGACCTCGCGGCGGCCAAGGCGATCCAAGGCGATCGCGCTGCGGCCAAGCGCCTGCTCGACGAGGTGCTCGGCAAGCGGGTCGTGCCGGCGTACGAGGTGGCGAAGGTGTATCTGGCCCTGGGCGACAAGGCGCAGGCGCTACGGTGGCTGGCACGCGCGTACGACGCTCGGACCCACTCGATGGTGTTTCTCCGGATCGACCGCCAGCTCGATCCCCTGCGCGGCGATCCCGCCTTCGAGGCGCTCGCAAAGCAGGTCGGCGTTTAGGGCGTGACGGGTGGTGTGCACCCGCCGCGCTGCTGCGTATAGTGCAGCGCGGCCACGCGCCACGTACCGTGCCCACGCACGAGAGTGTAGCGGTCGACTCCGCAAGACGTCAGTCGACCGTCGAGCCACACGGCGAAGGGCGCCGTGAACGCCGCGAGATCACCGTCCTGCTCGATGCGTATCTGCCAGACACGCCCTTCCCATCGCGCTCGGCGCGCCGCGACGCTCCGTATCGTCCCCTCGACGTCAGCCACCTGCGGTGGCCGCGATGGATCACCGGGCTGCGGGACGCCGACCGAGATCGCCCAGGGCCACGATAGCGCACGGAGCGTGCTGGTGTCACGCGCGGCCAGCGCGTCGATGTAGCGGAGCACGGTCGTGCGGATGACCGTCGAGTCGGGTGCGCCCTGCGCGCGCAGCGGAACTGCCGCTGCGGCCGCGAGGGCGACCAGCCACCGGGTGCGCATCGTCAGCGCGAATCCCGACTCGCCGAGGCGGCAGGCACCGTGACGTCGAGCGCCGCGGTTTCGATCGCTCCGCTGACGCGCCGCACCTGCACGAACACGCGGTAGCGTCCAGCCGACGGGAACACGACGGGAAACTGCACGACGCCGTCGGTGGTCGCGACCGCTGCGCCGGCGCCGTGCATCGCGTGCATCGTCGACGGCATCACCATCGGCTGGGCTTCGCCGTACAGCACCGTGTCGCCCGCCTCGCGTCGTGCGAGACGTTCCTGCGCCGCCATCGATCCGGTGCCCATCGGATGCAGGTGCATAAAAACGCCGCCGTCGAGGCGCAGCAACATCGCGTGACCGGCCATCCCCAACCACGGCGCGAGCGACATCGGCGAGCCGTCGGCGTTGGTGAGACGCGCGCGGATCACGACATCCTGCCCGACCGCGGGTGTCGTATCGAGCGCGATGCTGAAGCTGGCGTTGTCCGTGAGCCGCGCCGCGGCGCCGTTGACCGTTGGAGGCTGCACCGACCACGCGTCGTCACCATCGGGGTTCGGTGCCGACTCGCCGTCCGACACCTCGACGGTGTCCACGATGGTGCGCGTGGCACCACTTTCGTGCACGACGTCGGCGAACAGCCAGTAGGTACCGGCAGGCACCGCGGCGAGCGGCGTGGTGAAGGTCCGTTCGTCTTGGCGAATCGGATGCAGGTGCGCCACCGCGCCCATCCCCCCGGCCTGCACCAGGAAGAGATGCATCAGCTTGCCGTGGTCCGGCATCAGCGGCGTGCTCTGTCCACCACGCGGTCGCTCCCCGGGCTTCACGAAACGCCAGGCACTGTCGGTGACTGTGAGGGTGAGCGTGCGGGCAGCGCCAGGGCTCACGGTCCCTTCGGCGCGCACGGGGCGGAGCAGGGCGCTGCGATAGTCTTCTTCCACCGCGCTCCACCACTTCCAACCGCCGGTGACGATTGTCACGGTGATCAAAAAGGCGATTGCGGCAGCGAAGCGCGCACGCCGCAGTCGAGGCGTGTCGGGCGTGGCCCCGGGCGGAAGGGTGGCTTCACGCGACGCCGCAGCGATCACCGACACCAGGCCGAACACCAGAAAGGCGCCAAGGGCCGCGAGCACCCAGCCGAGCCAGTCGGGCATTCCGAGCGTGGCCGTCGCCGCACTGGTGTACGGCACGATGAACGTGCCGCTGCCCGCCGGGCCTGTCGCCGCGACGTGCAACGCGTAGGAGCCGCTGCTCATAATCCAGATCTGGGTCTGGAAGGTGCCCGCCTCACCGGGGACGGCGGGCACTGCTTCTGGAGCGGGCGCACCCTTGGTGCCATAGCGCCAGATCGCCGGCTGCAGGGTCACGGCAGCGGGTATTGCGTTGGGCGTGGTCGTGCGGATGACCACATCGACGAGCCCGGGGATCACCGCCGGCGGTCGAACCAGCACGCGCAGTCCGTACGGACCGGCGGTGCCATCCTGCACCACCATCGTGCTGCCGACGTGTGCGCTGTTGCTCATCCACACGGTAGTGAGCAGCAGCAGTGAGGCGACGCGCCGCCCAAGGTTCACCGCTTCACCTCGCGTAGCCAGCCACCCCACGCCAAGCCGACACGCGCCGACAACGCCGCCGCGAGCACGCCCCAGGTCATCGTCTTCAACAGCGCGGTGCCTGCGCCGCCCTCTTCCATCCAGAACTCGCGCGGTCCGACCAGCCAGTCCGCCGGCGCACTGTAGGGGGCGAACCCACCACCGAAGAACGGATGGCGCCCGACCTCGGTGGCCAAGAGCGACCCGAACGGCCATTGCGCCGCCACGAACGCCGCGACGAACGCGACACCGAGCACGCCAGCGGTGAGCCACGCGTTGCGGTGCGCCATCCGCTGGAGCACGAGGTCGATCGCCAGCGCCGGCGCAATCAGCAACAACGGGAAGTTCATCGGCACCATATGCGTCACCTCGTGCCCGATCGGACCGAGCTTGGGCGTCGCGCCGAACAGCGGGAAGATCCAGACCTGCGCCGCCATAATGGTCATATAGAACAGCGCGGTCGCGGCGGCAGGCCAGCGCAGCCGAGACGCGCGGGATGCCGCGACCAGAAAGAGCGGATACACGCCGCCGGCCACGATGTAGAAGAGCGAGTTGTGCATCAACTGCACGTCGCTGTACTCCGTAATGGCAATCGCGGCGAGCGTCAGCAGGACGCCACTGGCGAAGGCCACCACCGTCGCGCGCGCGGTGCTGTACCCCTCGGTGTTCTGCGACGAGACGGCCATCGTCTGGGCGCCAATCAAAATGCCAAGAAGCCCCGTGAGCAGCACGACGTGCGGCGGGCTCAAGATCTGCACGTCCAGTCCGTAGGCGTTGTGCCACCAGTCGTCGAACGGCGCCGAGGTGAGCATCGCGAAGGCGCCCCAGATGCAGATCCAGCCACCGATCGGGCCGGTGAAGAACTTCCAGAGCCGCACGCCGTCGGTGGCGTGCGTCTCCCTGCGCCAGAACGAGTTCGCCAGCACACGCGCGCCGCACGACAAACCGGCAAGCGTGCCACCGAAGTAGATGGCGATGTGCGCGGGCGTCCAGAACGTGTCGCGGCCGATCGTCATATGCCACGAGATATCCCAGATCAGTCCGATCAGGATGCTGGTGGCGCCCAGCACGACGGCGGTGAGGTGCAGCGGCAGGCTGCGCGCCGGCGCCTCGGTGCGGCTGGGGGCGGAGGTGCCGGGGGAGAGGATCGAGGTGGCCACGATCAACGGGAATGTGTGGGAAGCAACAACTTAACTCGTCTGGAACCTCGGCGTGTACGCAGGAGTGGAGGACCGATCCGGCCGTACGCCGTGGCCGCCATCTTGCCGATTTCGTCGATCGGTGAGATCGTCAGACGCGGATTCGCGCGCACTACCGCTCGACATTAGGGGGGAAGCCTGCGCGTTCTCGACCGAAGAGAAAGCTGGGTCACCCTTCACCGAAGCTCACATCGCGTGCTTACATCTCCAAGGGTCGTGCAAGCGGGCGCGTGGGTGTTCGCCGCGCTCGTCGCATGTTCCGAGGCGCCCGAGCCGCCGGTAAGGCCATCCCCGAGTGATCGGCGGCTGATGGCTCGTGCGGCGCAGAGCTACTACCGGCATGACAGTAACCGTGACTCGCTGGTCACGGTGGCGGAGTGGGACGCGCAACGCCCCGACAGCCCGACGGCAGCCTCGGTCGATACCAATGCGGACGGATTGATTTCCTATCAGGAGTTCCTGCGAGATATGCGGCTCCGCTCGGCCCCGCGACCGCCGGATCGAGCGTCAGCGGGCGACGTCGAGCGCCCGGATGGCGAGGAGTCCGAGGAGCCTACCCGCAAGCGCGCCGGCGCGGTGGACGGCGACGACGAGACCGCGCCGGCGCCCTCAGCGCGGCGTCGCCCACCCACGGACGCGCCGGGCGCGCCTTCGGCGCCGGTTCGTCGATCCCCGCCAAGGCCGATGTCGTGAGTGCAGGACACCACGAGACCGCGGAGGGTGCCGCCCGCATTCCGACGCCCGACGATCGCGCTGCCGAGCTCGACACCCTGTAGCGCGAAGCCAACGGCATCACGCTGCTCGTCACTTATCGACAGGCGGGTGCAGACGGGGACGTATGATACGCCCGGTGTGCCGGCTGGCGTAGGCTGACGGGCCGGTGCACCGTTGGGAACCTTCAATCCCGCGGTATGCCTCTGTTCTCCTTCGCGATCGCGCTCGCCGCTGTCGTCGCCGACACCGTCTCCTACGACGTGCGCAACCACGGTCGACCCGCGGGCGAGATGCGCGTCATCAGCGATGGCGACTCGGTCCGGCTGACGTTCGGCTACGTGGATCGGCAACGGGGGCCGAACGTCGATGCGACGTATCGCTTCGCGGCCGACGGCTCGCTGCGCGAGCGCGTGGTCCGCACCGGGAACCGGATCACCGGCACCCCGCCGCGCGAGACCGAACGGCTGACCGTCGCCGACGGTCGAATCGCCTGGCGCGCGGGGCGCGACAGCGGTAGCGTCGCCGCCGCGACCGGCGCGTGGCACCTGTCGGAGGTGACGCACCCCTACGAACTCGGCGTGCTCGCGCGTGTGTTGTTGGCGACTCCCGGGGCGTCGCGGCCGATCGCGCAGGGCGGGACCGCTCGCGCGACGGTGGTCGTCGATACCACGCTGGTCGTGAACGGGCAGCGCCAGCGCGCGCGGCTCGTCGAGCTGGACGTCGCGTCGTCGGCGGCCGAGCACGTCTGGCTCGACGGCGAGGGCGTCGTGCTGGCGTCGTCGGCGGACTGGTTCATCACCATCCGCCGTGGTCGCGACGCGTTGCTGCCCTCGCTGCGGGCGATCGAGCGGGCGTACACTGCGCGCGCCTCCGCGGCGCTGGCCGCGCGCCTCGCGCCGGCGGCGTCGCGGGGACTGGTGATTCGCGATGCCGATCTCTTCGACAGTGAGCGCGGCGTCATCGTGCCGCGACAGACCATCGTCATCGACGGGGATCGCATTGCCGCCGTCGGCCCCAGTGCCACCACCGCGATCCCGCGCGGCGCCACCGTCATCGACGGCCGCGGCAAGACGGTGGTCCCCGGGCTCTGGGATATGCACACGCACTTCTTCGCGGAGTCCGAAGCCTCGAGTGGGCTGCTGCATTTGGCGAGCGGCGTGACCACGGTTCGCGATCTGGCGGCCGATACCGATGACGCCGTGTCGGCGCGGGCACGCGCCGCGAACGGCTCCCTGCTGTACCCGCGAATGATTCTCGGTGGGTTCCTCGAAGGACCGGGCGCGTGGGCGGGGCCCAGCGACGTGCTGGTCCGTACCGAAGCCGACGCGGTGGCCGCCATCGCGCGCTACGACTCGCTCGGATACCGGCAGATCAAATTGTACAACCTTGTACATCCGGATCTCGTGCCGACGATCGTGGCCGAGTCGCGCCGTCGCGGCCTGCGCGTGAGCGGGCACATCCCGCGTGGACTCACGGTCGAGAATGCCCTGGCACTGGGCTACGACGAAGTGCAGCACGCGGCCTTCCTGATGAGCACGTTCTATCAGGATTCGCTCTACGTGCCGAAGATGCGCGCCTACTCGTCGGTCGCGCAGGCGGTCGTCGGCGGCTTCGACACCGACGCGGCGCGCGTGACGGCGCTCATCGCGGCGTTCAAGGCGCGCGGAGCGTCGATGGATCCGACGCTCAACGTGTATCAGGGTAGTGCCGCATTGCCGGACGGCACGCACCCGGTGTTCGGCTCGGCGGTGTCGTGGATGCCGCCCACGCTGCGACGGTCGTCGGCGGCCACGCCGGCGGACAGTAGCGTGACCAAGGCCCGGGATACCTATGGCCGCCTCGTGCGGCGCCTGTGGGCTGCCGGCGTTCCAGTGGTGCCGGGCACCGACAACCTGCCGGGCATTGCGCTGCTCGGCGAGCTCGAAGCGTACGAGCGCGCAGGCATTCCTGCGGCGGCCGTGTTGCAAATGGCCACGATCACGTCGGCGCGCGTGATGGGCGAGTCGCGCGACTACGGGAGTGTGGCCGTCGGCAAGATCGCGGATCTGGTCGTCGTCGACGGCGCGCCGGCCACGCGGGTCTCGGATCTGCGTCGTGCCGAGATCGTCGTCCGCGCCGGGCGCTGGTATCGGAGCCGAGCGCTGCTCGAGGCGGCTCGCTTCACGCCGCCGCAATGATCGCGCGACGTCGGCATCCGCCGCGTCGCGCGATCGGCGTACGTTGAATCAGCGCAGCTCGACGTTCCGAATCTGCACCGGCCGCGCCGCTTCATTGCCAGCCGTGGCGTTGCCCGCGCGGTCAAGCACGCTGGCCTTGACCTCGAGCAGGCGCAACGTGCGGGCCGTCGTCGGCGCACCGCTGAACACGAATTCCGCCCGCTGCGCCGCCCCGTTGGGCAGCCGCGTGTTCACCGCCACCAGCGGCCGACCACCGAAGCTCATCGAGCTCAGCGTCAGCGACGCGCCGTCCATCGCCGCCGAGACATCGGTGTCGGCAAAGACCAGATTGGCGTCGGCCGCGCGATTGGTCACCACCACGACGCAGCGCAACGTGGTGTTCTCTCGTCGACAGCTTTCGGTCCGCCACTCGACCTGCGCCACGAAGTCCGTGGTAATCACCTGATCGGCGATCGGTGGTCCCGATCGGCACGCACCAACGGCAGCAGCAGTGGCCAGCAGGAACAACCCAAGGGCGGCACGCGAACGCATAAGCTCTCCGAGTGAAGGCGTCAGAATGGCTTGTACACCGCCATTGCCGCGGCGGTTGCAGCAAGGAACGGCAAGGCGATGAGCGTCGGGCGTGCCAGCGCCGGCTTGCGGTACGGCAAGGCGATGAGACCGGCGAAGAGCGTCCACACCCCCAGCTTCATCCACAGCCAGCCGGGAAACATCGCGCCGTGCTGGAAGCCCAGCCGCGCGAGCATCCCGAACCCGCCCACCAGAATGAACAGTACGCCGGCACCGTGCATCGAAATCAGCAGGCGGCGGGCGCTGTTCTCGGACTTGGTGCCGCCATTGAGCGCGTGCACGGCCATTCCGCCGAGCGAGCTCAAGGTGAGCGCAATGCCGAAGATGTGAACGACCTTGTAGAACGTGTACGGGAGCATCGGTGCGGCGTGGCCAGGGGGTCAGGGACGCAGAACGACCGAAACGTAGCCGACCGTGCGGCGGATGGCCGGGTCGGTCGCGCGGGTCACGCCCAGACGCACGTCGGTGCCCGGGAGGCGAATCAGGGGGATCGGCCCCGAGCGTACCACGACCTCCGCGCCCCACAGGCGCTGGAACTGCTCGAGGGTTTCTCCGGCGCCGTACCACTCGTGAAAGAGATTCACCGGCCCAGAGGTCCCCACGCGCAGTCGAGCGAGGCGCGAGCCGGTGGCCGCACCGAACGGCAACCCGGGGCTCACGATCCGTTGCGTCAGCACGGCGTCGCTCAGGTAGGGCGCCGCTGAACCGCCAATGACGAAGCGCTCGAAGATGGGCGCCGTGCCGCCGAGCACGCCGATCTGCGCCTCGGTCGCGAGCCCGATCCCGCCCCAGGGCGTGATGCTCCCTCCGACGGTGGTCACCACGCGCTGCCACGAGTCGCCGCCCGTCCGGCCCGCGGTCGCGTCCACGGCCATTGAATTCGTGATCCGCACCACGCCGCGCGGCGTCCACTGGTACTCGCTCTGCACCCCGACGTTGGCGAGGTAACGCGCCTGCCGCGTCACCAGCGCCGACGGATCGAGGGCATCGACTTGGCCCGCGCTGAACGTGGCGCTCGCGCGCACGGTCCCGTGCGTGCTCGCGCGAGGGAGGCCAAGCGTGACGGCGGTCCCGGCATAGTCGACGTCGAGTGGACGCAGACCGACGGAGGTGAATCGGCGTTGCTCGGACGGCCGCTGTTGCGCAGCCCACGCGCTGAGGCCGATCGACGGTCGGGTGCCGCGCCAGACCGCGGCCACACTGCCGCCCCGCCACAGCGCGGGCTGGCCGACCCCCGCCTGCGCCACGAACGAGAGTCGCCCAATGACATCACTCCCGACCACCGCGACGCCCGACTGCCAGCCATCGGCCCCGGCGGACGAGTTCACGAAGGGCCGCGCCACCATCGGGCCGAGGCCGTATGGCCGAAGCGGGCGAATGCTGTCGGCCGCGAACGCGACCGCGCGAGACGCGTCGACGCGCGGCGCGGCGGGCGCGTCGGCAGGAGACAGCGTCACGATGCCGCCCGTCGCCACGCTGTCCGGTGCGATGGCGCGCAAGTCGTAACCACGCGCGTGGTAGTCGAGGAACCACACGCGGCCATCCGGCGCCCGGTCGGGCCAGAGCACCGCGCCCGTCGTGCGCGTCAGCGGTTGCGTGGCGCCGCCCGCGAGCGACAGTCGTTCGGCGTTGGCCACGCCGCCGGCTTCACTCACGACGATCAGCGACGAGTCGCCCGACCACGTCGGCGAGTAGCGGGACACCGCATCCTCGGGGCCGACGAGTGTGACGGCCCCGGTCGCGATCTCCACCAGCGCGGGGCGCCAGATCGTGCCGACCTGCGTGGCCGTGGCGATGTGCGTGCCACTTGGTGACACGCGAGCGCCAGCGAAGGGGCGGTCGATCTGCCCTGCCGCCAGCAGTCGCACGCCGCCGGTGACGAGGTCGATCAGCACGATCGAACACGTCCCACCACCGCAGGTCACGCCGGCCGCTTGTGCGCCGCTCGGCAACGGGTCGGCCTCGCGAATCGACGCGCCCGACGTGATGCGCTTGAGCCAGCCCGAGGTGCTGTGCCACACATAGAGGTCGGGGCGCAGGCGCCCGTCGGGCAATGGCGTGCTGCGCACCACCAGCAGGCGCTCGTTGTCGGCGAACCAGCGGGGTGCGCCGAAGCCGATGCCGGCCAGCGGGGCCAGCGCGGCGAGCCGCTTGAGCGGTCGCGGCGTGGAGTCGACGCTCGGCACGTCGTCGGGATCGTCCGCCTGCGCCTTGGCGGTCCTCGCGAGTTCCGCGCTGTCGGGCGTCGTCGCCGCCGTCGCGAGCACCAGCACCTGCGAGGCCTGCCCCGGCACGCTCCGCCGAATGGCGATCTTCTGTCCGTTCGGCGATACCGCCGGCGCGCCCGCCAGACCGCGCCACCGCTGGCGCAACGCCCCTCGCGCCACACCGGCACGCTGCAGCGTGTCCTCGACCCGCTTCGCGCGCGCGGTGACTTCGGCCGCGAAGCGGCCATACAGCTCCGCCGGCGGGGCGCCGAAGACCCCACGGAACGAGGCGTCGAACGATCGCTGCTGCTTAGCCGTCATTCGCTTCCACAGATTCGTGAGCGCGGCCTCGCCACGCTGCGCCTGGAGCCACTCCAGAAACGCCGAGCCGACGAGGTAGCGCACGGAGCCACCCTGGAAGGTCCCCGCATCGTCCAGCGCGTCATACGCGGGCAGGGCGCCTTCGATCGCGAACTGTCGCAACAGCGCAGGGCGGGCCGCGCCGTTCGGCCGGCCACTGCCGGTGAGTTGGCCTTCGATCAGCGTGGCGTAGCCTTCGATCACCCAGAACGGTGCACCGAGCGGGATCGGGCCGATCGGCACCGGCGACAGTCGCAGGTTGAAGTCCCGCCACTTGTCACGGGTGGGGCGAAGCAGATGCGCCAAGTGCGCGTACTCGTGCACCGAGAGGATCTCGCCCCAGCCGCGATTGTTGCCGAGCCCCGACGCGGGATCTGGCGGTGTGGCCCAGAAGCGCATCGCGGGGGCAGCCAGTGACGGCCACGCGGAACCGTTGGGTACGTTCAACGGATCTTCGACGACGATGTCGATCACCTGCGGTGGCGTGTAGCCGACTTTTTCGGCGACCGCCGTGCGAACCGCTTCGATGCGTCCCGCGAGTCCCTGCGCCCAGGCCTCGAGCCCGGGTTCGACGTGAATACGGAAATGGGGGGTGCGAATCGTGCGCCACGCCAGCGCGGGGTTGATCTCCTCCTGCGCAGCGAGCAACGCAGGGGTAAGGCACAACAGGGCAAGGGCTCGACGCATCGTGCGGTCAGTCGTGGGGTCGGACGTCAACGGGGCAGGGCTGGGCGCTATACTTCTCGAATGCGCCACAAGTTTCCTCTGCCCTGCGGCTGCCGCCATTCCCGTGCGCGCGGCTGAGTCCTGTTCGGCCGGACGGCGCCGATGAGCCGCCGCGTGGTCATTGCCGGGGCGGGGCGCCCGTTGGGGATGTCGCTGGTGCACGAGACCATTGCCCGGGGAGACACCGTCGTCGCAGGCGTTCGGCGGCCTGACGCGGTGCCGATCCTGCAGGATTTGGCGCAGGACGTCGGGGAGCGACTGCTCGTCGTGCCGTTCGAGGCGGCCAACGCCGACTCGGCGCAGGGGCTGGCGACGGTCGCCCGGGAACGGCTTGGGGCGGTGGACCTGCTGGTGGATGCCGCCCTCGCCAGCGGCGCCGATACTCGGCTGAGTGACGCCGAGGCGCGCCGCACCTTCGCCGGCGCCGACGCTGCGGAGATCGCCGGGTTGCTTCGCGTCAACGCCGTAGGGCCGCTGGTGCTTGCGCAGTCGTTTGCGCCCGTGCTCGCGCGCGGCAACGCACCGGTGCTGTTGGTGGCGAGCCCGTGGAGCGGCTCGCTGGCCGGCAAGTATCAGGGCGGCGACTATGGCCAGTGCGCCTCTGCGGCGGCGCGCAATATGACCGCGCGTGCGCTGGCGTTGGATCTCGCACCGCAGGGCATTGCGGTGGTGCTGGGCAATCCCGGCAACTACAAGACGGAACTCGAAGGCCCCGCCTTTCAGCACTCGGTCGAGACGGCGGCACGGGGGCTGCTCGCCCTGTGCGAGGGCGTCGCCCCTGGTGAGACGCAGTGGCGGGACTGGAACGGATCGGAGCGTGCCTGGTGAGTGTGATTCGAACGTTGATGATGGGGCTCGTGGACTACGCCGGCCTCTTTCCGCCGGCGGGTCTTGCGATGCCCGAGGCGGTGAAGAACTACGCCGAGTATCTGCGCGGCGCCGACGTGTGGGCCTTGGGGCGCTTCGTGCTGCCGATCTCGCGACTCGGAGAGTTCGAAGCGGCGGCGCAAGGCGTGCTGCCGCGCACCGCGTCGGAGGAGCCGTGGTCGCTCAGCGCCCTCGGCACGGGCGACCTCGAGGCCGATCTTGCGGCGTTCCGTTCGTTCAACGTCCGACACGGTCCGGGTGCGATGCTGGGACACGCGAGCATTGACGTGCTCGACGTGAAGGCCGCGACGATCGCCGACGTGAAGCGCTACGCGATTCTCGGCTTGGCCGGCATTCGCACCTACGTCGAGATCCCGATTCACGAGGATCCGCGGCCGTTGCTGCAGGCCATCGCCGAGCTCGGGCTTCGGGTGAAGGTGCGTACTGGCGGCGTCACGGCCGATGCGATGCCGTCGCCGAAGGAGCTCGCGCGGTTCATCGTGGCCTGCGCCGAGACGCGCGTGACGTTCAAGGCCACGGCGGGCCTGCACCACCCGCTGCGCGGGGATTTCAAGCTCACCTACGCCCCAGACAGCGCCAAGGCGACGATGCACGGGTTCTTGAACGTGTTCCTCGCGGCGGCCTTCGTGTTTGCGGGGATGGGCGAGGAGGACGCGGCGGAGTTTCTCGCCGAGAAGAACGCGCGGTCGCTCAAGCTCACCGGCCGCGGCATCACGTGGCGCAACTACCACCTGAACGCCGACCAAATCGGCGCGTCCCGCGGCGGGGCCGTGGGCTTCGGTTCGTGCAGCTTCCGCGAGCCGCTCGACGAATTGCAGGCGATGGGGTTGCTGTCGTGAGGCCGACGATCGATCACACGCACGATCCCGCCGTGCGGTCCTGGGTGGAGTCGGCGAACGACGGGAGCGATTTCCCGGTGCAGAATCTGCCGTTCGGCGTGTACCGTCGGCGTGGCCAGAAGATGCGGCCGCGGGTCGGCGTGGCGATTGGCCGCTATGTCCTCGACGTGGTCTCGGTCGCGGCCGTGGTGCCGATGCCGTCGGCTGAGGCGTTCGAAGCGGCTGCCGCCTGCGACGCGCCGTCGCTCAATCGCCTGCTGTCGTTGGGCCGCCCGCATTGGGTGGCACTGCGGCACGCGCTGTTCGATCTGCTGCGTACTGACGGCCGCAATGCCGACGCGGCGCGGGCGGCACAGGGACGCATTCTCGTCCCGATGGACGATGTCGAGTTGCTCCTGCCGATGCAGATCGGCGACTACACCGACTTCTACGCGTCGGTGCATCACGCGACGAACGTGGGGTCGATGTTTCGTCCCGACAATCCGCTCTTGCCCAACTACAAGTGGGTGCCGATCGGCTATCACGGCCGCGCATCGTCGATCGTGCCGAGTGGCACGCCGGTACGGCGTCCGGTCGGGCAGTCGATGCCGGAGGGGGCGGCCGTGCCAGTGGTCGGCCCGACGGCGCGATTCGACTACGAGCTCGAACTCGGCTTCGTGGTCGGTCCGGGCAACGCCCTTGGCGCGCCGATTGCGATCGCCGACGCGGCCGCGCATTTGTTTGGCGTGGTGCTACTCAACGACTGGTCGGCGCGGGATCTGCAGGCGTGGGAGTATCAGCCGCTGGGTCCGTTTCTCGCGAAGAACTTCGCGACCACCATCTCCCCTTGGGTCGTCACCTGGGACGCCTTGGCCCCGTTTCGCGGGCCGCTGGCCCCGCGCGCGGCGGGCGATCCGGCACCGTTGCCCTACTTGAGCGACGCCGCGGACGCCGCCGAGGGCGGCCTCGCCGTGACGCTCGAAGTGGCCATCGACACCGCCGCGATGCGCCGCGCCGGCACGGCGCCGCAGGTGGTGTCGTCGGTGCGCGCCGACGACGCGCTGTACTGGACGCCGGCGCAGTTGCTCACCCATCACGCCAGCAGCGGATGCAACCTGCAGCCCGGGGATCTGTTGGGCAGCGGCACGGTCAGTGGTCCGTCGGCCTCGTCGCGCGGGTGTTTGCTGGAGCTGACGTGGCGCGGGCGCGATCCCGTTTCGCTGCCGAGTGGCGAGGTGCGGCGCTTCCTGCAGGATGGCGACGGCGTCACGATGCGCGGGTGGTGCGCGCGCGACGGCGCCGTGCGCATCGGCTTTGGTGAATGCCGCGGCGAGGTGTTGCCGGCGTCGTGATGGACGGACCGCTCTCGCCCTTCGCGCGGGCCGTGACCGCGCAGTTGGATGGCGACCCGCGGGTCGAGGACTTCCTGTCGCTGTTGCCCGACGCGTACGTGGACGCGCGGCAGGTGCTGGCCGATGACCTTCGACTGCTCAGCGCCTGCTATCAGAACGCCGACCTGCTCCCGGTGGCGACGGATGTCACCGCTGCGACTGCGGCGACCCTGATCCTCGAGGTCGCCGCAGCGCTGTAGCGAGTGGTGCGGTGTGGCGAGGTCGTTAGGAGACCTTGTCGATCTTGGTGACCACCTTCTGCGTCATCGGGATGACGAGCCCCATCGCTTCGACCGTGATCGACATATTGATCTCGGCGTTGCCGGCGCCGCCGGTCAGGGCACCGCTCGGTGCAACGAGGTAGACCGAGGTCTGCTTGCTCTCACCATCGAGCGAAATGTCCTGGCCCTGCGCATTGCCCTTGCCGGTGATCTTGGCCGCCGAGACCGCAGTCACCTTGGCCAGCTTCGCGCCGCCAACCGTGGAATCGCTGGCGTACGTGTAGGTGGTGATGGTGTTCGTCGTGGTCTCGACGCCGTTCTGCGTCGCCGTGGTCTTGGTGGTGTCCACCCACGACTCACCGATCGTTGCGCCGGGCTTGAGGCGCGGAAGAATGGTCGCAATCTGGGCGACGGCCGGGTTCTTCACCTCGGCGCCGGTCTTGTCGACGGCCTTGGTGTCGCTCGTTGCCCCGGCCGCCGACAACTTCGCCGTGACCTTGGTGCCGAGCATCGCCGACTGATCGGTGTTCGCGCCTGGCGCGGTGCTGGTGACGGCGATCGAGTCGAGCACGACCGACATATCCATCGTCGGAGCGCCGCCGCTGATCGCGATCGTGAGCTGCTGCTTCGAGTTGGTCTCGAACTCCTGCGTCTGCCCCATCATCGTCTGGGCGACCTTTACGTTCGATTCCACCTTGTACTTGCCCGTGCTCGGCTTGTAGGCGCTGAGCTGGGCATCGACCGCCGCCGGTGCGGCCGCAAGCGCGGCGACGGCTACGAGAGGGGCGATCAGGCGAACACGCATTGGGACTGAGCTCCGGAGAGAGGATACGGCGGCCGGGCGACCGGGAGTCGGTGACGCGGCGTGTAAGGTTGTCTGGGACGGGTTCCGCCCCGCAAGGACTACGGCGGCGGCCTGCGTATGTTTCTTGTACGCGTTTTGCACTCCCATTCGATTGCTCGTGTCGCTCCTGCTCATTGCCCTGCTCGCCGCCCAGACGTTAGCTCTCGCGGTCCTAATGGCTCGTCTGGCGCCCGGCCGGACGCGCCGTCCTCCAGTTCCTCCGGCATCCGGGCCGGTGGAGCAGGGCGGGCTCACGATTTTGCTCCCCGCCTACAACGAAGGGCGGCGCATCCGCCCCTGCCTCGACGGCCTGCTCGCCCAAGGGCCGGCGGTCGAGCAGATCGTCGTGGTGGAATCGCGCTCCAAGGACGACACGCCGGCGATCGTCCGCGAGTACATCGCCCGAGATCCGCGGCTGACGATGATTCACGATCCGCCGCTGCCCGCCGGCTGGATCGGCAAGGCGTGGGCGCTGCAGAACGGCACCGAGTTCGCCACGACGGAGTATGTGCTGGGTGTCGACGCGGACATCGAGCCGGCACCGCTGATGGCGGACGCGATTCTGCAGATCGCACGGCGCGAAGGCTTCGATGTGTTGTCGTTCTCGCCGCGGTTCCGCATTCCCACGGCGGGTGAGCGCTGGCTGCAGCCGGCGCTGCTGACGACGCTGGTGTATCGCACCGGCGCGGCCGGCGAGCGTCAGCCGCACCCCGATCGCATTGCCGCGAACGGGCAGTGTATGTGCTTTCGCCGCGAGGTCATCCTCAAGTACGGCTACGGCATTGTGGCCGGGTCGTTCAGCGAAGACGTGTCGATTGCCCGACTGCTCGCGCGGGAAGGGTACAAGGTCGGGTTTCTCGACGGCTCGCTGCTCTACACCGTGCGATCCTACGAGAGCGCCGGCGAAGCCTGGCGCGAGTGGGGACGCTCGCTGGATCTCAAGGACGCGCGCACGCCCTTGGGCCAGGCGTGGGACGTCGTGCACCTGTGGCTCGCGCAGGCGCTGCCGTGGATCGTGCTGCCGTTGGTGTTGCTGCTGCCGTGGCCGAGCGACGTCCCCGAATGGACGCGCACCTGGTTGCTGCGGGTCAACGGCGCACTGCTGGCCATTCGGCTGTTGCTGCTCGTCGCCACGCGCGGCGCCTACGAGCGTACGGATCTGCCGTACTGGTTGTCGCCGTTGGCCGACCCGCTGGCCGCGATTCGCATCACGATTTCGTCGCTGCGTCGGCCGAAGTCGTGGCGCGGTCGGGCCTACACGCCAGCCGCAGCCGCGAGCTGAACCTCGCTCAGGCGGCGGCGGGTGTGCCGCCGCCTGAGCGTCAGTCGCCGAGTTCCCGTTGCGCGGCGGCGGCGAAGCGCTGGACGATTTCGCCCGCGGGTTCGATCGCGTGAATGCCCGCGACGGATTTGCCCGCCTGCCAGTACTCCTTCGAACCGTCGCCTTCGGTCATCAGTCCCTTCTTCAACGACCAGATGCTGCGCAGGCCGTAGATCGTGCGCATCCAGTGCTTGGTCTTGCGGCCCTTGAACATCTGCCGCGCGAACCAGCCGGCCCGCGTCCCCAGCTTTTGGATGTACGGCGTGTTGATCACCGCCACCGGTACGCCGGTGAGTCGCTCGGTCAACACCACATCCTGCTCGGTGGCGTTGAGAATCGCCTGCTTGTACGCACTGCTCGACTTGCACTCGGGCGTGGCAATGAAGCGCGTCCCCAACTGTACGCCGGCGTAGCCCATCCGCAGCAAATCGACGAAGCCTGCTTCGTCACCGACGCCGCCGGCGGCCACCACCGGCACACCGAAGGGGCGAAGGCTGTCGAGCAGGCGCTGCGGATCCGTGTGCCCCGCGTGCCCGCCCGCGCGATTGTTCACCGCGACCAACCCATCGACACCGCCATCGACGCCTTTGCGCGCCCACTTCGCTTCGGTGACGTCGTGGTACACCACGCCCCCGTGCGGACGCACACGATCCACGACCCAGCGCGGATTCCCGAGCGACGTGAGAAAGAACCGCACCCCTTCCTCGAGCGCGATGTCGATCCACTTGACCATCCGCTCGTGATAGGTCTTCGAGCTTTGCTCGATCAGCGCGTTGAATCCGATCGGCTTGCTCGTCAGCGTCCGAATGAAACGCAGGCCTTCGCGGAAATCATACCCGTGCACATAGGTGAGCGAGATCGGTTGCACCACGCCAAGCCCACCGGCCTCACTCACCGCCGCGACGAGCTCGGGATTGGAGCACGGGTACATCGGACCGCAGATCAGCGGGACTTCAATCCCGGTGTGCCGCGTCAGCGGCGTGTCGAACCGGGGGACCAGAATGTCGCTCACGGGGACAACCGCCAGGTCACGGTACAGCGCGAGACCACCGTCCGCGAGGCATCATAGATCTCGCACGTCACGGGATGCGTCGTCTCGGCGGTGATGGGAGGAAGGGCCACGGTGGTCTCCGCGCTCAGGAGACCGCGCGCTTTCTTGAGATAGTCGATCTCGATCCGCACCGGAATCCCGCGCACCCCAGCCGGCATCGTCGCCATCATCGCGAGGCCGCTCGACATCTCGCCGACGTTGGCCAGCGCGATCGCGTGCACCGAGTTGAGATGATTGCGCACGCTCCAGCGCTCGGCGAGTTCCACTCGGCAGAATCCCGGGCGCAACTCACGCACCTGCCCGCCGACCGTTCGGGTGTACGGCGCCGTCCAGCCGACGAAGCGCGAGAACAACCAGCGGCCGAGGGGCAGGGGAGACAGCGTCCGCCACGCCGCCTGCACCCGTGCCCCCGGGGCCGCCAAGGCGCGCGCCATCAGCCCTGCACCGGAGTCGGCGCCGACTTTCGTAGCCGCGCGCCCAACTCCTCACCGAGGGCGGCACACGACCACCCGAGTCCAAACGCAAAGAGCACGACCAGCAGCAGGAACAGCGGCCCGGGCAGGCTGAACAACTGGCCGACCTTCGTGGCCACATCGCCAATGGCAATGCCCGACACCGTCTGGAGCGCGAGCAGCGACAACCACGCCGATCCGGCGCAGATGCCGATGAGCGCGGCCTGACGCACGCCACGCGGCGTGGCGAAGCCCGCCGCGAACGACACCACCGGCACCGCCCACCACCCGCCGAAGACCGTCGCCAGCGCGACGACGGTGATGATCGTCAACACCCCTCGAAGCTGTCGGCCCATCAGCGGGATCCTCCGGCAATGCCCTTGAGCGTGAGTGTCGATCGAATGCGGTCCGCCGGCAACGCGGTCGGTGTGCGCGGCATCAACACCGGCTGCAACTGACCACTGGCCCACGTCTGCAGGCGATCGAGATACCGAGAACTGAACGGATTGCCCGACTGGCCGCCGGGGTAGATCGCCTGCACCGCGACGCTATCGCCCAGTTCAGCGACCATCCGCCAACTGGCGCCATTGCTGAGGCCATTGCGGGGCGCGAGGGTGTGCGGGCCGCTCGTCACGGCCACCTTGGGGCTCGCGAATGGCGCCAAACGCAACAGGTGCGGGACCTGTTGCGGGTACGCCGAGCCCCACGCCCAGCGCGGATCGTCGGGGCCGCCAAACTTCTTGGTGGCGGAATCCCACGCGGCGGCCGCGACCTGCACCAGCACCTCGTTGCGCGACTCGCGGGCGGGCGTGGACCCAATGTCCCACCACGTGCTCGTCGGCGCATCCATCAGCTGCGCCAGCTGCGTCTGCCCGGGCACTTCGAGCGCGGCCTTGGGCGACGTCGTGTCGCTGCTGATGAATTCATCCCACGCGGTACGGCCAAGGCCGGCCATCAGCTGCTCGAACAGCGTCGCGCCCTTGGAGTCGATCGTGTACCGGCGGTCCCAACTCCGCAGCAGTCGCCGCGATTTCTCGGCGCCAGCAGGCAGCGGGCCCGCTGCGGCCACGGTGTCGAGCGCCGCAAGAATGCGCGGTACGAACCATTCCGCCCGCTCACTGCCGGGGTCCGTCTGGTACTTCCGCATCGCGTCTGGCGTCACCGCCGAGTCTGCGCGCAGCAAGCGGTTGATGCGCATCGCGCGCCAGGGCGGCGCCCAACCCGTGCCCATATACCGGGGCTCGACCTTGGGGTCCATCGGCTGCTGATTCGCCGACGCCAGATACCCCTGCGCCGGATTCTTCGACTGCGGATACTCCGACGTCGACCAGTACCCCAGCCAGTCGCTCTTCGTCGTCGTGCCGTCGAAGATCAGTCGGCCGTCGCCGTTGCCGGGGCGAATCGGATACTTGCCGGTCGAGCGAATCGCGATGTTCCCGCTGCGATCCGCCGAGAGCATATTCTGCGCCGGCACGCCGTAGGGATTCATTGCGGCCCAATACTCGTCGACGTTCTTGACGCGATTCGTTGCCTCGAACGTCTGCACCGACGCCGCGCCGAACTCGGTCTCGTGCGCGGTCCAGCGGAAGCTCACCCAGCGCCCGCGCACCCGCGTCATCGGGCCGCGATGCGTATGCGGAATGGTGTCGACCTGCAGCACCGTCCCCTGCTTGTCACGGAAGGTCTCGATGCGAATCTCGAGCGGCTTCCACGCGCCATCGAGCCAGTACTTCGTTGGTGCGGCCGCGACATCCACCGACTCGGCGTAGAAGTCCACGACGTCCGCGCCGGTGTTGGTGTACGTCCACGCGGCATCGCGATTGAAGCCGATGATCACGCCGGGCGTACCGGCAAAGGTCACGCCGGCCACGTCGAGGGTGTCGGGCACCACGAGATGCACTTCGTACCACACCGACGGCAGCGAGAGGTCCAGATGCGGATCGCCAGCCAACAGCGCCTTGCCGCTCGCGGACCGCGAGGGCGCGACAGCCCAATTGTTCGAACCGAGGCCGCTTTCGTCGCCCCGCTCCGTGAGCGTGCCGGGGAAGCGCGGGCCGATCGCAGCGGCGGCCAGGGACGCCAAGCGCGCCGCCGACGTATCGCCCGGTCCGGGCTCGGGGATCACGGTCGGATCGCGCCGTGCCTCGCGCTGGCCATTCGGCTGAATCGGTTCCTGCAGGAAGGTCGCGCGCGGGAAGGCCCACGCCGCCACGTCGCGGCCGTAGACCGCCGCCGTCGACAGGAAGCCGACGTCGTCGTTGTCCCAGGCGAGGGTCTGCTGCATCCGGCTCAGCAGATAGAACGTGTGCACCGGTTCCCAGCGCATCGGACGCCGGCCGAGCAGGTGGTACTCGACCGGCACATCCGACGGGCGCATTTGCCCGATGAACGCGTTGACGCCGTCCGCGTACGCCTGCAGCGCCACGCGCACCGGCGAGTCCGCGGGCAGGGCGGCCCACTTGCGTTCGGCCGACCACGCGAGCCCCAAGCGACGGGCCTCGCGGTCGAGCGGCAGCGCCGCTGCGTTGAGTTCGCTCAGGGTGCCAGCCACCGCGCGGGTCTGCACCTCAAGCTCGAACAGGCGATCACGCGCCACGACGTACCCGAGCGCGCGGTACGCGTCGAGCACCGAGGGCGCGAAGATGTGCGGGACGCCGCGGTCGTCGTACTGTACGGTGACGTCGGCGCCAAGCGAGGGCACGTAGCCGCGTGATGCCGGCGGAAGTTCGGCGCCTCGGGCGGCCGACCACACGCCACGCCAAGGATCGAGCAGTCCGCCTAGCGGCGGGGCAGGGCCAGCGCCCTTGGCCCCGACAAACAGCAACGCGGCGGCCACGAGGGCCGCCGCGATGAGCCGACTCGGCATCAGTTGTCTCCGTCGAGCAGTCCGCCGAGCCCGCCGAGGATCGAGCCTTCCTCGCGTCGGCCACCCATCCCGATGCGCGAGGCCGAAATGATGCGGTCCGCGAGTCGCGAGAACGGCAGGGTCTGCAGGATCACGCGGCCGGGGCCGGTGAGGTGCGCAAAGAAGAGGCCTTCACCGCCGAACAGCGCGGTCTTGATGCCCGGCACCATCCGAATGTCGTACTCGACGCTGGGCTGCATCGCCACGATGCAGCCGGTGTCGACGCGCAATGTCTGGCCCGGCTGCAGATCGACGTGGTGCAAGGTGCCCGACGCGTGCAGGAAGGCGAGGCCGTCGCCCGAGATGCGCTGCAGGATGAACCCTTCACCGCCGAAGAAGCCGGCGCCGATGCGCTTGGTGAAGGCGATCGCGACATCGAGGCCGCGCGCGCCGCACAGGAAGGAGTCCTTCTGCGCGATGATCGTCCCGCCCCATTCCTTGAGATCGACCGGCAGGATCTTGCCCGGATACGGGGCCGAGAAGGCCACGTCGCGCCGCGCACGCCCTTCGTTGGCGAACATCGTGATGAAGAACGAGTCGCCCGACAGCATGCGCTTGCCGCCCTGCAGCAGCTTGCCCCAGAGCGAGCTCTCCTTGCCCGACGCATCAAGGGTCGTGGCCATCTTGATGTCGTCTTCCATATACATCATCGCGCCGGCCTCGGCGACGGCGGCCTCGCCGGGATCGAGCGTGATGATGACGGCCTGCATATCGTCGCCGATCAGGCGGTAGTCAATGACGTCGGCTGGCATTGGAGGTATGTGCGTCAGGTCACAGTCAGGGGGCGGCGCGAAGCGGCCGGTTGCCGCAGGAGAGCGGCGCACCCTTGCAATATGGGCGGGGCGTTGCGGCGGAGGCGAGGGGCGGTGTCCCCAAACGGAGCCAGCGAATCGTCACCTGCCGGCGACGAAACCGTTGCGGTCGTTCCCATCGTACGGGCGGTGACCCACTATTCAGGGGTCGCTCGGTCGTGGCCCGACTTGTGCGGAGTACCGACGCCGTGACCCCCTTTATCGTCCGAGGCTTTCAAATGTCACTCGCTGGCCGTCTTTCGTTGCCCCGCGCGGGGCGCCTCGCGCTACTGGCCATCGTGGCCGCGTCCGCCGCGGCGTGCGCTCCCGCCAAGCGCGTCTCGCGCATCGATCCCAACGCCGTGACCGACCTGTCCGGGAAGTGGAACGACGCCGACTCGCGGCTCGTCGCCAACGCGCTGATCGAGCAGAGTCTCACCGGTGCCTGGCAGAAGCGCTTCACGGCCTCCCACGGCGGGAAGAATCCGACGGTGATGATCGGCAGCTTCCGCAACAAGTCGATGGAGCTGATTCCGATCCAGACCTTCACCCGTGACCTGGAGCGCGCCTTCATCAACTCGGCGCAGGTCAGCGTCGTCGCGTCGAAGGAAGAGCGCGAAGAGATTCGCGCCGAGCGCGCGGATCAGCAGAACAACGCGGCCGCGGACACGCGTGCGCGGCAGGCGATGGAAGCCGGCGCCAACTATATGCTGCAGGGCGACGTGCAGAGCATCGAGGATAGCGAAGGGCGTGAGAAGATCATCTACTACCAGATCGATGCCACGCTGATCGATCTCGAATCCGGCCAGAAGGTCTGGGTCGGGCAGCACCGGATCAAGAAGTACATCGAACGTCGTCGACTCGGGATGGAGTGACCTGACTATGCGTACCGCAACTCGATTCCTCGTATTGGTGCCGGCCGTCGCGCTGCTGACGGGCTGCGTGGCCAACCGCGTGCGTGAAGCGCCGATCCTCGTAAACGGCGAGCGGGTGAAGAACACGGATTCGCTCGTCGCGGCGGTTGGCGCGCGCGGCGACGTCGATCGCGCCCGGCTCGAAGCGCGGCGCGACTCGCTCAACCAGGTGGCGATGTCGACCTGCAACGGTGCGGTCTGCGCGGCGCTGGCGCGGGGCGAGGTCGTGCTCGGAATGAACACGGCCCAGGTGATGGTGGCGACGAAGACCACCCCCGAAGCGTGGAGCCTGCGTGCTGCGGGCCCGGCGACGATTATGACGCCGCGGACCTTGGCGCGGGCCCCGCGCGACGGCACCGGCGAGCTCGCGATGGTCCAGCTGCAGAACGGCGGCGTGAGCACCTACGCCTACCGCGAACGGCAGGGGCTGCGCGTCGTGGCGGTGGCCGAAGACACCACGACCGCCGCGCGCAACCGCGTGCTTGGGGATCGCCTCGAGCGCGAAGGGGACGATTTCCTGTCGGCGGGCGACCGCGCGCAGGCGCTCGACCGCTTCGATCGCGCGCTGCTGCTCAAGCCGTCGGATCCTGGGCTCGAGTACAAGGTCGCGGCGTTGCTCGACTTGCAGTTGCGGCCGGTCGAAGCGCTGATGCGGTACCAGCGATTCCTGCAGCAGCTGGAACTCGAACGGATTGACGCCCGCGGCGAGGCGAATGCCAAGCTCACCGAGGCGGTCGTCCGGGCGCAGCAGCGGATCATCGTGCTGCGTCGCGAAACCGAGGGGGCGGCGCCCGAGCCGCCCGCCGAGGACATCCGGGACTGATCTGATGAACGTGCGCCGTTCCCTCACGGCGCTGGTGGCGGCAGGGTCGCTGATGACGCTGGCAGGGTGCGGCGTCATCGGCGCCACCGCGTCGTCCTACGCCGTCACGCCGCAGGGCCTCGAAGTCCGCGAGCAGGAGCTGCGTTCGATGCTCCCGTATGCGGGCCGCGACTCTGCGGCGCGGGTGGTGCCGCCCGATCTGGCGCCGCGTGACGCGTTGCTTCGCGCCCTGTATGACGGCACATGGGCGTACTACGCCGGCGAGTGGGATCGCGCCTCGGCGGGCTTCGTCGCAGCCGCCGATCTGGCGGAGGACCGCTACACCAAGAGCATCACGCAGAATGCGGCCGCGCTGCTCACGAATGATCGGGCACTCTCGTACACGCCGGGGCATACCGAGCGCCTGCTGACGCACTACTACGGCGCCTTGGCGTTCATCGGGAAGGGCGACACCGAAAGCGCGGCGGTCGAAGCCCGTCGCCTCGGGGCGATGCTCGAGAAGCTCGCCCCGGAGAGCTCGGATCGCGACCGGTCCCTGCGCGCGGTGTTGCGGCTGGTGTCCGGCGCGGTCTTCGAAGCGGCGGGTGAGGCGAACGATGCCGATGTCTCCTACCGGAATGCGCGCGCCCTGCTCGGGGCCGACTCGCTGCAACTGCCGGGGCGGACGGCGATTCCCGCCGACTCGGGCGACGTGCTCGTGCTGGTCGAGACCGGCTGGGTGGCCCACAAGGTCGCGCAGGAACTCGTGATCCCGGTCTACGGCAGCGAAGCCAGAGCCTTCAGTGATTCGGGAAACGCCGCGGCGAGACTCGGCGTGGCCGCCACACTGGCGGGGCGCACCGTGCTCTTGATGGCCGCGCGCCCCGATCAGGGGATCTGGTGGGTCGACGGCCAGCCGATGGTCGTGAACTCATGGGGCGGCGTCGGCGTCGCGCGGCCGCTCGATAAGGACGGCTATATGCTCAAGCTGTCCTGGCCGGTGATGCGCCGCTCGTCTGCCGCCCGGAGCGCGCTCACGGCGGTCGCGTCGTCGCCCTCCCCGGGGATGCTTGGCGGGCTGCTCGGGAGCACGACCAGCGGCGTGGTCGCCGATCTCAATGACGCGGCCGCCGCCGATCTGTCTCGTGATCGCAACGCGATCCTGACCCGCACGATCGTGCGACAGGCGGTGAAGTTCGCGGCGGTGCAGGCGGGCGAGGCCAAGGCCACGAAGAAGTGGGGCGATCTCACCGGCAGTATTGTCGGTGGGTTGCTCAACGCGGCCGGCGCCGCACTGGAACGCGCCGACACGCGGGGCTGGTGGTTGCTGCCCGCGGGGATCAGCGCGGTGCGGGTGCGTCTTCCGGTGGGAGAGCAGCCGATCGCGGCCGCCGTTGGTATCGGCGGCCGCGATCTCGGGAGTGTGACCGTGCGTCCGGGGCGGCTGACGGTCGTCAGCCGCCGGATCTGGAGCGGCCAAGCGGCCGCGCTGCCGACGCCGGCTACGCTGCCCGCTGGCCCGAGCGCCGAGACCGCGTTGCGCGATCGCTGAGCTGGAAGGCGGCCGTGCGCTCCTGCAGGACGGACGACTGCTTCCGGAGCGCTTCGGCACCAGCCGACGTCTCCTCTGCCGTGGCGGCGCCCTGCGTCGTCAGGTCGCTGATCGTCTCGAGCGCCGAGACCACCTGCGCGACACTGGTCGTCTGCTGTTCGGCCGCGTCGGCGACGCGGTGGATGACGTCGGTGAGTTCGGCGATGCGCGAATCCACAGTAATGATCCCGGAAACCGCGTCCTCGCCGAGGGCGCTGCCTTGCTCCACGGCGCCCAAGCTCTCCTCGATCAACTGCGCGGTTTGACGCGCGGCTTCGCCGCTTCGGGTCGCTAGGGCGCGCACCTCTTCGGCCACGACGGCGAATCCTCTGCCGGCGTCACCGGCACGCGCCGCTTCCACCGCCGCGTTGAGCGCGAGGAGATTGGTCTGGAACGCGATCTCGTCGATGGTGCGCACCACGCGCGACGTGGCCTCAGCCGTTGTCCGGATGCGATTGAGCGCGTTGGCGAGCGCTTCGAGCGACGACTTGCCGGCGCTTGATGCCTGCTGTGCGGCCTGCGTCAGCGCGCGAGCGCCCGCAGCTTCCCGCGCGACGGCGCGGCTGGTGTCGCGCTGCACCGTCGCGTGGGCGGTGATTTCCTGCAACTGCCCTGCCTGCGTGCTGGCCGCGTCGGCGCTGAGGACGGCGCCAGAGGCGATTTCGTCGCCGGCGCGGGCGATGGTGTCGGCGGCCGTGGCCACGTCGCGCAGGGTGGCATCGAGCGCGTCGAGCGTTTCGTTCAAGGCGCGTGCGATGTCGCCCTGCTCACCGGTGTGATGCCCCTGCACGCGCACGGCCAGATTGCCCGCGGCCATTTCGGCCAACACCCCGCGGAACTCCCGGTTGGCGTCGAGCATCGGCTGGATCACGCCGTCGAGTGCCGCGTTCATCGTGCGGGCGAGCTGGAGCAGTTCGCCCTGGAAGCCGGTGGTGTCGATCCGGTGCGTCAGCTCGCCGCGCTGCATCGCTCGGGCCAGTCCTTGCACGCCTTCGACGACGCGCGCCAACTCGCGCTGCGTGGTGCTGAAGCTCTGGACGGTGTCCTGCGTCTTGCCGGTGATGGTATCGATCGCGTTGGCGAGCTGGCCGAGCTCGTCGGACCGCCCCAGGAGCAGCTTCGTCGTCTTCGGTTCCACGACCACCGAGAAGTCACCGGCCGCCATCGCGCGGCTGGCACGCTCGAGGCCGCCGATGCAATGGACCACGAGCGACTCCGCCTTGGCCTGCATCGAGGACACGACGTGTCCCAGATCGCGCATCAGCCGGTAGGCGGTGAACAGCGACAGCAGCAGAATGATCGCGCCGAGAATGATCGCGGTCGTCCGCGCGCGGTTGACGGCGGCGGCGGAGGTGTCGAGCTCCTCGCGCGAGACGCGGAGCTGCAGGTCGACGAGTTGTTCGAAGCGGGCCTGCGCCGGGGCAAGCTTGGCATCGAGCGCCGATTGCCGCTCGAGAATCGCCGTCGCGCTCGGAGCGCCCTTGCGGAACTCCACCGCGTCGACGAGCGCGTTCCGGGCCTCCGCGAAATCGATCTTCTGCGCATCGGCGAGCTGCTGCTCTTCCGGCGTCAGATAGGTCGCGAGATACGCCGTCCACACCGAGTCCGACATCTTGATCAGCGTGCCAACCTCGCGTTCGACCGTCGGCAGGTCAGCGAGCGGGTTGGTGACGATCGCCTCGGCTTGCGCGAGGTTGGTCTTGAGGTGCGCCAGCTGATCGAGCACCAGGACGCGGTCGGCATACACGGTGCCAAAGCGGGCCTGCGTGGCGGACATCGCCGAGAGCGCGACCACGGCAAAGGCGACGAAGACCGCAGCGACGGCTGCGAATCCCAAGCCGACCCGAGCACGAACCGACAACCTCGACGAACCTCTCATTACGCTTTCCTCTCCAGGATCCGGAGAGCCGACACGGGTACCGCACCCGCCCGGCCTCCGATTCCTGAGTGGTTTCGTCAACTGTTAAAAGAACCTTTAGTCCAAACCGATGGTGAACGTCACGCCGGCGGCAGGACTCGCAGGAGTCCTTGGGCGAAGGCGGGCAGATCCTTGGGCACCCGCGCGCTTACGAGGTTGCCGTCCACCACGCAGGGTTCGTCCACCCAGCGGGCGCCCGCGTTCTCCACGTCGTCGCGGATCCCCACCGTGCTCGTCAGCGTCCGGCCCCGGACGATGCCGGCGGAGATCAGGATCCACGGCCCGTGGCAGATCGTGCCGACCAGCTTGCCCTGTTCGTGCACGCGTCGCACGAGCGCCAGCAGGTCCCGGTCACGCCGCAGCTTGTCTGGGGCCCACCCGCCCGGGGCAATGATGCCGACCAACGCGTCGGCGGTGTAGTCGCGCACGTGGCCATCCATTGTGGCCGGGTACCCGTGCTTTCCGCGGTACGCGGGTTCGCCGATACCAGCCAGCGGCACGGTGAACCCGGCCTCCTCCAGCCGCAGCTTGGGATACCACACCTCGAGGTCTTCGTACTCGGGGCCGCAGAGCATCAGGACGGTACCACGTGACATGGGCGTGCGTATCGGAAAGGGGAGGGTGGACCCGTGCAGCGTCGGGGGCGTGCATCTTTACGTCCTGCGGGCCGGGATGCACAATGCCGGAGGCGACGACGCCGTCTGGCGGGGTCGCCCCTTACGCCAGAACACGGGGACGAGTGCCGAGTACCAGAACGCCGACGAGCCGCCCGAAGAGTACCAAAGCCGCCGCGCGGCCGCCCAAGCGCACTCGCACCGCCACCAAGGCGCGCGCCGCCGCCGCGTCGCGGATGATCCGCGTGACCGAGTGGGAGTTGCAACGGATTCTGCTCGATATTCACGACGGACCGGTGCAGTCGATGTATGCGGCGCTGTCGCAGTTGGATCTGCTCCGCCGCACCCTGGAGGGCTGCGAGGGCGACGGCGTCGTCGAGGCTCGCGAACGGGCGGACCGCATTCGCCGGTCGCTGGAGACCGGGTTGGCCGAGGTCCGGCAGTTCATCGGCGAGTTCCGGCCGCCCGAATTCAAGGACCGGCGGCTGTTGGAGTTGCTCGAGGCACTGGCACTGCAGCACGAAGCGGCCACCGATACGCGAGTGATGCTGGCGGTGCGATCGACCGTCCCCGAGACGGCGCTGCCCGTGAACATCGTGCTGTATCGCGTAATGCAGGAGGCGCTGTCCAATGCGTACCGCCACGGTGGGGCGCGCACGGTCCACGTGACGGTGAGCCCCGCGGGCCGAACCGCAGTACGGATGACCATTTCCGATGATGGGGCGGGGTTTGATCCGGGGGTGGAAGCCCCCGATGCACACTTTGGGCTCAAAGGGATGCGAGATCGCGTCGAGATGATTGGCGGGCGATTCGGCCTCACGAGCCGCCTGGGGCGGGGAACGCAGGTCGCCGTCGAGGTACCGCTTCGATGACCAAGATCCGCGTCGTATTGGCCGACGACCACGAGTTGGTGCTCGAAGGACTCCGCGCGCTGCTGTCCGCGGAACGGGACATTGAAGTGCTGGCGACGACGACGAGTGGCGAGCAGTTGGTGGAACTGGTGCGCAAGCACAAGCCCGATGTCGCGGTGCTCGACCTCGAAATGGGCCCGATGAGCGGGCTGGCCTGCCTGTCGAAGATCCGCGCCGAGAAGTTGCCGGTCCGAGTGCTGGTGCTGACCGCGTACAACGATGGCGCGAGTATCCGTGCCGCGCTGGAGGGCGGTGCGGACGGATTCGCGCTGAAGACGGAGCCGCCGCAGCAGACGGTGTCGAGCGTGCGGCAGGTGGTGCGGGGGCAACTCGTGTTTCCGGCCGCGGCCAAGCGGTGGCTGCTTGGGCGTCAGGCGCCGCCGGATCCGGAAAAGCTCACCGAGCGGGAGCAAGCCGTGCTGGCGCTCGTGGCCGAGGGCGTCACCAACGCCGAGATCGCGCGGCAACTTCGCGTGTCGGAAAACACCGTGAAGTTCCACCTGCAGAACCTGTATCTGAAGCTCGGGGTCTCGAACCGGACGGAAGCGGCGGCGCACTTCCTGCGCGAGCGGGCGTTGCGGCGGTCGTGAGGCTGCTGGTCGGATCACGGCGGCCACGCAGTCAATCCGAACGAAAAACGCCCCGCCGATACTGGCGGGGCGTTCTGCTTGCAGGCCGCGTGCCGCTCAGGCCTTCTTGTCCTGCAGCCAGGTCAGCGGAATGATGAACAGCGGGGTCAGGAACGTCACGAGAAGGACGTTGATCCAGATCAGCGCGGTGTAGTACGCGCCCATCCCGAGACCAGCCCACAGCATTCCAAGCGCACCGTTGCTCTGCACGAGATTCTCTCCTTGAGGGTGACCCAGCGGGGCGAAAACTAGCGACCCCCGGTTTCCGGGCGCCAGTCGTTACCTCGAGTTAATGGCCGGCCACCCCCGGCCCGTTCCCGTGCTACGATTCGCATCCGATGGCCAGGCGTACGAATCCCGTCGAGCTCGCGGTCACGGCGGGGGTGGCAGGTGCCGCCCCCGGGGGGCTCGTGGTGGCCGTGTCGGGTGGCCGGGATTCTATGGTCCTGCTCCACGCCATTCGCGCGCTGTCGCTGTCAGACCGGGTGGCGACAGTCGCCGTGTTCGACCACCGAGCCTCGGCCGAGACGTCCGCGGCGGCACGCGACGCCGCGGCCATTGCCCAGCGCTGGGGTTTTCGGGCCGTCATCGGGACGCCCGAACATCCGATGCCGGCGGCGTCGGAGGCCGAGTGGCGACGGGCCCGGTGGGAGTTCCTCCGCGCAGCCGCGGCGCCGCTCGGGGCGCTGGTGGTAACGGCCCACACCCAGGACGATCACGTGGAAACCGTCGCGTACCGCCTCTGGCGCGGGAGTGGCCCCCGCGGGCTTGCCGGTCTCGACGTGGACGGTAGCCCCCTCCGCCCGCTGTTGGGGGTGCCGCGGGCTGCCGTCGCGGCGTACGCCGCCGCGCACGACGTCCCGTGGGCGGCGGACCCGTCGAACGAGGACCGGCGGTACGCCCGCGTGCGCTGGCGGCACGAGCTGCTCCCGGCGATCGCGCGGGTGCGCCCCGAATTCCGGGATGAGCTGCTCGGGATTGCCACGCGCGCTGCGGCGTGGCGACGCGAGGCCGAACGCTGGGTGCACCGCGCGGTGCGGTTCGACCCGATGGCCGAGGGCACCCTGCTGGTGTCGGACGAGCTTGCTCAGGCGCGGCCGCGAGACGCGGCGTGGCTCTGGCCGGCCGTGCTCGCGCCGCTGGGGATTCGCCTCGACCGCCGGGGCATTGCGCGGCTCGCCGCCTCCGTGCCGCCGGGGCGCCGGTTGCCGCTCACGGGCGGCTGGGAACTGTTCCGCGTCGCCACGAGTCAGTGGTGGGTACGTCGTGACGCAGGGCAGACGCTGGCGCCGGTCGACGTCCCGCTGTCCGGGGACGTCCGCTTCGGCGACTGGGACTTCACCCCGGTCGCGGGACCTGGTGACGCAAGTCCTTGGCACGGCCGGGTCCCTGCCCACATTGATACAGTGGTCCGCGTGTGGCAGCCTGGCGACCGGCTGGTCGGCGCACACGGTCCACGTCGCGTGAAACGCTGGTTGTCCGATGCCGGGATTCACGGGCCGCTGCGCGCGCGGTGGCCGGTGGTGGCCACCGGCGCGAACGTCTGGTGGATTCCCGGTGTACAAGTGGCGGTTGTGCCGCCCGAGCTCCCTTGCCTCGCCTATGTCTGTCGCCGTCGAACCGAATGATCCGCGCCTGATGGGGCGCACCGTACACCGCGTCGCGTTCTCCGCGCAGGAGATTGCGGCGCGGGTCGAGCGCTTGGGCGCGGAGATCACGGCGCACTACGGGGACGGCGAACTGCTGATGCTGGGGCTGCTCAAGGGCTCGTTCATCTTCCTCGCCGATCTTGCCCGTTCGGTGCGGCGTCCGGCGCAGCTCGATTTCATTGTCGCGTCGTCGTACGGGAACGCGACAGTGTCAAGCGGCACGGTGCGGTTGCTCTACGATCCCGAGACGCCGCTTGCCGGCAAGCACATTCTGTTGGTTGAGGACATCGTCGATTCCGGACGTACCCTGCAGTGTCTGATCGACCTGCTGCAGGCCCGTCGGCCGGCGTCGCTCGAGATCTGCGCGTTGCTGCACAAGCGCATCGCGACGGAGCTCAAGCACGAACCCAAGTTCATCGGGTTCGATGCCCCGCACGAATTCCTGGTCGGGTACGGACTCGACCACGCGGAGCAGTTCCGTCACCTCCCGTATATCGCCAGTCTGGCCTAGCTTCCGACTTATGGCACCGAACTCGCCCAAGAAGAAGATCAACTGGGGACGTGTCTCGCGCACGATCTCCTTCTGGATCCTCCTGATGTTGATCCCCGTCGCCTTCGTGCAGTTCTCGATGGGGCGCGGTGACGCATCGCCGGAAATCAACTACACCCAGTTCAAGCAGGAACTCGACCGCGACAACGTCGCCAAGGTCACCATTCAGGGTGGCGCGATCGCCGTCGGCGAGTTCAAGCAGAAGTTCCTGGTGAAGGGTCGCGAGGTGAAGAAGTTCACCGTGCGACTCCCGGTGCAGAACTCCGAGGCCCTCGTCGCGAAGCTGGACGAAAAGGGGGTCGAAGTGACCGGCGCGGAGCCGAAGCAGCCGCTGTCGAGCATCTTCATTTCGTTGTTGCCGTGGATCGTCATCTTCGGCTTCTGGATCTTCATCCTCCGGCAGATGCAGGCCGGCGGCAACAAGGCGTTCTCGTTCGGCAAGTCGAAGGCCAAGCTGCTCTCGGGCGACACGCCCAAGATCACCTTCGCCGACGTCGCCGGCGCCGACGAAGCCAAGGTCGAGCTGCAGGAAATCATCGAGTTCCTGAAGGACCCGCAGAAGTTCACCAAGCTAGGCGGCCGCCTGCCGAAGGGCGCCCTGCTTGTGGGCCCGCCGGGCACCGGCAAGACGCTGCTCGCCAAGGCGGTGGCGGGTGAAGCGGGTCGGCCGTTCTTCTCGATGTCGGGCTCCGACTTCGTCGAAATGTTCGTCGGCGTCGGTGCGAGCCGCGTGCGCGACCTGTTCGAACAGGGCAAGGCGCAGGCGCCCTGCATCATCTTCATCGACGAAATCGACGCCGTCGGGCGTCACCGCGGGGCAGGGCTCGGCGGTGGGCACGACGAGCGCGAGCAGACGCTCAACCAGCTGCTCGTCGAGATGGACGGCTTCGAGTCGAACGACGGCGTCATTCTGATTGCCGCGACGAACCGGCCGGACGTGCTCGATCCGGCGCTCTTGCGGCCGGGCCGCTTCGACCGGCAGATCGTCGTCGATTCTCCCGACCTCAAGGGTCGCGAGGGCATCCTCAAGGTGCACCTGCGCAACAAGCCGATTGCCGACGACGTGTCGGTGACCTCGCTCGCGCGCGGTACGCCGGGGATGGCCGGCGCCGATCTGGCGAATCTGGTGAACGAAGGGGCGCTGTTGGCGGCTCGTCGCGGGCACACGGTCATTTCGATGGCCGACCTCGAGGACGCCAAGGACAAGGTGATGCTTGGCGCCGAGCGGAAGTCGCTCGTGATGAAGGAAGAAGAGCGCCGCTTGACGGCCTATCACGAGGCCGGCCACGCCGTCTGCGCGATGATGGTGAAGGGCAACGACCCGCTGCACAAAGTCACGATCGTGCCGCGCGGCCGGGCCTTGGGCGTCGCGTTCACGTTGCCCGAGGATGACCGCGTGTCGGTCACCCGCGAACAGCTCGAAGCGCGGCTCGTGATGGCGTACGGTGGCCGTGCAGCCGAAGAGATCATCTTCGGGCGTGATCGGGTCACCACCGGCGCGGCCAGCGACATTCAGCAGGCCACGGGCATCGCCCGCCGCTATGTGACGCAGTGGGGGCTCTCGGAGTCGATCGGCCCGATTCTGGTGGGTGACAACGAGCAGGAGGTCTTCCTCGGCTCGCAGCTGGTGTCGCGCCGCGAGATGTCGGAGCAGACCGCCCAGGCGGTGGATGCCGAGGTCAAGCGCGTGATCACCTTGGCGTTCGACCGCGCCAAGGCGGTCCTGACCGAGAACATCGACCTGCTGCACAAGATTGCGGCCGGCCTGCTGGAGCGGGAAACGCTCACCCGCGAGGAGTTCCAGAAGATCCAGCGGGGCGAGGAGCTCCCGCCGCGCATCAACACCGATGCGCGTCCGCCGGCGCCGCCGGTGCTGCCGCCGATGCTGACGCCGGAGCCGCGGCGCAGCGCGCCGCCGCTCCTGGGCGGGCCGGAAGTCGCCCCGGCCTGAGTTCGGGTCGGCGCGGGCGGTTGGCGGGGCTCGCTGTGCACTCCGGTGCGCGGCGGGCCCCGCTGGCCTTCGGGGCACGTTCCCGCGGGCAAGTGTGGTAAATTCCCGAGATGCACTTTCCCGAGTTCAACGACCGGCTGGCTGACGCTCGCGCGCGCATCGAGGATGCCCGCGCCCGCGGTGGGCACGGGCAGTCGGTGACGCTGGTGGCGGTGACCAAGACGCACGGGCCCGAGGCCGTGCAGACCGCGTACGCAGCCGGCATTACCGACGTCGGCGAGAACAAGGTGCAGGAAGCACAGGACAAGATGGCGCAGGTGGCGGCGCCGGTCCGCTGGCATCTGATCGGGCATCTGCAGCGCAACAAGGTGAAGTTCACTGGGCCGTTTGCGCTGATTCACGGCGTCGATAGTCGGCGACTCGCCGAGGCGATCGACGAGTTCGCCCGCAAGCGCGGTGTCGTCGCCGAGGTGCTGATGCAGGTGAACGTGTCCGGCGAGGCTACGAAGGGCGGATTGGCGCCCGACGAATGGCCGGCCGAAGCCGACGCGTGGCGCGGGCTCACCGGGCTGCGCGTGCGCGGCGTGATGACGATGGCGCCCTTCGGTGCGGCGGAATCGGAGTTGCGACGCGTGTTTGCCGGTGCGCGCGCCGCGCGCGACGTGCTGCGCGCGGCAGGGCACCCGGCGGACGAGTTGTCGATGGGCATGAGTGAGGACTATCCGGTTGCAGTGGAGGAGGGCGCCACAATGGTGCGCCTCGGCACTGCACTCTTTGGGGCGAGGACGACGCAGTGACCGACGATCCGTTTCGACTCACACCGCTCGATGTGCGACGGTACGATTTCGGCAGCGCGCTGCGCGGCTACGACAAGACGCGCGTCGATCAGTTCCGCGATCAAGTCGCCGACGAACTCGAGCGCGTGTCGCGGCAGGTGGTCGATCTCGAGACGCGGGCGAACGGGTTTCTGGAACAGCTCCGCGCGTTCCGCGAGCGCGACAAGGCGCTGAACGAAGCGCTGGTCTCGGCGCAGCAGCTGCGCGCGGAGATCCGCGAGCAGGCGGAGCGCGAGTCGTCGCTGATCCTTCGGGAAGCGCGCGCCGAAGCCGAGCGCATCATCGATGCCGCGCGGCATCAGGTCCAGTCGTTGCGGAGCGAGGCGGAGTACCTCGAGAAGCAGCGGCGTACCCACCTCCTGCAGCTGCGCGCGATGACCGAACGGCAGCTGGCGGAGGTCGAGGCAATGCTGGCCACGGCGCCGGGCGAGGCGGTGACGCCGACGGCCGATGCGCCGCCGGCGCGGGCCTCGGTGCCGTCGGCGGCCGCGATGCCGGCGCCGACGCCGTCGTCGTGGCTCGACGCGCCCGCCGGGGATTCCGGCGAGGACGCCGAGGCGTGAGTGGGGTCACGGTGGCGGGGACGCACAGCCGCGAGGCCATCGGCCGCGCGGCGGACGCCGTGCGCGCGCGCTGGGGCAAGACGCCGCAGGCGGCGTTGATTCTCGGGACGGGACTCGGCGCGCTCGGACGCGAGATCGCGATCGAGGCGACGATTCCGTACGACGAGATCCCGGGCTTCCTGCTCTCCACCGTGGAGTCGCACGCCGGCCGCCTCCTGTGCGGCACGCTCGGCGGCAAGACGGTCGTGGCGATGCAGGGGCGCTTGCATCGCTACGAGGGGTACTCGTTGCAGCAGGTGACCTTTCCGGTGCGCGTGCTCCGAGCGCTCGGCGCCGACACGCTGATCGTCTCTAACGCCTGCGGGGGAATGCACCCGCTGTGGGCGCCGGGCGACTTGATGCTGATGGCCGATCACCTGAACCTGCTCGGCGACAATCCGCTGATCGGGCCCAACGACGAGTCGCTCGGGCCACGGTTCCCGGATATGAGCGCGCCGTACGACGCCGCGCTGCGCGACCACGCCCGCGCGGTGGCGGCGGCGCAGGGCATCACGCTGCGCGAGGGCGTGTATGTGGCGGTGCCCGGCCCGAATCTCGAGACGCGGGCGGAGTACCGGATGCTGCGCGCGCTCGGTGCCGATGTCGTGGGGATGAGTACCGTCCCCGAAGTGATCGTGGCCGTGCACGGCGGGATGCGCGTGCTCGGCGTGTCGATCATCACCGATCAATGCCTCCCCGACGCGCTCGAGCCCGCCACGCTCGAGAAGATCGTCGCGGTGGCCACTGCCGCTGAACCGCATTTGACCACCGTCGTCCGCGGCGTGTTGGAGCGCTTGTGACTGCCCCTGCCGAACTGAAGTTCCGCCCGTTGCCCGCCGAGCAGTCGGCGCGCGAGCTCGAAGAATCCCTCCTGGTGAAGTGGAAGGAGGAACGACTCGTCGAGCGCGCGCTCGCCGACAAGCCGGGCGCACCGTCATTCGTGTTCTACGACGGCCCGCCGACGGCCAACGGCAAGCCGGGCATTCACCACGTGTTCGCCCGCACCACCAAGGACCTGTTCGCGCGGCATCGCGCGATGCACGGCTATTGGGTGCCGCGCAAGGCGGGCTGGGACACGCACGGGCTTCCGGTCGAGATCGAAGTCGAGAAGCGCCTCGGCATCAAGGGCAAGCAGGAGATCGAAGCGCTCGGCGTCGAGAAGTTCAACGCGCTCTGCCGCGAGAGCGTGTGGACCTACAAGGGCGAGTGGGAGCGGCTCGTGGAGCGCATCGCCCATTGGCTCGACTATTCGGATCCGTACATCACGTACTCGAAGGAGTACGTCGAAAGCGAATGGTGGGCGCTCAAGACGCTGCACCAGAAGGGGCTGCTCACGCGCGGGCACAAGATTCTGCCGTACTGCCCGCGCTGCGGCACCGCGCTGTCGAGCCACGAAGTCGCGCAGGGTTACGAGGACGTCGAGGATCCCAGCGTCTACATCGCGCTCGATCTCGTCGACGATGCGCCGGTGTCGCCGGTGCGCGCGTCGGTCGACGGGCCCGGCGCGCAGGCCGCGGAGCGCGCCGATCTGGCGCCGGCTCCAGCGAATGGCCGTCGCCGACTGATCGTCTGGACGACCACGCCGTGGACGCTCGTGTCCAACGTGGCGCTGGCGGTGAACCCCGAGCTCACCTACGCCGAACTGCGCAAGAAGAGGGGCAGTGACTTCACGGTGATTCTGGCGGAGCCGCGCGTACCCGGCGTGCTTGGCGCCGACTGGGCCGATCGATGGGACGTCGTCGGCACGATGACCGGTGCGCAGCTGGCCGGTCGCAAGTATCGGCGACCGCTCGACTGGCTGCCGTATCCGGACATCGGCGCGTCGGAAGTCATCGTGGCCGAGAGCTTCGTGTCGGCGGACGACGGCTCGGGCATCGTGCATATGGCGCCCGCCTTCGGTGCCGACGACTACGCGGCGGGGCAGCGGCACGGCCTGGCCTTCCTGCAGCCCGTGAATGCGCGCGGCGAGTTCCCGAACGACCTGCCGCTCGTGGGCGGGCAGTTCGTCAAGCACGCCGATGCCGCGATCATCGAGGAGCTCGAGCGGCGCGATGTTCTGTGGAAGGCGTCGCGCTTCGTGCACGCGTATCCGCATTGCTGGCGCTGCCGCACGCCGCTGCTCTACTACGCCCGCTCGTCGTGGTTCGTGAAGACCACGGCCGTGAAGGACCGGATGCTCGCGCGCAACGCGCAGGTGGATTGGCATCCGCCGGAAACCGGCGCGGGTCGATTTGGCGAGTGGCTCACGAACAACGTCGATTGGGCCATTTCCCGGGATCGTTTCTGGGGCACGCCGCTCCCGGTGTGGGTAAATGACGAGAATCCCGATGAGCTCGAGGTCATCGGCTCGTACGAGGAACTCTTCGCGCGGGTCGGCACGCCGATGCCCGCGGATTTCGACCCGCACAAGCCGGGTGTCGATCAGTACACCTGGCCGTCGCCGACCGGGAAGGGCACGATGCGCCGCGTGCCGGAAGTGATCGACACGTGGTTCGATTCGGGCTCGATGCCGTTCGCCCAGCATCACTATCCGTTCGAGAATCGCGAGGCGGTCGAGCGGCAGTTCCCGGCCGACTTCATCGCGGAAGGCGTCGACCAGACGCGCGGGTGGTTCTACTCGCTGCTGGCGATCGCGACCGGTCTCGGCGACGCGCTGCCGAACAACGGCGGCGACAAGGCCTCACCGTATCGCGCGGTGGTCGTGAACGACCTCGTGCTCGATGCGCAGGGTCGCAAGATGTCCAAGAGCCGCGGCAACGTCGTGGATCCGTGGCAGGTCATCAATACGCACGGAGCCGATGCCGTCCGGCTGTTCCTCGTCGCTGCGGGGCAGGTGTGGAAGCCGCGCGCCTTCGACGAACGCGCGATCCGCGAGACGATCGGCGGCTTCCTGCTGACGTTGCGCAACGTGTATCGGTTCTTCGCCGATCTCGCGAACTTCGGCTGGGCCCCCTCGGCGGCGGACCCCGCGCCGGCGTCGCGCCCGGTGATCGACCGCTGGATGCTGAGCCGACTTGCGGCCGTCGAAGCCGATGTCGATCAGTCCCTGCAGGACTTCGACGCCACCAACGCCGCGCAGTTGCTGATTACCTTCGTCGTCGAAGACGTCTCGAAGTGGTACGTGCGGCTCACGCGGGACCGGTTCTACGCCACCGATACCGACGACGCGCGCGCGGCGTTTGCCACGCTGCACGAGACACTGGTGGTGACCTGCCGCTTGCTCGCGCCGTTTGCGCCGTTCCTGAGCGATTGGCTGCACCGCGAACTCACGGGTGACACGGTGCACTTGGCACGGTACACGCGCGCGGACGTGCCGCGGGACGTGACGCTCGAGCTCGCGATGGAAGAGGCGCGGACGCTCGTGCGGCTCGGCCGTGCCGCGCGCGAGACCGTGGGCATTGGCGTGCGCCAGCCGTTGGGCCGGATGGTCTGCGTCGCGCCCGCGTTGCCGCATCACCTCGAGGACGCGCTCCTGCCGTATGTGGCGCAGGAGCTCAACATCAAGCGGGTCGAGACGGCCCGATCGGCCGACGCCCTGGTGACGCTCGAAGCCAAGGGCAACTTCCGCACGCTGGGCAAGAAGTTCGGCAAGGCCACGCCCGACGCGGCGGCCCAGATCGCGGCGCTGTCGTCGGATCAGCTCCGGGCGTTCGAACGGGGCGAGGTCCTCGAACTCACCGCCGGCGGGGCGACCGTCGCGTTGGCCGCCGAGGACGTGCTGATCCAGCGCCGAGCCACGGGGGCGTTCGTCGTGCAGGAGGACGGCGGACGCTTTGCCGCGATCGACCCCGAGGTCACCGACGCCCTGCGGTCGGAGGGGTACGCCCGCGAGCTGTTGAGCCGAGTCCAGCGGCTCCGGAAGGAGTCCGGGCTGGCCCTGAGCGACCGGATTCGGCTGGCCGTCCAGGGGGATGCCCCGCTGGCCGACGCCGCCCGGACGCACGGGGGGTGGATTGCCGCTGAAACCCTTGCAGTTGACTACCTTGTAGGCGAATTGCCGACAGGCCCGGACGTCTTCACCGCGCAGGTGGAGCTCGACGGCGTCACCGGCGCGATCGCCATCACCCGAACCGCCTGACCAATGGCCACCAAGGGCAGCACGAAGTCCGCCGCCAAGGCGCCGCCGAATCCCGGGACGAAGAAGTTCATCGAGCACTTCGCGAAGCGATTGCACGATGAGCGGAAGCGGGTGCTCAAGGATCTCGGCTTCCAGGAAGCCAACTTCGACGGTGGTGACGGCGAAGGCTCGGCCTATTCGTTCCATATGGCCGATCAGGGCACGGACGCGATGGAGCGTGAGAAGTCCTTCCTGTTCGCGTCGAAGGAAGGGCGGTATCTGTGGCACATCGATCAGGCGTTGCGCCGGTTGTACAAGTCGCCCGACACGTTCGGGAAGTGCCACTCGTGCGGCAACGACATTCCGTTCGATCGCCTCGACGCGCTGCCGAACGCGCGGTATTGCATCAATTGCAAGCAGCTCGAGGAGCGTGAGAAGGCCAAGTAGGGTCTTCTGGGGCACTGCCGCCCTGATCGTGCTCGCGGATCAAGGCACGAAGTGGTGGGCGGTGCGCACGCTCAGCGACGGCCCGGGGCCGATCGAAGTGATTGGCGCCTGGGCACGGCTCGCGCTGGTGTACAACCCCGGCGCGGCGTTCGGGCTGTCGATCGGGTCGTGGTCCCGTGAGGTCTTCACCGGGCTGACCCTCGTGGCGCTCGCCCTGCTGTGGCAGCTGTATCGCACGGCGTCGCCGGCGGAGCGGGGGCGGGTGTGGGCCTCGGCGTTTGTGGCGGGAGGTGCGGTCGGCAACCTCGTCGATCGGGTGCGCTCGCCGCGCGGGGTCGTGGACTTTCTGGATCTGGGGATTGGAGATGCGCGCTGGCCGACGTTCAACGTCGCGGATGTGGCCGTGAGCTGCGGCGCCTTGGCTTTGGCGTGGGTGCTGCGCGATGCCGACGACGCCGCAACGTCGGCGGCGACGATGCCGGAGGAGCGCGCGTGAATACCCGCCCGCACCTGTTGCCGGCCTCGCTCTGTGTCGGCGCGATCGCGTTGGACGTGGTCACGAAGCGCTGGGCCGTCGACGCCCTCTCGCCGATGCACGTACCGCACGAGGTGCTGGGGTCGTTCCTGCGCTTCACGCTGGCGTTCAATCGCGGCGCCGCGTTCGGGATGCACCTCGGCGACTGGTCGCGGCTCTTCTTCGGTACGGTGGCGGTCGTGATCGTCGGCGTGCTGTTCTCGATGTACCGAGACGCCCCGGCGACGGAGCGTCTGCGTCGCGTGGCGCTCGCGCTCATCGCCGGCGGGGCGATCGGCAACCTCATCGATCGGCTTCGCTGGGACGGCGGCGTCGTCGACTTCATCGACATCGGCACGGCGACGTGGCGCTTCTGGACGTTCAACGTCGCCGACAGCGCGGTGACCGTCGGGACGATTCTGTTGCTGTGGGTGATGCGCAACGACGCCCCGGCACCGACGACTCCGGCAGCCGGCGCGGCGCCGGGCACGTGAGTCTCGACGCGCCGCCGCCGGGTCGCCACGAGTTCGCGGCGCCCGCCGAGGCGACGCGACTCGATCTGGCCGTCGCGGCACAGCTCGGCGTGTCGCGGACGCGCGCCGCCACCCTTATCGCCGAGGGGCGCGTCACGGTGAATGGCGCCCGTGAAAAGGCGAGTGTGCGGCCGGACGCCGGGGCGCGGATCGTGGTGGACGTCCCGCCGCCGGCGGGCCGACCCGTGGTGCCCGAGCAGATCCCGCTCGACGTGGTCTATGAGGACGACGACCTGCTGGTCGTGAACAAGGCGGCCGGAATGGTCGTGCATCCCGCGCCGGGCAACTGGACCGGGACGCTGGTGAACGCCCTGATGGGTCGGCCTGGGACATTGGAGGACGACGCCGACACCCCGCCGGAGGCCGCCCGGGCCGGGCTGGTCCACCGGCTCGACAAGGAGACTTCCGGGCTCCTCCTGGTGGCCAAGTCGGAGGGCACCCACCGCGCCCTCGCGCAGGATCTGGCGGCCCGGAAGATCGTTCGCCGGTACGCCGCGATGTCCTGGGGTCACGTGGACGGCGACCGTATCACGGTGAAGGCCCCCATTGGCCGGGACCCTCGTGACCGGAAGCGGATGGCGGTCGTTTCCGGGGGGAGGGAGGCGCACACCGACTTCGTGCGGATCGGGCGTCTCCCGCACACGGACCTGCTGCGCGCGCACCTGCACACGGGGCGGACGCATCAGATCCGGGTGCATTTGGCATCGGTGGGGCATCCGGTGGTCGGGGACGACACCTACGGTGGCGGCGGCGGGCGGAAGCTCGTGGCACTGCCCCCGGGGCGGCACTTCCTGCACGCCGCGTGGCTCCGCTTCCGGCACCCGCGGTCGGGGGAGGCCATCGATCTGCGGGCGCCCTTGCCGGCCGATCTGGTGACCTCACTCGCTGCGGCCGCCGAGATGCCCAACCTGCTCACCGAGGGCGATCCGCTGTCGTATCTTGGGTTTTACGCTGATGGGGGCTGACGTGGTCCCGGCGACGCAGGCCCGCTTGCTGCTCTTCGAGGTGCGGGGGCGTCGCTATGCCTGCGATCTGGCGTCGGTGCGCGAGATCGTGCCGTTCGGTGTGGTCACGCGGCTCCCGGGCGCTCCGGCGGCGGTGGTGGGCGTGAGCAACGTGCGCGGTCTCGTGGTAACGGTGGTCGATCTGGGCATTCGGCTCGCCGACGGCCCGGTGGATCGTGCGGAAGGGGCGGTCTTGTTGCTGGAGTACGGCGGCAAGGTGCTCGGCGCGGGGGTGGATGGGCTGCAGGATGTACTCGTGCCGGAGGATGGCATTCAGCCGCCGCCGGCCGACAGCGGGACCGGCGATACGTCCGGGTTGTTGTGTGGGCTGGTGCAGACGAATGGCGGCGTGGCGGTCGTGCTCGACCCCGCGGCGCTCGTGAAGGAAACCCTAGTCGGGACGGGAGGCGACACGTGAGCCAAACGGTGCTCATCTGTGACGACGCGATCTTCATGCGGACGATGTTGGCCGACATTCTCACGAATGCCGGATTCGAAGTCGTCGGCGAAGCCGAGAGCGGCGTGCAGGCGGTGGAGATGTATCGACGGCTGCGGCCGGACCTGGTGACGATGGACATCGTGATGCCGGATATGGGCGGCATCGACGCCGTCCGCGAGATCACGAAGTTCGATCCCGCCGCGAAGTGTCTGATGTGCTCGGCGATGGGCCAGCAGGCGCTGGTCGTCGAGGCGATTCAGGCCGGCGCGAAGGACTTCGTCGTCAAGCCGTTCCAGCCGAGTCGGGTGCTCGAAGCCGTCCAGCGCGTGCTGGGCTGACCCTCCGGAGCGTCCCAGCGTGGATCCCGCCAAGTACGCCGAACTCTTCCTCACGGAGAGTCGTGAGCAGCTCGTGCAGATCAACGAGCAGTTGCTCGCGCTGGAGCGTGCGCCGGAGGACACGTCGCCGGTGGCCGCCCTGTTTCGCGCGGTGCACTCGCTCAAGGGGATGTCGGCGACGATGGGCTTCAGTGCCGTCGCCTCGCTCGCGCACGAGTTGGAGACGCTGATGGACGGCGTACGGGCCGGCCAGGTGGCGGTGGAGCCCGTGGTGTCGTTGCTGTTCGAGGCGGCGGACGGGCTGGAGCGGGCCGTCGGCGCCGCCGTCGCGGGACGCGACGAGTTTCCCGACCGTGACGATCTGCTGGGTCGACTGCGGGCCGCCGCGCAGGGCACAACATCCGCGCCGGTCGCGTCGACCCCGGCGGCGGTCGCGCCGATGCGCCGCACCCCGGTGCGGTCGTCGGGCTCGGTGCCAATCACCCCCGGCGACGGGCGCACGATCAAGGTCACGCTCGAGGCCGACACCCCGTTGCGCGGCGTGCGGGCCTTCCTCGTCGTCCAGCGCGCTCGGGCACTCGGGGAGATCACTGCGGTATGGCCGCCGGTCGAGGCCCTGCAGGCCGAACAGTTCGACCGCGAGTTTTCGCTCAAGCTGATCACCGGCGCTGCGCCCGACGCGATCGCAGCGGATCTGGCCAAGGCGGGGTACGTCGAGCGCGTGCTGGTGGATGTCGCGCCGGCGCCAGCGGCCAAGTCCGCGCCCGCGGCTGCAGCACCGGCCCCAACCGTGCGCTCGGTGCGCGTCGACACCCGTCGCCTCGACGCGTTGCTCAACCTCGTGGGCGAGCTGGTGATTGCGCGCGACCGCCTGACGCGCGTGGCCGCGCAGCGGCAGGATGCTGAACTGTCCGATGTGGTCGCGCAGACGGAACGCCTGATCGGCAACCTGCACGACGAGATTCTGGCGAGCCGTTTGATTCCCGTCTGGCAGGTCTTCGATCGCTTCCCGCGCACCGTCCGCGATGCCGCGAAAGCGGTGGGCAAGGAGGTCGAGTTCGTCGTCGAGGGCAAGGAGATCGAACTGGACCGCTCGTTGCTGGAGGAGTTGGCGGATCCGGTCGTGCACCTCCTGCGCAATGCCGTCGATCACGGGCTGGAGTCCCCGGCGGACCGTCGTGCGGCCGGCAAGCCGGCCACCGGACGGTTGGTGCTGAGCGCGTCGCGTGACCGCTCGGCGGTGCTGGTGAAGGTCGAAGATGACGGGCGCGGCATTGACCGTCGTCGCGTCATTGCCCGCGCCGCGGCGGAAGGCTTGGTCGAGGCCGACCGCACGGCCATCACCGACGACGAACTGGTGAAGCTGATTGCGCGGCCGGGGTTCTCGACGGCCGAGCGGGTCACCGGTCTGTCGGGGCGCGGCGTCGGCATCGACGCCGTGATCGCGAAAGTGCGCGGCCTTGGCGGTTCGGTCGAGATCCGCTCGGTGGAAGGGCGGGGCACGACGATCGAACTGCGTCTGCCGGTGACGCTGGCGATCGTCGGCGCGGTCCTCGCGCAGGTGGGCGACGAGCGATATGCCCTGCCGATGACGCACGTGCAGGAGACGGTGGAGCTCGCCGCGGCCCAGGCCGAGACGCTGCGCGGCCGCGAAGTGATGACGCTGCGCGAAGACGTGCTGCCCTTGGTGCATCTGCGCGATGTGGTGCGGATGCCGCGGCGCGACGGCGGCGGCTCGCAGGTGGTGATCGTGGAGCGCGCCGAGCGGCGCGCGGGGTTGGTGGTGGACCGCTTGCTCGGTCAGCAGGACATCGTCGTCAAGCCACTCGACGCGGTGCGCAATGCCGCGGCGCTGTTCAGCGGAGCGACGATTCTCTCCGATGGCGCGCCGGCGCTGATTCTCGATGTCAACACGCTCCTCTGAGGGGTCGATGGACGATACGACGCGATCACTGACTGCCGCCCAACTCGATGCGCTCCGCGAAGTCGCCAACATCGGCGCGGGGCACGCCGCGACGGCGCTGTCGCAGATGACGGGGCAGACGATCATGATCTCGGTGCCGCGGATCTTCATCGCGCCCCTCGAGGACGTCCCGCCGCACGTCAGCGGACCCGAGGAGCCGGTCGCCGCCGTCCTGATGCAGATGCTCGGCGACTTGACGGGACAGACCCTGCTCGTCTTCCCCGAGCCGACCGCGTTGCGACTGGCCGAGTTGATGCTGCGGCGGCCGCGCGGCAGTTCGCCCGGACTCGGCGAACTCGAGCAGTCGGCCATCAAGGAGGCCGGCAACATCCTGTCAGGGCAGTATATGAACGCGCTGTCCGACTTTATGGGGATGGTGCTGCTGCCGTCACCGCCCTCGATGGCGATCGATATGTCGGCGGCGGTGCTCGAGAGCACCTACCTGCAGTTCGGCAGTGATCGCGATATGGTCGTCTGCGTCGAGAGCGAGTTCATGATGAAGGAGCTGGGGGAAACCCTGCGAGGCTTCTTCCTGCTGCTCCCGGACGCACCCTCCCTGCAGGTGATGCTCAAGACGCTCAAGTTGGCCTGACCGACGTGTCCACCGCCGTGCCTGTCGCTCTCTCGTCCGCTCGCGATCGCGACGCGCTGCGCAGCTTTGCGCGGCGCATCGATCCGTCGGATGCGGGCGCGCACAACAACCTCGGCGTCCTGTACTACAACAAGGGCCTGCACGAAGAGGCGGTGGCGGCGTTCACGCGCGCGCTCGAGCTCGACCCCAAGATGGAAGTGGCGCGTCGGAATCTCGAAGTCGCCTACTTCCGCACGGGCTATTTCGATCGGCGCGTGGGCGAACTGCGCGAGCGCCTGCGCGCCGTGCCGACCGATCGGGAATCGCGGTTCGAGCTGGGCCGCGCGCACGCCTTCGCGGGCCAGTATCCGCAGGCGGTCAGCGAGTTCAAGACGCTGCTGCAGCACTTTCCGGATGACCTGGCGGCGATCCTGCAGCTGGCGCTGGCCGAGAAGAGCTCGGGCGATCTCGAAGATGCCGCGCGCTGGCTGGAGCAGGCCGCGCGACTCGACCCCGACAGCCCGCTGGTGCACTTCTATCGCGGCGAAGTCGCCTACAACCGCGGGCTCAATGAAGACGCCCTCGCGGCGCTGGAACGGGCGATCGCGCTGAATCCGGAGCTGGCCGACGCGCACTACCTGATGGCCTTCGTGCTCGGCGACATCGGACGACACGACGACGCCCGCGGCGCCACCAAGCGCGCGATTCAACTGAATCCGTCGCTGTCGCGCGCGCAGGCGAATCTGTCGCTCGACAAGTACAACGCGGCGCGGTACGAGGAACTCCTGCCCGGCGCCGCCGAGCGCAAGTCGCAGCAGTTGATGGCGGTGTCCGAGGAGGGCCAGCTGGCGCACTACTCGCTGGGCATCGCGTACCGGCAAAAGGGGTACTGGGCCGACGCGCTGCGCGAGTACCGGATGGCGCTTGATCGGGGCGAGGATCGCGACCTCGTCGAGCAGGCGATGGCCGAAGTGCATCTGCTGCAGCGCGATGTGTCGGGCGCCGTCGCGCTGTACGATGTGCTGATCGGCCGTCGGCCCGAATCGCCGAAGCTCTGGAACGAGCGGGGCGTCGCGCTGCATCAGGACGGCCGATTCGCCGAGGCGCTCGAGAGCTACGATCGCGCCGTGGCCGCGGATGACGCGTACGTGCTCGCGTGGAACAACCTCGGCGTGGCCCGCTACCACGCCAATGACGTCGACGGCGCGGTCGATGCCTTCCGGCGTGCCTTGGATGTGGCGCCCACCTTTGCGAAGTCGCGGCTCAACCTCGCGCTGCTGCTGTTCAAGGGCAAGCGACTGCAGTTGGCGCTGGAAGCGTATCGCAAGGTGATCGAGGCCGAGCCCGAAGAGCCCACCGCGTGGAACGGCATTGGCCTCGTGCTGGCCGAACTCAAGCGCTTCGAGGAAGCGCGGGCCGCGTTTGCCCGAGCAATCCAGGCGCGGCCGACGTATGCCGAGGCGCACTACAACCTCAGCTTTACACTGTCGAACCTCGGCGACTTCGAGGGCGCGTTGCGCGAAACCAAGCGCGCGCTCGAACTCGACCCGTACTACGTCGCGCAGAAGTTCGAGTTGTCGATCGACCTGCAGCACGAGGAGCCGGATCTCTCGATCGCGCCGGATCTGGGCGGGGAGAAGCGGGTCAGCGGTGCCGTGGACGATTTCGCCTTCGATCCGGCACTGCTCGACGCGGTGTTCACGCGGCTGAACACGCCGTCGAGCCAGCCGATGACCGCCGTCCCGTCGGGTGAAGGCGAGCCGCTCTCGTACGCGCTGGCACGCGACTACCTGTCGAAGCGACTCGGTGATCGCGCGGCCGCGGAAGCCACGCGCATCTTGGCGCGGGGTGGTGCACAGGCGGAAGGCCTCACGATCGTCGCCGACTCCTACGCGCAGCGCTCGGCCTACGGCGAGGCGGTGGAACGCTATCGCGAAGCGCTGCGCGCCGACCTCGAGTACGTGCCGGCGCTCCGTGGCTTGACGTCCTCGTTGATCGCGATGGGCCGCGGTGCGGATGCGCGCCCCGTGGCCGAGCAGCTGGCGCAGCGCGTCCCCGACGATGTCGACGCGCTGGTGCTGGTGGCCGAGACGCGTTCGGCCGCGGGTGATCGGGTCGCGGCGTTGGCTGCGCTCGACGGCGCGCGCCGCCGTGCGCCGGCCCGGGCCGACATTCACAAGCGTATCGGCGATGTGCTGGAAGCCTCGGGCGACACCGACGGGGCGCTGGCGGTCTTTCGACTGGCGACGCAACTCGAACCGAGCTTTGCCGCCGTGCGGACGAGCCTGGGCCGTCTGCTGGCCCTGCGTGGCGACCGCGACGCGGCGGCGAGCGAGTTTTGCGCGGCGCTGGAGGCGGTGCCGACGTATGGTGCCGCGGCGATCGGACTGGCCGGCGTCCGGCGCGGGCAAGGGCGTGATCGCGAGGCGATGGACGTGCTGATCGCGCTCCTCGAGACGGATCCCTCGCACCTCGGGGCGCTGGTCGCCCTGGGCGAACTGTTGCTCGCGCAGGGGCGGAGCGCCGATGCCGCGTTTGCGTTCCGCCGCGTGCTGACGTTCGACCCGGCACATCCCGCCGCGCTGTTCTACTGGGGCTCGCTGCTGGCGGCGCAGCATCGCTGGCGCGAGGCCCGCGAGACCTGGTCGCGCGCGGCGGCCGTGAATCCGACGGGCGAATGGGGACAGCGCGCCGCGCGCGAAGCGCGCAGCGCCGAGGATTTAGCGCACGTGTACGCGACGGCGGGAGGTGGCGTCGATGCCCATTGAAGGCCCGCTGCGCGAGCTTGGCATCCACGATGTCTTCCAGTTGCTCGACCTGAGCCGGAAGACCGGGATGCTGCACGTCGCGTCGGAACTCCGCGACAACGAAGGCGACGTCTGGTTCTCGCAGGGCAAGGTCGTGTGGGCGTCGATCCGCTCGAATCCGCATCCGCTTGGCGCGATGCTCGTGAAAAGCGGCAAGGTGTCCGAGGCCGATCTGCAACGCGCGCTGGCGGTGCAGGCGGATCGCGGCGACGGGCGGCGCTTTGGCGAGATTCTCGTCGATCTCGGCGTGTTGACCCAGCGCGAGCTCGAGAAAGTCGTGCGACTGCAAGTCGAAGAGGTGGTCTTCGAGCTGATGTCCTGGCGCGAGGGCTTCTTCTCGTTCTCCGATCGCGATGTGTCCGAAGTTCCGGCGGCTGCCGTGCTCCGCATCTCGACCGAGTCGCTGCTGATGGAAGGCGCGCGACGCATCGACGAATGGTCGCGCATTGCCGACAAAGTCCCGAATCTCGCGGTGATTCCCGTCATCGCGCCGGCGGACGACGGCCACCCCACCCAGCTCGACCTGCTGCCACTCGAGTGGGAAATGCTGACGCTCATCGACGGCGAGACCGATCTGCGCGGCATTGCGACGACGCTCGCGCGAAGCGACTTCGACGTCGCCCGCATTGCCTACGGCCTCGTGTCGACCGGGGTGATCGAGCTGCGGCAGCCGGATCGCGTGAGTACCCGCGCGATGTTGCCAGTCGAGGATCCCACGGTGCACCTGGTCGCGTCGGCCGAGGCGCTGGCGCGCCGCGACGGACAGGCGGCGTTGTCGGCGGCGCGCGCGGCGCAGGCGGCGGACCCGACGTCGGCAATGGGCCGCGTTGCCGCGGCGCGTGCGCTGCGGTTCCTGGGCCGCGCCACTGAAGCGCACGAGGAGTTGCGCCGGGCCGCGGCGCTCGCGCCCAACGATGCGACGGTCTCGTACGAACTCGCGTGGGCCGCTGCCGGCCGCGGCGAACTCGACGAAGCGCTCGAGCGCTGGGATCGCTGGATCCTGTCGCATCAGACCGACCCGTCCGCGGAGCGCGTTCGCGCGGCGATCGACACGACGCGGCGCCTCCGGGCGCTGCTGGAGGCCCACGCCGGTGTCTGACGAAATCGCCGCCCTCTCGGCCGCGCTCGCCGCCGACCCGAACAGCATCGTCTTCCTCGAACTAGGGGAGGCGTTGCGGCAGCGCGGGCAGATCGATGCCGCATTCACCATTGCCCGTCGCGGGCTGGAGCGACATCCGCACGCCGCGGATGCCCACGATCTGCTCGCGCGATTGCACGCAGATCGGGGCGATCTCGAGTCGGCATTCGACGAGTGGGATATGGTCGCGCGTCTCTCGCCGGGTCACCCCGGGTCGCTCAAGGGGATGGGCTACGTGCGCTTCCAGCAGGGGCGACTCTCCGAGGCGGAGCAGTATCTGGCCGCGGCGGCAGCGGTGGATCCCGCCGATGACCGCAACCTGTCGGCGCTCGCCTACGTGCGCGCGCAGCGGGCGGCGTCGCAGGCCGGATCGTCGGTGCTGGCCAAGGATCCAACCGAGGTGGCCACGCCGCACGTGGCGGTGGACCCGGCGCGAGCACTGTTTGCCGACATCACGGCGGATGGGGCGGGCATCGTCATCCTTATCGGAGCCGACGGTCTGGTGCTGGCCGGGGAGTCGGTGACGCACGAAGGGCGCGATGTCGCGGCCGAAGTCGGAGCGGCGATGAGTGGCGTCGGCGAAGAAGCGAGTCGTTCGATGCGGCATCTCGGGCTCGGCCAGTGGACGAGCATCGTCTTCGAGACCGAGCGCGCGACGGTGGCGCTGTCGCCGGCGCCGGAGCAGGGGCTCGTACTCGTCGCGGCCGCGCGCACCTCGCCGCTCGGCTTCGTGCGCAAGATGCTCGAGCGGGCAGGGCAGGCCGCGGCGCGCTTCGTCGGAGGTGCTGGATGAGCGCCTTTCAGAGCACGTTGGCCGCGCTGATCCGTCAGCGCGGCGTGACCGGCGCCCTCATCGTGAGTGAGCGCGACGGGATCGTGGTCGATCAGGCCGTCCAGGTCGGGGTGCGCTCCGAAGTGGTCGCGGCGCTGGCGGCCTCGCTCTATCGGCGCGCGCGTCTGGCGGCGGAGGCCGCCGGGTTCGGCGATACGGGCTTCCTGCAACTCGATGCCGAGCAGGGGCGCGTGTGTGCGCTCGGCCGCGGGGATCTCGTGATCGTGGTGGTGACGGAGCCGGCGGCGAACATCGGGCTCGTGCGGGTCGAGATGATCAAGGGGCTGGAGGCGCTGCCGTGATCGTCAAGGTCACCGAAGCCTGGGCCGAGGCGCCGCTCAAGGCGTTCATCGACGAGTCGCGCGTGCTGCTCGCGCTCCTGCTGCATCCGAGCGGACAGGTCGTGGGGCAGTCGGGGTTCTCGAAGGCGATGGACGTGATGAGTGCCTGTGCGCTGGCCGCGGCGATTCACGCCTCCTCGGCGGAGCTCGGGCGCCAACTCGACGGCAAGCCGTTCGGCGTGCTGCACTATGCCGGCCTGCAGAAGCAGCTGTTTCTCGCGCCGGTGGACACGCCGGCCGGCACCCTGCTGCTGCTTGCCGTCTTCGACGACGCCGCGTCGCTGGGACTGGTGCAGCTCTACTTCGGGGAGTTCCGGGGACGACTCGCGGCGGCGGCGCCGCGCGACGCCGATACCGGGCCCGTGCTCAACGAGCAGTTCGAGCGCGAACTCAACCGCAACCTCGCAACGCTCTTCGGGCGGGCCTGAGTCGTGTCCATCGTCAACTACGCAACGCGCGAAATCACCTGCAAGATCGTGTACTACGGACCGGGCCGGTCCGGGAAGACCACGAATCTGCACTACATCTACCAGCAGGTGCCGTCCGATCGCAAAGGCACGATGGTCTCGCTGGCGACGCAGACCGACCGGACGCTGTTCTTCGACTTTCTCCCGCTCGACCTGGGCAGCATCTCGGGCTTCACCACGAAGTTCCAACTCTACACGGTGCCCGGGCAGGTGTACTACCAGACCACCCGCAAGCTGGTGCTGCAGGGGGCGGATGGCGTGGTCTTCGTCGCCGACTCGCAGCGGCGGCAGTTCGCCGAGACGGTCGAGTCGTTTCAGGACCTGCACGCGAACCTCGCGGAGCACGGGCTCGATGCGCGGGCGGTGCCGCTGGTGATCCAGTACAACAAGCGCGATCTGCCGACCGAGCTCATTCATCCGGTGGCGGAGTTGCGCGACGCGATCAACTTCCGCGACGTGCCCGATTTCGAAGCCGATGCCCTGCACGGCGTCGGGGTGTTCGAGACGCTGCGCGGCATCTCGGAGTTGGTGCTGCGCAAGCTCAGTACGGGGACGGATCGGCGATGAGTGGCGTCAGCGGATTCCGCTTCGACAATTTCGTCGTCGGGCCGGCGAATCGACTGGCCGTCGCCGCCGCGCGCGCCGTCGCCGAGGGACCGGGCTCGGTGTACAACCCGCTGGTCATCTACGGCGGCTCGGGGCTGGGCAAGACGCATCTGCTCGGCGCCATCGGGGCGCACGCCACGCACTTGTCGCCCGAGCTGCAGGTCGAGTCGCTGGCCACCGAGGAGCTGGTGCGCCGCCTCTCCGAGGCGATCGCCACCGGGCAACTCGATGCCTTGACGGCGGCCTTGCAGCGCTCCGACATCCTGCTGCTGGACGACGTGCAGTTCCTCACCGGACATCCCGAGACACAGCAAGTGCTGCTGCGGCTGTTCAACCAGCTGCAGGGCGCCGGCAAGCAGATCGTGCTCACGAGCGACCGGCCGCCGCAGGACATTCCCGACGTCGACGAACGCCTGGTGACCCGGCTCGCGGGCGGGCTGACGGTCGATGTCGCGTCGCCAGACTTCGAGACGCGGGTGGCGATTCTCGACGCCAAGTGCCGCGAACGCAGCGTCACCTTGTCGCGGACGCAGCTCGAACAGCTCGCCCAGCGCGACGTCTCGAGTGTGCGTGAGTTGCAGGGGATGCTCAACCGGATGGTCGCCGAACGGGAGCTGCTCGATCCCGGCGCGACCGCGCGGCCGCTCACGCCCGCGGTGGCACCGCCGGCGTCGGTGCCCGTGCCGGCCGACGCGCAGTCGATGCGCCCCACCGGCGAGTTCGACAACTTCGTCTCGCGACTCACGGTGGCGGTGCAACGCCACGTCGAGCCGCCCTGGCGGACCAAGCTGACGGAAGCGGCGGCGCAGTATCGTCGCGAGGGCTGGGCGGTCGGCGTGATCGAGCGCGCGGCGGCGCTGCCGGATGCGCCGGACGTCGACGGACTGCTCGGGATGTTCGCGCAGGCCGTGGAGCACCTGCGCCACTTGGAACGGCAGGCGCTCGCGATCGACCCGACGCTCGGCAATCAGCCGTACTTCCGGGATGTCGAGCGCGTGCGCGAAGCCGAGACGATCGTCGATCGCCTGCTGGCCGCGACCGCGCCGCCGCCGCAGCCGGATCGGCAGTACACCCGCGAATCGCTCGCCATCGGCAACGCCAATCAACTGGCGTTGCGCGCCGCCGATGTCGTCGTGGCCGAGCCGGCGACGCGTTATAACCCGTTGGTGATCGTCGGGGCGGCCGGGACCGGGAAGACGCATCTCCTGCACGCGCTCGCGAATGCGCTCGCGGATCCCGATGGCCCGCACCGGCGCGTGGCCTGCACCACGGCGAGCGCCTTCAGCGAGGAGCTCATTCTGGCCCTGCGTGACGATACGGTCGATCGCTGGCGGGCGCGCTACCGCTCGGCGGACGTGCTGTGCCTCGACGGCGTACACTTCCTCGCGGGCAAGCAGCGGTCGCAGGAAGAGCTCTTTCATCTCTTGAACGCGGCGAAGGAGTTCGGCAAGCAGGTCATCGTGACGAGCGAAGCCGCACCGCGGGATCTGCCGCGGCTCGAGGAGCGCATCCGCACGCGGCTGGAAGAAGGCCTGGTGGTGGAGCTGCAGCGCCCCGATGCCGCCCTGCGCGCCAAGCTCGCGACGCACTTCTTCCAGCTGCTGGGCGATGACCCGGAACCGGAAGTGATTGCGGCGATTGCCGACAAGGAGGGGCGCTCGGCGGCGGAGCTGCGCGACATCGTGGCCAGGGTGCACCGCACCGCGACCGAGGCCGGTGTGAGTGTCGGTCCCGCACTCGTCCATCGGGTGCTCGATCCCGGCCAGTCGTCGGCGCGCCCCGACCTGCCGACCGACGCGACGGATCGCTTCTTCGTGAATCCCGAGAAGGTGATCTGGGAGTGGCCCGATGCCGGGGCCCGGTTGATCGAGGAGCTGCGCTGATGGCGATCAAGGGCTCGCTCCGCGAAGCGTCGCTGCCGGACGTCTTGCAACTCCTGTCGATGGGCAAGAAGACGGGCTGCTTGAGCGTCTCGCACAAGAACAATTTCGGCTACATCTATTTCGACAAGGGACGCATCTCGTTCGCGGCGATCGTCAATCGTCGGGATCGGCTCGGTGACATCCTCGTCAAGAGCGGGGTGATCACGCACGAGCAGCTCGAAGAGACGATCGCGCTCCAGTCGAAGAGCCGCGATATGCGGCTGGGCGATCTGCTCGTCGAGCGCGGTCTGCTGAGTCGCGAAGCCTTGCACCAGCAGATCACCGTGCAGATCGAAGAGGCGGTGTACTTCCTCTTCACGTGGACGCAGGGGACGTTCTCGTTCGAGGCGGATGTGCTGCCCGATCTGCAGGACTTCCTCGTGTCGATCAATCCCGAGTCGCTGCTGCTCGAGGGCGCGCGCCGCGTCGACGAGTGGAGCGTCATCGAGAAGAAGATTCCGTCGTTCGACGTGGTGTTCGAGCTCGATCGGGCCAAGCTCGCCTTGGCGAACAACGAACTGTCGGCGGAACAGAAGGCGATCGCGCAGCTGATCGACGGTCGGCGGGATGTGGCCGAGATCGTCGAAGAGTCGGGGATGATCGAGTTCGACGTGGGCAAGGCGATGTACGGCTTGCTCACGGCCGGCTTCCTGCATCGCGTGGGAAAGACCAAGCCGCAGCAGTCGGATCCGCAGAGCGAACAGAAACTGCAGGAGCACCGCAATCTCGGCATCGCGTTCTACCGGACGGCGATGTATGACGAAGCGCTCCGCGAGTTCCGCCGCGTGCACGAACTGCGGGTCGGCGATCCGGTGGGCCGGTTCTACACGGCGCTACTCTTCCTGCGACAGAACAAGACGCAGGAGGCCGTGAGCGTGCTCCAGGATCTCGCGCAACACGGCACGGCCAAGGCCTCGGTGTTCCACAACCTCTCGCTGGCGCTCGAGCGGCTCGGGCGCTCGGACGAGGCGCGGGCCGCGCTGCAGGAAGCGATGACCCGCGGCGGCGAGACCGATGGGCTCGTGCATCTGTCGCGGGGGGTGTTGTTGCTCAAGGCGGGCGACCTGGCGGCCGCCGCCGCTGCGGTGGCAGAGGCGCGGCAGCACTTCGGGCGTCGGCCGCCGCCGGCGGTGTGGTTCCACTACGCCGGCCTGATCGATGCGCTTCGCGGTGACGTCGAGTCGGCCGAGACGGTGCTGCGCGAAGGGACCGAGGTGCATACGCACGCTGCCGTGCTCCATCTCAACCTCGCCGCAGTGCTCGAACGGCAAGGGAAGTACGAGCTCGCCTTGCAGTCGGCCGATCAGGCCGTGCTCGACGACCCGCAGCTCCCGCAGGCGCACAAGTCGCAGGGCGATCTCCACTACCGCGCGGGGCGCTTCGACGACGCGTGGGAGTCCTACAGCCGCGCCCTGCGGCTCGCGCCGGCGCTTGGCGCCGATTTGCACGTCAAGCTCGGCAATCTGCGGTTCAAGCGGCAGGAGACCCGCGATGCCGCCGCGCATTGGGAACGCGCGTTGCAGCTGGACCCGGAGAACGCGACCGCACGCGCGAATCTCGACGCGCTGGCCAAGGCCCGGTGAGCCTCGTGACCGCCCACGACGACGGTTCGCTCGACGCCTTGGCGGCGAAGATCGCGCGAGATCGCGGCTTCGCGGCCGGCTACTACAAGGATACCTGTCTGCGGCGGCGCATCGCCGTGCGGATGCGCGCGAATGGCGTGCACGACTATGCGCAGTACGCGGCGCTGCTCGACACCCGCGCCGATGAGTACGACAAGTTGCTCGACGCGCTGACGATCAACGTCACGCGGCTGTTCCGGAATCACGAGGCGTGGGAGGCGGTGGAGCGCCTCGTGTGGCCGTCGCTCTTCGCCGGCGTCGCGCCGGTGACGGTCTGGAGCGCGGGCTGCGCGACCGGCGAAGAGCCCGTGACGATCGTGATGAGCGCGCTGGCGTCGGGCGCGACGCCGCGGTCGGCCGACCGGCTCGTGGTGCACGCGACGGACATCGATCCGCGCGCACTGGCGCGCGCGCGGGCCGGCGTGTTTCCGCACAGCGCGTTCGCCGAGACGCCGGGCGAGTGGCGCGATCGCTGGTTCACCGGCCCGGCCCGCGATACCGCCACGCCCGCGCTGCTTGCGCCGATTCGCTTCGCGCAGCGCGATCTGCTTCAGGATCCGCCGCCCGCGCGAGGGCTGCAGCTCGTGGTCTGCCGCAACGTGATGATCTACTTCGACCGCGAGCCGCAGGATCAGTTGCTGCGGACCTTCCACGATGCGCTCGCACCGGGAGGCTTCTTGCTGCTCGGCAAGGTGGAGTCGCTGCTCGGCCCCGCGCGTGCGCTGTTCGAGGTGGTCGACTCTCGCGAACGGCTGTTCCGGAGGGCGGCGTGACGGTGACCGACTCGCTCACGGTGACCGTCCGCGTGGCCGATGCCGCCGCCGCCCGTGCCGATGTCACCCTGGTGACGCTGGGGCTGGGTTCCTGCGTCGCGGTGCTGTTGCACAATCCGGTCGTCGGGGCCGGTGCGCTGGCGCATATCCTGCTGCCGGATGAGTCGCTGTCCCGCGACACCTCGAATCCGGCGAAGTTCGCGACGACGGCCATCCCGCTGATTCTCGACCGGATGGCGAGTTACGGGCCGCTCCGGGACGTGACGGCAAAGCTCGTGGGCGGGGCGCGGATGTTCGCGCAGCTGCTTCCCCAGGGCGGCGTCAATATGGGCGAGCGGAATCTGGTGGCGGCGCGGCAGACCCTGCGCGGCGCCGGCATTCCGATCGCCGCAGAAGACACCGGCGGCGAGTACGGGCGCAGCGTGTATTTCCACGTCGGCACCGGCCGGGTCACGGTGCGGTCGATCAAGGCCGGTGAGCGCACCCTCTAGCGCCGCGCGCACCGTGCTCGTCGTCGACGACTCCGCGTTTATGCGCAAGGTCGTCAGCGATCTCGTGGGCGCGTTGCCGGGCTTTCGGGTGATCGGCACGGCGCGAGACGGGCAACACGCGCTGGAGCAGGTGCACACGCTCGACCCCGACATCGTCACCCTCGATGTCGAGATGCCGGAGCTCGACGGGCTGCAGGCGTTGGGGTACATCATGAGCGAGACCCCGCGGCCGGTCGTGATGCTGTCGGCGGCCGACGGGGCCGATGGCGCGCTCACGCTGCGCGCGCTCGAACTCGGTGCCGTCGATTTCGTCCGCAAGCCGTCCGGCGCGATCTCGCTGGATCTCACACGCGTGCAGGATCGGCTGCATCAGGCATTGCTGGCCGCGGCCGAGGCGAATGTGGCGGGCGTGCGAGCCGTGGCTCGCTTGCCCCGGGTCTCGGCGGGCGTCGGCCTGTCGCCGCATACGGCGCGCAAGCTCGTCGTGATTGCGTGCTCGACCGGGGGGCCGCGGGCGCTGGTCGAGGTCATTCCGGCGCTGCCGGTGACGCTCGATGCTGCGGTGCTGGTCGTGCAGCATATGCCCAAGGGCTTCACGCGCTCCCTCGCGGAGCGCCTCGATCACGCGAGTCGCTGTACCGTGCGTGAGGCCGCAGACGGCGCCGCCCTGCAGCGCGGGCTCGTGTATGTCGCCCCGGGCGGGCGGCATCTGGTGGTGGGCGAGCGTCCCGAGGGGCCCTGCTGCTCGATCGACGACTCGCCGCCGGTCTGGGGGGTGCGACCGGCCGCCGACGTCCTCTTTCGGAGCGCCGCCCGGGCTTACGGCGCGTCGGTCGTCGGCGTGGTGCTCACCGGGATGGGGCGGGACGGTGCCGAAGGCTTGTCGCGCATCCGCGAGGCGGGCGGCCGCGCCATCGTGCAAGACCGCGAAACAAGCACGATCTACGGAATGCCCCAGGCGGCGTTGCAGATTGCCGGCGCCGATCAGGTCGTGCCGTTGAGCGGCGTCGCGACGGCGATTCGCGAACTGGTGGCCACTGTGCCGGAGGCGGCGTGAGCACCCCGCGTCCACCGGAGGCGATCCCGATGCGGATGCCGACGCCAACGCAGTTGGCGGCGATCCTCAATCCCGATGCACCGCCCGCGCCGCCGCCGGCCATCCTCGAACCCGAGTTGCCCCCCGTCGCGCGCGCGCCGCTCAAGTCGTTACGGGCCCGCTTGGCCGATCGGGAGTCGGTGCCGATGCTCGTGCTGGAGGCGGGCAGCGAGCGGTACGTGGCGTCGCTGGCCGACGTGCTCGAAGCCGTCGACGCACCCGACATCCATCCGCTCCCGCGGATGTCCGGCGCGACCCGTGGGGTGCTACCGCTGCGCGGCGCCCTCGTGACGGTCCTCGATCCGTCTCGGGTGCTCGGGCACCCCGCCGTCCGTGGCGACGCGGCGCTCGTCGTGTCGCACGCCGGCGGCCGCTTGGCCGTGCTGGTCGACGACGTCCTCGATGCGATGACCTTGGAGCCCTCCGCCGTACGCACCGTGCCCTCGGCGCTCGCCGCCGACCGGGTGTTGATTGGCGCCGTCCCGCACGACGGTCGCCTCGCCGGCATTCTTGATCTGGCGGCGTTGCTCGACGCCGCCCTTGCCCTCGCTGACCGATGACCGCCGCTCCGCACCATCAGCAACTCGTGGCCTTCCGGCTCGGGAATGACCAGTTCGCTGCCGACGTCTTCAGCGTCGAGCGGGTGCTGCGCTACGTGCCACCGCGCGCGATCCCCAATGTGCCGGCCTGGATCGCGGGAGTGGTCGACTATCAGCAGCGGGTCGTGCCGGTGATCGATCTGCGGGCCCGCTTCGAGCTGCCGCCCGTTCCGCCGAAACCCGAGACTCGCATCCTCGTGCTGCACGTCGATGGGGAGTGGATTGGCGCCATCGTCGATGCCGTCACCGAAGTCGCGAGCGTCGAGGCCGGGGCCGTCCAGCCACCGCCCCCGCTGTTCCGCGGGCTGTCGGCCGCCTTCCTCAAGGGCGTCGTCCGTCGCGGCGACGCGCTGATCGTGGTGCTCGACACCGCGCGCCTGCTGTCGACCACCGAACGCCTGGTGCTCGAGCAGGCGGGCAGTGCGCCGAGTCGTGAGACCGATCTTCCCACCGCTGGAGCACCAGCCGATGCCTGACTCCCGTTCCCTCAGCTTCAAGGATCGCTACGCCGCGATCGACGCACGGCTCGACGCCGGGCTCGCCGCGAGCGAGCGCGACGCGACCAAGGCCGAGATCATCGCGCTGTTCAAGCAGGTCGAACAGGAGATCACCGACCTGAGCGCCCTCAAGGACCAGATCAAGGCCCTCGTCGACAAGTGGAAGGCGGCGGCGCCGTCGATGGCCCCGCAGTTCACGGGCGAAAAGCCGGTCGTCCATCAGGATCACATCGGGGCGTCGACCTTCATCGAGAAGGGCTGGAGCCGCATCTCGCTGGGCGACTATCCTGCCGCCGAGGAAGCCCTCGTGAAGGCGCTGGAGCTCTCGCCGAACGAGACCCAGGCGACGTCGCTGCTGGGCTGGGCGCAGATGCTGCAGGAGAAGTACGACGACGCCCTGATGAACTTCCAGAAGGTGCTGATCAAGGAGCCGGCGAACTCCTTGGCACGGATCAACGTCGGCTACATCTGCCTCAAGAAGCGGATTTTTGGGGAGGCCATCGAGCATCTCTCGCGCGCGATCCGGCTCGACAACGACAAGAAGGCCACGCTCTACGCGCACTTCTATCTCGGGCTGGTGTATCTGGAACGGGAGATGTCGGAGGACGCGATCACCTTCTTCCGCAAGACGCTGGCGCTCGGGCCGAATCTGCTCGAGGCCTACTACGAACTGGGGCGCGCCTACTGGCAGTTGGGCGACCGGGCGCAGGGGTTGCAGGCGTGGAAGGACGGCTTCGCGGCGAACAAGTTCAATCCGTGGGGCAAGAAGTGCGGCGAACTCGTGAAGGTGGTCGAGGCGGGCGGGGAACCGTCGATCGCGTGACGCGGTGGGCGCGGCGCGCGCTGACGTCGCTCGCCGCAGGCGTGACGCTCCTCGCCTCGGCCTCGGCGGCGGCGCTCGGCGCGCAGGATGCCGGCGCAACGCGCCTCGATGGGGGGCGCTTCTCGGTGTACGCCTACCCGCAGGACGCCGCGCTGGCCCGCGCGGTGCTCGAGGCGGCCCGCACGCGTGACACGTTTCCCGGCCTGCCCAGGCCCACGCGACGCGTGGTGATTGCGATCGCGCCCGACGCGCGTCGCTTTCGGGAGTGGGTCGGCCCCTCCGCGCCGGAGTGGGGAAGTGCCATCGCGTTTCCCGACGAGCAGCGGACGGTGCTCCACGGGCGATCGGCGTCCAGCGATGCCGGCGATCCGATCCGCGTCCTGCGCCACGAGCTGGCGCACTTGGCGTTGCACGAAGCGCTGCCCGACGCCGAGATCCCGCGGTGGTTCGACGAGGGGTATGCGAGCCTCGTCGCCGGTGAATGGGGGCGCGACGAATTGATCGCGTTGCAGCTCGCGCTGGCGGCGCGGCGCGGGGGGAGTCTGGCGGCGCTGGATTCGGCCTTCACCGGTGGGGCCGTACGCGCCGAAGCGGCCTACGCCCTAGCGACGCGGGCCGTCATCGATCTCGCCGCGCTGGATCCCGCGCGCGGGCTGGCGCTGCTGTTCGATTACTGGCGGAGCGACCGGCGCCTGGATGTGGCGGTGCGCCACGCCTACGGCATCACGCTGTCCGGCTTCGAAGTGCAATGGGCGGAACGGACGCGGCGACGGTACGGCGCGCTGGCCATTGCCTCGGATCTCGGGTTGGCGGGCATCGTCCTGTTGCTCGTCCTGGGGCCGCTATGGTGGGCACGGCGGCGCCGGGACCGGCGGCGCCTCGCGGCGATGGCCGCCGCCGACGCGGCAGCCGAGGCCCGGGCGCGGGCGCAGGCGCTGGAGGCCCTGCTGGCGCTCGGCGCGCCCCCTCCCGCCGACGGCGCACCCCCAGTGCCTCCACCAAGCGAAGGGACGCGCTAGCTTTCAGGAATGCCCGACACTCCGACTCCGACCCGCTCGTCGCGCCCCCTGCTGTGGTGGGGTGCTGCGGCCCTGACGCTCCTTGCCGGCTACGCCGATCTGATCCGCGGTGGCGAAACCATCTCCGCGATTCTGCTGGTGATCGGGTACTGCGTGCTCGTTCCGGCCGCGATTCTGAAGGTCTGACGCGAGCTGGCCGGCCTGCCTCGGCAACAATCCGGCCGAGGCATCCGTTATTGCTTGCGTCGCCCTTGCTGGGCGGCGAAATTTCTCGGCTCCGTGTCTCGGTTGGCTGCAGGGCGGGCCGAGGCTGGCGCCGGGCGAATAGCTCAGTTGGTTAGAGCACCTGTCTTACACACAGGAAGTCGGGGGTTCGAGTCCCTCTTCGCCCATCGGTGGGAACAGGACCCCGCGCCGCGCGTGTGGGGTAGGTCAGTCAACGTCTTGATGGAGTGCGCGCTGATGGTCCGGATGCATCGTGGGCGAGTGTTGATCGTAGCAGCGGCGGCGTTGGCGGCGGGGCTGCCGAGCGTCGGCGCTGCGCAGCCGCGTGGCGTGCAGGCGCGGCGCATTATGGTCACCAACCTCCGCAGCACCGAGAAGACCCTCGGGCAGCAGACGGCCGACGCCATTCGCAGCGGACTCGAAGGCGAGTTCCCGCCGCGGGTCGTGACGGTCATTTCCAAGACCGACATCAACAACACCCTCGATCAGTCGGGCTACTCGATCACCGAGGCCCTGTCGTCGAGCGATGCGAAGGCGCTGGCCAACCTGATCCGTGCCGACGAGTACATCGAAGGGCTCGTGGTCAAGACGCAGACCGGGTTCAAGGTCGATGCGCGGCTGGTGCTGGCGCGTGACAACAACGTCGTCGAGCCGCTCGCGGTGGTCGAAGGGACGCGCTTGGGCGATATCGCCAACAAGGTCACGCGCGAAGTGCGCGAAGCGCGCCGCCAGGTCGATGACGAAGCCGAGTGCTACCTCGAGGCCCGGCAGAGCAAGTACGCCGACGCCATCAAGCGCGCCCAGAGCGGCATCAAGCGCTTCCCGAAGTCGAATATGCTGCGGCTCTGCCTGCTCACGACGATGCAGTCGATGAAGCAGCCGACGGACTCGCTGCTGCCGGTGATCGAGGAAATCCTCAAGGTCGATTCGCTCAACCGCGTCGCCCTGACGGCCGCCTCGGCTGCGTACAAGGAGAAGGACGATTCGACGCGCTACATCAAGTCGCTCGTCACGCTCGTTGCTGGCGATCCCACCAACCTGACGCTCATCAACCGCGTCGTCACCGAACTCGGCGCGTATCGCCGGGCGTCGGTCGCTGCGCCAATCGTCAAGCAGGCCGTCACCGACAACCCGGGCGACGTGAACCTGCTGAACACGGCCTGGAAGGTCGCGCTGGCGGCGGGGGACTGGAAGGACGCCATCACGTACGGCGAAGAACTGGTGAAGCTCGACACCGCCGCGGCGGACACTACCTTCTTCACGCGTCTGGCGGCCGCGTACGTCAGCGACTCGCAGCCGCCGAAGGCGGCCGAGGCGCTGGCCCGCGGTGCCGCGAAGTTCCCGAGCAACGTGGCGATCTGGACGGCGCTCGGCGCCCAGCAGCGCAAGACGGGCCAGGTCCAGCAGTCGATCGAGAGCCTCCGCCGTGCGCTGGCGATCGACCCGAAGGCCGAGAACGCGCACCTGCTGATTGCGCAGGGCTTCGTCGATATGCAGCAGCCGGATTCGGCGCTGGGCGAAGTGCGCGCGGCGCTCGCGAGCGGCTCGAACAAGACGGTACTGGGCGGCTTTGCACTCTCGCTCGCCAACGGCGCCTACCGCACCGCCAACACGAGCAAGACGCGTGACGACTGGACGCGCGCGCTGGCCACGGCGCAGTTCGCCGACAGCGTGAATGCCTCGCCGACGGCGAAGTTCCTCGGCGGGACGGCGGCGTTCAACATCGCGATCAGCGCGCTGCAGGAAGCCGGTCCGGCGAAGAGCTGCGAGGTCGCCACCTTGTCGCAGCAGCACTTCACCATCGCCGAGCAGCTGATTCCGGCTGGCGGCTCGACGAGCCCGCAGGCCGCCGGCCAGATGATGGGGTACGTGACGCAGTACAGCCCCAACGCGGCGAAGATGGTGGATGTCTTCTGCAAGGCGTCGGGTGGCAAGCCGGCGGCGACCAAGAAGCCCTGAACTCGTCCCCCGCGATGATCGAGGCCCGCCGACCGCTGTCGGCGGGCCTCGACCGTTTGTCCCTGCAACGGCCCGCCTGTCAGAGCCGCTAGATTGCTGGTAATGCCGATCTCCCCGCCGGGCGCTGACGTGATGCCGGGTGCCGCGCACTACCACGTGCCGGTGCTCGCGGACGCCGTGCTGGCCGCCTTGGCCGACGCGACCTGCGTGGTGGACGGCACGTTGGGCGGTGGCGGACACACGGCCCTGCTGCTGGCGCGCGGGACGTCGGTGATCGGGGTCGATCGTGATCCGGAGGCGCGGGCGTCGGCGGCCCGTCGGCTGGCCGACGCGGTGGCGACGGGGCAACTCACCATCGTGGCGTCGACCTTTGCCGATGCCGTCGACCAGGTCGGCGACCGGGTGATCGACGGCGTGCTACTCGATCTTGGAGTGTCGTCGCATCAGCTCGACGAGACGTCGCGAGGCTTCAGCTTCCGTCCCGGCGCGCCACTCGACGCGCGGATGTCTCCCGACGACACGCGGAGCGCCGCCGACCTGCTCAACACCGAGTCGGAAGATGCGCTGCTTCGCATCTTCGCCGACTACGGTGATGAGCCGCGCGCGCGTCGCTTGGCGCGCGAAGTCGTGCGCCGGCGCGAGACGCGGCCGTTCGCGATCAGTGACGATTTCGTGGGGGCGATCCGGGCGACGTTGGGGGCTGCGTCCGGCGCCAGTGATTTCGCGCGCCTTTTTCAGGCGCTGCGCATTGCCGTCAATGACGAGATCGCGACGCTCGAGGCCGCGCTCCCCGCGTGGGCGGACCGCCTGGCGCCCGGCGGCGTGCTGGCGGTGATCAGCTATCACTCGGGAGAAGACCGCGTCGTCAAGCACGCATTCCGCGCGTGGAGCACGGCGTGTACTTGCCCCCCGCGTCAGCCGATCTGCACCTGCGGCGGCGTGGCACGCGGGCAGGTCATCACGCGACGTGCAATCGTGGCCGATGCCGCCGAGGCGGCGACGAACCCGCGCGCGCGCAGCGCGCGACTCCGCGTATGGCGAAAGGCACGGTGAACGCCCGCGGCGGCGGCCGCTCGACGCGCTCGGCACCGCGAGGGCGGGGGCTGGTGGCCTTCGTGCTGCTGGCGTTTCTGGTGGTGGCTACCGGCGTGATCGCGCGACGCAGTTATGGCATCGCGCAGGCGCGCGCGTTGCGCGACCTCGACCGCGAGCGCGTGCAGCTCGAATCGCGTCGGACGCAATTGCAGCGGGACATTCGCGACGCGTCCAGCCGCGTGCGTCTGCAGAAGACCGCCGAGCAGGCGCTGGGGATGCGGGTCCCGGCCGACAGTCAGGTGATCATTCTGGCGCCGGGGGCGACGCGTGCGCGATGATCGCTCGCGGTGGATCACCGGCGCGCTCGCGCTCGCGGCGTTCGCGCTGGTGTGCCGCGCCGCTTGGGTGCAGATCTGGCAGCACGAGTACTGGACCCGCAAGGCGAATGATCAGCAGACGACCACCGCCAATCTGCCGGCGCCACGGGGCACGATCACCGATGCGACCGGCCTGGTGCTGGCGGAAAGTCGCACGTTGGTGACGATCGCGATCGACCCGCGCGCGGTGCGAAACATCGGCGCACTGCGTCGCGGTCTCGAGACCGCCCGGGTCGCACCGAATTGGATTCGCCGGGCGACCGACACCACGAGAAAGTGGGTCGAGATTCCCCAGCGCTTCCTCCCCAACGACATCGCCACCGTGCAGGCGATGCGCGGCGTGCGCACGACACCGGTGGCGGAACGCGTGTATCTCCCGAGCGAGTCGGTCCGTCGACTCGTCGGCCGAGCGACGCCGGAGCGCGGGTTGGACGGCGTCGAGTTTGCGCTGGATTCGCTGCTGACCGGGGAGCGGGGCACCGCCGCGCTGGTCCGGGATGCGAGAGGGCGCACCCTCGTGTCACCGGACGGCGACGGGGACGCCGCGCGGCCGGGGCACACGGTCACGCTGACCGTCAACCACGCGCTGCAGGACATCGCCGAGCGGGCGCTGGCCGATGCGCAGTCGCGAACGGGGGCCAACGGCGGCGATATCGTCGTGCTCGATCCCCGTGACGGGGCCGTGCTGGCGATGGCGAGCCGACGGCCGGATCCCAAGTCGCTCGCGGCGACGGCGGTCACCGAGTCGTTCGAGCCCGGCAGCACGCTCAAGCCCTTCTTCGCCGGACGGCTGCTGGACCTGCGCCGCGCGAGGTCGGACGAAGTGGTGAACACGTACAACGGCCAGATGAAGCTCGGGACGCGGACGATCACCGACGTGCACAAGGCGCCGCGGATGTCGCTCCGCGAAGTGATCGCGCAGTCAAGCAACATCGGCATCGTGCAGTTCGCGGCTCGTCTCACCGCGCGGGAGGAGTACGAGTTGCTGCGCGACCTCGGCTTCGGCACGCCGACCGGCGTGCCGTATCCGCTCGAGGCATCCGGGCGCCTGCGTCCGCCGAGCCAATGGTCGGCGACCTCGGCGGCTTCGCTCGCGATGGGCTATGAAGTGTCGGTGTCGCCGTTGCAGTTGGCGGTGGCCTACGCGGCGATCGCCAACGGCGGCGAGTTGCTGCAGCCGTCGTTGATTCGGCGCATTACGGCGCCCGATGGGCGCGTGGTCTGGACGCACGCGCGCCGTGCCCTGCGTCGCGTGCTGTCGCCCGAGGCGGCTGCGGATGTGCGCCGAATGCTCGTGGAAGTCGTCGAGGAGGGCACCGCCGGTGGCGCCGACCTCGCGCAGTTCGAGGTGGGTGGCAAGTCGGGGACCGCGCGCCGCACCGGCAAGGGCGGGCGCTACGCGGCGGGTTCCTACACGGCGAGTTTCGTCGGACTGTTCCCCGCCGACGATCCGCAGCTGGTCGTACTGGTGAAGCTCGACAACCCGCAGGGGGCGTACTACGGCGGCAAGACTGCGGCGCCGGTCTTCAAGGCCGTGCTCGAAGGGGCCCTCGCATCGCGCGATGCCTCGATCGATCGGCAGCGCGTGGCGGCGCAGGTGCGCGCCCCCGCCGAGAGCGCGACCGCCGATTCGGTGCGCGAGGTCGCGGCGGCGGCGGAGTCGCGTGACGCTCGCGGGGATGCCGTCGGCGACGTCCCCGCCGTCATCGACTTGACGCAGCCGCGCGGACGCGCGCCGGCGCTACCGGCGCGGGCGGTGCCCTCGGTGGACGGCCTGCCCACGCGTCGCGCGGTGTTCACGCTGCACGAGGCCGGCTTCCGCGTGCAGCTCACCGAGGGGGCTGGCGTGGATCCCGCTCCCGGCACTGTGCTCAAGCCCGGCAGCATCGTCCGCTTGGGCCGCAACCAGCCCCGATGACTTCACATCCTGCGGTAGTCCCGACGGCGCGACTGGTGGAAGCGCTTGATCGCGCCGGATTGCTCGTCGAGGTCATCGGCGAGCTCCCGGCCACGCTGTCAGCCCTCACGGATGACTCGCGCCACGTGCAGCCCGGCGGCCTGTTTCTGGCGGTGAAGGGGGCAGTCGCCGATGGCCACGCCTTCGTGCCCAAGGCGCGCGCCGCAGGGGCGGCACTCGTGATGCTCGAAGATCGCGCGGCCGTGGATGGTGCGGCGCTGCTGGTGCGCGACGGACGGCGCGCCGCCGCCCGTGTGGCGGCGGCGTGGTACCACGAGCCGGCACGCGCGCTGCGCCTCGTCGCGGCCACCGGCACCAATGGGAAGACGACCACGGTGGGGATGCTCCGGCATTGCCTGGAGCAGCCCGACGCCCCGACGGCGAGCATCGGGACCTTGGGTGTGCTCGCCGGATCCGCTGGCACGGTGGTGCCCGGCGGGAGCGGGCTCACGACGCCGGGGCCCGTCGAGTTGCAGCGGGTGCTGCGCTTGTTGGTGGATCGCGGTGTGCGCACCGTCGCGATGGAGACCAGCTCGCACGCCTTGCATCAGCGGCGGATCGAAGGCGTCGCCTTTGCTGCGGCGGTCTTCACGAATCTCACGCGGGACCATCTCGACTATCACGGCACGATGGAGGCGTACTTCGCAGCCAAAGCGTCACTGGTGTCGTGGCTGGCCCCCGATGGCGTGGCGGTCGTGAATGCCGATGATCCCGCGTGGCGCGAGCTGCCCGCAGCGCCGCGGCAGATCACGTTCGGTCTTGAGCAGCACGCGGACGTGCAGGCGCGTGACGTGCAGTACTCGCCCGAAGGGACGGGGTTCACCCTCGCCGCGTTTGGCGCCACGGCGCCGGTACAGTTGCCGCTGATCGGCGACTTCAACGTGAGCAATGCCCTCGCCGCCGCGGCGACCGGTCTCGCGGTGGGGGCGTCGCTCGAGGCGATGGCGGCGGCTCTGACGTCGTTGCCGCAGGTCCCGGGACGCCTCGAGCGGCTCTCGCGCTCGCCGTCCGTGCTGCGCGACTACGCCCACACGCCGGACGCCCTCGAACGGGCGCTGCACGCGGTGCGACCGTTCGTCGCTGGCCGACTCGTCGTGGTGTTCGGCTGCGGTGGGGATCGAGATCGCGGCAAGCGCCCGGTGATGGGCGCGATCGCCGAACGCTTGGCGGATCGCGCATACGTGACCAGCGACAACCCGCGCACCGAAGACCCCGAGCGGATTCTCGATGACATCGAAGCGGGAATGACGCGACGGGATCACGTGCGCATCGAAGACCGACGCGCGGCCATCGCCGCCGCCATTGCCGACGCCGCGCCGGGCGACGTCATTCTGCTTGCCGGCAAGGGCCACGAGACCTATCAAATTCGCGGCACGGAATCGCTGCCCTTCGACGAGGCCGCGATTGTCGCCGAACTGACTCGCCCCCATCTCCCGTGAGCGTTGCACTGCCGACACCCGCTCGAAGCGACTTCTGGACGCTCGACCACCTCGCGCACGCCCTCGCCGGCGTCCTGACGGCCCCCGCGCCCGCGGGCGATCGTCCGCTGGCCGGCATCACGACCGACACGCGGCAACTGACGACGGGCGCGGTGTTCGTCGCTCTGGCGGGGGAGCGCTTCGACGCGCACGATTTTCTGCCGGCCGCCGTGGCCGCTGGCGCGGCGGCGCTGGTGGTGAAGGATGCCGCGCGCGCCGCGGGGCTCGGCCTGCCGGTCTTTGCCGTGCGCGATTCGCTGGAGGCCTTGGGCGCCCTCGGCGCCTACCGCCGCCGCGCGTGGGGGAAGCCGGTCGTGGCGGTCGCAGGATCGAACGGCAAGACCACCACGAAGGAGCTGCTCCGCGCCGCGCTGGGATCGGTGTACGCGGTGCACGCCACCGAGGGCAACTTCAACAATCTTGTCGGCGTGCCGCTGACGTTGCTGGCGATTCCCGATCACGCGGATGTCGCGGTGATCGAACTCGGCACGAACACGCCGGGGGAGATCGCCACGCTGCGATCCATCGTCCGTCCCGACGTCGTGGTCATCACGAGCATCGGCGAGGAACATCTGGAGGGCTTCGGTGATCTGGCCGGCGTCTTGGCCGAGGAAGCCAGCGCGGCCGATGGCGCGGCCCTCTGTGTGACGCCTGCAGCACAGCGCGAGATCGCCGCCGCGGTGCAGGGAAAGGCCGCACGGGTGATCGTCACCGGACTGGGCGCCGGTGATCCCGCGGCGACCGCCTGGGGCCTCAAGGATTCCGGCTTCGGGTGGATGACCTTCGCCGGTGTGCCGGTCACCTTGCCGCTGCCGGGGGAGCACAATCTCGCGAACGCCGCACTGGCCTTGGCCACCGCCGATGCGCTCGGTGTCGAGCTGGCGACCGCGGCGGAGGGGCTTAAGCGCGTCAAATTGCCACCAATGCGTAGCGCACTCGTTCCGCTGGGCGAGGCGCTGCTGCTCAACGACTGCTACAACGCCAATCCGCCCTCGATGCGGGCGGCGCTGGCGGTCTTGGACGCCCTCCCCGCGAGTCGGCAGAAGGTCGCGGTACTCGGCGGGATGCGGGAGCTGGGCGCCAACGCTGATGCCCTGCACGATGACGTCGCCCGCGCGGCCCTCGCGTCGCAGGCGACGGTGATTGCCGGGGTGGAGGCGATGGCCGCCGCGCTGCGGCGGGTGGGGGCGGACGACCCTCGCGTGGTGACCGCCGACGATGTCGAGCCGCTGTGGCCGCTCCTGGCGCCACGGCTCGAGCGCGGGGCGGCGGTACTGCTCAAGGCGTCGCGGGGCGTCCGGCTGGAGCGCCTGTTGCCGCATCTGGAGGCGTGGGCAACCGGTTAGCTTTCGCGCGATCGTCGGAACCCCTTCGCGCCGACCCGTGCTCAACTGGCTGCTGCTCCCGTTTCAACCGGAGTTCCCCGCACTCCGGCTCTTTCAGTACATCAGCTTCCGCGCGGCCGGTGCTGCGGTCACGGCACTGCTGTTGTCCTTCATCGCCGGTCCGCTGATTCTCCGGCGCCTGCGCGCGATGGCCGTGCATCAGGTCGTGCGCGCCGGCACACCGGACTCGCACAAGGCCAAGGGGACCACCCCCACGATGGGCGGGCTGATCATTCTCGTGTCGTGCATCATTCCCACGATCCTGTGGATGAAGCCCGAGAATCGGTATGTGTGGTATGCGCTGCTCGTGACGGTCTGGATGGGCGCGATCGGCTTCCTCGATGACTGGCTCAAGCTCGAGCAGAAGCGGAAGGGTGAAAAGAACGTGGGGCTGGTCGAGCGCTACAAGCTCATCGGCCAGGTGGGCATCGGGCTGGTGTTGGGACTGCTGCTCTGGAAGTTCCCCCTGAGTTCGCTCCCGGGGGCCAGCACCACGCTGCCGTTCTACAAGTACGTGCTGCTCGTGCCCGCGCTGCCGTGGATGTCGTTCCTGTACATCCCGTGGGTGACCGTGGTGCTCACCGGCACGAGCAACGCCGTGAACCTGACCGACGGTCTCGACGGACTGGCGGCCGGACTCATTGCGATCTCGATCGTGACTTTCGCGGTGTTCGCCTATGTGATGGGGCGCGTCGATACCAGCGCGTACCTCGGCGTGTACTTCCTGCGCGGGGCTGGCGAACTGACCGTCTTCTGCAGCGCCGTCTTCGGCGCGGTGGTCGGTTTCCTGTGGTTCAACGCGCACCCGGCGCAGGTGTTCATGGGCGACACGGGATCGCTGGCGCTGGGCGGCGCGCTCGGCACGGTGGCGATTCTGCTCAAGAGCGAGTTCCTGCTCCTGATCGTCGGCGCGGTCTTCGTGGCGGAAACGCTGTCGGTCATCATTCAGCGGACCGCGTTCAAGTACCGCAAGCAGCGCTACGGTCTCGAGTACGCGCAGCAGCACCGCATCTTCAAGCGTGCGCCAATCCACCACCACTTCGAGCTGTCGGGGTGGGCCGAGACCCAGGTGGTGGTGCGCTTCTGGATTCTCGGGATCCTCTGCGCGTTTCTGGCCCTCAGCACCCTGAAGCTGCGGTGAGCGACGCCCTCGGCGGTTCGACGCGTCCGCCGCTGCCCTTGCCGACGTCGCGGAGCGGGGAAGTGGCGGTGATCGGCCTCGGTGCGAGCGGGCAGGCGGTCACGCGGCTGCTGCGGTTGCACGGGCACGCCGTCTACGCCAGCGATGCCAGCAGCGGCGACAAGGCCGCCGCGGCCGCGGCATCGCTCGCGGCGCTCGGCGCGGCAACCGATGCGGGTACGCACGATCTCGCGCGCATTGCGCGCGCGGCGCTCGTGGTGGCGAGTCCCGGGGTGCCCCCCACGGCGCCGCCGCTGCAAGCGGCCGCGAACGCCGGAGTGCCGGTGGTGGGCGAACTCGATATCGCCCTCCGCGCGATGCCGCGGCTCAAGTACATCGCCGTCACCGGCACCAACGGCAAGACGACCACGACGGCGATCATCGGGCATCTGCTCCGAGCACTCGGGCACGAGGCACCGGACGCCGGCAACATCGGAACGCCGCTGGCCACGTACGCGGCGGCCGATGCGCCTCCGCCCTGGGCCGCGCTCGAGACGTCGAGCTTTCAGTTGCACGACACACCGGGCATCAATCCCACGGTGGGCGTCGTCACCAACCTGAGTCCCGACCACCTCGATCGGTACCCGGACATCGGCACCTACTACGCCGACAAGGCGCGGATGTTTGCCAATGCGCACGATCGCTCGCTCTGGGTGCTGAACGCCGACGATGCGGAGGTCCTCCGGCTGCACGAACGTCTGGGGAGTGGCGCGCCACTCGCGGGTCGAGTGTTGCTGTTCTCGTTGCACGAGCACCGCGGAGCCGATGCCTTCATTCGCGCCGACGGGATCCTCGAGGTCTTCGGCGCCCCACTGATGCCACGCGCGGCGTTCCCGCTGGTCGGTGACCACAACGTGGCGAATGTCCTCGCCGCCGCGCTGTCGGTGATGGCGGCCGACCCCGCGCATCGGACGCCCAAGGGGCGCAAGACGATTGCCGCGGCGCTGGAATCGTTCCGTGCGCTGCCGCACCGGTTGGAGCCAGTCGGCGAGTACGGTGGAGTTCGCTGGATCAATGACTCGAAGGCCACCAACGTGGCCTCGACGCAAGTCGCGCTCGACGGGATGCAGCAGCCGACGGTGGTGTTGCTTGGCGGCCGTCACAAAGGTGACCCGTACACACCACTGATCCCCGCGCTCAAGCGCTGCGCGCGGCTTGTGATCGGGTACGGAGAAGCTGCGCCGATCATCGAGGCCGACCTCGCGCAGGCGGTACCTTTCGTCCGCGGTGGATCGTCGTTCGTCGAGGTTGTGGCGCAGGCACGCGCGGCGGCACAGCCCGGTGATGTGGTGCTCCTTTCCCCGGCCTGCTCGAGCTACGATATGTTCGCGAACTACGAAGCGCGGGGGGCGATGTTCCGCCAGCTCGCGGGCGATGCCTCCACCGACCGGCACGACCGCCCCTCGGCGCCGTGAGTAACGCCGCGCTCCTCCACGGGGCGCCGCTCGGCCGACCCGCACAGGGGGCCGCGGCGATGCCCGCCGGCACGCGTGACCGCTGGCGAATGGGGATCGAGGCGCGCGCGCTCGTGCTCGTCACTGCCAGTTTGCTCGTCTTCGGTCTGGCCACGCTCTACAGCGCGTCGTCCATTGTCGCGATGAACGAAGGGCGCGGGTCGATGCACTACCTCCTCCGTCAGGCGACCGGCGTCGTCGCGGGGGCCATCGTCTTCGCCGTGGCCGCCAAGCTCGACGCCGAACGCTGGAAGGACTGGGCGTGGCCGCTGATGGGGCTCGCCCTGTTCACGATGCTGGTGATCATCCTCCCCGGCACCGAGCGCATCGCGCCCCGCATCAACGGGTCGCGGCGCTTCCTGTTCGGCTCGTCGCTGCAGCCGTCCGAGCTCGCGAAGCTCGCGGTCATTATGTGGACGGCGATGCTCATCGTGAAGAAGGGCGACCAGCTCCGGCGCCTCACCAAGGGCTTGTTGCCGTTCCTCCTGGTCGTGGGCACGCTCGATGTGCTCGCCATCCTCGAGCCGGACCTCTCGGCGGCGATGCTCTACACCCTGGTCCTCGGGGTGGTCCTGTTCGCCGGCGGGGTTCGCATCGGCCACTTCATCGCGTTGGGCATCCTTGCGATCCCGGTCCTCTGGAATCAAGCCCAGCGCCTGCAGTACGTCGTCCTTCGAATGGTGTCCTTCCTCGACCCCGGCGCCGCGCCAGCCCAGGTCGGATACCAGCTTGAGCAGTCGCTGATTGCCGTGGGCTCCGGTGGCCTGCTCGGCGTCGGGTTCGGTCAGGGACGGCAGCAGTACGGGTTCCTGCCGCTGCCATACAACGACTTCATCGGCTCCAACATCGGCGAGGAGTGGGGCTTCGTGGGAATGGTCGCGCTGGTCGCGGTGTACTCGCTGTACGGCTGGCTCGGCTTCCGCATTGCGCGCCAAGCCCGCTCGCCGTTTCAGCAATTGGCCGCCGTCGGCCTCACGGTGACCTTGGTCGTGACGGCATTTCTCCACATTGGGGTCGTCATCGGGCTGCTCCCGACCACGGGATTGACCCTGCCGTTTGTCTCCTACGGGCGCTCGAATCTGGTACTCTCCCTGTTGATGACCGGCATTCTGGTGAACATCGGGAGCACCCGTGAACGGGTGGTGGGCGAGCACGCGACCGACCCGACGGGCTCGGTCTGAGCCCAGGATGACCGACTCATGACGACGGCCGAGTCGCGCCGACGCGTCTGGTTTGCCGGTGGAGGCACGGGAGGGCACCTGTACCCGGGCCTCGCGATCGCGCGCGCTCTGGTTGCCTTGGACCCCGGCGTCGAGCCGTTTTTCGTCGGCGCCGCGCGCGGGATTGAGCGCACCGTCCTTCCAGGGCAGCCGTTCGGCCACGTGCTGCTGGACCTGCATCCGATCTACCGCCAGCGCCCGTGGGAGAACTGGAAGACCCTCCGCGGGGCACTCGGCGCGTGGCGCACGCTCGACCGGCTGGCGGACACTGTCCCGCCGGCGTTGGTGGTTGGCACCGGCGGATATGCGATGGGGCTGGCGGCCGCGTGGGGCGGTTGGCACCGGGTGCCGGTGGTCCAGCAGGTCGCCGATGTGGTGCCCGGCCTGACCGCGAAGCTGGCCTCCCGTTGGTCGCACGAGCTCTACTTGGGCTTTCCGGAAGCCGCTCGGCACCTCGCGGGCGGCGAAAAGATCGCCACCGGAAACCCGATCGAGCCGCCACCGTCACCCCGCCCGGACCGTGCCGCTGCGCGCGCCAAATGGGGTTTTCCACAGTCCGGCGGACGGGTCGTCTTGGTCTTCGGTGGGAGCCAGGGTGCCCGGGCCATCAACGACGCGGTCGCCGAATGGGTCCGCCGCGGGGTAGGGGAGCACACCTACGTACTGTGGGCCACCGGGACCGCGCAGTACGACCGCTACGCCTCGCTCGAGAGCGCCGGTCGAGTGCGGGTGTTGCCCTATCTTTCCCCAATCGCCGACGGTTACTCGGCGGCCGATCTGGCAGTCACTAGAGCGGGGGCAATGACCTGCGCCGAGCTGACCGCGTGGGGCATCCCTGCCGTGATGATCCCTCTGCCGACTGCTGCCGCCGACCATCAGACAACGAACGCGCGAACATTGGAGGACGCGGGCTGTGCCGTGTTTTTTCCACAGTCGCGCCTCACGCCCGAGTCGCTGAGCGCGACAATCGCGATGATGGTCGAGGAGCCGGGTCGGCTGGACCGGATGGGCGCTGCAGCCAAGGCGCGGGCTCGCCCCAATGCGGCGAAAGACATCGCCGCGAGAGTGTTGATGATCGTAAACGGCGAATCTCTCAAGTGAAGTTAGTTTAGTATTTATAAGTCGTTGTATTGTAGTCAAATAAGGCGTTCAGTTCGAGTAGAGAATTATAAGTAAACCCAGTATCAGGATCGTCATTTCGTGACAGCTGGACTTTTCAACACTGAAGACCCCCGCGACGTCCATTTCGTCGGTATTGCCGGCGCGGGGATGAGCGCGTTGGCCGAACTTTTCCACAGGCGGGGCGTCCGCGTCACGGGATGCGACGCGGGGGGCGGCAATGTGGAAGACTTGGCTCGGCTCGGGATTCAGGTTCTGGGCGAGCATTCGCCCTCGCATGTGGAAAACTGCCGCGCCCTGGTCGTCACGAGCGCGATGCCCAAGCAGCATCCTGAACTCGAACGGGCGCGCCAGATTGGCATTCCGGTGATTCGGCGCGCCGAAGCGTTGGGGGCGGCCGTGAACCACGGGACGCTGGTCGCGGTCGCCGGAACACACGGCAAAACCACGACGACCGTACTCACGACCGAAGCACTGTCCGCGGCTGGAATGGACGCCACCGGCGTGGTCGGTGCGCGCGTGGGTCCGTGGGGAGGGAACCTCCGGCGCGGCGGGGACGACCTGTTCGTCGTCGAGGCCGACGAGTATGACCGCAGCTTTCTGGCCCTGAAGCCGGCCGTGGCGGTGGTCACGAACCTCGAAGCCGACCATCTCGACATCTATACGGATCTCGACGACATCCGGCGGACGTTCCTTCAGTTCGTGGCGCCGGCCCGGTGGGTCGTGGCCTGCGCCGACGACGCCGAGGCGACGCGGTTGCCGTATCCCGTGAGCGCCGAAGTCATTCGGTATGGGGTCGAGCAGCCGGACGGGACCGTCTCACCCGACGCGCGGCTCGTGGCCCGGGGCATCGAGTCCGTGGGGCAGGGAACGCGGTTCCGGGTGACCTTCGACTACAAAGAAGTGGCGGTGTTCACCCTGCCGTTGCCGGGACTCCACAACGTCCGAAACGCCCTCGCCGCGATCGGCACTGGGTTGGCGCTCGGCGCGGACCCAGCCGGGCTGGCCGCTGGCTTGGCGGCGGTGCGGGGTGCGGAGCGCCGCTTCCAACGGATCGGCCAGGCCCGCGGTGTGATCATTGTGGATGACTACGCCCACCATCCCACCGAGGTCGCGGCGACCATTGCAGCGGCTCGGCTCGCGGAGCCGGCACGGCGCTTGGTCGTGGCCTTCCAGCCGCACCTGTTCAGCCGGACCAGGGACTTTTCCACAGCGTTCGCCGACGCGCTGGCGGCAGCCGACGTGACATTGCTGTGCGACATCTATCCCGCCCGTGAGCAGCCAATGCCTGGCGTGACCTCGGCGCTGATCGCCGAACCGATGGCGGCGTCGGGTCGCGCCCCGAGTTGGCAGGGGCCGCGGCGAGAGGTCGTGCCGGCGCTGGAGTCGATCGTGCGCGCCGGCGATCTCGTCATCACGATGGGAGCCGGCGACATCACCAAGGCCGCGCCGGAATTGTTGGCGCGGCTGGGCGGGGAGGCGGCGTGACCATACGCTGGCGGCTCGTCGGGGGGATCGCTGCCGCCGCCGTGGTGCTGGCGTCTCCGTGGTGGGGAACCGAGTTGCTGCAGGAGTTCGCCTTCTTTCGGGTGCGGAAGGTCGAGGTGCACGGCACGCGGTGGGTGGATCCGCAGGTACTCGTTGACCGGATGGCGGTGGACACGACCCGGTCGGTCTGGGACGACCTCGACCGGCTGGAGGGTCGGGTGCGGGGCCACCCGCAGGTAGCGTCGGTGCAGATCGAGCGACGTCTTCCCGGCACGCTGGTGGTGACGGTCGAGGAGGTCGTGCCGATCGCGCTGGTGCCTGCGCGCGAGGGGTTCCGGGCCTTCGACGCAACCGGCAAGGCGCTCCCGCTTGAGCCGAGCGAGGTGCCGGTGGACGCCCCGGTCATTGCACAGCGGGACACCGCGGTGCTGGGGCTGCTGGGTCGGGTCCGCAGCGACCAGCCGGAGGTGTACGCCCGGATCTCCGAAGTGCGTCGTGCCGGAAAGGGGGAGCTCGTCGTCACTATGTCGGATGTGCCGGTGCGCACGTTGGCCGAGGTGACGACGGCGCGCCTGTCGGAGATATTGCCCGTCACGCGAGATCTCGAGCGTCGGGGACTCCGTGCGAAGGAGCTGGACCTCCGCTATCGTGATCAAGTGATCGCCCGTTTGCCGTAACTTGCCCAGATGAATCCCGAACGTCTCGTCGCCGGCCTCGATATCGGTTCCGCCAAAACCACCGCGATCATCGCGGAGGTTGTGGGCGAATTCCCCAAGCACCCCGAGATTCGCGTGCTCGGTGTGGGGCAGTCCCGAACCACCGGGCTGCGGAAGGGCGTCGTGTCCGACATCGAGGAAACGATGCGGGCGATTCAGAAGGCGATGACCGACGCCGAGCGGATGGCGGGCGCGCAGGTGCCGGCGGTGTACGTCGGCATTGCCGGCGAGCACGTCTCGGCGATGACCTCGAGCGGCGTCGTCGCGGTCTCGAGCCCCGAGATCTCCCGCGCCGACGTCGAGCGCGTCAACGAGGTCGCGCGGGCTCAGGTGATTCCGCAGGACCGCGAGCTGCTGCACGCGATTCCGCAGGAGTACACCGTCGACAAGAACGAGGGCATCCGCGACCCGATCGGGATGATCGGCACGCGCCTGACCACCGAGATGTATCTGGTGACGATCGGTGCCTCGCCGGCGATGAACCTCCGCAAGGCGGTCGAGCGGGCCGGCTACCAGATCAAGGAACTGGTGCTCGAGCCGCTGGCCAGCGCTCTGGCGACGTTGACCGACGACGAGAAGGAACTGGGCGTCGCGCTCATCGAAATGGGCGCCGGCACGACCGATCTCGCGGTCTTCCACGAAGGGAAGATTCGCCACTTGGGCACCATCCCCTTTGGCGGGAACAACGTCACCAGCGACCTCGTGCACGGCTTGGGCGTGACGCAGGCAGACGCCGAGCGCTTGAAGGAGAAGTACGGCATCGCCTACGAGCCGCTGTCGCCGCCGGGCGAGACGATTTCGCTGCCGAGTACCGTGGCGCAGGGCGATCGTCGCATTCCGCGTGAGCTGCTGGCGCACATCATTCACCAGCGGACCGACGAGATGTTCGATCTCGTGCAGCGCGCGATTCAGGCCAGCGGGTACGCCGGTCGTCTCCAGGCCGGCGTGGTGCTCACCGGCGGTGCGGCGGCGACGCCGGGCACTGTGGAGCTGGCGCAGGATGTGTTCGGGATCGGTGCCCGCGTGGGGACGCCGTCCGAGGGCATCGGCGGGCTGTCCGATTCGGTCGAAGCCCCGCGCTTCGCGACCGTCGCGGGGTTGGCGCTCTACGGCGCCAACCGGATGGCGCTTGGTCTGGCGGGCTCGACCGGCGGGCGTCGGCTGTCCATTCCCGGCGGCGCTGACGCGGGCAAGCTGGTCCAGCGCGTGAAGACTTGGCTGCAGGACTTCTTCTAAGCGGCTGCGGGGCAGTGCTCGGCGCGCTCCTGACGGCGCCGAAATGTGGAAAACTCTCTTGACAGAAGTTCTATCTTCGCGACGTTAGGTGAGATAGCGTGTGGATTGACTGTCCACACGTTATCTTCGCGGGGTAGTTCTCGACGCATCGTGCTGCCCGGCCGGGGCGGCACTTCCGGGTCAATCGAGTGAGCACTGGAATGATCTTCGAATTCGAGGAGTCCGCGACGCAAGGCGCCCGGATGAAGGTGGTGGGCGTCGGCGGCGGTGGCGGGAACGCCGTCAACCGAATGATCGACGAATCGCTGCAGGGCGTCGAATTCATCTCGGTGAACACCGATGCACAGGCGCTCCTGAACTCGAAGTCGGACGTCAAGGTCCAGATCGGGCAGAAGCTGACGCGCGGACTTGGTGCCGGCGCGCGCCCCGAAGTCGGGCGTCAGGCCATCGAGGAGAACCGCGACGAGGTGATGAAGGTCGTCTCCGGCGCTGATCTCGTGTTCGTCACCTGCGGGATGGGTGGCGGCACCGGGACGGGCGCCGCGCCGGTCGTCGCCGAGCTCGCGAAGGAAGCGGGCGCGCTGACCGTGGGCATCGTCACGCGTCCGTTCCTGTTCGAAGGCAAGAAGCGGATGAAGCAGGCCGAGCTCGGCATCCTCGAGATGCGCAAGCACGTGGACACGATGATCATCGTGCCGAACGAGCGCCTGCTCGCGGTCGTCGGCAAGGGGATTCCGTTCCAGGACGCGCTCAAGCGCGCCGACGAAGTCCTGCTGCAGGCGACGCGCGGTATTTCCGAAATCGTCGTGAAGACGGGCTTGGTCAACGTCGACTTCGCCGACGTGCGCACGGTGATGACCAACGGCGGCGCGGCCCTGATGGGCACGGGCATTGGCCGCGGCGAAAACCGCGCGATCGAAGCGGCGCAGCAGGCCATTGCGTCGCCGCTGCTCGACAACCTGTCGATCCGTGGCGCGCGCGGCGTGCTGATCAACATCTCGGGTGGCGCCGATCTCACCTTGGGCGAGTTCACGGCGGTCTCGGAGTTGGTACACGAGGCGGCGGGCGACGAGTCCGAAATCATCATCGGCTCGGTCACCGAGCCGGCGATGCAGGGCGAGATTCGCGTCACCGTCATCGCGACGGGCTTCGACCACGATATGGGCGTGCCGATGCCGCAGGGGAACGCGCGGCCGTCGGCCACGCCGTTCGCTCCGTTGGCGCAGCGCGGATCGTCGGCCAAGTTCGTCCCGCCGACGCCGTCCGCGTCGCCGGTGGTACCGGCGGCGTCGAAGTTCCCGACGTCCACGGGGACGCCGGCCGGCGATCTCACCGATATGGAGATCCCGACGTTCATTCGTCGCCAGATGGACTGAGTCGCGGGCCGCATAGATTGCGCCCGTGATTTCTTGGCTCGTAGCAATCGGTGCCGGCGTCGCCTTGGCGGCGCTCGGCTATGTCGGACGGTCGGCCCGCGGTGCGATGTCGCGCCTCGGGCCGGCTGCGTTGCGGGCCCTGGCCACAACGGTGCTCGTGGCCTTGTGGCTCGACGCGCCGGTTGGTCGAGCACGACCTGGCCGACTGCTCGTGGCGCTCGACGCGAGCGCGTCGCTCAGCCGAGGCGGTGACACGACGGCGTGGCGACGCGCGCGCGTGATCGCCGATTCCCTTGGGGAGCGCCCGGTTCTCGTTGGGACGAGTGTCGGGACGAGTCCCATTCCCGAGCGGCCCACGTTGCCTTCGAGCCGCGTGACACCGCTGGTGGACCAGGCGCTGGCCGAAGGGCGGACCGTCGCACTGATCACCGACGGCGAGATCGAAGACGCCGACGCACTGCGCCGACTCCCTGCGGGATCGCGCGTGTCCGTCGTGCGCTCGGCGGATGGCCCCGACATCGGCATCGCGCGGCTCGATGCGCCCGCGACGGCCATCGCCAGCGATACCGTGGTCCTCCGGGTACACCTCGTGGCCGGCGGTGTGGGCGCGTCGGCGACGCAGCTCGCGGTTGCCGTCGATGGCGCATCGGGAGATGCGATCGCCGTCGCTGCGATGGCGCCGTGGGAAGAGCGCACGCTGGAGGTGCCGCGGGCGGTGGGGCGCGCGGGGGGGCGGGTGATCCGCGCGTCGCTCGCCGCGGGTGATCGCGAGCCTCGGAACGACACCTTGGCGGTCGCGATCGACGTGCTCGACCGGCCAGCGGCGCTGGTGCTCAGCACCGCCCCTGATGCCGACATCCGGTGGATCGAATCCGGGGTGCGCTCGGCGCTCGGCGCCGGCGTGCAGACCTGGTGGCGTGTGTCGCCCGGGGAATGGCGCCGCGCGCCGTCGCTCGATCCGGTGGCCGAGACCGAGGTACGTCGCGCCGTGGCCGAAGCCTCGGTGGTTGTGCTGCACGGCGACACGGCCTTCTTCGGTCCGCCGAGCACGGCGCTCCGCGGCTCGCGGTGGCTGATTCCCTCCAGTGACGCCGATGGAGAGTGGTACGTCGCGCCGTCCGCCGACGGTTCGCCGATGGGCGATCTGTTGTCGGGGGCTGCGCCCGATTCGTTGCCGCCCTTGAGCGCGAGCGCGGCACCCGCGCTGGAATGGACCGCGCTCGTGGCGCGTCGCGACAAGCGCGGTGACGGGGTACCGATTCTGACCGGACGGACGACCGCGCCGCGCACCGTCGTGCTGACCGCCGCCGGTCTGTCGCGCTGGGGGCTGCGCGGCGGCGAGGCGGCGAGTGCTCTGCCGGCGCTCGCCGGCGGCGTGGCTGCGTGGTTGGCGGAGTCCGCCCCGGAGCGGCGCGCCGCCGTGCCGACGCAGACGAGCTGGCGAGAGGGGGAGCCGATTACCTGGCGGCGCGGTGGCCGCGACTCGGTGGTGGTGCTGCGGTGGTCGGCGGCGGGACAGACCGGCGTCGACACGCTTCGCTTTGGCGCGACCGGCACCACCGCCGTGGGGCGGGTGTTCGCCCCCGGGCGCGTGGATGTGGACGTCGCGGGGGGGCGCGTGACGCTGGTGGTCAACCCGAGCGGCGAACTGCTCCCGCGCCGCGCCGCCGTGGCGGCAGGGCCGGTGGGCGACGGGGCGGCGGCCGCCGCGGCACCCTCGGCACGGGACTGGCTCTGGTTGTACGCCGTGGTGATTCTGGCCCTGAGTGCCGAGTGGGTGCTCAGGCGGCGCGCGGGACTGCGGTAGCTTTCGGGTATGGCACGCTTGTTCAAGTCCGGCGCCAGCCCGCGCCGGTCGCTCTGGCAGAAGCTCAAGGACGTCGCGCTCGCCGACGTCGGCGCGATGCTGCGCCGCGGCGCGGTCGAAGGCAATCTCGAACAACTCGAAACCCTGCTCCTCGAGAGCGACTTCGGCGTGCCGGTGACGATGCGGCTGGTCGCCGAGGTCGAGCGACTCGCCAAGCTCGGCAAGGTCAAGACGGACGACGAGTTCCGCCGCGCCTTAGGCGATGCGATCGCGGCGTCGTTGCGCGCGGGGAACGCGGATCCCGCGCTGCGACTGCCGTCCCCGGGACCGGCGATCATTCTCGTGGTGGGTATCAACGGCGCCGGCAAGACGACCGCCATCGGCAAGCTCGCGCATCGGCTGCGCGGCGAAGGCAAGCGTGTGCTCGTCGGCGCCGGCGACACGTTCCGCGCCGGCGCCGTCGATCAACTGCGCGTGTGGGCCGAGCGGACCGGCGCGGACTTTGTGGCGGGGCAGTCGGGGCAGGATCCCGCCGCCGTCGCGTGGGATGCGGTCGACGCCGCGGTGGCGCGGCAGGTCGATGTGGCGATCATCGACACCGCGGGGCGACTGCACACGAGTGATGCGCTGATGGAGGAACTGCGCAAAGTGGCGCGCGTGATTCCGAAGCGGTTGCCCGGTGCGCCCCACGAGACACTGCTCGTGCTCGATGGCACGATCGGCCAGAACGCGGTGCAACAAGCCAAGCAGTTTTCGGCGGCCGTTCCGCTCACCGGCGTCATCGTGAGCAAGCTCGACGGGACGGCTAAGGGTGGTGTCGTCGTGGCGGTGCACGAAGCGGTGAACGTGCCGGTGAAGTTCGTAGGGGTTGGCGAGGCGGCGACCGACCTGTTGCCGTTCGACGCCGCGACCTACGCGGCGGATCTCGTCGCCGACGACTGACGGGCGTCGTGCCGCCGCGCCATCAGGCCGCCGCCACGCCGCGGGTCACCCTCGAAACCGAGGTCACCTACCTCAAGGGCGTGGGGCCGGTCCGTGCGCAGGCGCTCGCACGGCTCGGTGTGCGCACCGCGGGCGATCTGTTGCGGCACATTCCGCATCGCTACGAAGACGCAAGCACCGTGGCCCCCATCTCGTCGTTGCAGCCCGGGATGGACGTCACCGTGCTCGGGCGCGTGATCTCGAAGGGCATTCTCCCGACGCGCAAAGGCCTCCGCGTGTTCTCGGCGGTGCTGCAGGACGCCAGCGGGATGATCGAAGCCTCGTGGCCGGGCCAGTCGTTTCTCGATCGGACGATTCAGAAGGGCGATCTGCTGCTCGCGACCGGGCCGGTGAAGTTCTACCACGGGCGTCAGCTCGCGCCGCGCGAGTTCGTGAATCTCGGCGCCGACGACGAAGGCACAGGCGGCGGCCGCGTCCTCGCCGTGTATCCCGCCACCGATGGCTTGTCGTTCAAGGTCATTCGTGCGCTCATCGAGCGGCATCTGCCGGCGCTGCTGCCGCTGGTGCACGAGTACCTGCCACCCGCGGTGCTGGCCGCAGGCGGGGTGCCCCCACTCCCCGAGGCGCTGCGGATGGTGCATCGCCCGTCGAGCGTGGCCGAGGCGCTGGCCGGTCGAGCACGACTCGCATTCGAAGAACTGCTGTTCGTGCAGTTGTTGCATCGGCGAGCGCGCGAACTCGCCCGCACCCCGCGCGACGGCATTGCGTTCGAGAACCGACGCCAACTGACCGCCCAGCTCAAGAGTGCGCTGCCCTTCGAGCTGACCGGGGCGCAGGTACGGGCCGTGCGCGAGATCGTCGCCGATATGACAAGCTCGCGCCGGATGCATCGCCTGTTGCAGGGGGATGTCGGAAGCGGCAAAACCGTTGTTGGGCTCTTCGCTGCGCTCGTCGCAATGGAGAACGGCTATCAGGTGGCGTTTATGGCGCCGACGGAGCTGCTGGCCGAACAGCACGCGCGGACGTTCACGCGGCTGCTGGCGCCCCTTGGTATCGTCCCCGCGCTCTTGACTGGTTCGCTTGGCGCCGCGGAGCGTCGCGCGGTGGCGTCGCGGATGGAGAGTCACGAACCGGTGCTGGTCGTGGGCACCCACGCGCTGGTCTCGGAGCGCGCGGCGTTCGCGCGGCTCGGGCTCGTCGTGGTGGACGAGCAGCATCGCTTCGGCGTGGAGCAGCGTGCCGCGCTCGGCGCCAAGGGCGCGAGTCCCGATGTGCTGCTGATGAGCGCGACGCCGATTCCACGATCGCTGGCGTTGACGCTGTACGGCGATCTCGACCTGACCATTCTCGACGAGCGCCCCCCGGGTCGCCAACCGATTACCACGGCGCATCGCGGCGAATCGGGGCGGGCGCGCCTGATGGATTTCATCCGGCGTCAGGTGGCCGACGGTCGCCAGGCGTACATCGTGTATCCGGTGATCGAGGAGAGCGAAAAGACCGATCTCAAGGCGGCCACGACGATGTACGAGCAGCTCGTCGACGGTCCGCTGGCGGGCCTGCGTCTGGCGCTGCTGCACGGGCGGCTCAAGGGCGACGAGAAGGACGCGGTGATGCGCCGCTTCTTGGCGCACGAGATCGACGTGCTGGTCGCGACGACCGTGATCGAGGTCGGCATCGATGTGCCGAACGCGTCGGTGATGGTGATCGAGCACCCGGAGCGATTCGGCCTGTCTCAGCTGCACCAGCTGCGGGGACGAGTCGGTCGCGGTTCGTCACAATCCTATTGCATCCTGCTGGGCAACGTGGGTAACGAGACCGCACAGCGCTTGCAGGTGTTCCTGGAGAGCGAAGACGGATTCGAGATCGCGAAGGCGGATCTCGAGCAACGCGGGATGGGGGATCTGTTCGGCGACCGGCAGTCGGGGCTGCCCGGCTTCAAGGTGGCCGACCCTCTGCGGGACGAGACGCTCAATGCGTCGGCTGCGGTTGCGGCCGATGCCTTGCTCTCGGCGGACCCGACCCTGGATCGCAAGGAACACCTGGGGCTCAAGCGGGTGCTGTTGTCGCAGTACTCACGAGGATTGACGCTCTTTCGGGTGGGGTGATCGGTGCGGTGGTCGACTGTCTGCGGGTGGCGGGCCGGTTGTGTCGCGAGCGTGTTGGCACTGAGCCTGACCTCAGCCGTCGCCTCAGCGCAGCTCGCAGGGGCGGTGGAGGGGCGCGTGGTGTCGGTCGGCGGGATGCCGCTGCCATATGCGCTCGTCACGCTCCGGCCGGCGAGCGACGACTCGCTGATCGTGCTCACCGATGCGCAGGGCAGATTTCGATTTTTGCCGGCAGGTCGGCTGCCGGCGCTGCTCCGCGCGCGCGCGATTGGGCATCGCCCCGACTCGGTGGAGGTGCAGGGCGGGACGCCTGTCACGCTGACGCTCGCGCTGTTGCCGCGCACGATCGTGCCGACGATCGTCCGCGGCATCCGCTGCACCGATGAGGATCTCAAGAATCGAGACCGAGATCCCTCGATGGCCGCATTTCTCGAGCAGGCGCGGCTGAACGCCGAACAGTTCCGCCAGCTGGCGATCCAGGACGACTTCGTGGTCCCCACACGCCACACGATGCGATTCGCCCTCGAAGGGGGCGATTCGGCGGTCCGCTCGATCGACAGCCTGTCGGGCAGCGCGCTGGCACAGCCGGGGTATCGGCGCGGGCGCGTGTTGTTTCGCGAGGGGTATGTCCCGCTCCTGCGGCGAGGCGCCTGGTACGTCACGGTGCCGCTGGCCGCAGAAATGGCGTCGCGACGGTTCATCGCCGAGCACTGTTTCGTGTACGTGGGCGACGATGAGATCAGCGGGCGGCGCGTGCGCAAATTGTTGGTCGCGCCGGCCGAGCGGAACCGTGACCCCGACCTCGAAGGAGAGCTGTACCTCGACGCCGAGAGCTTCGTGTTGCTTCGCTCGAGTTGGCGTCTGACACGTCTATCGGCGAGTCGCGGGCCGGTCAGTGCGCTCAGTGTGGACGTGCTGTTCAACCGGAGCCGATCGGGGCTGGTCTTGCCGTTGCAAATGGAGGTCTGGCAGGCGATCAACAGGGACCGCCTGGGCCGCAAGCGCGTGTTCGAGCGGACCGACAGCTACATCTATGGCGCGCCCGCCTTCGCCCGGGAGGTCGACGAGGCCACGTGGGCACGTTACCAGGCGATCGTCTCGGGGACTCCCGCCAAGGGTCGCAAGCCGTAGCATTCGAGGGTGCACCAAGGAACGCTGCGCTCGGCGAGCCGCCTCGCCGCCTCGATACTCGTCCTCGCGGCCGCGGCGCTTCGATCTCCCGACCAGGCTGCGGCGCAGTCGCCGGTCGAGGGCCGCGTGCTCTCGGCGGCTGGCGTGCCGATTCCGTTCGCCCTCGTCACGATTCGGCCCGCGCGGGTGGATTCCGCGACGGTGTTGACGGATGTCCAAGGACGCTTCCGCTTTGCCAGCGCCGGTCGCCTGCCCGCGCTGGTCCGCGCACGCGCAATCGGACATCGGCCCGACTCGGCGACGGTCGCCGGCGACGGGGCGGTAACGCTGACGCTGCAATCGCTGCCCCGCACGATCAATCCGACGGTCGTGCGCGGCGTGCAGTGTACCGATGCCGACCTCCGATCCGGTCCCGCGGATCCTGCGGTCGCGGCCCTGCTGGAGCAGGCGCGCCTGAACGCGGAGCAGTTCCATCAACTGGCGATGCAGAGTGAGTTCGTGATTCCCACGAGCCACACCGTGCAGATCACCCTCGAAGGGGGCGACACCGTCTCGTACACGCGCGACAGCCTCTCGGGTACCTCGCTGGCACAGCCGGTGTATCGGCGGGGCGAGGTGCTGACGCGTCGGGGCGGCCGATGGTACGCGTCGATTCCGCTGGCGGCGGAGCTGGCGTCTCAGGCGTTCATCGACTCGCACTGCTTCGTGTACGGGGGCGACGACGAGGTGTCGGGCCGACCGGTGCGCAAGCTGCTGGTGGCTCCAAGTGATGCCAACACGAATCCCGACCTGGAGGGTGAGCTGTATCTCGATGCCGAGACCTACGTCGTGGTGCGCTCGACGTGGCGGATGACCCGACTGTCTCCCGTCCGCGGGCCGTCCAGCGCTCTCGATGTGGACATCTTCTTCGCCCGCAGTCGGTCGGGGCTGATTCTGCCGTTGGAGATGCGGGTCTCGCAGCTGCTGAACAAGGTCCGCGTGCAGCGGGAGCGTGTCAGCGGTCGGATCGACGTCTACCTCTACGGCGAACCGGCCTTCGCCCGCGACGTCGATGCCGACACCTGGGCGAAGTACTCGGCCCTGGTCGGCGGGGCCCCCGTCCGACCGCCGAGGCAGTAGCTTTCACGACTGCGCCGGCACGACGCCGGCCGCCCGTCCTGCGAACGTATGGCTGCTGAATTCCGTCGCATCGAAGAACTGCCGGCCCACGCCGGCGCCAGTGTCACCGTCCGCGGGTGGATCACCACCACCCGCTCGTCTGGGAAGATCGCCTTCGCGGTACTCCGCGACGGCACCGGCATCTGCCAGGCTGTCTTTCCCAAGGCCGAGGTGCCGGAGTCGGTGTGGGAGGCCTTCAAGACGCTCACGCTCGAGACGTCGGTCGCGATCACCGGTGTGGTACGCGTCGATGCGCGGGCGCCCGGCGGCGCCGAGCTTGGCGTGTCAGATCTGACGATCATCGGCCCCTCGCCGATCGACTACCCGATTCAGCCCAAGGAGCACGGCGTCGACTTCCTGCTCGACAACCGGCATCTGTGGCTGCGCACGCAGCGGCAGGCAGCGCTGATGCGCATTCGTCACGAGGTGGAGCAGGGCATTCACGACTTCTTCTACGAGCGTGGCTTCCTGCGGATGGATTCACCCATCCTCACGGCGGCCATTGGTGAGCGCGCAGGCCTCTTCGAGACCGAGTACTTCGATCTCGGGATGGCCTATCTGGCGCAGACCGGACAGCTCTACGGCGAGGCCGGTGCCGCCGCGTTCGGCCGCATCTACACCTTCGGGCCGACCTTCCGCGCCGAGAAGTCGAAGACGCGCCGCCACCTGACCGAGTTCTGGATGATCGAGCCGGAAATGGCGTGGTACGATCAGCAGGACAATATGCGGCTGCAGGAGGATCTCATCGCCTCGATCGTGGCGCGCGTGCTCGATCGGCGTCGCGAAGAGCTCAAGGTGCTCGAACGCGATACGTCGAAGCTCGAAACCGTGCTCACGCCGTTCGACCGTCTCGACTACACCGATGCCGTGGCACTGGTGCAGTCGAAGGGCAGCGACGCGAAGTGGGGCGACGATCTCGGCGCCGAAGACGAAGCGCTCATTGTGGAAGGACGCGATCGGCCGGTCTTCGTGTGCAACTACCCGAAGGAAGCCAAGGCGTTCTACATGAAGGAGAATCCGGCGGATCCGCGCACCGTGCTGTGTGCCGACCTGTTGGCGCCTGAAGGGTACGGGGAGATCATCGGCGGCTCGCAGCGCGAGGATGATCTCGACAAGCTCATCGCGCGGATCCAGCACGAAGGGCTGCCGATGGACGCGTATCAGTGGTATCTCGACCTGCGCCGCTACGGCACCTTCACGCATTCCGGCTTCGGGCTCGGGCTCGAGCGGGCGGTCGCGTGGATCAGCGGCACGCATCACATTCGGGAATGCATTCCGTTCCCGCGACTGATGTCGCGCATCTATCCGTGAGCCTCGTGCGGAATCCCGGGGAGTCGCTGGATCTGTCGGCGGTTCGGGCAATTCGCGTGAACAAGAGCGCCGCCGAGCGTCGCGCGGCGACGCTCCCGGCACGGCGCACGGTCAAGAAGCAGTATCAGGCCGCGTGGTTGCTCAAGGCCATCACCCTGATGGATCTCACGACGCTGCAGGGCGACGATACGCCGTCCAACGTCCGCCGCCTCTGCGCCAAGGCGCGGCAGCCCGTGCGTCCGGACCTGCTGGACGCGCTGGGCGCGACCGCGTTGCCCATTCGCACCGGCGCGGTGTGCGTGTATCACCCCTTCGTCGCAACCGCCGTCGAGGCGCTGCAGGGTAGCGGCATCCCGGTCGCGGCGGTGAGCACCGCGTTTCCGGCGGGTCTGGCGCCGATGCCCACGCGGTTGGCGGAAGTGCGCGCCAGCGTTGCCGACGGCGCGGCCGAGATCGATATGGTCATCACGCGCGGGCTGGTGCTGCGCGGCGAGTGGCAGGCGCTGTACGACGAAGTGGCCGCGGTGCGCGAGGCCTGTGGGGACGCGCACCTCAAGGTCATTCTCGGCACCGGCGAACTCGCGACGCTCACGAATGTCGCGCGCGCCAGTTGGGTCGCGATGCAGGCCGGCGCCGACTTCATCAAGACGTCCACCGGCAAGGAGTCGGTGAATGCCACGCTGCCGGTGTCGCTGGCGATGGTGCGTATGATTCGCGCGTATCGCGAGCGCACCGGCGTGCTGATCGGGTACAAGCCGGCGGGTGGCATTCGGACCGCCAAGCAGTCGCTCGACTATTTGATCCTGATGAAGGAGGAACTCGGAGACCGCTGGTTGTCGCCCGATCTCTTCCGCTTCGGGGCCAGCTCGCTGCTCACCGACGTCGAGCGCCAGTTGGAGCACTTCGTGACCGGGCGGTATGCTGCCGCCCACCATATGCCGATGCCGTGAGCCAGGAGCCCCGCGCGTGACCACCGTCGCCGACATCTTCTCCACGATGGCCTACGGCCCGGCGCCCGAGGGCGATGCCGAGGCGCAGGCTTGGCTCGAGCGCCATCGCCGCCGCTTCGGGCACTTCATCAACGGGGCCTTTACCGCGCCGGGCAAGGCGCCCTTCGCGGTGTACAATCCGGCGACCGGGGCGGAGCTCGCGCGCGTGGCGCAGGGCACGACGGGAGATGTCGATGCCGCCGTGCGCGCTGCCACCGCCGCGCTCCGCGATTGGCAGGCCCTCAGTGGGCACGAGCGCGCGCGGCACCTGTACGCCCTGGCGCGCACGGTGCAGCGGCACAGCCGCTTGTTGGCCGTGGTCGAAGCGCTCGACAACGGAAAGTCGATTCGCGAGACGCGCGATCTCGATATCCCGCTCGTGGCGCGGCACTTCTATCACCACGCGGGTTGGGCGCAGCTGCGCGACGCCGAGTTCCCCGGCTACGACGGCGTGGGCGTCGTCGGCCAGGTGATCCCGTGGAACTTCCCGCTGCTGATGTTGGCGTGGAAGGTTGCGCCCGCACTGGCCGCGGGGTGCACGGTGGTGCTCAAGCCCGCCGAGTACACGCCGCTGACCGCGCTCTGCTTCGCCGAGTTGGCACACGAGGCCGGCTTGCCCCCGGGGGTGCTCAACATCGTTACGGGCGACGGGGCGACCGGCGCGGCGGTGGTGGCGCACGACGGCATCCACAAGGTGGCGTTCACCGGCTCCACCGACGTCGGGCGCATCATTCGCAAGGCGACGGCGGGTTCGGGCAAGAAGCTCACGCTCGAGCTGGGCGGGAAGTCTCCCTTCCTCGTCTACGAGGATGCCGATCTCGACGCCGCGGTCGAAGGCGTCGTCGATGCGATCTGGTTCAATCAGGGGCAGGTCTGCTGTGCGGGCTCGCGCCTGCTGGTGCAGGAAAGCGTGCACGACGTGCTCGTGGCCAAGCTGCGCGCGCGAATGGAAACTCTGCGCGTGGGGTCGCCCCTCGACAAGGCGGTCGATATGGGCGCGATCGTCGACCCGGTGCAGCGCGATCGCATTGCGGGGCTGGTCGCACAGGGCGAGGCGCAGGGCGCCACGCCCTGGACGCCGTCCTGGGCGGTGCCGGCCGAGGGCTGCTACTACCCGCCGACGCTGTTCACGAACGTCGAGTCGTCGAACATCATCGCGCGCGAAGAGATCTTCGGACCGGTGCTCGTGACGATGCCGTTCCGTACGCCCGCCGAGAGCGTCGCGCTGGCGAACAACACGCCGTTCGGCCTCGCGGCGAGCGTGTGGTCCGAGAACATCAATCTCGCGCTGGACATTGCGCCCAAGCTCAAGGCCGGCGTGGTGTGGATCAACGGCACGAACCTCTTCGACGCGGCCGCGGGCTTTGGCGGCTATCGCGAATCGGGCTACGGCCGCGAAGGCGGGCGTGAGGGGATGTACGAGTATCTCGTCGCGTCGTCGGAGCGGGAGCACCGCAGCGCGGCGCGGGCGGCGGCAGCGACTCGCGGAACCGCGCGGGCGCGCAGCGCCCGCTCCGCAGCGGCGTCACTGACGCGACCCGAGCCCACGCTGGTTGCGGCGGTGGATCGGACCGCGAAGCTGTTCATTGGCGGCAAGCAGGCGCGTCCCGATGGCGGATACTCGCGCGTCGTGACCGATCCGCGCGGGGCGCGCATCGGCGAGGTCGGGGAGGGCAACCGCAAGGACATCCGCAACGCCGTCGAAGCGGCCCACGCGGCCGCCGCGGGTTGGGCGGGGGCGAGCGCCCACCTGCGCGCGCAGATCCTGTACTACCTCGGCGAAAACCTCGATGCACGGCGCGAGGAGTTCGCGGCGCGCATCCGCGCGATGACCGGCACCACGGCCGCCGACGCGCTGCACGAAGTGCGCTTGAGCGTCGAACGGCTGTTCACCTACGCCGCGTGGGCCGACAAGCACGATGGCGCGATTCATCACGTGCCGATTCGCGGGGTCGCGCTCGCGTTTCACGAACCCATCGGCGTGGTGGGCGTGGCCGCGCCGTCCGACTGCCCGCTGCTGGGTCTCGTGTCGATGGTCGCGCCGCTCATCGCCAGTGGAAACACGATCGTCGTGGTGCCGAGCGAGCGTCACCCGTTGTCGGCCACCGACCTGTATCAGGTCCTCGAAACCAGCGATCTGCCGTCGGGAGTCGTGAACATCGTCACCGGCGCGCGCGATGCGCTCGTGAAGGTGCTCGCCGAGCACGACGACGTGGATGCCGTGTGGTACCACGGCTCGCACGACGGCGCGACGATGGTCGAGGCCGCGAGCGCGGGAAACCTCAAGCGCACGTGGGCGCGCTGGTGGCCGGTCGACTGGATGCTCCCCGAGCAGGGGGAGGGGCGCGAGTACCTGCGGCAGTCCGTGCAGGTGAAGAACGTCTGGATTCCCTGGGGCGAGTAAGCCCCGGGGACCCGGCGCTCACTCGCCGCGTTTCACGGTTTCCCAGAGCACATCGAGTTCCTCGACGCTGAGTGCGCGCAGGTCCAGCCCACGCGCCTTGGCCAGCGCCATGACGCCATCGAGCCGCCCGACGAACTTGCCGTTCGCGCGGTCCAACGCGTTCGAGGCGTGCACGCCGGCTTTGCGACACAGGTTGACCACGGCGAAGAGCAGGTCGCCGAGCTCGGCCTCGAGCCGCGCGTGCTGCGCGTCGTACACGGGGGCGCCGGTCGGTCCACTGGTCGGTGGCGACGCGCTGAGCTCGGCCTCGACTTCGGCGATCTCTTCCCGGACTTTGGCCGCGGGGCCGTGGACGTCGGGCCAGTCGAAGCCGTAGCCGCTCGCCCGGTCCTGCAATCGGTGCGCCCGATGCAGGGCAGGTAGCTCCACCGGCAGCCCATCGGCGACGGAGCGCCGCTCGGCCTTCGTCGCTTTCATCGCCTCCCAACTCTGGCGTTCGCCGCCCTCGTACAGGTGCGGATGCCGAGCGCGCATCTTGGCAATCAGACCGTTCGACACGTCCTGCAGCGAGAACGCGCCGCGCTCCTCCGCGATGACGCTGTGAAACAGCACCTGAAGCAGCAGATCGCCAAGCTCTTCGCGCAAGGCGCGGTCGTCCCCGGCCCGCAGCGCATCGTCCACCTCGTGCGCTTCCTCGACGAGGTAGGGTCGCAAGGATTGATGCGTCTGGGCGGCGTCCCATTCGCAGCGGGCGCGCAAATCGCGCATCAGCGCGAGCGCGTCGTCGAGTGGTGGGGTCGATTCGGACATCCGTCGAATATCGCTCGCTGTCCTAGCCCTGTCCGCTGGCTAGTTTTCAGGGATGTCCTTCGACGCGCCGGCCTGGGTTGAAATCGATGTGGCGGCCCTCCGGCGCAACGCCGAGCGGCTGATGGCCCACACCGGCCGCCCGCTGGCGCCCGTCCTCAAGGCCAACGCCTACGGCCTCGGTGCCGTCCCGGTGGCGGCCGCGCTCGAACCCCTGGCGCCGTGGGGGTACTGCGTGGCGACGCTGGACGAGGCGGCGCAACTGCGACACGGCGGTGTGTCGCGTCCGGTCCTCGTGTGCCCGCCGCTTGACGAACCGCAGCTCGCGGACGCGGTGGCGCTCGGCGTGCGGCCGGCGATCGGTCGGCTCGAGTTGCTCGAGGCGTGGCGGCGCGCGGGCGGCGGCCCCTGGCACTTGGCCGTGGATACCGGAATGCTCCGCGCGGGGGCCCGATGGGATCGGCTCCACGGGTGGCGCAACGCCCTGCGCGAGGCGCCGCCGGAAGGCGCGTTCACGCACTTCCACTCCGCCGATGTTGCCGACGACACGATGGCCGATCAGGAGCATCGTTTCGCGGCGGCGTTGGCCGAGATGCCGGCCCGACCGGCGCTGGTCCACACCGACAACAGCGCGGCCGCCGCGCGACGGTCCCCGGGGACGGCCAGGGGCAGCTTCAGTCGCACGGGGCTGTTCCTGTACGGCGTGGGCACCGGCCCTACGGCGCAGCTCACGCCCGAGCCGGTGGTGTCGCTTCGTGCCCGGATCGTCGAGATCCACGAGGCCGCGGCCGGCGACACGGTGGGCTACGCCGGGGCGTGGACGGCATCCGGCCCGCGGCGGATCGCGACCGTGCCGGTGGGGTACGCAGACGGCTACCGACGCAGCCTCGGCAATCGGGGGGTGGCGTTGCTGCGCGGGCACGAGGTTCCCATTGCGGGATGGGTGACGATGGATATGACGATGCTCGATGTCACGGCGGCCGAGGGGAAGGTCGGTGACGTGGTGACGCTGATCGGCCGTGACGCCGAGACCGCAGGGACTGGCTTGGGCATCGAGCGTCTCGCGTCGCTGGCCGAGTGCTCACCCTACGAGCTGCTGGTGTCGCTGGCCCTTCGGCTTCCGCGGCGCGTGGTGTCGACGTGAGCCGCCGCGCGATCATCCTCGTGCTCGATGGCGTCGGTATCGGGGAAGCCCCCGATGCCGCCGCCTACGGCGACGTGGGCTCCAACACCTTGGGCAACATCGCCCGCGCGGTGGGCGGGCTCGCCCTGCCCAATTTGGAGCGGCTGGGACTGGGAAACATCGCGCCCCTTCTCGGCGTCGCGCCGACCGACGCGGCGCAGGCGGCCTGGGGGATGCTCACACCCTCGTCGGCGGGCAAGGACAGCACCACCGGCCACTGGGAGATCGCGGGCGTCGTGCTCGACCGGCCCTTCCCGACATACCCCACCGGCTTTCCCGCCGAGGTCGTCGAGGAGTTCGCGCGGCGGACGGGACGTCCGGTGATCGGCAACGTGGTCGGCTCGGGAACGGACGTGCTGGTGCGCTATGGCGAGGAGCACCAGCGCAGCGGCGCGTGGATTCTCTACACCTCGGCGGACTCGGTCTTCCAGATCGCCGCGCACGAGGAAACCGTGCCGCTCGACGAGCTGTACCGCGCGTGCGAAACCGCGCGTGCCCTGCTGGTGCCCCCCCACGACGTCAGCCGAGTGATCGCGCGACCGTTCGTGGGACGACCCGGCGCGTGGTCGCGGACCGCCAACCGTCGCGACTACTCGCTGGCGCCACCGCGGGAGACCTTGCTCGACCGGTTGGCGGCGGCCGGCGTCCCTCGACACAGCATCGGCAAGGTGGACGACCTCTTTGCCGGCCGCGCGATTCGCGGCGCACACACGGCGTCCAATGCCGAAGGGGTCGACGCCCTGCTGGATTGGCTGTCCCGCGGGGATGGGTTCTGCTTCGCGAACCTCGTAGATTTCGACCAACTGTACGGCCACCGCAATGACACCGCGGGGTTCGACGGTGCGCTGCGGGCGTTCGACGCTGCCGTGCCCGCGATCCTCGCGCGCCTGGGCCCAGAGGACCTCCTGTTCATCACCGCCGACCACGGCAACGACCCGACCACGGCTTCGACCGACCACGCGCGCGAGTGCGTCCCGCTGCTCGCGTGCGGGGCTGCGGTCCGGCCGCGCAGTGTGGGCGTTCGCGCGAGTTTCGCCGACTTGGGGGCGACCGTGGGCGAGTGGCTCGAGGTCCCGCTGCCGGGCCCGGGCGTGTCGTTCTGCCGGACCCTGCTGTCGTGATCGACTGGACCACGCTCCGAAGCGCCGCGCAGGCCGCGATGGGACGCGCCTATGCGCCCTATTCGTCCTACCCGGTCGGAGCGGCGCTGATGTGCGAAGACGGCACGGTCGTGACCGGCTGCAACGTCGAGAACGCCTCGTATCCCGCGGGCATCTGCGCCGAACGAACGGCCGTGGCGGCCGCCGTCGCGCAGGGGCACCGTCGATTCGCTCGTCTGGCGATCTGCACCGGCAGTGGCCCTGTGGCGTCACCCTGCGGCATCTGCCGGCAGGTCCTGATGGAATTCGCTCCGTCCCTGGAAATCGTGAGCTTTACTGTTGATGGCCGAGAGGCCTCGTGGACGCTGGCGTCGCTGTTGCCCGCGCCCTTCGTGCTCGAGTCCCACGACCGCACGAGCGGGGTCGCCTGATGCGAGCCGTCGTGTCTCGCACCCGCCGCGCCGCGGCCGTCGTACTGGCGTTGGTCGGTGCGGCAGGGATGGCCTCGTGCGGTGGCGATGAAATCGGCACTGCCGGTTGCCCCATTCTGTGCCCGGGCGCCTCCGGCGCACTGCTCGACTCGACCTTCGAGGCGGTGTCGCTCGACAGCTCGCTGACCGGCGTGCCCGCCGACGGCGTCGAGAACGAACTGCTGCTCGCCTCGAATGCCGCGCAGAACGTCGATCTGCGCGTGCTGATCCGCTTCGACTCGGTCGACGCCAGCTACGCCCCGACGTTCGCCGACTCGCTGCGCCCCATCACCGCGCCGGACAGCGCCCGGCTGACGATTCGCATCGACACCGTGGTGTCGCGCGCGACCGCGCCCTTCACGATCGACGTCTTCAACATCGACACCACGACCGCCGACACGGCGCGGGTCCCGCTGATCGGCCTCTTCCGCCCCGATCGGTTGCTCGGCAGCCGGACGGTCGCGCCGGATTCGATTCGGGATACCCTCACCTTGCCGATCAACCGGGTGCAGCTCGCCGCCGCGCTCGCCTCGTCAGCCCGGCTCCGCCTTGGTCTGCGCGTGACGACGACGGGCCGCGCGAATCTGCTCGTCGGAACCGTCGATGGCGCGCGGCCCGCGCAACTGCGGTACAAGCCGGCGTCCGATTCCGGGCTGCCGACGTACGTCTACACGCCGTTGTCGCGCACCCCGGGCGACAACGCGGTCCTCGCGTCGTTGCTCCGCGATCGCGCGCTGGTCGTCAGCGGCGCGCCCGTGATGACCTCGGCCCAACTCGCGATTGGCGGTGTGCCGAACTACCGCAGCTTCATCGCGTTCGCGGCGCCCGCCCGCATCATCGACTCGACCGAAGTCGTGCGAGCGACGATCGAGATCACGCAGCTGCCATTCGTCGGGCCGCGCGTGCGCGACACGATCGGCGTGTATCCGCTGATCGTGTCGGCCGGACAGGAAGCGTCGATCACACGGGCGACGGATCTCGCGGTGGCCCCGGTGTCGACGTTCCGCGAATCGCTGGGCAAGTACGCCTTCACCGATTCGCTGCGGCTCTTGCCGGGCGACAGCGGCGTGCGCCGCTTCGACATCACCGCGGCGGTACGGGAATGGCGCGTCTCCGGCCCCAACGGGATGCGGCGCGCGATCGTGCTGCGCGTGGGCCCCGAGAACACCGAAAGTGGTCAACTGCGGTTCTGGTCGCGCGAGGCGGCGGCCGGGCTTCGCCCGCGTCTCCGACTCGTCTTTGCCCCGCGTCAGGGGAGTGGGTTGCCGTGATCACGAACCGCTTTGCCGCCGCCACGCGCGGGGCTTGGGTGACCGCGCTGCTGCTGGCTTCGGCCGCACCGCTTGCGGCGCAGGGGAATCTCGGCACGCAGGGATTGGGATACCCGGTGGGCCAACTCTCGACCCGCGCGCGGAGTCTGGGCGGCGCCGTGGTCGAGCAGGATCCGATTTCGGCAACCAATCCTGCGTCGGTCGCGCTCTGGGGGCGCGCCGCGATTCACGTGCAGTTCGAACCGGAACGGCGCGCGACGACCGTCCCGGGCGCGTCGGATCTCACCGGCGTGACGCGCTTCCCGATGATCGCGGCCGGCATCGGTCTGGGCAGTCGTGCGGCCATCGCCTTGCACATTTCGTCGTTCCTCGATCGCACCTGGCTCAACGAGTTCCGGGGAACGGAGATCGTGGGCCCCGACACCTCTGCGTTCACCGAGCGCACCGGTGTGCGCGGCGCGTTGGCCGACACGCGGCTCGTCTTCGGCGTGCAGCTGCCGGCCAAGTTGCGCGTCGGGCTCGCGGCGCACGCGATCACGGGTGAGCATCGGCTCAACACGCGCCGCGCCTACGACACGGCGTCTGCGTTGATCGGCTTCTCCCGCAGCCAGTCGCTCCGCTACGCAGGGCGCGCCCTGTCGATCGGGGCGGGGTGGGATCCCACCTCGTGGATTTCGTTCGGCGTGTCGAAGCGATTCGGCGGCGATCTCGACGCGGTGAACGACACCGTGGGCTTCCGTGCCGATGGGCGTGTGCCGGATCGGTGGGGCGCCGGCCTCGCGGTGGAAGCGGCGCGCGGATTCGTCGTGTCGGCGCGTCACGAACGGGTGGAGTGGACCGCGTTGCGGCCGCTGGTGGAGTCGCCGATTCCGGTGACCGACGGCCGCGAGACTTCGGTCGGCGCGGAGTACGGTGCGGCGTCGATATTCCGGCTGCCGGCGTCGCTGCGTCTGGGGTGGAGTGACCGGCAGCTGCCGTTCGGGGTTGGCACCAACACCGTGCGCGAGCGCGGGCTGGCCGGTGGCCTCGGCCTGCTGTTCGCCGGCGGGCGCTTTGCCGTCGACGTCGGGTATCAGGTGGCGCGCCGCACCGCGGGGGCGAACGTCTCCGAGACCGGCTCGTTCGTCTCGCTTGGGATCGCCGTCCGCCCCTGATCAGCGGCCGATGCGCGTCTGGCTCCGCACCTGGGGGTGCCGAGCCAACGCGTACGACACGCAGCAGGTCGAAGCGCGGTTGCGGCGCGCGGGGCTGTCGGTGGCGTCATCGCCGAACGAGGCCGATGTCGCCGTCCTGAACTCCTGCGCGGTGACCGCCGAGGCGGTCGCCGATTTGCGGCAAGGTGCTCGCCGTGCCGCCCGCGAGAATCCCGGACTCCGCACGATCGTGATGGGCTGCGCGGCCGCCCTGGACGACGGCAGCATTTCGGCGTTGCCCACGGTGACCGATGTGATCGCGGGTGGTGATGTGGACGCCGTCGCCGCGGCGCTCGGCCTGCCGCCGGATGCGCGACCAGCCGAGGCGCAGTCCGATGCTCGAGCCACACTGCGGGTGCAGGATGGCTGCGATGAGCACTGCACGTTCTGCGCAACCACGCAGGCCCGTGGGGCGAATCGCTCGCGCACCGCCGAAGCGTTGGTTGCCGAAGCGCGAATGCTCGCGGTCACCCACCCGGAGATCGTGCTGACCGGCGTGCACGTCGGGACGTACGGGGCGGATCTGGGCACCTCACTTGGCGCCCTGCTCACGCGTCTGGTCGAGGAGGTGCCCACGACGCGATTCCGGCTGGCGAGTGTCGAAGCGACGGAAGTCTGCGATCCGCTGCGGATGCTGCTCCGCGACGGCGGCGACCGCGTCGCGCCGTACCTGCACGCGCCGTTGCAGAGCGGGTCGGACGCCGTGCTGCGCCGAATGGGGCGCCACTGGTACACCGCCGATCGCTACCGCCAGGCCGTGGAGCGACTCGTGGACGGGCGCGCCGTGTTCGGCCTCGGCGCGGACATCATCACGGGGTTCCCCGGTGAAACCGACGCCGACCACCGCGCGACGATGTCGCTGGTCGAGGCGCTGCCCTTTACGCATCTGCACGTCTTTCCGTGGTCGCCGCGTCCTGGGACGGCGGCGACCAAGCTGGGGGCCGCGGTGGCGCCGGCGGTGGCGCGTGCGCGAGCGGCGGAGTTGCGCGCGCTGGGGCGAGCGAAGGCCGACGCCTATGCCCGGCGGCGTGTCGGGGGGCGCGCGACGGCGGTCGTGGTGCAGGGCGGACCGGCCCCCGAGGGGGTCACGGAGGATTATCTTTCGGTGCTGCTCCCGGCGGGCGCCACCCGGCGAACCGTCGTCCGTGGCCGACTGGCCGCCACCGGCCGCGGTCGCTTGCAGCTTGTCCCTGATCCCTAAGTAATGCTTTCCGAACCGCGCACGGTCTTCATCGAGACCTACGGTTGCCAGATGAACGTGAGCGATTCCGAGCTGATGCTCGGCAAGCTCGCGGCCGTCGGCTACGAGCCGGTGGATTCGCCGGACGGCGCCGACGTCATTCTGGTAAACACCTGCGCGATTCGCGAGAACGCGGAGCAGCGGGTGATCGGACGGGTGGGCGAGCTCAAGCGTTCGATGAAGCCGTCGACGATCGTCGGCGTGACCGGCTGTATGGCGCAGCGGCTGGGGCCCCGCCTGCTCGAGCAGGCGAAGCACGTGTCGCTCGTGATCGGTCCCGATGGCTACCGCGCATTGCCCGAGCTCATCGCGCGGGCCGAGCGGGGCCAGCGGGTCACGGCGACGGACTTCGATCTCGAGGAGCACTACGAGGACTTCCAGCCGAAGCGCTTCGACAAGGTGAAGGCGTGGATTCCCGTGCAGCGCGGCTGCGACTACAAGTGCAC
>JANRJP010000012.1:0-13339 GCA_033763905.1 Gemmatimonadaceae bacterium
GATGAGTTCGTACTCCTCCCCGCTGCGCGCCGCGTCGCGGGGCTCGGCCCCGGGCACGCAGGGCAGCCGCTCCAGCGCCACCTGAGCGCGAAGCCCGCTGGCGAGGGCCAGGTGCCCAAGGTCCTGCGCGAATCCGTCAGAAATGTCCATCGCCGCGGTCGCGCCGGCGGCGGCGGCGCGGCGGGCCAGCTCAACCCGTGCCTCAGGGCGCGCGAAGCGCGCGCGGTCGGCGCTCGACGGCACCCCACCGGAGAGCCACGCGGCCAGCGCGCGCCCCGGGCCCCCGAGGGCCCCGCTGACCCAAATCACGTCCCCCGGCTGCGCCCCGCGGCGCGTGAGGGGCCGGGACGCGTGCCCCAACACGGTGCACGTGAGTGTGAGCGTCGCCCCCTTGGACGTGTCACCGCCAACGATCGGGCAACCCACGGCGGCCGCTGCGTCGCCAACGCCCGCCGCGAGCTCGGTCGCGGTGTGGCGTTGCTCGGCGGGAAGCACCAGCGCCCACAGTACGCCCAGCGGCGTGGCCCCCATCGCCGCCAGATCGCTCAGCGCGGCGGTCGCCGCCCGCCAGCCAATCTCGCGCGGACTCAGCCAGTCGCGGCGAAAGTGCACGTCGTCGACCGCACTGTCGGTCGACACGACCAGCGACGCCCCGTCGGGGACCTGCAGGACCGCCGCGTCGTCGCCAACCCCCTGCGCCTGGGGGCCCCACGCACGCAGCCAGCCGCGCACCAAGTCGAACTCACCACCGGCGCCGAGCGGCGTGTGCGCCCGGTCGGCGCCCTCGCTCACGACGGAACCGCGGGCAGCTCGGCGAGCACCGGCGGCAGGCTCGCCGCGACGTCGAGGTCCCACACCGTCGGCAGCGCCACGAGCACGTCTTCGAGCGTCACGCCGCGCAGCGGCACCTGGTCCCCCGCGCGCTCCGCGGCCACGCCGTGGCCCCACGCCGCGGCCGCCGCCGCCTCTACCAAACCGACGCCCTGCGCCAGCAAGGTCGCAATGATGCCCGCGAGCACGTCGCCGCTGCCCGCGGTGGCCAGCGCGGGTGTCCCGCGCGCCACGACGAACGGCGCGCCGCCCGGCGCGCAGACCACCGTCGGCACGCCCTTGAGCAGCACGACGGTATCGGTGACATCCGCCAGTTCCTGCGCGACGTCGAAGCACCGCGAGGTGATTTCGTCCGCCGTGCGGCCGAGCAGTCGCGCCGCTTCTCCCGCGTGCGGGGTCAGCACTGCGCGCTCACGCGCGACGGCCGCGAGTGCCGGCAGGTCACCGGCGAACGCGTTCAGGGCATCGGCATCGAGCACCAGCGGGACTGGGGTGGCCTTGGCGACCCGCTCGGTGATGCCACGCGCCTGCGCGGCGCCCAACCCCGGCCCGACGACCACGGCATCGGCCCACTCACGCACCGCGGCAATCGCTTCGGCGTCATCGGCCGGCCACGGCGCCGATAGCGCCGCGGGCACGGCGCCGACGACGGCGTCTAGCGCCGAGGCCTCGGCAATGACCTTCACCATTCCCGCGCCACTCGCGAGTGCCGCCCGTGCGCCGAGCACGACCGCGCCCGCCATCCCGGCGGCGCCCCCCACGATCGCGAGCTTGCCGCGCGTGCCTTTGTGCGCATTCGACGCCATCCGAGGCAGCACGGCGCGCACCCACGCGGCGTCCACGAGCCCGGCGGCGTCGTCACCCAGCTGCGCAGCGGTCCCGAGCCCGATATCGAGCACCACGACCGTGCCGGTGAGATCGCGGCGCAGCAGCAAGCCCCGCTTGGCCGTACCGAACGTGAGCGTGCAGTCGGCCTCCACCGTCAGCGCGCCACTGCCGTCGTCCGCGACCAGCCCACTGGGCAGATCGAGCGACACCACCGTGGCGCCCGCACGCTTGGCGGCGCGAATGGCGCGAATCGCATCGGCGATCTCGCCCTCGGCGGTTTCGCGCGCCCCGGTGCCGAGCACCGCGTCAATCACCAGACGCTCAGCACCCGTGGGCGGCGTGGGCACGACGAGCGGCAGCGCGCGTTCGCGCTCGGCTGCGGTATCGGCGGCGCGAGGCGCGGCGGATTCCACGACGTGCACGCGCACGCCGCTCGCCGCCAACGATGCTGCCACGACCCAGCCGTCGCCGCCGTTGTGGCCGGGGCCGACGAACACCGTGACGCCACGACTCAAGCGACCCGAGAACCGCCGGGCGATCTCGGCAGCCGCTGCCTGACCGGCCGAGCGCATCAGGGCGCGAGACGGCACGCCGTCGTCCATCGCGCGACGATCGCGCGCGGCACTCTGCGCCGCCGTGGTCACCGCAACGCGCGGCGCCGTGGCATTGGCCACGCGCGCTACCATCCAACGGCTTTCGCGATGCGACACGATGCGACGCGCTAGAGCGCGACCGTCCAGGGATACGCCCGCTGGAACGCGTCGGCGAAGTCATACACGCCGATGAAGTCGTCCCGTCGGTCGCCGGGGGCCGTGACGAGCAGGCCGAGCTCGACCATCGTGAAGACCACGTCGCCAAAATCCTCGGTCGAGCGGATGCCCCAGTGTTCCAGCACCGGCCGCGCCATCACGCCGAAGCGCTCCACCGCGAAATCTCGGCAGGCTTCGGCCAACTCACGCCCCGAGATGTGGCGCCGCTCGGTCATCCGGTTCTGGGCGAACTCCAGCGCGCCAAGCAGGAAGAGATACGCCTGCTCGTGGTACCGCTTCTCCCGGAGGAGAATGCGGTCCATCACGCCGTCACGGAATGCGAGTTCTGGCATCGTCTCGCATTATGGAAAGTCCGCGCCAGCGGCACAATGGCCGGTGCCCCCTTGACCGTCGGTCCTGCGGTGCTCCGCGGCGTCGGCCGCCCGCGGGTTGCCGCGCGTGCGCGGGGGCCGGAAGTTCAAGGGATGCGCCTCTTCGTGAATGCTCGCGCGCTGCCGGCGGTCGCCGGTGGCCTGATTGCCCTCTCGACGCCTGCGCCGACGTCCGCGGCCCCCCCAGCGACGTGGCGCCCGGCCTCCGGCGCGTCCACGCGCGCGGCGGACAGCACTCTTTCGGCCGCCGGACTTCGCGCCCCGGTGACGCTGACGCGCGACACCGCAGGCGTCGTGCACATTCGCGCCGCCAACGAGCACGATCTGTTCTTTGCGCAGGGGTGGAGCGTGGCGCGCGATCGGCTGTTCCAGTTGGAGCAATGGCGCCGATTCGCGACCGGCACGTGGGCCGAAGTGCTGGGCCCGCGCGCGCTGTCGGTGGACCGCGCGATGCGGCAGTTGCGGTATCGCGGGTCCCTCGCGGCCGATCTCGCGTGGTACCACCCGCGCGGCGCCGCGATCGTACAGGCCTTCGTCGACGGCATCAACGCGTACATCGCGCTGACCGAGGCCGATCCGTCGCGCTTGAGCCCCGAGTTCGCGTTGCTGGGCCTGACGCCGGGCCGCTGGACGCCTGCGGTCGTGGTGTCGCGTCACAACGGACTCTTCGGCAACGCCAACGAGGAATTGGACGTCGCGAAGGCTCGGCGGCTGTTCGGTGACGAGGTCGTCACGTGGCTCGGCCGCGGCGTCCTCGACGTGGCGCGCATCGCGCGCGATCCCGCGGTGGCCGCGCCCGACGACCTGCTCGACGACTATCGGCCGAATCTGCGCTTCGGCCTGCGGCCCGACGATGTGCGGGCGGATGCGCGTCGCTCGGCATCGCGCACCGAATCGTGGGCGACACGGTTTCTCGAGGGCTCGAACAACTGGGTGCTCGCGGGCGCACACACCGCGAGCGGCAAGCCGTTGGTGGCGAATGATCCGCATCGCGTGATCGCCGCTCCGTCCTTGCGGTATCTGGTGCACCTCTCGGCGCCAGGCTGGGAAGTGGCGGGCGCAGGTGAACCGGCGCTGCCGGGCGTCGCGATCGGGCGCAATCGGGCGGGCGCCTGGGGGCTCACGATCTGGAGCATCGACAACGAAGACATCATCGCGTACCCGCTCGACGCGACCGATTCGCTCCGGTACCGCACCCGGACGGGATGGCAGCGATTCGTGACCGAGCGCGACACGATTCGCGTGCGCGGCGCGGCGCCCCAGGTGGTGGAGCATCTGTTCACTGTCGATGGTCCGGTCATTCGCGTCGACCGCGCGGCGGGCCGCGCGTACGCGATGCGCCGCGGCGCGAACCAGATCGGCACCGCGCCGTATCTCGCCAGCCTGCGGCTGGACCAAGCGCGCTCGTGGCCCGAATTCCGGGCCGCTCTCGAGTTCGCGCGCGCGCCGAGCCTCAATTGGGTGTGGGGTGACACCAGCGGCACGATCGGCTGGCAGGTCGCAGGATACGCGCCGAAGCGCCGCGGCTACGGCGGTGCCACCGTCGTGCCGGGAGACTCCACCTTCGACTGGACCGGCACGTGGCGAGTGGCCGATTTGCCCAACCGGACGGCGAAGGGCAGCGGCTTCGTGCACAGCGCCAACGAAAACAACGCGCCGTCGACCTATCCGCACCAGAACGCGGTGGCACCCACGGGGTGGGCCGAGACGTTTCGCGCGGATCGCGTCGCGGAAGTCCTGCGGCAGGCCTCCAAGGCTACGTGGCGCGAGATGGCCGCCCTGCAGTACGACGAGACGTCCCTGCCCTCGCGCTTGCTCCGGCCACACGTGTTGCGTGTGACCCCGCGCACGACCCGCGCCACCGAAGCACTCGCCGTGGTGCGGGCGTGGAACGGCGTGCTGGACTCGCTGTCGGTCGGCGCGACGATCTACCGCGCCACGCAGACCGGACTGCAGACGGCGGTTGAGCGCCGGCTCACGCGCGGCCAGCCAAGCCCGGTGCCGATCAGCATCGTGGGAACGGCGGCGTGGCTCGACGCGCACGCGACCGAGGCGGCGCCGATCGTGGATTCGGTATTCCACGCCACGGTCGAGCAACTCGCGACCACGCGCGGCCCCGATATCGCCACCTGGCGCTTCGGCGACGTGCGCCACGGCCATCGCACCGCGATCCGGCATCCGCTGTCGCGCGCGGTGGTGGATTCGCTGCGCACGCGATTCGATATGCCGCCGCGTGCCCGCGGCGGCGATGGCGACACGCCCCACGCGACCGGTGACGGTGCCGAGCAGCTCGGCGGCGCGTCGTTCCGCATCGTGGCGGACCTCGTGCACCTCGACTCGACGTGGGTGACCAACGTGCCCGGGCAATCCGGGGATGTGCGCAGCCGCTACTACGCGAACCTCTACGACGGCTGGGTGCGCGGCGCGTACGTGCGGCTCTCAATGACCACGGCGGCGATTGCCGAAGCAACCGCCGCCGTGACCGAGCTGCGCCCTGCGTCGGTCAGACCTGCGCCAGCGCGTGGGGGTAGAGCGGGAAGCGGTCGGTAAGCGTCTTCACATCGGCGCGAACCGCGGCGAGCGTCGCGGCGTCTTCCGGCGCCGCGAGCGCCTGATCGATCAGCGCGGCGATGCGCGCCATTTCCGGCGTGCCCATCCCGCGCGTGGTCACCGCCGGCGTGCCAATGCGAATGCCGCTCGTCACGAAGGGCGACTGCGTTTCCTTCGGCACCGTGTTCTTGTTCACCGTAATCGCCGCCTTGTCGAGCGCCTGCTCGGCGATCTTGCCGGTGAGGTTCTTCGAGCGCAGGTCCACCAGCATCAGGTGATTATCGGTGCCGCCGGACACGATGTGATAGCCGCGCGCAGCCAACTCGCCCGCCAAGGCGCGCGCGTTGGCGACCACGCGGGCCGAGTATTCGCGGAACGACGGCTGCAGGGCTTCGTGGAAGGCCACCGCCTTGCCCGCGATGACGTGCTCGAGCGGCCCGCCCTGCGTGCCGGGGAACATCGCCTTGTCGATCGCCTTGGCGTGTTCGGCCTTGCACAGAATGAGCCCGCCACGCGGACCACGCAGCGTCTTGTGGGTCGTGGTGGTCACGACATCGGCGTGGGGCACCGGCGACGGGTAGTGCCCGGTGGCGACGAGACCGGCCACGTGCGCCATATCCACGAGGAACAGCGCACCGACTTCGCGCGCAATCGACGCGAAGGCCGCGAAGTCGAGCGGACGCGAGTACGCACTGAAGCCGGCAATGAGCATCTTCGGCCGGTGCGCGAGCGCCTGGTCGCGGACGCGATCCATATCGATGATGCCCTCGTCGTTCACCCCGTAGTGCACGGCCTTGTAGATGAGCCCCGAAAAGTTCACCGGGGAGCCGTGGGTCAGGTGCCCACCGTGCGAGAGATCGAGCCCCAGCACGGTGTCACCGGGCTTGAGGAAGGCCAGATACACCGCCGCATTCGCCTGAGCGCCCGAGTGCGGCTGCACATTGGCGTGCTCGGCACCGAAGAGCCGCTTGACGCGGTCGATCGCGAGCTGCTCGACTTCGTCGACCACCTCGCAGCCGCCGTAATAGCGCTTCCCCGGCAGGCCTTCGGCGTACTTGTTGGTGAGCGTCGAGCCCACCGCCTCCATCACCGCGGGGGACACGAAGTTCTCGCTCGCGATGAGTTCGAGCCCTTCGCACTGCCGCGCCGTCTCGCGGCGCACCAGCGCGGCGATCTCGGGATCTGCCGCTTCGAGGGCCGCGCCAGGCGGCATCCGGTCCCAACTCTGCCAGTTCGTCACTTGCTCCCCTCCGGGTGATCGATCTTGTCCACGCGGCGTTCGTGCCGGCCGCCTTCGAACGGCGTCGCGAGCCACGTCTTGAGAATATCGAGTGCGTCATCGTCCGACACAAAGCGCGCCGGCAACACCAGCACGTTCGCATCGTTGTGCTCGCGCGCGAGCTTGGCCACTTCGGGCGTCCAGGCCACACCGGCGCGCACGTGCGGGTAGCGGTTGGCCACGTACGACATCCCGAGCCCGGTGCCGCACAGCAGGACGCCCCGCTTGGCCTTGCCTTCGCTGATCTCGCGCGCCAACGGATGCGCGTAATCCGGGTAGTCGGTGCTCGCTTCGCTCGAGGTCCCGAGGTTCTCGACGTCGTAGCCCAGCTGGGCGAGCGCGGCCGCCAGCTTCTCCTTCAAGGCGAAGCCGGCGTGATCCGATGCAATCGGGATGCGTTCCTTGGACATCGTAGCTCCTATTCGCTGCGGGGCATTTGCGGCCAGGTGCGCACCATCGCGCGCACCGACTCGATGCGCCGTTCGGCCAGCCGATCGGCAGCAACGTACGTGGGGATCTTCTGCTCGCTCGCAATATCGAATACCCCGAGCACGGTGTCGTAGATCTCGTCCGCCTTGCGAAGCGCGCGTTCGCCCGTCCAGCCGGCGAGTTCGCTGTACACGTTGATGACGCCGCCCGCGTTCACGACGTAGTCGGGGGCGTAGCGGATACCGCGCGCCTCGATCGCCTCGCCGTGCCGCGGCTCGAGCAACTGGTTGTTCGCGGCACCGGCAATGACCTGCACCTTGAACTGCGGCATCGTGGTGTCGTTGATCACTGCGCCGAGCGCGCAGGGGGCAAAGATGTCTGCGGCCACGCCATAGATCTCGTCCGGCTTCACCACCGACGCGCCGAACTCCTTGACCACGCGCTCAATGCGGCCGGCGTCGATGTCGGTCACCGTCAACCGCGCTCCGACTTCGTGCAGGTGCTTGCACAGGTAGTACCCGACGTGGCCGAGCCCCTGCACCGTCACGTGCTTGCCGCCCAGGTCGTCGGAGCCCCAGTGCACCTTGGCGGTCGCCTGAATCGCCCGGAAGACGCCGCGCGCCGTCACCGGCGAGGGATCGCCCGACCGCTGCTGCAGGCCGGCCACCCACTGGGTCTCCATATGCACGAAGTCCATATCGAGCGGGCTGGTCCCGACGTCTTCCGCCGTGATGTAACGCCCCCCGAGGGAGTCCACGAAGCGACCGTGCGCGCGGAAGAGATACTCGCGGCGCGTGGTCTTGTTGTCGCCGATGATGACCGACTTGCCGCCGCCTAGATTCAGGCCCGCGACGGCGTTCTTGTACGTCATCCCGCGCGCCAGCCGCAGCGCGTCGGTGAGCGCCTCTTCGTCGGTGGCGTAGTTCCAGAAGCGCGTGCCGCCGAGCGCGGGGCCCAGCGTGGTGTCGTGAATGGCGATGATGCCGCGATAGCCCGTGGCCTTGTCGTGCGAGATGACCACCTGCTCGTGGCCCATCTCGGAAATCTGCTTGAACATCAGCGAATGGTCTGGTGATGACCGCCCCCGCCGCCATCGGCGGGGACCGTCATTCAGTCGGCGTAGAGTTCGCGGGCAATCACGACCCGCTGGACTTCGGACGTGCCTTCGTAGATCTCGGTCACCTTCGCATCGCGGAAGAATCGCTCGACCGGATACTCCTTCACGTACCCGTATCCGCCGAAGATCTGCACCGCCTGCGTGGTCACCCACATCGCCGTCTCCGACGCGAGCAACTTGCACATCGAGCCGAAACGGGTGATCGGCTCCCCGCGATCCTTCGCGGCCGCCGTGGCGTGCAACAGCGCACGCGCCGAGGCGATGCGGGCCGCCATATCGGCCAGCTTGAACTGCACCGCCTGAAAATCCTTGATCGGCTGGCCGAACTGCCGACGCTCCGCCGCATAGGCCACCGAGGCTTCGAGCGCCGCGCGCGCGATGCCAATGGCCTGCGCGGCGATGCCCAGCCGCCCGTGATCGAGCGACTGCATCGCGTAGATGAACCCCTGCCCTTCGGCACCGAGCAGGCGATCCCCCGGCACGCGGCAGTCGTCGAGCACGATCTGCACCGTCGGAGACGCGCGGAGGCCGAGCTTGTCCTCCTTCTTGCCGATCGAGAAGCCGGGCAGGTCCGGCGTCAGAATGAACGTCGAGATGCCCTTCGAACCCTTGCGGGCGTCGGGCGTGTCGGTCCGTGCCATACAGAGCAGCACGCCGGCGTGCGTGCCTTGCGTCACCCACGCCTTGGTGCCCGTGAGCCGCCACCCGTCACCGTCGCGCACCGCCTGCGTGCGGAGCGACGCGGCGTCAGAGCCGCTGTCGGGTTCGCTCAAGCAGAACGCGCCGAGCAGTTCGCCCCGCGCCATCGGCTTGAGGAAGCGCTCCTGCTGCGCTGGCGAGCCCCAGCGGAGCAGCATCTGCGTGGGCAGCGAGTTGTGCACGCTCATCATCACCGCGGCCGATGCGTCGGCCACGGCGATCTCCTCGAGCGCGAGCAGATAGCTCAGCGAATCGAGCCCGAGCCCGTCGAACTGTTCGGGGAGCAGCATCCCCAGGAACCCGAGCTCGCCAAGCTTGCGGATGAGCGTCGGTTCGAAGTGACTATGCTCGTCCCAGGCCGCGGCGTTGGGCGCGAGTTCCTGCTCGGCGAAGGCCCGCGCGGTCTCGACGATCGCGCGCTGCTCATCGGTGAGCGGGGTCAGCAGAGTGGACGTCGGCACGTCAGCCCTCGTAGGTGTAGAAGCCGCGACCCGACTTCCGGCCCAGCCAGCCGGCCGCGACGTACTTCTTGAGCAGTGGACACGGACGGTACTTGGGGTCGCCCAACCCGCGCTGCAGCACCTCGAGAATGCTCACGCACGTGTCGAGGCCGATCAGGTCGGCGAGCGCCAAGGGGCCCATCGGGTGGTTCATCCCGAGCTTCATCACGGTGTCGATCGACTCCACGGTGCCGACGCCTTCCATCAGGCAGTACACCGCTTCGTTGATCATCGGCATCAGCACCCGGTTCGACACGAAGCCCGGGTAGTCGTTCACCTCGGTCGGGATCTTCCCCACCGACTTGGCCAGCGCAACGGTCTTCTGCGTCGTGGCGTCCGTCGTCGCGAGACCGCGAATGACTTCGACCAACTGCATCACCGGCACCGGATTCATAAAGTGCATCCCGATCACCTCGCCCGGGCGCTTGGTGCGCGCGGCGATCTCGGTGATGGAGATGGAGCTGGTGTTCGACGCCAGAATCGCCCCGGCTGGTGCAATGCCGTCGAGATCCTTGAAGATGCGGAACTTGAGCTCGGTGTTCTCGGTCGCGGCCTCCACCACGAGCGTCGACGTCGACGCCGCGCCCAGATCGGTGCTCGTGGCGAGCCGCCCCAGCGCGGCATCGCGTGCGGCCGCATCGAGCGAGCCCTTCTTCACCTGACGCTCGAGATTCTTCTCGATCGTCGCGCGACCGCGCGCCAGCGCGTCGGCCGACACGTCGATCATCGTCACCGGAAACCCACCGGTCGCGAAGACGTGGGCAATGCCGTTGCCCATCTGGCCGGCGCCCACCACACTGATCACGTCACTCATATGGTCGTCACTCGCGCGTCGTCGCGCGGGTCAGATGTTGAGAGTCGCGCGGGCTCCGTCCCACGCGCGTACCGCGTAGCCGCCCAAATCGCCGCACCAATCGCCACGGTCGCGACGATCGACGCCTCGGGCCCCCACGCGCCCCCGCTGAGCCACTCGGCTCCCTGCGGGACCAACCGCCACCCCGGAGTCGGGAAGGCCAATCCGCTAACGGGCGCGTGTGCCGCACAGACGAGCACGGCGTTCCACGCCAGGTGCGCGGCCCACGCCGCGATGAGGCTTCCGGTGCCGAGTCGCACCACGGCGAGCAGCACACCGGCCAGTGCGACGTTCACCACGCTGGCCGCCGATACGCCGGGGTTGAGCAGATGCAGCGCCGCGAAGCCCAGGCTGGTCACGGCGGTCGCGAGCGCTGTGCCCTTCCACTCGTGCAGCACCGAAAACACGAACCCGCGCGCCAGGAGCTCCTCGCTGAAGGCGCTCGGCGCCAGCGTCCACAAGGCGATCGCCGTCGCCGACCACCACGAGCCCTCGGCGCCGGGTCGCACCGCGTACGCGCCCACGCTCACGAGCACGCCGAGCGTCACCGCCATCGGCATCGCACCAATCACCAGCGCGCGAAGCGACGGCCCTACGCGCCACGCGGAGGACCCAAGCCCGATCCGCACGAGCCACGGCGTGCCCCCGTCCGTCCAGCGCGACGCACCCCACGACGCCGCAAGCATCGCACCGACCGTGAGCCAAGGGCCCACGAGCGGGCGAACGCCCAGCAGACGCGCCACCAGCCCGATGGCGGGATACACCAACGCCTCCACTGCGACACCCGCAACCACGGCGAGCACCACGAACGCGCCGATGCGCGCCAGCGGATGCTGCGGCGCCTCGGCGGGCGGCACGATCGATCGCACGACGGGCCCGCGGGCTGGCAGCGGCACCACGGGCGCGGTCACGAAACGCTCAGACCCGCTCGACCGACAGCGCGACCGCGTCGCCGCCGCCGAGGCAGAGCGTCGCCGCGCCGAGCGCCGCTCCGCGATCGATCATCGCGTGCAGGAGCGTCACGAGCACCCGTGCGCCGCTCGCGCCGATCGGATGTCCGAGCGCAATCGCGCCGCCGTGCACGTTGACGCGATCCCAGTCCCACCCGAGAGCATCGCCGTCGGCGATGGCCTGCGAGGCGAACGCTTCGTTGGCTTCGATCAACCCGTAGTCGCGAATGCCCACGCCGTCCTTCTGCATCAGGCGCTGCATCGCCGTCACCGGCGCAAAGAAGAGGTCGCGGGGATCGACCGCGCCCGTGCCATAGTTGCGAATACGACCCAACACCGTCAGGCCGTGCGCCTTGGCGAAGGCCTCGCTCGTCACCACCAGCGCCGCCGCGCCGTCGTTCAGCGACGACGCATTACCGGCCGTGACCGAGCGCGGGTGGTCGCCATCACCGGGGAAGGCCGGGCGCAGCGCCGCGAGCGATTCCGCCGTCGTGTCACCACGCGGTCCTTCGTCAGCGCTCACCACGGTCGGTCCCTTGCGACCCGGAATCTCGACCGTCGCGATTTCGGCGGCGAACTTCCCCGCCTGTTGCGCGGCCACGGCCTTCTGGTGCGACGCCGCCGCGAAGGCGTCCTGCCGCTCGCGCGTCACCGCGCCCTTGTGCGCGGTGTATTCGGCGTGGCTACCCATATGCACGCCGCAGGTGGCGCACCACAGCCCGTCCTTGATCATCCCGTCGACCAGCGTCTGGTCGCCGAGCTTCACGCCGCCGCGCATTCCGTACACGTAGTGCGGGGCGTTCGACATACTCTCCTGCCCGCCCGCCACCACGACCTGCGCATCGCCGGCGCGAATCGCCTGCGCGGCGAGCATCACCGCCTGCAGCCCCGAACCGCAGACCTTGTTGATCGTCAGCGCCGAGACGCTGGTGGGCAGACCGGCCTTGATGCCTGCCTGCCGAGCCGGGGCCTGACCGGCCCCGCCCTGGAGCACGTGTCCCATAATGAGGTCGGTGACCTCAGCGGCGGGGACCCCCGACTTGGCCAAGGCCGCGGCAATCGCGCGACCCCCGAGTTCCGGAGCAGAAAGCGCGCTGAGCGCGCCGAGGTACTTGCCGATCGGGGTGCGGGCGGCACCAACGATGACCGGAGAACGCGACAGATCCGACAAGGGGAAACCCCCGAGAAAGGCGTGAAGGAAGAGCCTCGAAAGCTACCCACGCACTCGGGGGGGTACAACGCAGGGTAGAATCAGCGCGGCGCCGAACGCCCCTTGCGCAACTCGGCGGCGACCAGTGCGGTGATGTCGACGGTCTCGTCCAGGTCCAGAATGCCTGGGGCCGCGCGGTCGAGGACCACGGCAATCCCTTCGCGACGACGCACGGCGGCGATGGCCGTCTGCACCTCCGCCTCGGCCGGCTGTCGCAGCTCACGCCGACGCGTCTCGCCGAGCACTTCGAGCTGGCGGACCATATCCTCGAACGAGATCTCGCGGGCGCGGAGCACCAGGAGCGTGGCTTCGCGTCGGGCGGGTGACATCGCCTCGCTCTCCCGCGAGAACGCATCCACCGCTCGCTTGAGCGAGTCGGCTGCATCTGCGACGAGAGCCCGGGCCTTCGTCGACTCGAAGGCGTAGGCGGTCTCGGCGTCGCGGATCGACGGCGCGGAGTCGAGCAACACGCGGGTATCGACGATGGCGATCCGCCCCGCCAGGGGCCGTCGTCCCTGGGCGTCCATCGTGGGGGCCAGGCAGGCCAGGGCGAGCAACGTGGCCGCGAGCCCGCGCGGCCATCCGAGACGCTGAACAATTCGGTTATTTCGCATACTCGAATCATATCAACGTCTTTTTCGAATTGCTACTCCCTGACCGCCGTCACTTCACCTCGATGACGGTCTCCATTCCCTTCATCAAGTGCAGCACGCGGTCCTTGCCCTCGGCCAGGCAAAACGCCACGTAGCGCCCCGGGGCGAAATCCACGGTCAAGAAGGCGCGCCCTCCCGGAGCGAGCGCCGCCGCACCTGACCAGCTCTCGTGCGGTGGCGTGCCGAGCTGACCCGCGCCCGACCATTCGGCCACATCGCGCGCCGATTCGCCCGGCTTGAGCCGGACCAGCAGAAACTCGTGCGGGACCGTGCCGCGATTCTCGATGCGGATGACTTTG
>JANRJP010000080.1:0-12015 GCA_033763905.1 Gemmatimonadaceae bacterium
GTCGCCCGGGCGCGGCGCATTCTGGCCGCGCTCGACGAAGCCGCCGCGCAGGGACGCGGCGCAGCCCAATTGGATGGCCGCATGATCGACGCGGCCTCGGCGCGAATGGCGAATCAGCTCGTGGCGATGGCCGACGCAATCTCCGCTGCCGCCAAGAAGTGACGTCGCGCCCGGTCGTGGTCGTGACGCGGCGGCTACCAGACGCCGTGGAGCAGGCGCTGGCGTCGTTCTGCGACGCGCGGTTCAACGCGACGGACGAGCCACTCTCGCGGGAGGCCCTCGTGGCGGCATTGCGCGAGGCAGACGCGGTCCTGTGCACGGTGACCGATCGCTTCGACGCGGCGCTCTTGAGCGCTGGGGGCTTTCGCGCCAAGGCGTTGGTGAACTTTGGCGTAGGCTACAACCACATCGACATCGCCGCCGCGCAACGCGCGGGGCTCGTGGTCACCAACACGCCAGATGTGCTCACCGATGCCACGGCCGACATCGCCGTGACGTTGATGCTGTCGGTGATGCGCCGCGCCAGTGAAGGGGAGCGTGCGCTCCGGGCCGGCGCGTGGACTGGGTGGCGCCCGACGCACCATATGGGCACGCACGTCACCGGCAAGACGGTGGGCATCATTGGCTTCGGTCGCATCGGCCGTGCGTTCGCCGAGCGGTGCTCCGGCGGATTCCGGATGCCGGTGCTGTGGTGGCACCCTGGCGAGCCCAGTCTCCCGCTGCCGAGCCACTCGTGGCATCGGGTGGATTCAGTCGAGGCGCTCCTGCGCGAATCCGACGTGGTCTCGCTGCACTGTCCGGCGAGGCCCGAGACTAAACACTTGATCAACGCCGAGCGGTTGGCGCTGATGAAGCCGAGCGCGTTTCTGATCAACACGGCGCGCGGCGATGTCGTTGACGAGTCGGCGCTTGTGGACGCGCTGGCGGCGGGGACGATCGCGGGGGCGGGGCTCGACGTGTACGAGCGCGAGCCGGTCGTTCATCCGGGATTGCTGGCCAGCGAGAAGGCCGTTCTGCTGCCGCACCTCGGCTCGGCGACGACCGAGACCCGCGTCGCAATGGGAATGCGGGCTGTGGAGAACTTGCGAGCGGTGCTGGAGGCGAGGGAGCCGACGGACGTGGTTCGAGGGCTAGGCTCTAGCGCGGGGAAGCCAGTGGGCGACCAGCATAACAGCTGGGAGCGGTGATCTCATCGGCTTCTTCAACTAGCACCTCACAGCCGGCCGACTCCAAACGCCGCCACGATAAACGAAGCGCGCGCTACTCGCTTCATGGGTGCGCAGACGCGATGACGAATGGCCGTATCGATCCACTTTTCGAGCGGTCCCGACGGGTGCACTACTCGATATCAGTCGCAGTAGCAGCGGGATATGGCAACAACAAATCCGAGCGGCGCGCTTGGGGTGAGAAGAGCGGCCTGCCGCTCGACGCCACCATCTCAGATCTCGGCAGGGAGTTGTGCCTGACGTCGTGTCGAGCAACGATACCCAGCCGGAGAAGCGCAGGCCGAAATCACAGTGTAACGAGCGCGGTACAGCGCCCGATTGGGGTTGACGCGAACCGCGAATCACGCACACCCTATTGCTTCAATAGACTCGTTCCCGCGACGCTGAGGGGGCGCCCAACACGGCCTTAGTTCTGGGAGTTCATCATGCGTCGTATGAGTCCGAAGTATCTGTTGCTCGTGATCGCTGCTTCTGCGTGTGGCATCCAGGAAGCCGCGGGGCCGCTACGCACAGCGGGCGCCTCCTCTCGGACATCTGAACCTGATGCGCGTGTCGGAATTGAAGACGATGCTGAGTTGGGCGCGATTCGAGTCGAAGCATCGCCCGATGGGAGCGGCGGAGTCGCGGTAGTCGCAAAGACGTTCGCGCGATCGCGTGGAGTTGTCACGTTCCGCTCGTTACTTGGGCAAGGTGGGAATTTTTCCGTTGAGCGGCGCGCGGATTTTCACGTGACCAATCCAACGTCCCTCTCGGTCCGATTCAGATTCGATCCGCTTGAACCCGGCGTGTGGCCGCTTGATATCGCGGCTCATTACGCCGCACGGGAGGCCGCGCTCAAGGATCCGCAGAGCGCGCTCGTCGTCACTGCGCGAGTATGGCTCGTGATCTCGGAGGATCGCGCGTTGTCGGTTTTCAATTCGTTCCCCGCGGCAATCTTCGGCGACAGCCTCGTTCAGCGAGCGGGAAGGTATGAGCGCTACCCGAAGGGTCGCCGGCTGCGTCCACGATTGATTCGGCAAGGCGCGGCCCCGGAGTTGCGGTCGGTCTTTCCCCAGCCGAACTCAGGCTTGGAGGCGACGATCGGCGTCACTTACCTGAATGGATACACACTCCAGTCGCAGCCTGTTTCGCGAGCGCTGGTGGTCGTCTACCGATGTGACTGGACCGGAGACTGTTACGAGGATTACTCGGCTGAAACGAATAGCGCTGGCCAGATCAGTTTCGCGTGCGACGGTTACCATTCGTACATCACCGAAGTCTACTACTCCAACAATCGCGTTCAGGCGGGTTACCCTGCGCAAACCGGACATTCTATTCAGCCGGACTGTGTCGGCTACAACACCTCCGTTGACTCGAGCCAACTAGCTGATGCGTTCGTCAACACGACGAAGTTTGCTGACTTGGCCGCCAGCTGGGGACGGACGACGCCTCGACTCTTGCTGTATCTGATATCGAGCGGAAGTTCTTACTACAGCAAGGCCAATTCGACAATTCATATTCGGCTCGGGAACGCGTTCAGTCCGTGGGGGCACTGGGTTCAAGCCCACGAGTTCGGCCACGCGCTTCATGATAAGGCCTTAGGAAGTTGGTACGAGTATAGAGCTGATTCGGACGGCCACAGTTTCAGCAGCATCGAGCACTGGAGTGTTGCGTGGGTTGAAGGGGTCGCGAACTTTCTCGCAGACATGCTTTTCGGGCCGTCGCCATTTTTCAGTGCCGAAAGTTGGGCGATTAACAGTCTACCCAGCTGGCCGCTTGCGCCCGACGGCGGTTTGGATGGATCGCGAAGCGAGGGGCAAGTCGCTTCATTTCTATGGGACTTGGCTGATTCCACCCAAGACCATCCTGCCGACGTCACCGTTGCGGGCTTCAATGGAGTCTTGTCGCTCATCAAGGCTTGCGAAGTCTACATCGGAGGTCAGTACGCGCACGCTGTGTCACTCGAGCATGCCGTGCTCTGCGCCGAGCGTCAGGCGGATCCGTTGGTCGCTAACAGCAGCTGGTATTTCCGATCACGCCAGTTCGTCGCGTCCGCGCAACGGCTCAATGGATACTCGTTGCCACTAGCGTTTCCGTCTACCTCCAGCGTCCGGGCTTTGTGGCGGAAGGTTTTGTACAATGAGGACTAGAAATGTTTGTACGAGTGTCGTTGCATTTGTCGTGGCGGCGATGCTTGTCTCATGCCAGAGCCGCCGCCCGACGGAAGGTGACGACCTGTTGCAGTTCCACGTGCTGATTCTTGGGACGGTGAGGGACTCAACGTCCGGCGTACTGATGGATGCGTCAGTCTCGGCTTCTCTCTTCTTGGCACCGCAGCGTGCCTCGTGTGACAGTGGCGTCACGCTGGGTGCCTTCACGACCGCCACCAGAAGCGGACGCTACGAAGGCGAAATGATCGGGTCCGTCTTGACTGATACCGTCGGTTGTCTTCGCGTTGTGGCGACCAATGGGTCGAGGCGAGCGGCGGCCGTAGCGGTGGTCCCGGTCCGACTGAGGATGTTGCGCGCCGCGCCGGCTGACTCAGCCTCGTTGTCGTTGTCACTGCCGTAGGTCGACTTCTTTCCACGCAGAGCGTTCGGGCGCTCTGGCGTCGGGTGCTCGAGGATGAAAATGAGTCCTCGCGGAGGAGTGGGTGCGTCGATGCTCCTCATTTCCCTTGTCTCGTCCTGCGATCACAACCCGATAGACGTGCAAAGCGAACTCCTAGGTTACGACGTAGCCGTTCTGGGTACGGTCGGCGATTCGACGTCGGGAGCGCCAGTGGACGCCGCGGTGCAAGCGACGCTGAGGCTGCCAGCGCCGGACGGCTCGTGCGGCACCGGCGTCGCCAAGGGTTGGTTCGGGGTCTCGGCGCTGGATGGTCGTTTCGAGGGCCGATTGAACGGATTGTTGGAGCAAGAAACGGCTGCGGCGTGTCTCCGAGTGGTCGCGAGTAGCAGCGGTCGTCGCGCAGAGGTGGACACCGTGATACTGCTGCGCCTCAAGCGACGGGCGGGGGCGCCGGGGGACGCAGTGAGAATGTCCCTTCTGGTGCGGTAGGGCTGAGGTGAGGGGGCTGCTGGGCTCCGCTTCGACTCAACGCCGCGTGCGCGGGGGCTCCCTCGCTTGCCGCGCCCCCCGCGCGCGGCCACCTTTGAGCGCACGCAACTCTGCCGCGTCCTCAAAGGCTCCCAATGCCCTTCTCCGTTCAGCTCAAGCAGGCCACGCAGGCCGATGCCGGATTCACCGCTATCGCCCTCGGTCCGTCCCCTGATCTGCGCGAGCTCGCGCGCCTGGATCGACTCGTTGGCGGTGTGATTCGCCGCGCGATCCGCGCCAAGGAGTTCCGCGGCGGGCGCGACGAAACGCTGCACCTGACCGGTGGGCCGCAGGGCAAGCGCCGCGTGCTGCTGGTGGGCATTGGCGCGGCCACGCAGCCCGCGAGCGCGGTGCGCCGCGCGGCCGCCATTGCCGCCCGCGCCGCCAAGAAGGCCGGCACGGGCAGCATCAACTTCTGGGCGCCTGGGCATCAGGATGCCGCGAGCGTCGAAGCCGCCGTCGCTGGCTTGTACCTGGGCCAGTGGGAGTACGCCGACCTCAAGACCCCCGCGCCGCCGGCCGACCGCCGCGCCGCCCTGAACAAGGCCACGCTGCTCGTCGCCGACGCCAAGTCGGCCAAGGCCGCGCACGCCGCCGGTGTGGCGCTGGGTGAAGGCCAAGCGATCGGTCGCCGCCTCCAGCAGATGCCGGGCAACTACTGCACGCCGTCGCACATCGCCGAGACCGCGCAGGACATCGGCAAGCGGCACGGCCTCAAGGTCACGGTGACCGGTCGCGCGGGCCTGGAGAAGCTCGGGATGGGCTCGTTCCTTTGTGTCGCGCAGGGCACCCCCGAAGACCCGAAGCTCATCACCATCGAGTACAAGGGTGGCCCCAAGGACCAGAAGCCCATCGCCCTCGTGGGGAAGGGACTGTGCTTCGACACGGGTGGCATTTCGCTCAAGCCGGCCGAGCGAATGGAGTATATGAAGTTCGATATGTCAGGCGCTGCGGGCGTTCTCGGCGCAATGGAAGCCATCGCGCGGCTCAAGTTGGCCGTGAACGTGGTCGGGCTCATTGGCTCCACGACGAATATGCCGAGCGGCACCGCAGTGAAGCCCGGTGACGTCGTGCGTGCGGCCAACGGCAAGACGATCGAGATCATCAACACCGACGCCGAAGGGCGCCTAGTGCTCGCCGACGTGCTGCATCACGCGGGGACGTTCAATCCGTCGGTGATCGTGGACGCGGCGACGCTGACCGGGGCCTGTGTCGTGGCGCTGGGTGGTTCGGCGACGGGGCTCTTTGCCAACAGCGACGAGCTCGCCTACGAAGTGCGGCGCGCGTCAACCGCCGCGAGCGAGCCGACGTGGCACCTTCCGCTCTGGGACGAGTACAAGGAGCTGATCACGACGGACGTGGCCGACCTCAAGAACTCGGGTGGCCGCGGGGCGGGGGCGATCACCGCCGCCAAGTTCCTGCAGGAGTTCGTACCAGCGGGCGTGCCGTGGGCGCATCTGGACATCGCGGGAACGGCGTACAGCGAAGCCGATCTGACGTTCATTCCCAAGGGCCCGACCGGCGTGCCGGTGGGGACCTTCTTACACTTCGTACGGGGACGCGTCGCCTGATTGCACGACCCGCGCGGCGACGCGCGCTTGCCTGTCTCGCGCTCGTGTGCGGCCTCGGCCTTCCGGTCGGGGCCGTTGCGCGTGCGCAGACGGCACCGCCCCCCGACGCCGCGGCGGCCAAGGCGCGCGATACCACGGCTGCTGCTCGCGACACGACGGCGAAAGCAAAGCCGAAGGCCGACACCCTGATGTCGCCCTTCGCCCGAGCGGAATTGCCCGCGTCCACCGACGTGGGGCCGTCGTATCGCTGGAATCGCGACCAGATCGCATCGACAGGGGCGATCTCGCTCGGTGAACTGCTCGACCGCATTCCAGGACTCACGACCATTCGCACCGGGTGGATCACCGACATTCAGCACACCACGGTGGCCGGTGCCTTCGGCCGTGTGCGCGTGTTCATCGACGGGATCGAGTTGGACGCCCTCGACACCGAGAGCGGCGGGGTCCTCAACGTGGGGCCGCTGCAGCTGTGGCCCTACGAAGAAGTCGTGGTGGAACGCGTGGGGGCGGAGGCGCGGGTGCACCTGCGCACCTGGCGGGAGCGCCGGACCAACCCGCTCACGCGCATCGACGTGCTGACCGGCGACCGAGAAGGCAACGTGTTCCGGGGCACCTACGCGCGTCGCTGGTCGAACGGCGCGGGGCTGCAGGCCGTGTTCTCGAACGCCAGCACCCGCGATGTCCGCGGTACGAGCGGCGGCGACGGATCGGTCGTCGGGCTGCTGCTGCGCGGCGGCTGGGCCCGCGGCAACTGGAGCGTCGATGCCTTTGCGCACCGCTACGGCAACGAGCGCCGCGGTGCTCGGCGCGCCCGGGGGCTCGACACCACGCAGACCGACCGCCCGCAGCAGACGATCGGGTATCTGCGCGTCGGGTACCGTGACCCCGACGCGGCCGGCGTGTGGGGGCAACTCGTGGCCGGCACGCTCGACTTCCGTGAGACCCCGCAGGGCTCAAGCCTCAACCGCATCACGTCCACGACCACCGACACCAATCGCGCGGTGCTTCGTCGGGCGTCGCAGGCACAGTACGTGCTTACCACCGGTTGGAACCACGCCGGCCTGCAGACCTCGCTCGCCGCGCGCGTGCGTGCGCAGGATGGCGAGCAAACCGTCTCGCCCGTGGCGCGCGCGTCGTACACCCGCGGCTGGGTAAGCAGCGCGCTGTGGGCGGAGCGATCGCGCCCCGATTCCGCCTCGCGCGTGGATGCGTCGGTGCAGCTGGTGCCGTTTGAGCGGCTCACCTTCGTCGGGGCAGCGTCTCGTGTAACGCGCAGCAGCGGCGGCACCGATTTGCGCTCGAGTGGGCTTCGCGCCGAGGCCGCGGTGCGGCTGCGGGGCGCGCTGTGGTTGGGCGGCGGCGTCATTCGTCGCGATACCACGGTGTCACTTGGGCCGGCCACGCTGGATACCGGCTACGCCGCCCCTATTGCGCTGCGCCCGGCCACCGGTACGCTGGCCACACTGCGCGGGGATGTGTTCCGCGACATCAAGATCGACGCGTGGATGATCGCGTGGCGCGACGCCCAGAATCAGTTCTACCTGCCCAAGGTGCAGGCGCGGACGCAGCTGTACGTCCAGAGTGACTGGCGCACGAGGTTCCCCAAGGGGCAGTTCAGCTTCCTCGGGGCCATCATCCACGAGTACCGCGATCCGTTGCGCTTTGCGTCGTCGGCGGGGGTACAGGAGACGGCCATCAACCGGAACCTCAGCACGCTGATGGAGATTCGCATCCTGAGCGCGACATTGTCGTGGCGCTTCTCGAATATCCTGCAGCTCGATTACGACCAGGCGCCGGGCTACGTGTTGCCGCGCGCGGTGAACCTGTACGGCGTTCGCTGGGAGTTCCGGGGCTAGCGGGGGCGGTTCGGCCGCCCCACCGGGGCAGCGTCTGGGCGCCGCGCAAGGCCTCGGAGCACTATCGGAAAGCCTTGAGAGACAGTAACTTAGCCGGTTCGATATGATTCGTTCGATGACCGGTTTCGGATCGGCCGAAGGGCCCGTTGGAGGAACGACCGTTGGGGTCGAACTCCGGACGGTGAACCATCGGTTCTTCAATCCGAATCTCAAGCTCCCCGGGCGCTTTGCCCGCTTCGAAGCCGACGTCCGCGAGGCGCTGCGCAAGCGCGTCGCGCGAGGGCACATCGCGTGCACAGTCCGCATCGTGCGCGACGGCGAATCGATGCCCGTGCGCATCGACGCCGAACGGTTCGGCGCGTTCGTGGCCCAATTGCGGGAGCTGCAGCGCGCGCACGGCCTGGTCGGTGACGTCGATGTGGCCACCGTCGCCCGAATGCCGGGCCTGATCGTGGACGCGGGCGCCGAGGACGAAGACGCCGGCACGGTCGAAGAAATGTTGGCTGTCGTGGAGGCCGCCATCACGGCGCTCAACGAGATGCGGGCGCAGGAAGGGGCGCGGCTGGCCACGGTGCTCCACGAGCGGCTCGGATTGATGGAAACCGCGATGGCGCGCGTGGCCGCACGCGCCCCCGAGCGGCTGGTGGCGCAACGCGACCGGCTCCGCGCCTCGGTGCAGGAGCTGGCTGGCGGCGTTGCCGTGTCCGAAGATCGGCTCGCGCAGGAGATTGCCGTGCTCGCCGACCGGCTCGATGTGCACGAGGAGCTTGATCGCTTCCGCTCGCACCTCACGGCATTCCGCGATGCGCTCAACGACACCAGCGGTGAAGCGGTCGGCAAGCGGTTGGGCTTCCTGGTGCAGGAGCTGCTGCGCGAAGCCAACACCACGGGATCCAAGGCCAACGACGCGGCGATTGCGCGCGAGGTCATCACCGTGAAGGAAGAGCTCGAGCGCGTGCGCGAGCAGGTCGAGAACCTCGAATGACGCCGTTCCCGCTCGTCCTGTCGTCACCGTCCGGCGGTGGCAAGACCACCGTCGCGCGTGCGTTGCTGTCGCGCCGCCGCGATGTCGGCTACTCGGTGTCGTGCACCACGCGCGCCCCTCGAAGCGGCGAAATCGACGGCGAGTCGTATCACTTTCTGTCGCCCGCGCAGTTCGACGAGAAGCTGGCCCAAGGTGCCTTTGCCGAGTGGGCCGACGTGCACGGTCGGCGCTACGGCACGCTCAAGTCCGAACTGCAGCGGGTGATGGACGGCGGTCGGCACGTCATTCTGGACATCGACGTGCAGGGGGCCGAGCAGATCGCCCGCAGCTTCCCCGACGCCGTGCTGGTCTTCTTGTTGCCACCCTCCGCCGAAACCTTGGTGGGGCGGCTGACCGGCCGCGCCACGGAAGACCGCGAGGCCGTCACCCGCCGGATGCGGAACGCCCTCGACGAACTCCGGCACGTTTCGAAGTACCATTATGTGGTCGTCAACGACGACCTTGAGCACACGATCCAGCGCGTGAGCTCGATTCTCGACGCCGAGGTGGTGCGCCATCACCGCGTCGTCGCGCTGGAAGACCAGCTCGTGCAGTTGATCCACCAATTGGAACAGCACCTTCACACGTTCGCCCACTCCTGAGGTTCCGATGCAGGTTTTCACTCCCGCCGACGTCACGACGCACACCGCCAACAAGTACCTCGGCGTGCTCATCGCTGCGAAGTTCTCGCGGCTCCTCAACGAGTTCCCCCGCGATCGCGCCGCGAAGGAGAAGAAGCTCACCACCCGCTCGCTCGAAGAGCTGACCGACGGCCGCGTCGAGTACAAGGTCGTCCCGAAGAAGCGTCCGACCGAGTAATTCGCCTGCGCGCGACGGCACCGCGCTGGTGCCGCTCGCCCGCACGATCCGATGGCACGAGTTCTCCTCGGCGTCACCGGCGGCATCGCCAGCTACAAGAGCGTCTGGCTGGCGCGGTTGCTGACGCAGGCGGGGCACGAGGTGGACGTCGTCCTCTCGCGCGCCGCCCGTGAGTTCGTGGGGGCCATCACCTTCGAGGCCGTCACGGGGCGGCCCGTGCACACCGCGTTGCTCGATGCCGGGCACGCACTCGACCACATCAAGCTGGCGCGCCGTGCCGAGGTCATCGTCGTCGCGCCGGCGACCGCGGAGTTTCTTGCCAAGGCGGCCGGTGGGCACGCCGACGACCTCCTGAGTGCGATTCTGCTCGCGGCGTCGTGTCCGGTGCTCGTGGTACCCGCAATGAACGACCGGATGTGGGCGCATCCACAGGTCACGGCCAACGCGGCGCATTTGCGCGGGCTGGGCATCCACCTGCTCGAACCGGCCATCGGCCCATTGGCGCAGGGCGAAGGCAGCGGCGCCGGCCGGCTGCCCGAGCCCGAGACCATCGTCGCGCACGTGTTACGCCTGCTGGCGCCCGATTCGCCGCTCAAGGGCGCCCGCATCGTGGTGACGGCTGGCCCGACGCGCGAGCCGGTGGATCCGGTGCGGTTCATCAGCAATCACTCGAGCGGGAAGATGGGTGTGGCGCTGGCCGAGGCCGCTTGGCAACGCGGCGCTGTCGTACGGCTCATTGCCGGGCCGCTCGAAGCCACGCCCGGTGACTGGTTGGATGTCGAGTACGTCGAACGCACCGACGAGATGGCCGCGAGTGTCCGGCGCGCTCTGGCCGATGCCGACGTGCTGGTGATGGCCGCCGCGCCGGCCGACTTCCGCGCGGCCGATCCCGCGCCGCAGAAGATCAAGAAGGGCGCCGCGCCCGCGCCGATCGCGCTCGCGCCGACGCCCGACATTCTGTCCACGACCCGCGATGCGCGGCGCCCGAGCGCGGTCATCGTGGGCTTTGCCCTCGAGACGGAGCAGGTCGTCGAGCGCGCGCGCGGCAAGCTTGCCGCCAAGGGACTGGACCTGGTGGTCGCCAACGACGCCACCGAGGCGGGGGCGGGGTTCGGCCACGACACCAACCGTGTCACGCTGGTGAGTGCCGCAGGGGACGAACCATTGCCACTACTGAGCAAGCGCGAGGTGGCCGAGCGGATTCTCGATCGCGTGACCGCGATGCTGGCCGAGCGCGGTGGCGCAGGGGCGAGCGCGTGAGCGATCCACGCGAGTTGTTGCGTCGGTACTTGGAGCAGCGTCGGGATCTGGGCGAAACCGATCTTGCGCTGGACCAGCTCGACGTGGCAGAAGCGATGCGGCTGATCACGGGAAGCGCCGGATCCGCATCGTCGTCGGCCTCGGTGGATCGCGCAGCGTCGCCGGACCGTGCGGCCCCGCGGAGCGCACCGTCGTCGCCACGCGCTGCGCCGGACCTGCCGGAAACAGCCGACTGGCGCGCCGCGCTGTCGGCGAGTGGGCTGGCACCGGGGCGGGGCAGCGGTACCGGGCCAACCGACGCGCCACGTGCGTCGTCGCCGCCGCCCGCAGCGGCATCTGCCGCGACACCGCCCCAGACGCCGCCTGAGTCACCGCCCGCCGAGGCGACTCCCGTGAAGGTGGACCGGCGAATGGCCTTCGCCGAGCCCACGCCAAGCGCTGAATCCGAGTCCGCCAGCGCACTGCTGACGGGCGATGGCCAGGCGAACTTTGGCGCGGACGGACTCGTGGTGGGCCAGCGCGGCAGCGAGATCTTCTCGCCCGAGTTGGCCGCCGCGGCGTCCATTGAAGCGATCGCGCAGCTCGTCGCGCGATGCGCAGGCTGCGAGCTGACCAAGACGAAGACGCGCGACGTCGTTGGCGAGGGGGATCCCAACGCCGACTTCGTGGTGGTCGGCGAAGCGCCGGGCGAAGAAGAGGACAAGACCGGCCGCCCGTTCGTCGGAGCGTCGGGCCAGTTGCTGACCAAGATTCTCGCGGCCATCCAACTGCCGCGGGAGCAGGTCTATATCTGCAACGTGCTGAAGCACCGCCCGCCGGGCAACCGCAATCCGAGTCCGGCGGAGGTGGCGGCCTGTTCGCCCTTCTTGCTACGACAGCTCGAACTCGTCAAGCCCAAAGTGATCCTCGCCTTGGGCACATTTGCCGCCCAAACGCTCCTGCGCACGAAGGAACCGATCGGTAAATTGCGCGGGCGGGTCCACCGCTACTACGGCATTCCGCTCGTGGTGACCTATCATCCCGCCGCCCTCCTTCGGAATCCGAACTGGAAGCGGCCAACGTGGGACGATGTCCAGCTCGCTCGCCGAATTCTCGACCGCGCGACCAGCGCGTGATCCGTACAAGGAACGGCAGGCTCCGTGGTCGGAAGACGCGGAGCAGGCCGTGCTGTCGGCGATGCT
>JANRJP010000002.1:0-9540 GCA_033763905.1 Gemmatimonadaceae bacterium
TTCGTGTCCGGTAAACCGGAGATCCGACACGCCGACCTGCGCCGACGCACCGCTCGCCGAGATGAGTACCGCCTTTTGCGCGACCCATTCGTAGTTCTCGCCGCGCAATGACACGACCACCAACGCCTTCGGTGCATCAAAACAGCCCGCCCCGCTGGTCGTCCGCAGCATCGCCGGCTTCGGCTTGCGCGCCTGCTGATACACCGTAATGCGCGGCACCATCGCGCGCGTCACCTGCACGAGTGAATCGCGCACGCGCGCCAACCGCGGCTTGAGTTGCCGTAGCAGCGAATCCTTCGCGCAGCCGACACTGGCGTCGGGCGACGGGACATCATCGGCGGGTGGCGCGGCGCCGTTCAGCCGAAACGCCGAGGCCACCAGCGGTGTCTTGAGCTTGGCGAGCGAATCCGCCAGCGCACTTACTGCGAGGGTGGCCACAATACGACCACTCCACACGTCGAAGCCGGTGACGGTCGCGACTTCCCGACCCCAGGGGCCGCGCAACAGGAGCCGCGTGCCCTTCGGCACCGTACCGTGCGCTTCGGCCAGCGCGGCGATCACCGGGATGCGATCGGTCCGCTTCTTGGTCTCGACATCCACACGCCCCACGTCGAGCAGCAGCCGCCCGCCGCGACTGGCGGCGAGGAACCACGGCTGGCCCGGCGGCGGGTACACGAGCATTGGCGCGAGCGAATCCGCCAGCGGCGACGTGATGGAGACTGGGCCAGCGGGCGCCGGACGCGCTGTCGCGGGCGGCAACGACGATGGCGCGCCGGTCTGCGCGGCCGCCGTCTGGCCGAGCAGAAGCCCCGTCGCCGTGACGGTGACGAACCGAATCGTGACTGTGCGAGTGCTGAGCATCGGGTGTAACCTTCACTCGCTGATGCATCCATTCCAGTACGTCCGTCCACGCGCTCTCGACGACGCCGTCGCCGCGCTCGCACTCGACGCGAGCGTCGCGCTGGGCGGCGGCACCGATCTCTTGCCCCGGTGGAAGGACGGGCTGACCGCGCCCGACACCGTCGTGGACCTCACCGAGGCCCTGCCGTCGACGATCTCCACCGTCGGCGACGCTGTCGTGATCGGCGCGGCGGCGCGACTCGAGACCTTGGCCGGAGATCCCGTGTTGGTGTCGCAGGCCGGCGCCTTCGCGCAGGCCTGTGCCGCCGTTGGGACGCCCGCACTTCGGGCGATGGGCACGCTGGGCGGCAACCTCCTCCAGCGACCCCGCTGCTGGTATTGGCGCTCGGGGCATTCGTGCGCGAAGTCGGGGGGAACCGGCTGCCCGGCCGTGGATGGTGAGCACCAGTACCACGCGATCGTGGAAGCGGGCCCGTGCTGGGCCGTGCATCCGAGTGATCCCGCCGTTGCCTTGGTGGCGCTCGACGCCGTCGCGGTGATCGCCAGTGCGAGCGGGACCCGCCACGTGCCGATGGCCGAGCTGTACGGCACGTCGGCGGAAGACGCGACGCGCGAAGCGCGCTTGGCACCCGGTGAAGTGATCGTCGAGGTGCGGATTCCCCGTGCGATGCTGGGGGGCCGCCAATCGTATACGAAGGTGATGCAGCGCGGCGCGTGGGATTTTGCGCTGGTGTCGCTCGCCGCGGTACAGCAGACGAACGGGGATGTCCGCCTCGTGCTGGGCGGCGTGGGCCCGCGCCCGTGGCGAGTGAATGCGTCGATTGAAGAGGACGTCGCGTCCGGCGGGCTCGACGACGATTCGATCGATGCATTGGCCGAACGTGCGCTGTACGACGCGACGCCGTTGCCGGGGACGGCGTACAAGGTGACGCAGGCGCGGGGTCTTCTGGTGGCCGCAATGCGGGCGTTTGGAGGTGCGGCACGGTGAGCCAGGATTGGCTGCTCGATGCCGCCGCCGGCGTGGCGTACCCGCTGACCAAGTCGCTCGTGCGCCTCGGTCGCGACCCGCGGAGCGACGTGATGGTACTGGACGCCACGGTGTCGCGTCGGCACGCCGAACTCGCGCGAGGTGCCGCAGGCTGGATCCTGAGCGTCAGCGGCTCGACCGGGGCCACCGTGAATGAGATGCGCGTGGATGCCCCGCTGGCGATCTCGCCGGGCGATACGCTACAGCTCGGAACGAAGACGTTCACGCTGGTCCGGGGTGAGTTGCCGCCGGGCGTGATGCCGGTGGCCGAACGCCCCGAGCTGGCCGACGACGACCCTCGCCTGCTTCGCACCACCGCGTCGTTGCCAGCAATCAGCCGCGAGACACTCGGCGCGCCGATTCGGCAGGAACCAGCAGGCAAGATGAACGCTATGGCTTTAGTAGCGGTTATTTCTGTCGCGATTGTGGCGCTAATCGTGTGGTTTCTGCTCGGTAAGTCAGCCGACTAGCATCGATTCGGTCCGCCCGCCCTTTTCGTCAACAGTTCCGTTGACTAAAGGCGGAAATCCGAGTAATTTGCTGGTCTATGCAGCGCGTGGTGCTTCCCGGCTACCGAGGGGTCAAGGCTGACCTCTTGGTGGCGATCAAGAAGGCGCAGTCGATTGGGGCCAAGGAACTCGGCACCCAGTTCGGCGTGACCGCCAACGCCCTGCGTCGCCACCTCGACAGCCTCGAAGAAGACGGTGTCGTGGCCCGCCGCCTGGAGCAGCGCGGACTCGGCGCCCCGACGCACGCCTATTTCCTGACCGCCGCTGGCGAGGCGCTGTTTCCGCAAGCGGCCACCGACGCGCTCGGCGAGCTGCTCGACGCGGTGAAGGCCACCGGCGCGTCCGACGAAGTCGTCGCCGTCTTCCGCCGCCGCTGGGAATCGCTCGCGAATCAGGCGAAACCGTTGGCGGCCTCGATGACGTTCAGTGAACGGGCGCAGCTCGTCGCCGAACTTCTGAGCGCCGAAGGCTATCTGGCCGAAGCCGAAGTGATCGGCGGCGATCAGGTCGTGATTCGCGAGCACCACTGCGCGGTGCGGGCGGTGGCGGAGCGATTCCCCGCCGTCTGCGAGGCGGAGCAGCGCTTTCTCGAGCAGCTGCTCGGGACGACGGTCACGCGCGAGGCGCGTGTGCTCGATGGTTGCAGTCACTGCGCGTTCCACGCGCAGGCCGAATCGCCGGCCAGTACCGCGTCGGCGGCCTGACCGGCTCTTTACCTCAGAGGATTTCCCGTGAGTTCGTCGATCGAGAGTCTGATCTCCAAGGAGTACACCGCCGGCTTCGTCACCGATATCGAAACGGACGAAGTTCCGAAGGGGCTCAACGAAGAGATCGTCGCGATGATTTCGGCCAAGAAGCGTGAACCCCAGTGGCTGCTCGACTGGCGGCTCAAGGCGTTCCGCCAGTGGCAGAAGATGACTGAGCCGCATTGGCCCAACGTCACCTACGCGCCGATCGACTACCAGAACCTGCGCTACTACTCGGCGCCGAAGAGCGTGACGCCCAAGCAGTCGCTCGACGAAGTCGATCCGGAACTGCTGCGCACCTACGAGAAGCTGGGCATTCCGCTGACCGAGCAGAAGCGACTCGCGGGTGTGGCCGTCGACGCGATCTTCGACTCGGTCTCGGTCGGCACGACGATGAAGGAAGAGCTCACCAAGGTGGGCGTGATCTTCTGTTCGTTCGGCGAAGCCGTCGAGCACCACCCCGAGCTGATCCAGAAGTATCTGGGCTCGGTCGTCCCGCACTCCGACAACTACTTCGCCGCGCTCAACTCGGCGGTGTTCTCGGACGGCTCGTTCGTCTACGTGCCGAAGGGCGTGCGCTGTCCGCTGGAGCTCTCGACCTACTTCCGTATCAATGCCGCCGAGACGGGCCAGTTCGAGCGCACGCTGCTGGTGGCCGACGAAGGCGCGTACGTGAGCTACCTCGAAGGCTGCACGGCGCCCAAGCGCAGCGAGAACCAGCTGCACGCGGCGGTGGTGGAGCTCGTGGCGCTCGACAACGCGACGATCAAGTACAGCACGGTGCAGAACTGGTACGCCGGTGATGAAGACGGCGTCGGCGGCATCTTCAACTTCGTCACCAAGCGCGGCAAGGCGATGACGAACGCCAAGATCTCGTGGACGCAGGTCGAGACCGGCTCGGCGATCACCTGGAAGTACCCGAGCGTGATTCTGCAGGGCGACAACTCCACCGGCGAGTTCTACTCGGTGGCCGTCGCGAGCAAGCGCCAGCAGGCCGACACGGGCACGAAGATGATCCACATCGGCCGCAACACGAAGTCGAACATCGTCTCGAAGGGCATCTCGGCCGGTCACGGCCAGAATTCGTACCGCGGGATGGTGAAGGTGCTCCCCAAGGCCGAAGGGGCGCGCAACTACACGCAGTGCGACTCGATGCTCGTCGGCAATCAGTGTGGGGCGCACACCTTCCCGTACATCGAAGTCGACAACAAGACCGCGCACGTCGAGCACGAAGCCTCGACGTCGAAGATCGGCGAAGACCAGATCTTCTACTTGAAGCAGCGCGGGCTGTCGGCGGAGCAGGCGGTCTCGATGATCGTGTCGGGCTTCTGCCGGGAAGTCTTCAAGGAGCTGCCGATGGAGTTTGCGCTGGAGGCGCAGCAGCTGCTCGGGATTACGCTTGAGGGGTCGGTTGGGTAACTGCGTTTCACCACAAAGGCACGAAGAACACAAAGAACGACTTGAGCAGTGCTTCGTGTCCTTCGTGCCTTCGTGGTGAAAGCTCTTTGATCTTTTCTTTTCTTTTCTTGACTCGGACCAACACGTGCTGATTATCTCTGACCTCCACGCCACCGCCGGCGACAAGGAAATTCTCAAGGGCATCTCGCTCACCGTGAACGCGGGCGAAGTGCACGCCATCATGGGCCCGAACGGCTCCGGCAAGTCCACGCTCGCACAGATTCTGGCCGGCCACCCCGGCTACGAAGTCACCGGCGGCTCGGTGACCTACAACGGCGAAGACCTGCTCGAGATGGATCCCGAAGTGCGCGCCCAGCAGGGCGTGTTCCTCGCCTTCCAGTACCCGGTCGAGATCCCGGGCGTGTCGAACGCGTACTTCCTGCGCGCGGCGTACAACGAGATCCGCAAGGCGCACGGGCAGGACGAAGTCGATCCGCTCGAGTTCCTGGACTTGGTGGCCGAGAAGCTCAAGCTCGTGAACCTCGACGAGTCGATGCTCAATCGCTCGGTGAACGCCGGGTTCTCGGGTGGTGAGAAGAAGCGCAACGAGATCCTGCAGATGGCCGTGCTCGAGCCCAAGCTCGCGATCCTGGACGAGACCGACTCGGGCCTCGACATCGACGCGCTGCGCATCGTCGCCGACGGCGTGAACACGCTCAAGAAGCCGACCAACGCGACGATCGTCGTGACGCACTATCAGCGTCTGCTCAACTACATCGTGCCCGACTACGTCCATGTGCTCGCCGGCGGCCGGATCATCAAGACCGGCGGCAAGGAGCTCGCGCTCGAACTCGAGGCCAACGGCTACGACCCGATTCTCGAGACGGCGGGGGTCTGATGTCGGCGCCTTTGGTGACCGCGGAGCCGACGTTCGTCGGCGCCGTGCGGGCGAAGGGGGCGGCGGCGTTTGCGGCGGCCGGCTTCCCGACGACCAAGAACGAAGATTGGAAGTACACGTCGGTCGCGGCCATTGCCGATGGCGGCTTCGCGCCGGCGGCGGCTCCGGCCGCGCACGGCGTGACCGCGGCGGCGCTCGAGCCGTTTGCGTTCGGCTCGGCGGTTGCGACGGTCGTGTTCGTGAATGGCCGCTTCGACGCGGCGCTCTCGTCGGTGGCTGAATTGCCCGCCGGCGTCTCGGTGCGTCCGATGGCCGACGCACTGCGCGAAATGCCCACGGCGCTCGAAGCTCGGCTCGGCCAGATTGCCGCCGAGCAGCCGTTCACGGCGCGCAACGCGTCGCTGATGCAGGACGGCTTCGTGGTGCACGTCGCGAAGGACGTCACGAGTGAAGGCCCGATCCACGTGCTCTTCGTGGCCGACCACGCCGCCAAGGGCGTGGAATTGCCCGTGCGCAACCTGATCGTGGCCGACCGCCACGCCAAGGTGACGGTGATCGAGTCGTTCGTCGGCCTCACCGGTGCAGCGTACTTCACGAACGCGGTGACCGAGATCGCCATCGCCGACGGCGCCACGGTGACGCACCTCAAGGTGCAGCGCGAAGGGGCTGGGGCGTATCACGTCGGACACATCGAAGCCAAGCAGGCGCGGGATTCGCATCTGGTGAGCTTCTCGTTTGCGGTGGGCGCCAAGCTCGCCCGCACGAACGTCTACACCGCGCTGGCCGGTGCCGGCTGTGGCGCGACGCTCAACGGCCTGTACCTGGGCGACGGCGAGCAGCACATCGACCACCAGACGCGCATCGAGCACATCGAGCCCAACTGCTACAGCCGCGAGCTGTACAAGGGCATTCTCGATGGTGCCTCGCACGGCGTGTTCAACGGCAAGGTGTACGTGCATCCCGAGGCGCAGAAGACCGACGGGAAGCAGGAGAACCACACGCTGCTCCTCAACGAGCGCGCGAACATCGACACCAAGCCGCAGCTCGAGATCTTCGCCGACGACGTGAAGTGCACGCACGGGGCGACGGTGGGCCGGATGGATCAGACGTCGCTGTTCTATATGAAGTCGCGCGGCGTCGGGGCGGAGCTGGCAAAGCAGTTGCTGATTTATGCGTTCGCGGCGGATGCGCTCGAGACCATCGAAGACGCTGCCGTGCGTGAAGGGCTGGAAGCGCTCGTGTTAAAGCGCTACACCGGAGTGGCTTAACTGCTTTTTACCACTAAGGCACGAAGGACACGAAGGCTGCCTTCGTGCTCTTCGTGCCTTTGTGGTGAAAGGCTTTTTGAGGGTTCGTGAAGTGTCTGACCTGGAAGCGCTCTACCAGAGCATCATCCTCGACCACAACCGGCGCCCCAAGAACTTTGGCGAGCTGCCGGCGCCGGTGCAGCACGCGGCGGGGAAGAATCCGCTCTGTGGTGATGAAGTCGCGGTGTATGTGAAGCTGGACGGCGACCGCCTGTCGGAAGTGTCCTTCACCGGCAAGGGCTGCGCGATCTCGCGCGCCTCGGCGTCCCTGATGACCGGCGCCGTAAAGGGAAAGACCCGCGCCGAAGCCGATGCCCTGTTCGACCTGTTCCACGACGTAGTGACCGGCAAAGTGAAGGCCGAAGACCACAAAGCCGAGTTGGGCTCCCTGATCGCCCTAGGCGGCGTAGCCAAGTTCCCCGTGCGCGTAAAGTGCGCCAGCATGGCCTGGCACACCCTGAAGAAAGCCCTAGAGTCCCCCACATCGTAGTCCTTCGCAGTCTTCGTGCCTTAGTGGTCAAAAGGTCTTATGTCCTTAGCACCTCGCACCGACTTCCCACTCCTGACTGCGAACCCGGAGCTCCACTACCTGGACTCCGCCGCCACAGCCCAGAAGCCCCAAGCAGTTCTCGACGCGGTTGACGCCTTCTACAAGGAAGCCAACGCCAATCCGCGTCGCGGCGCGTACGCCATTTCGTACGAAGCCACGCAGCGCTACCAGCACGCCCGCGAGACGATCGCCAAGTTCCTGGGCAGCGCCGATCCCGAGTGTCTGGTGTTCGTGCGGGGCACGACCGAGGCGATGAATCTCGTCGCAGCGACGGCCGGCCGAGTGAACGTGGGTGCTGGCGACAACATCGTGACGACCGCGCTCGAGCATCACGCAAGCTTCGTGACGTTCCAGCGGGCCGCGATCGAAGCCAACGCGCAGTTCCGCATCGCCGAGTTGCAGGCGGATCTCACGCTCGATCTGAATCACTTCGCGTCGCTACTCGACGCGCGGACGAAGATCGTGGCGGTGACGCACGTGTCGAACGCGCTTGGGCTCATTACGCCGGTCGCCGACGTGGTGAAGCTCGTGCGGCAGAAGGCGCCACGCGCGGTGATCGTGCTGGACGGTGCGCAGTCTGCGCCGCACCTGCCCGTGGACTTCGATTCGCTGGGTGTGGACTTCTACGCCTTCAGCGGCCACAAGCTTGGCGGGCCGATGGGCATTGGCGGGCTGATCGGCCGCAAGTCGCTGCTCGAGGCGTTGCCGCCGTATCAGACCGGCGGCGATATGATCGAGACGGTGGGTGATCAGGAGACCACGTGGAACGCGGTGCCGTTCAAGTTCGAAGCCGGCACGCCGAACGCGGCGGGCGCGGTTGGGCTGGCGGCCGCGTGTGATTACCTGACGGCGCTTGGGCCCTCGCGCGTACGTGCGCACGAAGTGGCATTGATTTCGTCGCTCGTGACGTCGCTTGCTTCGATTGACGGCGTCACGGTGCACGGGCCGGCTGGCGTGTCTGACGCCGTGATGGCGTTGCGATCAGGCGCGGTGTCGTTCGAGCTGGCCGAGGCGCATCCGCACGATCTGGCGACGATTCTCGATCAGCACGGCGTGGCGATTCGGGCCGGGCATCATTGTTGTCAGCCGTTGATGCGGCGGTTGGGGGTGGCGGCGACGGCTCGGGCGTCGGTGTTCGTGTATTCGGATGAGCGTGATGTGAAGGCGTTGGGTGGGGCGTTGGAGCACGCGCGGGTCGTGTTTGCTGGGGCGTAGGACTGCAACCGAAGCGCCACGCGTGTAGCGGTTAGCCCACGAGATATGCCGGTTGGGGCGCATCATCCTGTTGATGCGTCCCACTTGCGTTTGGTCCCTCGCCGAGCCGACTGTATGGGTATGGCAGCCCCCAAGGAGTTCTGGACCGTGCAGGACGTCTACGACTTGCCCGACGACGGCAACCGCTACGAGACCGTTAACGGCGAGCTGCTCGTGACGCCAGGGCCGGGGTTTGCGCACCAGCTCATTGCAGGGGCGCTCTACGCCGAGTTGCGTGCGTACTTGGCGAAGTGGCCGGTAGGCGTCCCACTGTACGGTCCCGCCGAGGCCACGAAGGGTGACGTCACGCGCGTGCAACCGGATGTGTTCGTGGCGTCGAACGCGTGGCGCGCGGCCAAGCGCTATGGTGCGGTCGCCGAGTTGTTGCTGGTCGCCGAAGTCCTGTCACCGTCATCGCGTCGGGGCGACCGCTTCACCAAGCGAGTGGAGTTTCAGCGGCAGGGAGTGCCGTTGTACTGGCTGATCGACCCCGATGCGCGGACAGTCGAAGCGCGGCGACCGGGGTCGGACTTCGCGGAGCCTGTGGCCGATGCGCTGGAATGGTGGCCGGCGGGGGCGGGGGAGGCGTTTCGGTTGAGTCTGCGCGAGCTATTCGCAGACTTGGACCAGTGAGGATCCCCTCGAACCAAAGGGCGTACTTCGATCGCTAGTCGTGTGAGGCACGCTGTGTGCCCTCAGTCAGTCCCGCGCGTACTATAGAGTACAGTATGTCTAGCGCCCCCATCGCCGTCACCGGCGCCTCCGGCTACGTCGGCTCCTGGGTCGTCCGCGAACTGCTCGCCCGCGGCGCCACGGTGCACGCCACCGTCCGCGATCCGAATCGCGCGCATCGCGTCGACCACCTGCACCGTGCCGCCGAAGGCCTGCCGGGCACACTCAAGCTCTTCGCGGCCGATCTGCTCGACGAAGGCTCCTTCGATGCTGCGTTCCGCGAGTGTACGGTCGTGGTGCACACCGCCTCGCCGTTCT
>JANRJP010000006.1:0-54849 GCA_033763905.1 Gemmatimonadaceae bacterium
CCCGTGACCGAGCACCGTCTACCCACGACGCAGTCGGGGATATCGACAACTCACGCTGAGGGACATCGGATCACGGTACTCAGTCATCAGTCAACCACCGAACTAGGCCCTCGGATGGGCCTTCTTGTACACCGCGCGCAGTCGCTCGATGCTCGTATGCGTGTAGATCTGCGTGGTGCTGACACTGGCGTGCCCCAGCAGTTCCTGTACCGCCCGCAGGTCGGCGCCGGCATCGAGCAGGTGCGTCGCGAACGTATGGCGCAACGAGTGCGTCGATAGGCCGGCCGATTCGTCGATCACGTCGAGCCAGCCGGTGATGGCCTGCTGAATCGTGCGCACGTGCATTCGCGCGCCGCGTTCGCTCACGAAGTACGCCGTGCGATCGACCTTCACCCCCGAGGCGGCCAGCGCGTCGCGCTTCGCCTCGTAGTTGCGGCAGGCCAGTGCCGCGGCATCCCCCACGGGGATGATGCGCTCCTTGCGGCCCTTGCCGCGCACCTTCACCTGCTGCCCGACGAGATCCAGATCGCCCCGCGAAATGCCGCGCAACTCGCTCAGGCGCATCCCCGTCGAGTAGAACAACTCGAGCATCGCCAGGTTCCGGACGTCGGTGAACCGACCCTCCATTGCCCGCGTCTGCGCCGCCTGAAACAGCGTGTCGACCTGGGAGCGGTCGAGATACGAGGGCAGGTACTTCTCCTGCTTGGGCGTGCCCACGCCCCGAGCGGGGTTCGTCGAGACCAGTTCTTCGCGATGCATCCAGCCGTAGAACGTGCGCACCGCCGAGAGCGCGCGGGCCATCGAGCGCTTGCTCAAACCTCGGCGCTGCAAGTGACCGAGGAATCCGCGCAGGTCGAGTCGGTCGACGTTGCCCCAGTCGACCGCCTCGGTGCCTCGGTGCTGGGCCAAGAACGTGCTGAGCTCGCTCAGGTCGCGCCCGTACGCCTTGACCGTGTGCGGGGAGACGTCGCGTTCCTTCGCGAGGTGCGTCAGAAAGTCTTCGACGTGGGTGGCCACCCCCCATTCTACCACGAAGGCACGAATGACACGAAGTCTCCCTTCGTGCCCTTCGTGCCTTCGTGGTGAAGCCGTTAAACCCCAGCGACGACGGCGCCGTCCAAGCCAACCCGGAACCCATCAATAGCCCCCAACGCCCGCGCCGCGTACCGCTCCCGCTTCGCCGCCTTGTCCCGCGGCGGATCCGGCAGCTCATCGACGAGGCCGAAGTTCGCGTTCATCGGTGCGAAGTGCTTCGCGTCGGCCTCGCGCAGGTAGCGGTACAAGGCGCCGAGCATCGTCGTGGTGGGCGGCACCAAGGGCTCGAGGCCGCGCAACATCCGATCGAGGTTGAGCGCCGCCAGGAGGCCAGTCGCGGTGGACTCGGTATAGCCCTCGACGCCGGTCAACTGGCCCGCAAACAGCACCTGCGGATCATCGCGCAACGACAGATGCGGCGTCAACGCCGCCGGCGCGTTGATGTACGAGTTGCGATGGATCGAGCCGAAGCGCAGGAACTCGGCGTTCGCGAGCCCCGGAATCATCCGGAACACCCGCTGTTGTTCGGGAATCCGCAGCCGCGTCTGAAAGCCGACGAGATTCCACATCCGGCCGCCGCGGTCTTCCATTCGCAGCTGTGCCACCGCCCACGGCCGCTTGCCGGTACGCGGATCGCGAAGCCCGATCGGCTTCATCGGCCCGAATCGCAGCGTGTCGGTCCCGCGTCGGACCATCTCTTCGACGGGCATACAGCCTTCGAAGTAGGGCACCTCGTCGAAGGCCTTGCCCTGATACTGATCGGCCGTCGCCAAGGCGGCGACGAAGGCTTCGTACTCGTCGCGGCTGAAGGGGCAGTTGAGATACGCCCCTTCTCCGCCCGCCTCGGCCATCGTCTCCTTGTCCCAGCGCGACGCGCGGAAAATCACGTCGTCGTCGAGCGACTCACGACTGATGATCGGGGCAATGGCATCGTAGAACGCGAGCCCGTCGAGCCCGAGCCGCACCCGAATGGTCTCGGCGAGCGCATCGCTGGTGAGCGGGCCGGTGGCCACGATGCCCGGCGAGGGCAGTGTGGTCACTTCGCCCCGCGCCACGGTGATGCGCGGATGCGCCGCGATTTCGCGCGACACGGCCGCGCTGAACACGTCGCGGTCGACCGCGAGCGCCGAGCCACCGGGGACGCGCGCTTCGTCGGCACAGCGCAGGATCATCGAACCGAGCACGCGCATCTCGGCCTTGAGCAAGCCGTGCGCGTTGGTGGTCTCGGTGCTCTTGAAGGTGTTCGAACAGACCAGCTCACCCAGACGATCCGTCTGGTGCGCCGGCGTGCCGCGGGTGGGCCGCATTTCGTGCAGCACGACCGACCAGCCACGCTCGGCGAGTTGCCAGGCCGCCTCGCTCCCCGCGAGGCCCCCGCCGATGACGTGGACCTCGCGTGTGGTCATCGAGCCATCCCCAGCGCGGGCATCACGCGGCACCAACCGGTTCGACGATCAGCTCGTCCGCCGGCGCCTCGACGTTCCACTCGTTGGCGCACGAGACGCACTTCCGCCAATGGCCGCGCGTCTTCGAGAACTTCACTTCCGCGCCCAAGTAGCCGCACTCCGGGCACTTCTCCGGCACCGGCTTGTCCCACACGACGAAGTCGCAGTTCGGGTAGTGACTGCAGCCGTAGAACGCCTTGCCGCGCTTCTTGGAGCGACGCTCCTCGAGCTCGCCGCCGTCCTTCGGGCAGATGACGCCGGTGGGCATCGAGCGCGTGCCGCGGCACTTGGGGAACTTCGAGCAGCCCAGGAACGGGCCGCTCCGGCCCTGCCGCTCGATCATCGGCGCGCCGCACTCGTGGCACTTGTAGTTCGTGATCTTGGCCGGCGGCTTGTCCTTGAGCGGGCGCGTGTACTTGCAGTTCTTGGGGTGATTCTCGCAGGCGATGAACGGCCCGAAGAAGCCCCCCTTGGGCACCAGCTTGCCGCCGCAATCCGGGCAGCGCTCGGTGTCGAAGCGCGACAGATCGTGCGCGGCGGCAATGAGGCCGCCGACGTTCACTTCCTTGAGTGACCGCGCGAAGGGCTGCCAGAACTCGCCCAACACCTTCGTCCACTTCCGCTTGCCGCTCTCGACGTCGTCGAGCTCGGCTTCCATCTGCGAGGTGAACTTCACGTCGAACTCGCGCGGGAACTGCTTGACCATCACCGTCTCGACCGTCTCGCCAAGCGAGGTCGGGAAGAAGCGGCGCTGGACGAGTTCGACGTAGCGGCGATCGGCGAGCGTGGAGATGATGCTCGCGTAGGTGGACGGACGGCCGATGCCTTCCTTTTCGAGCGCCTTCACCAGCGACGCTTCGGAATAGCGCGGCGGCGGTTCGGTGAAGTGCTGCGTCGGGGTGACGGCCAACGCCGGAATCGACTCGCCGGCTTCGATCACCGGCAAGGACTGTTCGTCTTCCAGCGCCTTGCCTTCGCCTTCTTCGCGCGCTTCGCGATACAGCGCCAAGAAGCCCTGGAACTTGAGCACACTGCCCGTGGCGCGGAACACGTGCCGGGCGAGCTGGAAGTCGACCGTGGTGGTGTCGAAAATGGCCGGCGCCATTTGCGACGCCATAAAGCGCTGCCACACGAGCTGGTACAGCTTGAGCTGATCCGGCTTGAGGTACTTGGCCACCGACTCGGGCGTGCGCGACGGGTCGGTCGGGCGCACCGCTTCGTGGGCGTCCTGCGCGTTGGCGGCGTTGGCCTTGCCGAACAGGCGCGGGGCATCGGCGAGCAGTTCGCTGCCGAACAGCCCGCGCAGCACGTCGCGCGCCTGCGCCGCTGCGGCTTCGGAGACGCGCGTCGAGTCGGTACGCATATAGGTGATCAGACCGACGGCCCCATCGGCCCCGATCTCGACACCTTCGTACAGACCCTGCGCGAGCGACATCGTGCGCTTCGAGCCGAAGCCGAGCTTTTTGGCGGCTTCCTGCTGCATCGTCGACGTCGTGAACGGCTCGGCGGGATTCTTTCGCCGCGTGCGCTTCTGGACGTCCTTCACCGGGAAGAGACCAATGGCCCCCGGCGCGCTGCCCGCCGCCTTGGCTGCGGCCAGCACGTCCTTGAGAATGCCGTTCGCGGTGGCCTCGTTCGGAATCACCGGCTTCTTGCCGTCGGTTTCGAACAGGCGCGCGCTGAACTGCTGGCCGTCCTTCTTGAGGTCGGCGCCGATCGTCCAGTATTCGTCGGGCTTGAAGGCGCGGATCTCGCGCTCACGCTCGACGATCAGCCGCAGCGCCACCGTTTGCACGCGGCCGGCGGAGAGCCCCTTCTTGACCGTCTGCCACAGGAGCGGCGAGGCCTTGTACCCGACGAGACGATCAAGCACGCGACGCGCCTGCTGCGCATCGACCTTGTCTTCGTTGATGTCGCGCGGCTCGGTGATCGCCTTGCGGATCGCGTCCTTGGTGATCTCGTGAAAGAGCACGCGCTTGACTGGCGGCCCGTTCTTGCGACGCAGCTGGCCGGCGACGTGCCACGCGATAGCTTCGCCTTCGCGATCAGGGTCGGTCGCGAGCAGAATCTGCGACGCGTCCTTGGCGGCGGCCTTGAGATCGGCGAGGACTTTTTCCTTGCCCTCGATGACGACGTAGTCCGGCGTGAAGTCGTGGTCGACGTCGATGCCGATCTTTTTCTCGGGTAGGTCCATCACGTGGCCGACGGTGGCCTTCACGCGATAACCGCGGCCGAGGTACTTGCCGATGGTCTTGGCCTTGGCGGGGGACTCGACGACCACGAGCGTGGAGCCCGCGCCCGACGACTCGTCTTCGGGCTCGTCCGGGATGGCGGGAGCGCGCTTGCGCGCGGCGGCCGACGGCGTGGCCGGCCGATAGCGACGCTTGGTCAGGCCGTCTTCGGCAACGGCGGCCGGGGCCACGCGCTTCGCGGCGGCCTTGGTCGTGGCGGCAGCGACGGACGCACGGCTCGAGGCCGCCGCGGCACGCTTGGCCGGGGCCTTCTTTGCGGTAGTCCGCGCCGGAGCGGCCGGGCGCGGCGCGGCCTTCTTGGCAACTTTCTTGGCTGGCATATCAGTGAATCGGGATGTCGCCGGCCGTACCGGGCTCCTCGAGCCCGGTGCCGTCCAGTACCACCCGGAGATCCTCCAGCGCGATCCGGCCGTCGACCTGGGCCAGCGCGCGTTCGATGACGTGTTCGAGATCGGACAGACTCAGCGCCCCTGACCCACTCAGGGCCAGGAGGTGCCCCCACGCCTCAGGGGAAAACCGCCCCCGCTCGTGTGGTCCCATTACGCGTATCGTCACTCCGACACTCCTTTCTGAATTCCCGATACTCGGCGCCGAACCACGCGCCGGCAAGTAATGATTTACCGCAAACTGGTCCAAATGATTCAAAAGTCGCTGACTGGCCGGATAGCCAGCGATCCCGGCAGCTGCGACGCTACCAATACTACCCGACGAACCACCTCGGCGACCGTTAATCCTTCCGTTCCCACCTGAGCATCGGCAGCTGCGTACTGCGGCTGTCGCGCCGCCAGCAACGTCGCCAGCGCCGCTTCCGGGTCGACCCCCGCCAGCAGCGGCCGTCCCCCGCCCTGCGCCCGAATGCGACGCAGCGCTTCGTCCACCCCAACGGTCAGCCACACCACCCAGCTTCGCGGACGCAGGGCCGCCACCGCCGACGCGTTGGCGGCCCACCCGCCTCCCGGCGCCAACACGCAGGCCTCGCCCGCCGCGGCCAGGCGTTCGCTCAGTGTGGCTTCAAGCGCCCGGAAGTGAGCCTCGCCGTACTCGGCGAACAGCTCGGACACCCGTCGGCCGGCTTCACGCTCGATCACGGCATCGAAGTCCACGAATGGGCGCTGCATCGCTTCCGCTACGGCGGCCCCGACCGTGGATTTCCCCGCGCCGGGCAAGCCGACCAGCACCACATGCCGCCACGGCGCCGACGGGGCGGCGCCAGCGGCCCCAAGTGCCGTCACGCCATTCGCTCCGCGACCTGCGCGAGATAGCCGGCCACGTTGCGCTGCACCTCCGCCAACGCATCGCCGCCGAACTTCTCCTGCCACGCCTGCGCGAGCACCAGCGCCAGCATTGCCTCGGCGATCACGCCCATCGCCGGCACCGCGGTGACGTCGCTTCGCTCAGCTGCTGCCTTCGCCGAGTCGCCGGTGGCGACGTCCACCGTCGCCAGAGGCCGCATCAGGGTCGAGATCGGCTTCATCGCGACGCGAATCACGAGGGGCTCACCGGTGGTGATGCCGCCCTCGAGTCCGCCCGCGCGGTTCGTCGCGCGTCGCACGCCGCCGCTTCGCACGTTCGACGGGTCGGGATGCATCTCGTCGTGCACGTCCGCGCCGTGACGGCGCGCGGCGTCGAACCCGAGGCCGATCTCGACACCCTTCACTGCGGGAATCGACAGCATCGCGGCGCCGATGCGCCCATCGAGCTTGCGGTCCCAGCTCACGTGCGAGCCGAGCCCGACCGGCAGTCCGGTGGCGACCACTTCGCAGATGCCGCCGAGCGTATTGCCCTCGGCCTTGGCGGCGTCGATCGCGGTGATCATTCGCGCCTCGGCGGCGGCGTCGAGCGTCCGCAGCGGCGAGGCATCGGCCGCGGCGTTGAGATCCGTCGGCCACGTCGCCGGCGGCGCGGCATCGATGCCGCCCAGGTGCACGAGGTGCGAGCCGATCGATACGCCGAACGCGCGCAGGTACTGCCGCGCGACCGCGCCGCAGGCCACGCGCATCGTGGTCTCGCGCGCCGAGGCGCGTTCGAGAATGTCGCGCGCGTCGCTGCGGTCGTACTTGAGCAGGCCGGTCAGGTCGGCGTGCCCCGGCCGTACGCGCGTGAGCGCACGACGGCGGCCGTCGGCGGCATCGTCGTCGCGCGGCGCGGGGTCCATCACGTCCTGCCAGTTCTTCCAGTCGCGATTGATCACCCGCATCGCGATCGGCGCGCCGGTGGTTTCGCCCGCACGCACGCCGCCCTGGAACTCAACCTCGTCGCGCTCGATCTGCATCCGGCGTCCACGCCCGTAGCCCTGCTGCCGACGGTGCAGCTCGTGGGAGACGTGCTCGGCCAGCAGGGGAATGCCAGCCGGCAGTCCCTCCAGAATGGCCGTCAGCGCGGGGCCGTGTGATTCGCCAGCGGTGGTGAAGCGGAGCATAGGACGAAAGATACCCCGAGCGCGAGACCGCCGGCCGTCCGCAGCACGCGGACGACCGGCGGTCGCGACGGCACGGCAGGGCGTTAGTTCAGATCAGCCGCACGAATCGGAATGACCACCAGACCTTCGCGCGAGAGCGCGTAGATCTTCACCCGCAACTGCGGGTCGGCCCCCTGCTCGGCCGGTGTCGGGAGCACCGCGCGAATCGGCCCGTACAACTTGGACCGGAGCGGCAGCACTCGGCGCAGCACGTAGTTGTAGGCATCGACCACCGCGATCGACGAGTCACCCTGCGCGACGAAGGCCACGCGGCGATCGACGGCGCTCGTTGGGCCCACGTACTGCGGGTGGAACGCGACGCCGGCGCCCGGCAGGGTCGTCTTGTACGCGCCCTCCAACCGCAGGTTGAACAGGGCGCTGGTGTCGAGCGCGGCGAAGAACATCTGACTGCCGTTCGCGACGACTTCCCGATTCAAGCTGTCGATCGCGAGCCCGAAGACCCGATCCGCCGCGTTGCCGGTGAGGTCGTTGACCGAGACGGCCGCCGACCCGATCGGATCGGAGCCGATCGGCTCACGAATGGTGATCACACGCGACCCCAACGGCCCGTTGCCTTCACCGAAGGCCACGTACTGCCCGGTGCCGCCGTGCGCGACGAAGGTCGTGTCGGTGAGGTTGAGCGCATCAATCGAGAAGCGACGCGCCGTGACGTCGGAACCGCGGGCGCGCATCCGGCCGACGATCTCGGAGACCGAGTTGCCGTAGACGCCCGGCACCGTGCCCGAGTCGATGTTGATCGTGAAGCCGGCGGTACGCAGCGTCGCCCGGTTCGACCGGAACGCCACCTGGACCGCGCCATCGGTGTTCGCCATCCGCCAGATCGAGTCGGTCAGGAAGGCGTTGTCGGCTCCGAAGAGCGGGCGATCGAAGATCACGAGCAGCGTCGCGCTCACGATCCCAGGGTAGGTGACCCGCGCCGCAGAGTCGGCGTTGGCAATCACCCAGGGCTGGTCGCTTGCATCCTGCGCGTAGGTCGTCAGGAACTGCGCTTCGTTGCGTACCGGATTCCGCAGCAACCGGCGGATCGTACCCGGCGACGACGTCTCGGTCGGACGGGTCGAGTAGTACACCGAGTTGTTGGCGCTGAAGCCGACGAACTGCGGACGATCCGAGAACTGGAAGGCTTCCACCACACCGATGGTCTCGGTGCCCGCCTCGTCCACGGTGGTTGCCACGCGATAGAGCAGCGTGTTCGGCGTGCGAATGCGCGAGCCCGGCGCGTCGGTGAGCGCATTCGGGCCGGTCAGCGGCACGCGCGAAATGTTGGTCGCACCGGAGTTGGCGACGAACAGCGTGTCACCGGTCCGGTTGAGGGACATCCCCCACGGCTGCGCGCCGACCGGAATGGGCGTCGCACGGAACGCGCCGGTGCTCTGCTGCCAGTACTCGACGCGGTTCAGGTTGATGTTCGACAGAAAGGCATTGCCGGCGTTGTCGACGGCGATGTCGGCGACCGGGTTGCTGGAGTCGATCGCGGCCGAGACGAAGGTCTGGCCGTAGGTGAAGAGGCCGCGTGTCGTATCGACTGCGGTCGGGCTCGGCACGTTGGAGCTCGCCGGCACCGACCCGCCGCGGTTGCCCGCCGCATCCACCGCGAACGCGGTGACCTTGAAGCGGCGGCCGCGCAGGCTGTCCGGAATCACCGGGGCGAACGTGACCGTGGAATCGGGCACGAGCCCCGTGAAGCTGACGGAGTCCGCGAGCAGGGTGGCGTTCGTCGACGCGTCCTGCAGGCGGTAGCCAAGGCGCGCCAAGCCACCTGGGTCACGCCCACGGAACTGGAAGGTCGCCTGCCGCTCCACGCGCGGATCGACGCGCAGGTTGTAGACGAGCGGCGGCAGGAGATCGACCGGCGGTGTGTTGACCGTCAGCTGGATGGCCGGGCCCGACGCGATCAGCGAGGGGTTGGCCTCGTCGGTCGCATAGGGCGAAATCGAGATGATCGCGCCGTCAGGAATCGTCGTGCTGCTCAACGGCACCTGGATCTCGCGCGTGATCACAGCCGTCGTGACACCGGACCCCGTAATGATCGAGTCGACCTCGGCGGGGGCCCACGTAGTGAGGCCGCCAAAGGTGCCGGTGATGCGGAACCCGATACGCCGCAGCGGCGACCGCGAAACGTTCGACGCCTGCGCGCGGACCGACACGCTCAGCCGATCGCCGCGGAAGGTCGCGACGCCGTTGAGTGGCGAGGTGATGATGGTGGACGGACCGCGACGCAGTACGGTCTTGCGTGAGAACTCCGTGGTGCGATCGGCCCAGTCGGTGACGCGGAAGACCAGCGTCAGCGTGTCTTCGGCGAGCTGCCCGGTCGCGATCAGGTCACGCACCACCGTCGTGTCACGCTTGACCGTGTCGGGGGCGACGCCACCCGGCGCCGGGAAGTAGACGTCGTCGTTGTTGCTGGTGCGATTGGGCGCGAGCACCGTATCGAACCACACCGTGGTGTCGCGCCGCTGGAGCGACGGATCACCGCGGATATTGATGCCCACCACCGAGAGGCGCTTGAGCGCGAAGTTGTCGGTCAGTCGCGCGCGAATGCGGACCGGCTCGCCGAGCGGCAACGTGGCCAGATCGGCGGGCTCGAGCACGGTGATGCCCGGCGGCGCCTGGTCCTGCGTGAAGCGGTTCGGCGCGATGATCGCGCGACGCGTGGTGATGAACGAATTGCCCGACTCGTCGAGCGCCTCGACCGCGACGAACACCGTTTCGGGGGCAGTCAGCGAATGGTTGACCGGGCGCAGGCGCCGCGTGACGGTGGTGTCGGTGAGGTTCGGCCGGAAGTTGCCGGTCGACGGGGCGAAGTTGTCGGAGAAGCGAACGAGCGTATCGACGCGACCGAACGCCGGGTCGCCGCGAATGGCGAAGCCGAAGACGCGGACGCGAACGAGGCCGGTGTTGTCGCCCGCCTGCACGCGGACGACCACCGAGGTGTCGTTGGCACTGATCAGCGTGTCGGCAGCCGGCGCGAGGAGCGTGGCGGTCGGCGGCGTCTGATCGCGAATCGTCAGCGCGACGAAGTTGGCCGTGGTCGTCGTGAGGGTCGAGGCATCGCGCCCGAACCCGCGCACGACGTAGGTGCCGGCGATCGCGTTGTTCGGGACCACGTAGCGGAAGAGATTGCGCTGCGTCGCGGTGGCCGCGACCGGCGCCAGCGAGTCACGCTGCACGACCACCGTGTCGCCGGGGGCGTTGACGCGCGCCAGGATGTAGCCGTTGTGCGCCACGCCCGAGCCGTCGGCCGTGGTGATGTCGATCGGAATGGTGTCCCCGCGCACGAACACGCGACCCGCTGCGGGACCATTGATGGTGACGACCGGACCCAGGGTGTCGACGGTGAAGAGCGTGTCGTAGGCGATCGTGCTGCGGTTCTGCCCCGCGTCGATCGACTGCGCTTCCAACAGAATGCGACGACCACGCCCGACGCCGAGCATCGAGACCGAGAGACTCTTCGAGAACGAGGCCTGTGCCCCGGTGAACGTCGTCGTGTCGTTCGCCAACGTCGCCCCACCGTCGACCGCGACGCGCGCGATCACCTGCCGCAGCGCGAAGTTGTCACTCGCGGTGAGGTTGACGGTGAGCGCGGTGTTGACGTCGATCGTGTCGAGCCGAGCCGACGGCACGGTCAGCGTGACCCGCGGGAGGACGGAATCACCACCGCCCGGGCCGGTCGTGTTGTCGGAGCAGCTGGACAGCCCGAGCGCGGCCGCTGTGGCGGCCGCGCTCATGGTGACGAGGCGGGCGAATCGGGTCGTTCGCGAAGTCTGCGACATACTCATTACCGGTTGCGAGGCGCCTCGCGCTCACCCTCATCGAGGATGTGCGGCGTAATCAGGAGCAGGAGATCGCGCTTGTCTTCCTGCCGCGACTGACGCCGGAACAGCGCGCCGATCCACGGCAGGTCCTTCAGGTACGGAATGCCCGTCCGCACCGACGTCACCGACGTTACGGTCAACCCGCCGATCACCGCTGTTTCACCGTCGGCGACCAATAGCTGATTCTGCGCTTCCTGGCGATTGATGAGGGGATTTCCATCACTGCTCGCCTGCGAGGCGCTGGAGTTTTCCGCCCGGATCGTCATCGTGATCATCCGGTTCGCGCTGACCTGAGGGGTCACGGCGAGACGGATACCGGCATCCACCAGGTTCGTCACCGCGCGCGCCGGCTGGCCACCGCCACCCGCGAGCGCACCGGCGTCAACCTGACGGAAGGGGATCTGGTCACCGGCGAAGATCTGCGCCGGCCGGTTATTGAGCGTCACGATGCTCGGCTCGGCCTGCACATCGGCGAGCGAGGTTTCGGAGAGCGCGTCGAGGAAACCGGTGAGCGCGTACTGGCCCAGCGCCGCCGAGAACATCAGCGAGAGCGAGGGGTTGGCGACACGGGCGGCCGCATTGGCCACCGCGGCGAGCTCGCGTCCGCCGAGGAGGAAGACGTTGTTCGCCGACGGCGATCCACCGGTGGCGTCGGGGACACCGTCTCCGTTGGTGTCGATCGGGCGCAGCGTCGCCGGATCCGGACGGGCGACGACCTGCGTGAAGAAATTCTGCGAAGTCGACAGGTCGTAGCGGAGCCCCAGATCTTCGATCTGCCGGCGATTGACGAGGATGATCTTCGCCTTGATCGCCACCTGCGGCGTGCGGATGTCGAGGCTCTTCACGAACGCCTGCAGGTCATCGAGCCGCGACGGGACGTCGGTGATGAACAGCGAGTTCGTCAGCGAGTCGCTCATCACCGAGCCGCGCACGATGCAGCCCTGCGGAATGTTGGCCGAGCCGCCGGTGGCGCCGGTCTGGAGCGCGGCAGTTCCCTGCGCGGCCGACCCGGCGGTGCAGTCGCGCGAGAGCAACGAACGCACAGTCGGCATCAGCGCGGTCGCGCTGGCGTAGTTGAGGCGAAGCGAGCGCGTGTCGAGCGGTTCCGACGCCTGACGCGCGAGAATGTTCACGTACGAGTCCACGCGGATGATGCCCGAGCCATCTTCGCTCGCGGCAAGGCCCTGCGACTCGAGCACCGCGCGGAGCGCGATGTCCCACGGCTTGTCCTTGATGTCGAGATACGGAATCGTGCCGCTGACGGTACGGCCGAGCACGATCGTGCGCCCCGAGAAGGCGGCGAAGGCGGCGATCACGTCGCGGATGTCGGCATCGACATAGGTGACGGAAATCCGCGGCTTGTCGGAGGTCACCTGCTGGCGGGCCGGCAGCGCGCTCACGCTCTCGTCGCGATCGGTGAGGGCGTTGCGCGACGCGCGGGCGGCGGGACGACTGTCGGCCGCCGCGGCAGCCGGCGTGCCGGCCGAGCGCGACTCGGTCGTGGACCAGGCCTTGAACGGCTGCGCGCCGTCGATCTCCAGGCGCACATCGCGGTCGTTGCGCACCAGCGAGTACGTGCGAGGCCCGTCGAATTCGAGCACCACGCGCACCACGTCGGGCTTGTACTGCGCCATCCGCACGTTGGTGATGCCGGCGCGCGCGATCTTGTCGTAGAGCGCGGGCGCGGTGTTGAGGGCCGCCCCCTGCAGATCGACGATCACGCGATGTGGTTCGGCCAGCGTGAAGTCAGCCGGCGTGACCTCGCCTTCGGTGGCGATGATCACTTCGGCCCGTTCACGTCCGGGCACGATGCGAATGCCGGTCACGGCACCGGTGGTGCGGACAGAATCCGGCACGGCTGCCGAGGCGGGTCGCGCGACGGCGGCGGTCAGCGTGACAGCCGCCAGCGCCGTCATCGTGCCCCGCGCCAGTCGGCGGCAGGAGTCGAGCAGGTGGTATCGCATCGTCAGGATCCCCTCTTCGTTGTATCAGCGAGCGCAATCACTTCCTGTCGGGTCGCGCCGAATTCGTCGATCGAGAACGTCACCGAGCGGCGACCGATCGACGACACGCGCGCCCGGCCGATCGACTGGCCGGTCTTGACCCGGTAGAGCCCCTTCTGTCCGTCGCGGAGCACCGCCACGGAATTCCGTCCCACCTCATCGAACGCAATACCGACGAGCCGGAGCTCATTCAGCAACGGACCGACGTCGGCCGGCTTGGCCAACGAGACGAACGGGTCTCGCCGGCGTGCGCCGTCATAGGCATAGACTTCGCGCTGAATCGTGACGCCCGCGGTCGGTTCGGTCGATTCGGCAGGCCGCGGCGTCGAGACCGTCTGCGTCGGTGCTGCTGGCGCGGCTGTGGCCGCCGCCGGCGCCGCTGCGACCGTCTTGGGTGCCGCCGTCGGCGTGGCGGCCGGCGCGGCAGTGGCGGGCTTGCCCGCGGTCGCCGTCGGCGCCGGCGCGGTCTTCGCGGCGGCGGTGGCGGCCGGCTTGCTCGGCACCGCGACCGTCTTCGCCGCATCGGTCGGCTTGGCTGCGGCCTTGTCGCTGCCCTTGGGCGCGGCCTTGCCGGTGGCCGCGCCGGACGGCGCGGCGGCCTTGTCTCCGGGCTTGGCGGCACCCTGTGGCGTGTTGCCGGCCGCCGCGGCCGTCGCGACGGGACGCTTCTTCGGGAGCACGGCGCCCTCGGGCGCGGGCGGCGGATCGGACGGCAGGAACAGGCTGGCAATCCACAGTCCGACGGCGGCCACGGCGCCGATGATCCAGCGCCGCAGCTCGCGCACGGCGCCGTTCTTGACCGCGTTCACGAGGGTGGCACCCAACTGCTTGATCGCGCTCACTTGGCACCCCCGGCTGGCGGCGTGACCGGCGCGGTCTTGGCGACGAACGTCTGCAATTCGAAGTCGACGTCGAGCAACTGCTGATCCGCGCCCAGGCGGCGGCGATTGTTGCTCTGCTCCTGGCGCGGCACGATCGAAATGCCGACCGGCGCCATAATGCGCGTGAGCGACCCGACGTCGGCAAAGAAGCGCACCGTCTGATGGTAGCTGCCGAGCATCGACACGGAGTAGCGATACGTATCGAACTGGTCACCGGGGATGACGGCTTCCGGCTTGACGCCGGCCATCTCGAGGCCGGCCGAGCGCGCGGCCACCGACACCTGATCGAGCAGGGCCGGCACTTCGTTGCCGGTGGGCACGAGCTGGCGCATCAGCGCGAGCGACTGATTCGCGCGCTCGACTTCCCGCTTGAGGTCGTCGAGCTTGCCGGCGCGCGCTTCCTTCTTCGCCTTGGCGTTCGTGCTGTCGAGCTTGGCGACGCGCGCTTCGAGGAGCACGAGCTCATCGTTCTTCGGCGTCCACAACAGGTACCAGTACGCGGCGACCGCGACCGCCACCACGAGGGCGAGGGCCACGAGATTCTGCTCGCGCTTGGTCATCGGAGGCAGGCCGGCCATCTACTTCACCCGGATGGAGAGCGGTGTCGTGACGATCGCCGACACTGGCGGCGTCTCGTACATCGCGTCGAGTTCGAAACGGGTCACATCGCGCGCCTCGAGCTGCTGGAGCTCGGTGCTCACGAGCGTGACCGACTGAATGAAGGGCGACGACTCGAGATCGCGCATATAGCGCGTCAACGCCTGCAGATCGACGGTGAACCCCTTGAGCCGGAAGCCCAGCGGCGGCATCGGCGGGAGCGTGGTGTCGCTGACGGCGGCCTTCTTGTCCTTCGTGTTCGGTGCCGCAGCGGCGCCGGCCGTCGAGAACGCCGTGGTCTGCTTGAGTTCGCTGATCCAGGTGTACTCGGGGAGCGTCCGACTGACTTCGTCGAGCAAGTGCGCCCACACGAAGCGGTAGCCGTCGATCGCGCGAATGACCTTGAACTGCCGCAGCACGGAGTCGCGCTGGGTCGTCGACTTCTTCATCTGGGCGATCACCGACGCAAAGCGCGCCGAGTCGGCCTTGGCGCGCGCCTCGGCGTCGACCAGTTCGGTCTCGCGCGTGGCCTGCGACTGGAACAGCCAGCCACCGACCGCCAGCGAAATGACGGTCACCGCGACACTGCCGATCAGATACGGATCGGTGAAGCGACCCTTGATCGCTTCGACGAGCGCCTTGACGTCGACGCCGCCACCCGAGGTCTTCTTGCCGCGCTTTCCGCCCGGCAGGAGGTTGATTTCAATCATTGGCGTGGGCTCCCGTCAGTCCGGCTTCCGGAGGGCGAGGCCGATCGGCAACATCAGCAACGGGGCCACCTCATCGGTGACGTGGGGATCGAGCGCGCCGTCGCGCACCCGCAGGTTCGTCAGCGGGTTGGCGGGCTCGACCGGCAAGCGCAGGCGTGCCGCCAGCACGTCGAGCAGCCCAGGAATCCGGGAGCCGCCGCCGCAGACCCAGAGCGCCCGCACCTGGCTCGACGCACGCGAGTTCGTCGCGAGGAACGCGGTGGCGCGGTCGACGCCCATCGCGATCTCCTCGGCGCGGTTGTCGATCGTCGCATCGAGATCGGGATTGCGATCGTAGCCCTGCACGATGGCCGCCGCTTCGTCGGCGGTGAGGCCGCGGTCCCGCTGCAGATCTTCGCGGAACGACTTGGTGCCGACCGCGATGTCGCGGGTGAGGATCGGCACGCCTTCGTCCAGAATATTGATGTTGGTGACTTCGTGGCCGATGTTGACCAGCCCGACGACCCCCTGCATCGCCTGCGGATACGACAGCTCAAACGCGTTGTGCAGCGCGAAGGCGTCGACATCCACGACCTGCGGGACCACGCCGGCATCGGTCAGCAGCCGCATCTTGTTCTCGATCAGATCGCGCTTGGCGGCGACCAGCAGGACGTCCATCGACGGATCGATGCCGTCCGGATCGAGGATCTGGAAGTCGAGCTCGACCGATTCCATATCAAAGGGCACGTGCTGCTCGGCTTCCCACCGCATCAGCTCGCGCGCCTGCTGCTCCTTCACACGCTCGATCGCGATCTTCTTGATGATGACGTCGCGCCCGCCGACCGCGGTCACCACGGATTGCGTGGCCACCCCCGCCGTCTCGAGCGCCTGCCGGATCGCGTCCGTCACGATCCCGGGATCCATCACTTCGCCTTCGACGATGGCATCGCCCGTCAACGGCAGGATGGCGACGCGCACGAGTTCGGGCTCCGACTTGCCGTGCTCGATCACGCAGACCTTCACGAGACCTGAGCCGACATCGAGACCGATCGTTGTCTTTTTGCGACCGAACAGTGAGAGCGCCATCGAGCTACCGCTGGGATGAGGTCCCGCGCCCCGAATGCCTGCGGGCGCGATCAAGCTGCGCACCCACTACACGACCAGCGGGGGAGAGAGGTAACGCCCGGCCGCGCGTCGCCGCGTCGCCGAACCGTCTCCCGCGCCATTCATATTGGGTACGACACGCCACCAACTAGCGGAGCTGCACCCAGGACGGCCCCGGCAGTCGGCGCGGCGCGAAACGTCCGTTTCGGATGTTCCGCGCCAGAGGAATCCTCGGCACCCCCTCTATAGTTGGCAAGCCAGATCGTGATACATCCGCCATCGGTGTGATAGTCGAGTCGGCCGGTCTCAGGAGAATGCCGACCTGCGGCAGCGTATCGTCCACCGCCAGCGTGACCCAGCAGGCGTCGCGCCAGCGGTGCGTCGTGCGGAGGACGGCCCGACCGTCCGCGCTGCGCCAGCGCTCGCTGGTCTGTGAGCCCAGCGACCCGGCGTGGGGGCACGATGCCTCCCGACCGAGTGAATCGGCGAGCCACCACTGCGCCTGACGCGACGACGCGCCGCCTTCCGCCGCGACGGCAAGGCGAGCACGCCACGCGACGCCCATCGCCGCCAGCGCCAAGACGGTCACGGCGACCAGCGCCAGCGGCAAGGCCACGCCCGGTCGTGCGCTCACGGCCACGCATTCCGCTGCGCCACCTGCCGCTCGGCGCGCTGCCATCGGCCGCCCAGCGCCGCGTGGACCTCGACGCGTGCGAGCGGTCCGTCGACGGCCAGACCCAACCGCAGGGAGTCGGCCGGGCCAACCGCAGGCTGCGTCGCCGACCAGCGCGCGCCCCGACGGTCGCGCAACCCCAGTTGCGCGCGTCCGTCGGGGTCGCGGTAGACCACCCAGCGCACGCGCCGAAGGATCTGGACCGGCGCGGCGGTCGGCACGGCAACCATCGACAGCCGCGTGCCTCGGCGCCCCGCCGAACAACGCTCGGCCGCCACACGATCGACCACGTGATGCGCCCACGTGGTGTCGCGCCAGACCGCGAGCGTGTCTCCGACGCGCGGCTCGTCGAGCCAGACCCGCGACTCTGCGTCGACGACGAGACCGGGGACCACCGCCTCGCAGGTGGCGCCAACGCCGAGACTCCGAGTGAGCTCGAGTGCGGTATCGCCGAGGAGCGCCGCCGAGAGACCCGCGCGCAGGTCGCGCGCCAAGAGGTCAGCGGCATCGGCGGCCAGACGCTGGCCGTCACGGTCGGCACGCCGCGCGCGGTCGGATGCCGACGCGCGCGGGAGCGCCGCGAAGACCGCGCCAAGCAACGTGAACGCGACCAGCAGTTCGAGCAGGGTGATGCCGCGTCGCATCACGGCGAGGCGCTCGGACACGGGCCACGCGTGTCGCCGGAATCGCCGACGCGGCAGCGCTCGACGACTGCGGCGGCAGACTCCGCCGCAGCGGCCGTTCGCAGGCGCGCACTCGCGGCAGCGGCCGCACGACGTTCAGCCTGCGCCGCCGCGACCGAGGCGTGGGCGACGGCCAAGAGCGCGATGCCCAGCAGCAGCAGCGCAACGACGACTTCAAGGAGGGTGAACGCGCGGCGGGGAGTCACGCACCGAAGGTCACTCGCTCCGCACCGCGCGCGGAGGTCAGCTCACCGCACGCAGGAGCATTTGGTTGCGTTCGTCGGCGACCTCGGCGGCATCGCGCGCCACCGGCAGCACCACGTGCAACGCCGCACCGCCCTCGCGGGCACGCTGCACCCACACCGTCCCGCGCGCCTGCTCGATCACGCGGCGCGCCGTGGTGAGGCCGATCCCCCCGCCGACGGCGGGGTCGTAGAGCCGCTTCTCGATGTCGGCGGGAATGCCGTCGCCGCTATCGGCCACGATGAACTTCACCACCTCGGCCGGCGGGTTGCCTTCGCGAAGCCAGCGCTCGAGACGCGGGTTCGCGCGGCGAGGAATGATCGTGAGCCCCGGATCCGTCTGTCGACGTACCGTCGGCTCCTCGAGCTGCACCCGCGGGATACGGCGAACGTAGACGCCGACGACCGGCTTGGTCCCCCCAGCCGCGACGGCGTGCTGCAGAAACGCCGTGGCCAGCCGCTCGACCGCGTCGGACGTCCCTGGAATCGGACAGGGATTCTCGTCGAGGTCGAGCGTGAGCGACACGCTGCGGGTGGCCGTGGTACTGCGAACGGCCGCGCGGACGGCGGCACAGAGGTCGGTGCGCGCCTCGGGACGCTCTGCGGCCTGCGCCACGGCAATGACACCGCCGAGCAGATGGTCGAGGCGGGCGAGTTCGGCGACGATGTCATCGAGTCCGGCCCCGACGATCGGATCCGGCACGCGCTTGCGCCACGCCGCCGCACGATCGCGAACCGCGGCAATCGCCGGTTCGAGCTCGCGCGCGATCTGCTCCGAGCGGCCGTCACCCGCGCGCGCACGAGCGGCGGCATCGCGAGCGGCCAGGTCGGCGAGCCGGCGCGCCGCAATGAGCTGGTTGATCCGCGTGACGACCGGCCGCAGCACCGCCGGGACCGCCTCGCTGTCAACGCGCGCGGTGGGCGCGGCATAGTCGAGCGCCTCGACGGCGGCCGCAAAGTCGCGCACGCGACGCGCCGCGACGGAGACGCCCAAGGCGTACCCGCAGGCCGTCGCGGCCAGCAACGAGAAAACGACGAGACCGACAATGAGCATATCGCTCCCTTGAGTGTCGGCCGCTGGTGCGGGAGTCCGCAGTGTTCCCGCGGAGAAAACGAAACGGCGGGCCGGGAAATCCCGGCCCGCCGTCAGACTGCAGAACCGCTGCTTAGTAGCAGGTCGGCTCGCCTTCCTGCTGCGACTTGGCCGACCAGAGGATCGCGCCCGAGCCGGGGTTACCGACGAAGATCGAGCACTTCTGGGTCGTACCCGGACGCTCAACCGAGGCGCCCCAACCCGACGACACACCGAGGGTCGTCGAGCCCGAGCCGAACACCGACACGCCCGTCGACGGCTGCCAGATCACGTTGCCGGCCTTGTCGTACAGCTTCACGGCCGCGATGGTGTTGTCGCCGTCGCCCGGCGTGCCGTAGACCTGGTAGTCACCGAAGTAGGTCTCCTGGGCGGTCGCCAGGTTGCGGAGATCGGACTTCATGGCCGACACGTACGCCTTTTCCTTCGTGTTGGCGAACTTCGGGATCGCGATCGCGGCGAGAATGCCGATGATCACGACGACGATCAGAAGTTCGATCAGCGTAAAGCCCTTGCGCGTGGTCTTCATTGGTCTGCTGTCTCCGAAAAGGAGGTGGGGGGGAGGGTTTGCCGAGGTGTTTTGCAAAGGTCGGGCCGCGGCAGCGTGTCTCGCGTATCTGACGACTTGGCAAACACTTAGGTCACAGCCTTCGGATCGGTCCCCCCGCTCGAAGGGGGGCAAGATGCTCCCACCAAGCACAAGCTGCACGGTCAACAGTTCGCGCAGTGTGCTGTTTCGCGACAGTTACTCCACGGTCTGATCGGAGTAGCGAGCGAGCTTCCGGTTGAGCGTCGAGGGGTCGATATCGAGCACCTCTGCCGCGCGGGTCTTGTTCCCGCCTTCGGCCTGCAGCACCCAATTGATGTACGCCCGCTCGATTGCCTCCAGCGTTGGGTTGGCGGGCAGGCGATCCGACACCAGCGGCTCGGCCTTGCGGGTGACAATGCGCTCCGGAAGGGACTCGACGCCGATCGACGCGCCGTCGGACAGGATGTATGCGCGCTCCAGCGCGTTCTCGAGCTCGCGCACGTTGCCAGGCCAGGCGTAGGACTGCAGCACTTCGGTCGCCTCGCTGGTCATTCGCTTGGGCGGCTCCCCGCGCCCGGCGGCCAGCGTCAACAGGAATTGCTCGGTCAAGAGCGGAATGTCCTGCCGACGGTCCCGCAACGGTGGGAGATGGATCTGGATGACGTTCAATCGATAGAAAAGGTCCGAGCGGAACCGCCCGGTCTTCATCTCGGCTTCCAAATCGCGGTTGGTCGCGGCAATGAGTCGAGTGTCGATCGGCACGGTTTCGGTGGCCCCGACCGGAATCACTTCGCGCTGTTGCAACACGCGCAACAGCTTCACCTGCGTCGCTGGGGTCGTTTCGCCGATTTCGTCGAGGAAGAACGTCCCCTTCGCGGCTGCGAGGAAAAGCCCGGCCTTGTCCTTCACCGCCCCGGTGAAGCTCCCCTTCACGTGGCCGAAGAGTTCACTCTCGAGCAGCGATTCGGGCAGCGCGCCGCAATTGATCGACAGAAACGGATGCTCGGTACGACCCGAGAGTTCGTGGATCCACCTCGCCACGACTTCCTTGCCCGTGCCGCTTTCACCTTGGATCAGCACCGTCGCATCGGTGGGCGCGACCGTCTCCGCGACCTTGAGCGCAGCCACCCACGACGGCGCCCGACCGATCGGGCGACTCGACGCACGGCCGGCCTGCGCGCGGATCGCCTGCTTGAGTACGCGATTCTCGGTCGTGAGCACGCGCGTCTCGAGCGCGCGCCGCACGAGCGCAATGATCTCGTCGTTGCGGAAGGGCTTCTGCACGTAGTGGAACGCGCCCTCGTTCACCGCCTGCACGGCACTCTGCAACGTGGCCTGCGCCGTCATCAGAATCACCGGGCAGTCGGGATCCCGCTGCTTGACGGCCGCAAGCAACTGCACGCCATCGACGACCGGCATCCGGATATCGCTCAGGACGACATCCGGCCGACTGGCGTTGAGCTGTTCGAGGCCGGCGCGGCCGCCCTGCGCCGTGATGACCTGCCAGCCTTCGCTGCGCAGCAGAATGCGGAGCGATTCGAGAATGCCGGCTTCGTCATCGACGACGAGTACGGTCGGTGCCGTACTGGATGCCGCAGTCGAGGTCATTGCGGTCCTCAGGTCGCGCGCTGCTGGCGCGGCAAAGTGATCGTGAACAGCGTGCCATCTGGACCGGTATCCACGCCAATGACGCCGTGATGGGCGTCGACGGCCCGATGGGTCACGGGCAGCCCGAGTCCGTGTCCGCCGGACTTGGTCGTGATGAACGGCTGAAAGAGTCGCTCGCGTACTTCGGGAGCAAGGCCGGGGCCGGTGTCGCGCACCTCTACGGTGACGACGTCGGGGCCCAGGCGTGCCGCGTCCCGCGACTGCTGACTCTGACCCTCCAACAAGCGAATCGACAGCTGGCCGCCCTCGGGCATCGCCTGCACCGCGTTGAGCATCAGGTTGAGCAGCGCGCGGGTCAGCAGGTCGCTGTCGACGTCCGCGACGCAGGTGGCCTCGGGCACGTCGACCACGATCGCCGTCGTGTCGCGACGCTCAGGGTGCCGCCGCACGACATCAGCCACGTGCCGGACGAGCTCGCGGAGCTCGACGGGTGCGAACTGCGCCGGCCGGACGCGGGCGAAGTCGAGGAACTCGCCGAGCAGTCGCGACAAGCGGTCGCTCTCGCGGACGATCAGGTTCGCCAGCGCGCGCTCGTCGCCCTCGGCGGATACGCGACGGCCGAGTTGCTCGACCGCCGAGCGAATGGCGGCGAGCGGATTGCGGATTTCGTGCGCGAGCGACGCCGACAGCTCGGCGACGCCTTCCAGGCGCTGTGCCGCGGCGCGGAGTTGCTCGACGCGCTGTTGATCGGAGATGTCGGCGAAAATCGCGGTGGCGCTGCGGCCGATGTCGTCGTCGCCGACGACCGTTGTCGTGACCCCAATGGGAAAGCTCCGCTCGCGCACCGAGACGATGGCATCGGCCCGCAGCGCACGCACGCCCTGCTGCGCGGTGCGCGTGAGTGCGTCGGCGAGCGCAGGCGCCCGGGCCGCCAGATCGTCCATCACCGGCCGGCCGACGCGAGACTCGAGCGGAATCGCCAGGAGTCGACTTGCCGCGGGGTTCGCGTAGAGCAGCCGTCCGCCGGCATCCACCGTGACCACCCCACTGTCCAGCGCGCGCAGCACATCCGCGGCTTGCAGACGCACCAGGACGAGCTCTTCGACCAGCCGCTCCGTACCCGCACCGGCGCGGCGCAGTCGCTCGGCGACGAACCCCGAGCCGATCGCGACGAAGCCGAACACGCCGGTTTGCAGGAGCACGGCGCCTTCGAGCCGCGTTTCCAGAAACACGAACGCCACCAACACGTAGAGCGCGCAACCCAGCAGGGCCACCAAGAGCGAACTGCCCACCGGCAGCCAGAGCGCTGCCACCGCGATCACCAGCACATACACCGCGGCGAAGGGCGAGCTCGGACCACCCGTCGCAGCGACGATGGCGCTGACGAGGGCGAGATCGAACAGGGTCTGCGCGTAGAGGAATCCGCGCGTCAGGGGCCGTTCCCAGATCTCCGACCAGACCACGCTGGCCGACGTCACGCCCATCGCGAGCACCAGAGACACCGACGCGAAGAGCGTCTGGGTCTGCGGCGCGTCGAGCCAGCGGGTCAAGGCGGCGACGAAGATGGCGACGGCGAATGCCAGCCGCCCCACATAGACGAAGCGCAGCACCCGCCCCGGGTCGAGCGGGGCGAATCCCGGGATCGGGAGCGTCGAGGTGGGCGTTGGCATCGGTGTCACGGCGATCGGCGCAATCTGTCGCCATCGTATATTGCGGCGCTACGACTCCCGTCTTCGCGAGGCCGATCTGGACGCTCCATCCTTTACCGCCGGCAGCGTCGCCACCCGCCTCTTGGTGGTGCTGGTGCTGGTGCTGGCCAACGCGTTCTTCGTCGCGGCCGAGTTCGCGCTGGTGGCGGCGCGGCGATCGCGGATCGCCGAGATGGCCGCGACGGGCGACCGGCGCGCCAAGGTCGTCGAGGGGGCCCTGCAGCACCTCGATCGCTACATCTCGGGGACGCAGCTGGGGATCACGCTCGCGTCGCTGGCCCTGGGCTGGGTCGGTGAGCCGGCGATCGCCGTCCTGATCGATGCGGGGCTGGCCAAGTTCGGCATCGCGGCGCCCTCGGCGGCGGTGCACAGCGGCGCGGCGATCGCCACCGCGTTCGCGGTGATCACCTTTCTGCACATCGTGCTGGGCGAGCTCGCGCCCAAGGCGTTGGCGCTCTCGCGGCCGGAGGAAGTGAGCCGCTGGGTCGCGTGGCCGCTGATCCAATTCTCGCGGCTGATGAACCCGTTCATCGTCGTGCTGAACGGCACGGCCAACGCGATGCTGCGTGCGGTGGGCATCTCGCCGGCCTCGGAGTCACAGCACGTGCACTCGGCCGACGAACTGCGGATGCTGGTCGTGCAGGCGCGGGCCCAGGGCACCTTGGCCGCCAGCGACACGGCCATGCTCGAAGGCGTCTTCGACTTCCGCCGCAAGAAGGTGCGCGACGTGATGCGGCCGCGGACCGAGATTGCCGGCATTCCCGACGACGCGAGCGAAGCCGAGGTGCTCGCCACCTTGCAGCAGGAGCGCTACTCGCGGTACCCGGTCTTCCGCGAAACGGTCGATGACATTGCGGGCGTCTTGCTCGCGAAGGACGTCTGGTTGCGCGACACCTCCGCGCCATTCGACCTCAAGGCGCTCACGCGGGAAGTGCTGTTCGTGCCCGATGTGCGGCCAGCCGAGCGCGTGCTCGACGATCTGCGCCGCACGCGCGCACATCTTGCCGTCGTCCTCGACGAGTACGGTGGCACCGCCGGCATCGTGACGCTCGAGGATCTGGTCGAAGAAGTGGTCGGGGACATCGCCGACGAGTACGACCAGCTCAACCGCGTGTCGCTCGAGCTGGACGGCATTCTGGAGTTGGCGGGTTCGCTGTCATTGGTGGACGTGCGGTCCGACTTCCGCGTGGCGGTCCCCGATGGCGACTGGACCACGCTGGGCGGCTTCGTCTTTTCGGCGCTGGGCCGACTGCCCAAGGTCGGTGATCTGGTGCAGGTTCCGGGAGCGGAGCTCGAAGTCGTTGCGATGGATGGCCGTCGAGTGGCGGCAGTCCGCGTGTTGCGCAAACTGCAGGAGAAGTGATGCGTCGTCTGTGTCGTACCTTGGCCAGCGTCGGGCTGGGACTGGCTGCGGCTTCGTGGGTCCCTCGGCTCGGCGCGCAAGCGAACGTCGGGTATCCGGCGGTGGACCGCCCCGTGTCGCGCATTGTGGCCCCGTCGTGGCGCGGGGAGGACGATCGCGATGACGCCGGCGAGTTTGCCGCCGTCGCCAAGACGCTCGACATCCGACGCGGGCAGGCGGTGGCCGATATCGGTGCGGGCTCGGGCTACTACGTCGCACGCCTGTCGCCATTGGTCGGGCCAAGCGGGGTGGTGTACGCCGAGGACATCATTCCGCGCTACCTCGAACAGTTGCGGCGTCGCGTGGCCGACGAGGGGTACGCCAACGTGCGCGTGATCGAAGGCACGCCCGACAATCCGCTGCTGCCCGACGGCAAGGTGGACATCGCGTTGATGATCCATATGTACCACGAGATCGAAGCGCCCTATCCGCTGCTCGCGCGACTCGCGTCGGCGATGAAGGCGAGCGGCCGACTCGCGATTCTCGACATCGATGGCCCGACGAACGCCCACGGCACGCCGCTGCCGCTGCTCAAGTGTGAGCTCGGAGTGATGGGGTGGACCTTCGACCGCAGCGTCACCACCGGACCGGCGGAGTATCTCGCGATCTTCCGGCCGCCCGCGGTGGCGCCGACGCCGGCGGCCGTGCGCGCCTCACTCGCCGTGCGCCCCTGTCGCCCGTGAGTGGTCGACGCGCGGACGACGACGCGTTGCCCGATGTGCTGCGGGTGAACAGTCGGGTCGCGATTCCGCGTCGGGAACTCGTGGTGCGCGCGTCGCGCGCGGGGGGACCCGGCGGGCAGCACGTCAACACGTCGTCCACCCGTGTCGAGGTCTGCTGGTCGGTGCGCGACAGTCGCGTGATCAGTGAGACGGACCGCGCGCGCTTGGCGACCGCGCTGGCCGCTCGGCTCGACGGGGAGGGCGTGCTTCGCGTCGTCGCCGCGGACACACGCAGTCAGACACAGAATCGCCTGCTCGCCGAGTCGCGGCTCGCGGCGGTGGTGGCCAAGGCCCTCATCGTGCCCAAGGTGCGGCGCCCAACCGCCCCCTCGCGCGCGGCCAAGGCCGCGCGATTGACCGACAAGCGTCGCGCGAGTGAGAAGAAAGCCGCGCGGCGGCGGCGCGACGACGACTGAGCGCGCGTCGCGCGCGTCGCGTCAGCGCCACGCCTCAGCGTGGCGTATCGCCGTGGTGCTCGGCCTTGAGTCGCGCCAGGGCGTCGCGCCCGAACCGTGCTGCCGTGCTGTTCGGCCAACGATCGATGATGCGCCGCAACTCCACAATTGCGCGACCCTTGTCGGCGAGTGGCCCCACATAGAGGTCGACGATGCGCTGCGACACGTACAGCAGGCGCTCCGGTGGTGTCTGTGCCAAGCCCTGCACCTCGCGGTACAGCGCCAGCGCGCGATCGTGGTGCGCGATCGGGCCCGTGTAGAAGTCGGCTGCCCGCACGCGGACCTCGGGATCACCCGGACGCTCGCTGATCGCCGACTCCCAGAGCGTCGCCGCAGTGGCGTGATCGCCGCGCACGACGTGGGACTCGATCTGCGAGAAGTCGAACGTGTACGGCGTGCTGCTGCCATCAGGCTGCAGCGTCCGCAGCGCCAAGGCTCCCGCCGCGTTGCTCAAGCCCAGGGCAGCGCCGAGCGCGCCGAGGGTGCCGCCAACGAATCCAACGGCAAACCACAGCACCACATACCGGCTTCCGGACCGAGCGGCGGCGAATCCCAGCAACATTGCCGCGATCAATCCGGCCGAGAGTGACCAGGGCAACGCCCGCAGGATCATCACGTAGCGATCGGGGCCCACCCGATCCGCGATCGATTTTTTGTGCGTCACCAGTGACCGCCCTAGAGGGCCGGCAATGCGCCCGAACCACGCGCCGGCGTGTTCTTGCGAATGCGCTTGGTGCGGTACATCGCCGCGTCCGCGGCATCGATGGCGCCGGGCATCTGGTCCCCCGACGCGTAACCTTCGGCACCGATGGAGATCTCGAGTCGCACGAGCCGGCGTTCGGGGCCCAGTGCGATCGGGGCCGCCGCGGCCACGACCTGGCTCAGCCGCGCCGCCACACCGTCGGCCTTGGCCCCGGGCAGGACCAGCAGGAACTCGTCCCCGCCCCAGCGATACAGACGATCGAGTGGGCGGATGCTGCCGCGCACGGTCCGCGCGAGATACGCGAGCAACTCGTCGCCGGCGGCGTGGCCTTGCCCGTCGTTGATGGTTTTGAGGTTGTCCATATCCAGCATCACCACGGTGCCGAACGTGGACTTCGCGAACTCCAAGCCGATGCCTTCGGTGAACGCGCGACGGTTCAGGCACTCGGTCAGCGCGTCGTACATCGCCATTCGGCGCAGCCGGTCGTTCGAGACCGCCAGCTCGGTGCGCGCGTCGTCGACTTCGCGCTTGGCGTCTTCCATCTGCATCACGACCATCCCGAAGCCGAGCAGCATATGCAGCGGCAGATCGACGTAGGCGTGATACATCCGGAGCGACGCCGCCGTCGCGGCACTCGACTGATGGGCGAAGGCGTAGGCCACTGCGAGCAGCGCGATGACGAGAAACACGCCGCCCGTGACGCGACTGCCGATCCCTCGGCGGGCCGACGGCAAGGCCAAGAGCTGCCACCCGGCCACGGCGCAGGTGACGGCCGCCACCGGCGTTTGCCAGAAGCGCGCGGCATCGAGTGTCCCGCCGTACAGCACGGTCGCGGCGGCGTAGGCAATGAGCACCGGCGCACCGACCCGCCGGAACGACGGATAGTTGAACCCGCGCGTGTACATCAAGGCACCCGCGAGCAGCAAGGCGTAGAACGCCAGCACGCCGATCTGGAAGCCCAGATACAGCACGACCGTAATGGCGCGGTCGTCGGTGGACTGCACCCCGGTGAGCATCCCGGGGAAGAGCCACAGGTTGTAGCGCAGCAGGAGCGGCGAGAGGCCGAACAGCAGCGCGACCCAGCTTTCGCCCCAGGTCGTGAAGTACGTCCGCCGCCACCCGCCCGAGCGCAACACCGCAAACAGCCCGGCGAGCAGCAAGGTGACGCCGGTCTGCGTGAGCAGACCGATCATCTCGACGAACAATTCTGGGGAGGAACTATTCACGGGGCGGAGCGCGCAGGTACAACCCCGACCGCGGTACGCGGGGACGGAGCGCGGGGGTACCCCAAACGTCGGACGAAGTGCAGGCCTATGGCAAGGGAGCCGCGGTCGGTCGGACGAGGATTTCCAGCGAGTCGGCCACCCGGCGTAGCCGCCGGAACGCCCCCGCGTTCCCACCCAGGCGCTCTCCTTCGGCGGCCACGCTGCGGGCATCGTCGAAGCGCCCGAGTCCGATCAAGCAGGCCACGAGCGACGCGCGAGCGCTGGATCCGTGCGGGTAGATGCGCAACGCGCGATCCAGCGGGGCGATCGCCGGTCCGCACTTGTTCTGCTCGCGGTACACCGTGCCGAGCAGGGCCAGTGATCCGAAGTCGTCGGGGAACAATTCGATCGATCGGCGCAGCGGCCCTTCCGCGGCCGCGCGGTTGCCGCGTCGCGCCTCGAGTTGGCCGATCAGGTACCACGGGCGATAGCTCCGCGGCGTCTCGGCAACGGCTGCTGCGAGGAGTGTCTCGTCGTTGCGCCACACCGTGGTGCGGAAGGCGCTGCGCACGCCCCCGGCGATCACCAGCACGGCGAGCAACGCCCACGCCGGTCGCGCCGACGCCCGACGCGCCGCCGGCTCCAGATCCGACGCCAACGCCGCCAGCAGCGCGCCGACCGCGAGCAGCACGCCTACACTCGGCAAGAGCAAGGTCCGCTCGGCCAGAATCACGCCGGTGGGCAACAGCAGGTTCGACACCGGCCCCAAGGCGAGTCCCGCGAGGAGCAATCCGAACGCGGCGACCGGCGCGCGCCGGAACGACAGCGCGAGCAGCACGACCCCTCCGGCGACGACCGTCACCCCGGGGAGCAACCCGAGCGACCAGCCGCGATACACCGGGACCTGCGGCGGCGAGTACTCGATCGCGAGCCGTGCCGGCCAGAGCATCAGCCGCAGCCATTCGGGTACGACGCCGAGCATCGTCCAGCGTCGGTCGGCGGGACTGAGCACCATCCAGAGCCCGGCGGGGGCGTCGTCCCAGGTTTCGACCGCCGCCGTGCGCAGAGCGAGGTAGCACGCCACAACCGCCCCGGTCGACAGCGCGACGGGGGCGACGACGCGCAGCCGCGCCCACAGTGGCCGGCGGTCGCGCACGAGCGTGAGCTCGGCCGCGGTGAGCATCAGCGGCACGAGGACCCCTTGTTCCTTCGAGAAGGCCGCGAGCACGGTGCCGCCGACCACGGCCCCCAGCGTCAGCGGGTTCGTGCCCTCCTCGCGCAACCGCAGATACGCGTGTAGCGCCACGACCGTGCCGAGCGTCATCAGCAGCTCGGAACATCCGACGATGTTGGCGACGGCTTCGACGTGCACCGGGTGCACGGCAAACAGCAACCCGACGGCAAACGCAATGCCCGCCGGCAGGAGCCGCAGCGCCAGCCGCCACACCGCGACCGCCAGCACCGCGTGGAGCACCACATTCACGGCGTGGAAGACGGCCGGGCTTCCGCCGCCGATCACCCATTGCGTGGCATAGCCCAGCATTGGCAACGGCCGATACAGGGCCCCCAAGGCCGGCGGCGGCCAGTACGACTGGCCGAAGAGCTGCCACCAGTGCGCGAGCGTGTGGACCCGCGCGTTGTCCTCGATGATGAATCGGTCGTCGTAGGTGAATCCGCCGGCGATGGCGGGCGCCATCGCCAGCACCGCCACGACGACGAGAGCCAAGGCCGCGCGCCACGAGCGCAGCCCTGCTCCAACGTCGGTCACGGCAAGCGGGCGGGTGCGCCGACGGCGACGGCGAGCTCGGCACGCGCCGTCGCGGCGCGCGCTTGCAGGGTCGCGAGTCGAATCTCCTCGTCGAGCACGAGACGCTCGCGGAGATTGACGATCAGCAGTGAGCTTTCGCCGTTCTCGAAGCGCCGCTGTTCACCGGCCAGCATCCCACGAGCCTGCGCGACCGTGGTGGTCTGCAGGGTGATCTGCTCGTCGAGCGCGCGCACGTCGTTGGTGGAGGTCAGCACGGCATTGCGAATCTCGCGCCGCAACTGCGTTTCCGTAATCCGCTGCTGGTCGAGCCGCTGCGAGGCCTGGGCAAAGCGGCCCCGCTCGCGGAGGTACAGCACCGGCGACTTGAACGTCGCGCCGAACTTGTAGTTGTCCTGCCAGCCATCCGCCGCGGTGAGCTCGCCCGCCTTGTCGCCGTCGGCGATCGCTGAGACGTCGAGCGCCGCGAACGGAATGAACTGCTGCCCGACGAAGCGCCGCTGGGCTTCGGCCTGCCGGATCCGCGCCGCGATCTTCTGCAGTTCCGGATGCGCCCGCTCGGCGGCGACCACCAACTCGGCGACTGCGGGGCCAGCCATCGGCGTGAGCATCCCGTCCGTGGCGGGGCGGACCCGCGGGGCCAAGGGGATCGGCTGACCCCGATCGTCCCACAGATACGCTTCGATCAGCAGCGACACGGCATACAAGGCCTGTTCGGCTTCGACGCGGAGCCCCTCGCGACGTTGCACTTCGAGCCGCGCTTCGAGGGTGTCGATGGCCGGGGCTTCGCCGTTGCGGAACCGTGACCGCACAGCGGTCAGTCGGAACTCGGCGAGGGTCACGCCGTCCCGCGCGATCGACGCGCGGCGATACGCTTCGTACCACCGCGCATAGTCGCGCGTGGCGCGGAGCATCAGACTGTTCACGACACCGACGCGATCGCTCTCGGCGAAGTCGAGCGCGGCGCGCGCCTGCACCAACGCGTTGCGTCGTTCGTCGGTGATGATGCGCTGACCGAGCGGAATCGACAGGCCGAGCGAGAGCAGCCCGGTGTTGGCGGTGGACGCGGCCGGGTTGATGTCGGGCCCGAGCCCGCGCGAGAAGCCGACCTTTACGTCGGCGCCAGTCACGGTGGGAATCTTGAGCGCCGCGTCGACTTCGTTGAAAGACTCGGTGCCCTTCTTGGCCTTCCGATCCCAGCTGGCTTCCACCGTGGGATCGAACTGCCCGCGGGCGATGCGCAGATCCTGTGCGACCTGATCGCGCGCCAGACGCGCCGCGCGCGCCACCGGATGATTGGCGAGCACGGTCGCGTAGAAGCTGGCGTACGGATACGGCGCGGCGCTGTCCACCGGCGGCTGCGCCGCGACCGGTGCGACGCGGCCGACCGCGACCAGGAGCGGGGCGATCCCGCAAACCGCCGCGCGACGCGCGGCGGCGGGCAGTACGCGTGACATCGTCAGTCCTTCGGCTCGTCCGACGCCGACTTCTTGTCCGCGCCCACGTCCGTCGGCTTCTGCGGCGGGAATCCGTTGATCTGCCGCCAGAGCTCGTAGCCGACGGTGACGTTGTCGAGCATCGCCCAGCCATTCACGCGTCCACCGATGCGCAGCTGTTCCGGCCACGGATCATCGGTGCTGTCGGGCACGACCAGCACGCGGAACTCGCCCGAGGCGGACGCGGTGTAGTCGATGACCTGGATGACGCCGCCGAAGGTGCCGATCTGGCCCACGTCCCAGCCGACGAACTGCAACGACGGATACCCGTCGAACTGGATGCGCACCTTGCGTCCCGGCTTCACGAAGGGGACGTCCATCGCGCGGACGAAGAGTTCGACCGCGAGCTGCGGATTGGCCGGCTGCACCGTCACGACGGCTTCGCCTTCCTTGACGACTTCACCGACGCCGGCGCGCTGCGCGCGGACGACGTAGCCGTCCTGCGGTGCCTTGATGATGTAGAACCCGGCGCGGATCTCCATCGAGGTGTACTCGTTGCGCAGCTTCGCGACCTCGGCCTGCCCCTCGCCGATCTCCGCCTTGGTCTTTTCGCGATCGCTGATCGCCTTGGAGATCTTCTCGCGGTACTCGGCGCGCTTCGAGTCGAGCTCGATGCGCGAGTTGGCGAGTCCCTGCCGCTTCTCGATCAGCGTCGCGTTGGCCTTCTGGGACGCCAGCGTGAAGGTTTCGAGATCGACCTGCGACGACAGGCCTTCCTTGACGAGCTGCGCGCGTCGCCGGAGCCGATCGGCGGCCACCGAGGAATCGAACACGGCCGCATCGTAGGCCGCTTCGTACTCGGCGATCTTGTTCGTGCCCTGTTCGACACTCAAGGTCAGCGCCCGCTCGAGCTGGATGATCTGCGAATCGAGCGCGATCACCTGCCGCATCTTGGCCTCGACCGCGTCGCTCTTGCCCTCGACCTGCTCGCCGATGCGATTGACGAGTTGGGGATCGAGGAACTTCTCCTTCACTTCGGAGATCTGCACGAGCGGCGTACCGGCCTTCACGAACTGGCCTTCCTGCACCAGCCACGCTTCGATCCGGCCGGCGATCGCCGCCGGTACGGTCTGCGGCCGATCCTGCGGACGCAGCGCCGAGAGGGTGCCCTTGCCGCTGACGAACTGCTGCCACGGCAGCAGCAACGACACGATCAACGTGACGAAGAGCCCGAGCACCCACTTCCCGAAGGTCCGGTAGGGCGTCGAGGCATTGAGCAGCTTGGCGGAGTACAGCGGCGCCGTATCGAACTCGAGCGTCTCGGTGGGAACAGCCATCGAAAACTCCGACTCAGGCGGCGCCGGCGTGCGCCGGCGTCGAAATGAAGCGACGGACTTCAGGATGCGCCTCGCACTCGGCCCAGGTCCCGGTCGCCGCAATACGACCATCCTTCATCACCAGCACGCGATCGCACGCGGCCAGCAGCATCGGGTCGTGCGTCACGACCAGCGCGGTCCACGGGTGACTGCGGTCGGCGATCAATCCGTGCACCCGCTCACGCAGCAACGGCTCGATGATCGTGAAGAAATCGTCGAGCACAAGCAGGCGCGGGGCCCCCGCAATCGCCTGCGCGAGGAGCAGGCGCGTCGCGATGCTGGTGCTGAGATTGCGACCGCCGTTGGTGATCGCCGTCCGCAGGCCCATCGGCTGCTCCTGCACCCACGTCGAGAGCCCGACCCGCTCAAGCGCCTGCATCACGGCCGGGACATCGACGTTCGGTCGACCCACCGTGATGTTGTCCTCGATCGTCCCGTCAAAGAGGTCGGTCTGCGACAGATACTGTCCGATTGCGCCGCGAAGGCTCGTCCGATCCAGATCCCGCAGCGTGATGCCGTCGTACGTGATCGTCCCCGAGTAGTCGTCGAGAAGACCGCTGGCGAGCAGCAACAGCGACGACGACCCGGCACCGACGAAGCCGGTGATGCCGATCCGCTCACCCGCCTTCACCGACAAGTCGATGTCGGTCAGCGCCGGCGCCGCCACGCCGGGGTAGGCGTAGCTGACGTTGCGCAACTCGATGCCGAGCCCGCTGCCCTGCCCGTTCCGCAGCGACAGGCCGCCCGCCGCGTCCAGCGGGAAGTCGGTCACGTGCCCGACCTTGTCCACCGCCGTCAGCACGTCGTACACCGTGCTCAGGCTCGCGATGATCTTCTCGATCGCGCTCAGCACCGTCACGATCACCAGTTCGGAGGCCACGAACTGCCCGATGGTGATCTGGCGGTCCTGCAACAGCACCGCGCCGAGCACCAGCATCGCGCCGGTGATGACCGTCTTGAAGATCACGAAGAACCACGACTGCTGGACGATGACGCTGAAGTGCTTCTTGCGGTACTTGAGGTAGCCGGTGAGCAGCTCGTCCGTGCGATCGATCGCGAGATTCGAGCGACCCGCGAACTTGAAGGCCGTCACCGCGCGCGTCATTTCCTCGAACCAGTGGACGACGCGGTACTTGTACTTCGACTCCACGATCGACGTGTAGAGGCCGCGGGCACCGGTCTGCGCGAGCAGGAAGCCCAGCACCGCGATCAACGTCACCGCCGACAAGCTCAGGAACGGATTGTAGACGCTGAGCAGGATCAACCCGAAGATGATCGTGACCAGCGCGGCGACCGCATCGGTCAGGAGCTTCGAGAGCGACTTCTGGATCGTCAGCGCCTCGAAGAAGCGATTCATCTGTTCCGGCAGGTTCTCGGCAAGCGCCGTTTCCATCCGGAAGCGCGGGATGCGGAAGGCAAACTCCACCGCCAGCCGCGCGAACACGCGCTGCTGGATGACTTCCACCACACTCAACTGGAAGATCTGCAGCGCGCCCGACGCCAACGAACCGAGCACCACGAAGGCAATCAGCAGGAACAACGGCTGGATGAGCAGCCCGCCCTGGACCAGCTGAATGGTGGCCTGCACACCGAGCGGCAGCGCGAGCCCGAAGAGGCCCACGAGCAAGGCGTAGAGCCACACCAGCCAGATATCCCGCTTCTCGCGGACCAGCATCTGCCACAAGCGCGATGTCGGCGTCGCGTCGTGATCGCCCGCCTCGGCCGCCACGAGCGGCGTGACGCCGAGCGGGATCAGGCACAGCATCTCCGCGTCCACGCCCGCCCCTGCTGAGGGCAACAGCCCGTCCAGGGTGCCGGTGAACGCCTGCTCCGCACCATCCTCGCCGATGCGGTACCCGGTGATTTCCGCCCCGTCGCGCCCCGTCACGACCAACGCCAGCCAGCCCCCCACGCCGCCGGCTGCCGACGCGAGGATGACGAGGGGATACGCCCCCTCGGCGACGAGTCGAGTCAGCGCGTCGCGATCGACGGTCCGCCGGAGGTACGCCAGGTTGACCTTGCGGCCGAGCGTGATGATCGAGTCGGCAAAGGCGACGAGATCCGGCTCGTTGCCCTCGTTGCGCCGGAGATCCTGCGCCCACGCGGTCCGGTCCACCTCGAGCTTGAGGTGGGCCGCGACGGCAGCATTGACGGCGCCCGCTTGTCGAATCGGCATAAAGGAATAAATCGACTAAATGTTCGTTAATTCCGAACAATATATCGGGCGACAGGTACCCTGAGCCACTGGTCCGGTTCCGTTGAAACACTGGTCCGATCCCAAATGTGCCACATCGGGACCCTTCCGTGGGCCCGCTGCGTATAGGCCCGAATGCGAGACGATGATCTGGACGACGAATTCCCGCTGGGCGACGGCACCGCCGACCTCGATGCCGAGGTGGCCTGCCCGTGGTGCGGCGAATTGGTGTCGATCGCGCTCGATCCCGGGAGCGGCACCCAGCAGGAGTACGTCGAGGATTGTCAGGTCTGTTGCAGACCGTGGACCGTTCACGTCGCGTACGCTGACGACGGCTCGGCCGAGGTCTGGGCGGAAGCCGCTGGCGACTGGGACGACGGCTCGTAGCCGGTGCCGTCCGCGTCGCCAGCGGACGGCGGCTCAGCGTCGCAACACGCCGAGAAAGCTCACGCCGATGGCGGTCGCGTTCACCTTGGTGTTTCCCGAGGTGTAGGACATCGGCGTGACCGTCACCCCGACCCAGCGCCACGCGACCTCAGCGGTGGCCCCCACGGCGCTTCCGAAGCTGATGTCCTGCCCGAGCCCGTCGGCGTGGAACTTCACCGCCGTGTGCGCGGCCACACCGACGCCGACGCGCCAGTCCTTATCGATGTGGTATGACCCGACGAGTTCGAGCGGGAATCGCGTGACCCCGATGTTCGCGTTGTCCGCCTTGGTGGACACGAACTTGAAGCCCACCGTCGCGCGGACAGAGACGGGGGAGGTCGCCGAGGCGCGGTAGTCCACGCCCGCCGCGATGGTGCCTCCTTGGCCGGCCACGACCGACTGCCGGCTCCCATCGGTGAAGAGCACCTCGGCGATCTTGTCACCGCCGAACTCCAGCCCGAACTCCACGACGCCTGCCACCGGCTTCCACGGCGCCGGTGCCGACTTCGGCTTGGCCAACGGGTTGTCTTGGGCCCCCAGTACCGGGGCACAGACGGCGAGGGCAATGGCAACACCAAGAGCGCGCATCGACAGACAGGGTGTGTGTGAAGTGGCACCGCAACGGGGACCGCAAGAATCTACCGCAGACCCGGGACGCCAGCATCCGGTCGCTCAGGACTTGCCCACGCGCGGCCGATACTCGGCGTATGTCTGCGCGTATGCTGCTGATGCTGGGAATGGCGACCACGGGGCTGATGCCCGCTGCGTTGGCGGCTCAGCAGTGCGTGTCCCCCGCGACGGGCCACTACGCGTCGGCGGACTATGGCGTCGCGCCGATCGCCGGGACGCCCGCGGACGCAGCGCAGCTGGAAGTGGGATTCACCTACGGGACCCGCGTCGACGCGGCCGCCTTGATTGGCCGCGGCAACGACCTCGTGATCGATGGGTCGTGGCACAATGGCCGCCTCGACGTCCGGGGCGGGACGCGTGACGACGGCGCGTCGTTCCGGACGCGGGCCGCGGCCACGTCGATCACTCGACTCGGCCGAGGGGTCTCCGTCTGCGCGGTAGCCGGCGCGGGCTACGCGATCTCGCGAAGTCCGTGGGGGCCGTCGCGATTCATCGATGTGCCGGTCGGGCTGGGCTTCGGCGCCACGATCTCGGCCGGCGGAATGAAGCTGATGCCGTTCCTGCTGCCGCTGGCGACGTATTGGGCCCGCTTCGATCAGGAGAATGCGACCAGTGGGCGCGTCGAGCGCGCCGACAATGGCATCGCGCTGCTGACCGCGATGGGCGTGGCGGTGCGGATCGGCCGCATCGAAGTGCGCGCGTCGAGCCGCAACGGTGACCCGCGACTCTCGGGCGCACAAACCCAGGTGCAGGCGGCGGTCTGGTTCTAAGCCGACTCGGGTCGGTAGTTTGCGCGAATGGACGCTGTGCAGACGGTGCGCCTCGACCAGTGGCTCTGGGCCGCGCGCTTCTTCAAGACGCGATCGCTCGCGGCCGAAGCGATCGACGGCGGCAAGATCAGCTTGAATGGGGATCGCGCGAAACGCGCGAAGGGCGTGAAAGTCGGCGATGAAGTGCGGATTCGCCAGCACGCGTTCGAGTGGATCGTGCAGGTCACCGGTCTCGGGCTCAAGCGTGGCAGCGCCGAGATCGCGGCCACGCTCTACACCGAGACCGACGCGTCGAAGCGCGCGCGCGAGGCGCTGGCGCTGCAAATGCGCGCCGGCGGCCCCGACTTCCGACACAGCGAGGGGAAGCCCAGCAAGAAGGACCGTCGGGAACTCGAGCGGTTCAAGCGCGGCGGCTGAGCGCCGACGCCGGTCGCGCTAGAGTGTCGCGACCACCTGCTGCAGCACGTCGGCATAGATGCGGTGGGTGCCCGCATAGTCCACGCGACCGACGGGCAGCCCCGCCGCATCGAGCCGCGCCGTCAGCAGGCCGCGGCGTTCGGGCGTGACGTACACGTCGGCATCACCGGCCACCACGCGGAGGGCCATCGCCGCGAAGGGCCCGGGCAGTTCGACGTCGTCGGGAAACTGCGCCGCCCACAGGACCAGCGACGCGGCCCGCTCGCGGCCGCGCGCCAGCCAGCGCACCGCGGTCGTGCCGCCCTGCGAGAAGCCAAGCACGTGCACGCGCACGTTCGGCGCGCAACGCGCGCGTTCCTGCGCCACGGCGGCGTCGAGCCACGCGATGTAGTCGGCGATCTCGTGCTCGCGGTCTTCGCGCGTCATCCACGTGGCGCCCACGCGCTGCGAGCCGCCCGCCGCGCGCGTCTCGGCCGCTTCGAGATAGAAGCGGTTCAGCGCCTCGGGGGCCATCACCCGCGTGGTGGGCGACACCAAGGGCAGCAGATGGCGCACGAAGTATTCGGCCAGCTGCCCGTAGCCGTGCAGCCCCACCCAGAGGTCGGTCACGGCGGTGCCGACGGGCCCCGAGTGCCACACGCGCGCGTGCTTCGGCACGACCAGCGTGCTCGATGTGGCGACGACCTTGACGGGGTCTCCGTGTGGTGCCGCTGCCCCGTGCCCCTGGGTCACGCGCCGCGCACCACCGCCTGGTAGTCGCGGACGAGATCGTCGAAGATCGCGTCCCAGCTCCGCTCGCGCGCATAGGCAAGACCGGCCTCGGCCATCGCGCGGCGCGCATCGGGGGCATCGGCCAGTGCCAGAATGGCCGCCGCGCACGCCGCGCTGTCGCCTTCCGGGAAGATGCGCCCACGCTCGTCTCCGAGGAGCTCGCGCGTCGGACCGGCCTCGGCGCCAACGATCGGCACGCCGCTCGCCATACTCTCCATCAGCACATTGCCGAAGGTGTCGGTCACGGACGGGAAGACGAACACATCGCTGGACGCGTAGAACTGCGACAGGCGATCGCCGCCGAGCATTCCCGTGAATGTGACTTCATCGGGCACGGCCTGCCGCATCTCCTGCATATACGGCCCATCGCCGCCGAGCGCGAAGCGAATCTTGCGCGAGCCACGGGCGTCGATGACGCGACGGATCGCGTCGGTGAACACCGGCAATCCCTTTTCGACGGCGATGCGCCCGAGGTAGGTCACCAGCAGCGTGTCGTCGTCGGCGCCGAGCTCTGCACGCAAGGCCGCCGAACGGAAGCTGGGCGCGAAGCGATGCGTTTCGACCCCGCGACTCCAGATCGCCGTGTTGCGGAACCCGTGCGCTTCGATCTCGTGTCGAATCGCGTGGGTGGGGCAGTAGGTGCGCAGGCCACTGTTGTGGAACCAGCGCATGAACGCCCATCCCGGCTCCGAAAGGACGCCGAGCTTGTAGAATCGCGCGTACGCCGACAGCGAGGTGTGATACGACGTCACGAACGGGATGCCGAGTGCACGCGCGGCGTGCCGCCCCGACAGACCGACACCGAAGGGTGTGGCCGCGTGCACGAGGGTCGGCCGCCACGCTTCGAGGTCGGCGCGCGCCCGCGGGAAGCGTGGCAGGGCCATCTGCAACTGCGGATACGCCCAGAACGGCATCGAGGGATACCGCACCACGTGATCCTGCGGGGTCGCCTCGGGATCATCGGTGCAGAACACCCGCACCTCGCCGCCACGCGCGCGAATCGCATCCGCCAGACGCGCGAGCGTACGGCTCACCCCGTTCACCTGCGGCGGGTAGGTGTCGCTGAAGATCGCGACACGAAGCCCGGCGGCGAGGGACGCGCGCGCGGTGTCGTCGATCGTCACGCGGCCACTCCCGTGGCGTGCTCCCGCACGAGATCGGCGTAGCGCATCGGCATCGCGTGGCGTGCCAGCAGGGCAGCGAGCACCTCGCGCGTGCCTGCTTCGGTCGCGGGGTGCCGCAGATCCGCCGGATGAAAGACGACCCGCGCGGTGTCGCCGGGTTTGAGCGCCGTCGCTTGGCGCGCGACCACTTCGCGCGAGACGATCGCGCGGATTGGCGTGCGTCCGCTCCAGCAGAGATTCGGCGTCGGCCGCCAAATGGCCTCGCGCACGAGAATCACGTGGCGGTGATCTTCGCCAACGCGGAGATCGAGCGCGCGCGCCGCATCCCAGCAGCCCTGTCGCGAGAGCCAGGCCGGAGGAATGAAGCCGATCGGCGCGAGGTCGAGCCGCGTCAGCAGCGCGAGGCCACGCGTCATCCGTTCGAGTGCCCGATCGCGATCGAGCGTGAGGAACTCGCCTTCCTTGTTCGTGCGCCCCAAGGCGCGCCAGCTGTCACGCCACGTGCGCGGGAGGCCCACTTCGTCGTGCCGTTCGCCGTGCAGAAAAATTTCGGCGCCGTCCGCCACGCGCGCCTGCAGCCAGTCGACGAATGCCGTGTCGCGTTCCAGCGGCGACGCGCCGTGCCAGTTGGGCACGACGAGCAGTGCGGGCGTGACCCCTTGGGCGCGCGCCATCGCCCAGAGGCGTTCGCACTCGGGGCGGAGCGCCGGCGTGACGTCGTGAATGGAGACGAGCAGCCGCATCGGCGTTACCGCGCCGCCAGCACGTCGCGATAGACCGCGAAGATCCGATCGAAGACGTGGTCCCAGGCGTGCTCGCGTTCCGCGTAGGCGCGGCCCTGCAGTCCCAGCGCCGGCAGGTCACGCCGCAGCATCCGTCGCACGGCGTCCGCGACAGCGGCGGGGTTGCCGGCCTCGAAGAGCTCCCCCGCCCCCGATCGCTGCACCTGCTCCGAGACCCCACCGCGATTCGCCGAGACGACCGGTACGCCGCTCGCGAGCGCTTCGAGCGACGAGAGGCCGAAGGTCTCCTGCGAGCTGGGCGCGATGAAGAAATCGGCGGCCGCGACGACGTCGGCGAGGGCCTCGCGATTCGTCTGGTAGGGCAGGAACATCACGCGTCGGCGACCGTGCGCGAGCGCGTGCAGCTTCTCACGCATCGGGCCATCACCGATGATCGCCAGCGTGACGTCGGTGGTCCGTTCCACCTCGGCCCACGCGCGGACGAGCACGTCGAGTTCCTTCTCCTTCGCAAACCGGCCAACGAAGATCGCGACCGGCCCGCTCGGCAAGCCCACGCGCGCGCGCACCTCGTCACGACGGGCGCGGCGGTCGGGATGGAAGAACGCGAGGTCCACGCCGAGCGGGACCCGGACGACGCGATCGATGCCGGCATTGCGCAACTCGGTCACCGAAAAATCCGACGCCGCGATGGTGACATCGAACATCCGGTCGAGCTTGCGCGCGTACTTCCAGGAGGCCGTATGCAACCAGCGCCGCATCGAGCCCGCGCGCTCGGGGAACGGCGCGAACACGCGCGGGAAGTTGCTGTGGAAGAAGTACACCAGCGGCGTTTCGACGCGGCGCGTCGCGAACTGGATCAGCCACGGCACCAGCCCCGGACTGCCGATCTCGATCAGATCCGGCGCCTCGTGCTCCACCACGCGGCGCGTGGAGCGCGTCGCGAGCATAAAGCGATACGGCTTCTGCTTCGGTACGGCGGGCCCGCGCAGCCGGTACGCGCGGACGCCGTCGGACTCGGTGATGGCGTCTTCGGCACCCGGTACCAGGATCACCTGCTTGAGCGCCGGCCTGGCTTCGACGTACTTCGCTTTTTCGAGCAGGTAGGTCCGGATGCCGCCTGAGGTCTCGCCGAAGAACTCCGAGATATCGAGCACCGACAGCGCCGCATCGGGGCGCCGCACGGGCGGCAACGCCATACCGCCAATGCTGATGTCGGGCGTCGGCTCCAACGGAAACAGCCGCTCGGTCAGGGGCGGTGTCGCGGCCACCCGGTCGGGTGACGGAGCGATCGACAGCGGCGAAGTCGGCACAGGGGGCTCTGCGTCAAGGCGCGCCCCCGGTCGGGTAGCGCGCCTTGGGTATACCCCCAAAATGTAACGACGTTCGTGACCGACGGCCATTCGGCGGGTGACGGCTTACGCCGCGACGTGCGCCACCGCAACCGGTGGTTTGGGCGACGAGAACGCCGCGGTGAGCGGCGCGCCCTGCCAACTCAGCGGCACGGCGACACCCAGCGACCAGAGCACCGTGGCCGGCAGATCCAGCCAATGCACCGATTGCTGGAGGCGCCCCGGCACCACGCCGGCGCCGGCCAGCATCACCGGAATAGTGCGGTCATCGGGATGTGCACTGTTGTGGTGCGTGCGCACCGCCCCACCGCCGCCGTGATCGGCGCACGCGATCAGCAACGTGCCCGGATCGTCCAGCACGCGATACTCGTGCACCAGCCGACCGACCGCCTGATCCAGTGTCTGTGCCGCGCGGCCGTACTGCGGGCTCATCCATCCGTGGATGTGACCCACCCGATCCGCATCGGGCAGATGCACGAACACGAAGCCATTGCCGCGCCGCGCCAGCGTGGGCTCGGCGGCATCGAGAATCTCCGGCGCCGTGTCTCCCTTCATCGACACGACCGCGGCCCCGGCGTAGCGCGCCATCCGGCTCGCCAAGGCGCGGAAGAGCCACGGCACCCGCCGCACGTGCACCGCCGTCGGCAAGCCAGCGGCGAGCAGGTTGTTGGTGATCAACGACAAGCGGTGCGGCGCCTTGGGTAGCCGGAACTTGTCGTCGTCGACCCCGTGGATGTCGGGCGAGACGCCGGTGAACATCGAGGTCAGCGCGGCGGCCGTCACGCTGGGTGCGACACTGGTGCCGCGATCCGTCCACGCGCTTCGCGCCATCAGCGCGCGGCAATGCTGGAGGTCGAACGCATCGATCGCATCCGGACGCAGCCCGTCGAGCACAACGAGGATCACGCGGGTCGCCAAGGGTCGAGCCGTCATCACGAAACTCCGGTGTGGCGCCCACGGTAACGTGGCTACCGGCCGCCGCCCGGCGGATCGCGGTACGTGGACGCTCGCTCCGAGCACAAAGTCTCGTTGCCTCGAGACACGAGCGATGCACGGATCGGTTGCGCTCGTGTAACGACCGCCGAGGCCGCGGCCGACCTCAGAGGACCAGCACGCCCACGTCGTAGAGGGCGTGTGACCACGCGGCGACGCCAAATCCGCGCGCGACGTACAAGCCGCTGAACCACAGTCCCGCCAGCGTGCGGAATACAAAGGCCTGCACGGTGAACGGCTCGCCGTAGGCGCCGACGTGGTGCATCGCGCTGAAGAGCAGCGCCGACAGCACAACCGCCGTGCCGGTCGCCACGCCCGCCCGCGCCCCGGTGGCGGTCAGCACGAGCCAGGCGAGCACGGGAACGGCGATGACCCGAAACAGCAGCTCTTCGTACAAGCCGGCCCCGATCGAAATCGTCAGTCGTTCGCCGATCGACCAGGGCGGCGCCTCGGTGAGCATCGCGAGCAACCCAGTGCGCTGCAGCAGGGTGGCCGTCGCGACCGAGAGCACGATCCCCGTTGCCACGGCCCACGCGGCGGACTCGCCGAGCATCGCGACGAAGATCCGCGGCTTGGGCGCACCACTGCCGCGGACATCTCGTGCGACGAACCACGCGCCGGTCAGGACCAGACCCGCCACCAGCGCCCACGGTCCATCCCGTCCGGCCACTGCCACGAAGGGCCCCAACAGCAGGGCTTCGGCGCCGTTCATCGTGGTACTGCCGGTCAGCGACGCCGAGAGGTGATACAGGACCAGCAACGGCAATGCCGCAAGCACCGCGTAGCGCGGGCGGCGGGTCAGCCGCCAGTACTCACCCATCAGGCTGCCGAGCGACCGCGCGTGTCAGCGCGCGACGGCCGCGACGCCGTGCGCGGGCGAGACCGGCGTCGCACGCCGCAACTCGGAGATCCGACCCTCCACCAGCGCCACGAGCTCGCCCATCGTGTCGGCATCGAAGACGAGCTTGGCGCCCGCCGCCCGATACATCTCGGGCAACGACACCGAGCCGCCGAGACGCAGCGCGTCCCGATACGCCCGCACGGCGGCCGCCGGATCCTCGAGCGACCGGCGCCAGACCTGCAGGGCACCCAGCTGCGCAATGCCGTACTCGATGTAGTAGAACGGATGCTCGAAGATGTGGAGCTGCCGGTACCACCGCGCGGTCCGCTCCGGCGCCAAGCCGCTCCAATCGACGCCGCGCTCGAACCGAGCGCGGATCTCGAGCCACGCGGCATCTCGCGCCGCGGCATCGTGCCCGTGACGCGACGTGTAGATCCACGCCTGGAAGGCATCGACCGAGGCGATGTGCGCGAGCGACAGGATCACGTCTTCGAGGTGCTCGAGCTGTGCGCGCCGCGCTTCGTCGGGCGTGTAGTAGCCGGTGGGCTGAATCAGATGGGGCGCCGCGAGGAGCTCCATACTCATCGACGCAAGCTCGGCGGCTTCGCTGCCAGTCCCCCGTTGCCATAGGTACGGGAGGTGCCGCGCGGCGAACACGTGGAAACAGTGCCCCGCCTCGTGCACCAGCGTATTCACGTCATCGGCCACGCCGACGGCGTTCATAAAGATGAACGGCAGCCCCTCCACCGGGAGCTTGGTGCAGTAACCACCCGGCGCCTTGCCGGTCCGGCTTTCGAGATCGAGGAGACCGGCACGATCCATCTCGGCGAACCAGTCGCCCAACTGCGGATCGAGCGCGCCGAAGGCGCGCGTCGCCGTCTCGACGAACTGTCGCGTGTTCGCGAACGGGCGCAGGGCCGGCGCGCCATCGGGATCGACACCCAGATCCCACGGCCGCAGGGTGTCGACGCCGAGCCGCTCGCGTCGGAACTCGTGCAATCGCGCCATCGCCGGAACGACCGTCGCCTCCACCGCGTCGTGAAAGCGCGCGCAGTCCGCCGGCGTGTAGTCGAAGCGGTGCTTCGAGGCGAAGGCGTAAGCCTGATAGTCCGCGAATCCGCTATTCGACGCGATCTGCTGCCGACGCGCGTACATCCCGTCGAAAATGTCGGAGAGCGCCTGCCGCTGCTCCAGGTAGGCGGCGGCGCCCAGACGAAACGCCTGCTCGCGCACACTGCGATCCGCGTCCTGCAGGAGCGGCTGCAGTTGAGGGATCGTCAGCGTCTCGCCGCGCCACGGCACGGTCAAGCCACCGGTGATCTTCTGGTACTGCGCGTCGAGGCCCTCGAGCTCGGAGACCAGCGGGATGTTCTCCTCACGGAAGATCCGGACATCGGTCCGAAATCGCTCCAGCGTGGTCTGCAGATCGGATCGTGTGATCTCGAGGTCGAGGAGCCGGCGCGCCAGCCGAACCTGCTGGGCGTCGGCCTGCGGGTAGATCTCGCCGTAGAACTGCAGGTAGACGCGTTCCTTCTCGGCGTCGGCGGTATCACAGGTGTAGGCCATCAAGGCCCGCGTGCCCGCCTGGGCAATCAGTTCCTCGAGGCGCGACCAATGCGCGAGCCACGATTCGGCGGTCGATGCGTCGACCGACGCCGCCGCCAAATCGTCGTAATACGGGGAAATGTCTGCCCAGCTGGCGCCGACAAAGGCATCGGGGGAGGTGGGAAGCGGCCGCATTTCGGCAAAGTCAACAGGTGCGGCGCAGATGTCGAGTGCCTCGGCAGAATTCGCCCTTGCAATGGGCAAATATCACAAAATCCGTGTGACCCTTCTGCCGATACCCCAGAAGAGGGGGGCGACCGTCAACCGTCCCTCCCCCCTGCCGCACCCTCCGCACCGAGGCGTGCACCCCTTTAGCTTATGCGTCGTATGGCCAGCCCCGCCGCTCCGATTCCGAACGCCTCTGAGGTCAGTCTCCCCCTCGGACCGGCGATGTCGCGAACGCGCCGGCTGGTGATGCTTGCGCTCGGGTGGGTGTCGCTCGGGCTGGGCATTCTGGGGATGTTCCTCCCCCTGCTGCCGACGACCTGCTTCCTGCTGGGCGCGGCGTGGGCCTTCAGCCGCAGTTCACCGGCCCTGCACCGCTGGATGCTGACCAACCGCTGGTTTGGCGGCTACCTCCGCGACTACAAGGAGGGGCGCGGCTTTCCCGCCCGAGTCAAGCTGGTCTCGCTGGGCGTGATGTGGGGGACGATGGCGCTCACCGTCGCTGCCGTGCCGACCCTGTGGCTCGCCGCCGTGCTCGCCGTGATTGGCGGCGCGGTGACGTGGCACCTGTATCAGCTACCGACGAAGCAGCCCGCCTGATTCGCTCGTCCCGACGCCGCGCTCGGCCGGGACACGCTGCAGTGGATCAGGCCGCCTCGTGCGCGACGACGGCCGCGAGCAACTGATCGACCGCTTCGCCGAGCTTGGCCAGATCGAAGGGCTTCTCGAGCACCACGCACTCGGCACGCTCCAGGAATTCCGCGGCCTCGGGGCTCGCGACGTCGCCGGTGCTGATGATCAGCCGCTGCAACAATTCGGGGCGACGCACGCTCAGATGGGCGTGCAACTCCACGCCGCCGACGCCGGGCATCCGCAAGTCGCTGATGATCACATCGGGCGCGCACTCCGTGCGCTCGAGCAGATCGAGGCCGAGTTGGCCGTTGGCGGCTTCGAGCACGACCCAGCCGCGGCGCTGGAAATAGCGACGAAGCGCGAGGCGAATCACGTCTTCGTCATCGACGATGAGCACCGACTTGGGCGCTGGCGCCGACAGGATCGGCGCCGCGGTCTCGCGCACGTCCGCGGGATCCGCTTCCGCGAGCCGGGCCGACTCCGACGTCGTGACCTTGAAGGCTGGCACGGCGGGTTCCGCGGCGAGGCTTCCGACGCCAGCGGCACCACCGACGGCCGCGGCACCGGCGAGCCCCGCGGATTCGTCGGCGGCACTCGCCGTCGCCCGCGGCAGCGTCACGATGAAGCGCGCGCCGCCCCCCTCGGTCCAGCGGCGGTTCTCGGCGCGAATCGTGCCTCCCGACTGTTGGACGACGCCGAGCGAGACCGAGAGACCGAGTCCGGTGCCAGTGCCTTCCGGCTTGGTGGTGTAGAACGGCTCGAAAATGCGCCCGAGCACGTCGGCGGGAATGCCCGGGCCGTCGTCTTCGACGATGAGCTGACAGAACTCCGACAGCACGACGAGTCGGACGTGTACGGCGCCGCCGTTGCCGGCCGCCTGCGCGCCATTCACGACCAGGTTGGTGAGCACCTGCTCGAGCCCAACCGGATCGGCGACCACCGTGGCCGATTCGCTGCGGCGATCGATGACGAGTCGTGCCCCCAGTCGCTCCACTTCGGCGCGCAGGACGCCTTCCATCCGCCCCAGGACGTCCTGCCAGCGCACTGGTTCGGCGGGTCGGCCTTCGCGCTTGCGGACGACCGCGAGCAAGTCGCGCACGATGTCGCGCGACCGCAGCGCTTGCCGGTGCACCATCGCCAGCATTTCGCGCCGCTCGGGGTCGCGTTCTTCGTCGGAGAGCTGCTCGGTGAACGCGATGATCGCGGTGAGCGGATTGTTGAGCTCGTGCGCGACGCCTGACACCAGCGTGCCCACCGCCTGCATCCGATGCGCCTGTGCCAACTCGTGTTGCAATTGTTCACGCTCGGCATTGGACTCACGCTCTGAGGTGACATCGCGTGCGGTGACGAGCAGACCGATCGTCTGCAGTTCTTCGTGTACCGCCGCGACCGAGATCTCGAGCCAGCCCACGCTGCCATCTGCCCGCAGCACCCGATGCTCGAAGCGGCCCGGCTCGCCCAGCAACACCTGCGCGAAGCGCTCTTCGACCAGTTCGGTGTCCCCATCCACCAGCTCGTGGTACGACCGGCCGAGGAGGTCAGCACGGTCGTAGCCCATCTGGCGCATCACGGTGTCATTGGCTGAGATGATGCGGGCCTGCGCATCGAGCGTGAAGATCATATCCGGCGCGGTGTCGACGAGCAGGCGCCAGCTTTCCTCGTTGCTTCGCACGGCACGGACCTGCGCCCGCTGGAGAATGACCAGCGCCGCGAGTCCGATCGTCCCGAAGACGACCTGCGCGGCGGCCACCGGCAGATTGCCGCGCAGACTCGGCAGATCGAACCAGGGCTCCACCTCGGCGAGGCCGACTGCCTGAGACCAGACGAGCATCGCCCAACCGCCGGTCGCCAGCGCCACGATCACGGTGGCGCCGCCGCCGTCGAGCATTGACACCGCGACGATGACGATCACACTGAGGTAGATCGTCCCCAGCCACCAGCCGCCGCCGGCGCACCAGTGCACCGCCAGCGCGGCGAGCACGTGGCAGACGAACGACCACAGGATGACGCGCTCGAGTTGCGACTCGGACAGGTCGCGTCGGACGATGGTGATGATACCCACGCAGACGAGCAGCCACCCGGCGAACACGGCCGCTGGCCGCAGAAACTCCGTCCACCCCAAGACGCCCGCGGCCGTCAGGTCGGCCGCGAGGAAGGCGAACAACACCACCATCGCGCGCCGCGTGAACGCGACGAACTGGTGGCGGCGGCGGTCCGAGACGGACGACGCCGGAAGCTCTGAGAAGACGGAGCGGAGCACAGGGACCGGAAACGCGGGCGCCGGCCGGCAAACACCGGAGGGCGTCGTGCTTTCAGTATCGGCCGCAAAACGGCCCCGGTTGATGGTCAACCGGGGCCGTTCGGATGTGCCGTCTGATCGGGTCCCGGGGCTGGGACCAGCCGTCCGAGGCGCTACTTGTGGCGGAATGTGATGCGACCGCGCGTCAAGTCGTACGGGGACAGCTCGAGCGTGACCCGATCGCCGGCCAGCACCCGGATGTTGAAGCGGCGCAGCTTCCCAGCCACCGTCGCGAAGACCTCGTGTCCATTTTCCATCTGCACCCGGAAGGTCGCGTTGGGGAGGACTTCCGTGATCACGCCTTCGGCTTCAATGAGGTCCTGCTTCGACATCTGCGCTGGATTCGGGGTCGGGGTGCCGGTGAAAAAGGGCGCCGGAAACTACCAACGGACCGAACGCCAGAGGAAGAGGGGGTCAGAACGCGTCGGGCTCAAGGGCCATCACGGTCTCGCCGCCGGCGTGAATGGCGGCCATCAGCCCGTGCACCTGCGGCACGACCTTGGTGAGCCAGAACTTGGCCGTGACCAGCTTGGACCGGTAGAAGGCCGCCCGCTCCGGCGTGGGGCCGGCGGCGAGCTTGTCCTGCGCCACACGCGCCATCCGGAGCCACATCGTGCCGACGGCGACCAACCCGAACATCCGCAGGTAGTCCGACGCCGCTGCGCCGGCCTCGTTCGGGTTCTTGAGCCCGCGACCCAGGATCAGTTGCGTGGCCTGCTGGAGCCGACGGAAGCCCTGCCCGAGCGCCTCCGCCAGTTCGCGCAGTTCGCCAGCCGATTCCCGCTCGATCAACTCGTGCGTCGGCTGGAAGAAGCGACGGAGCAGCCGCCCCATCTCGGCGGGCAACTTGCGGCCGACGAGGTCCATCGCCTGCACGCCATTGGTGCCCTCGTAGATCTGGGCAATGCGGGCGTCACGGACGTACTGCTCCATCCCGTACTCGCGGATGTAGCCGTGGCCGCCGTAGGTCTGGAGCCCGATGTTGGTGCACTCGAAGCCGAAATCGGTGAGGAAGCCCTTGATCACCGGCGTCATCAGGGCGACCAGATCTTCGGCCTCCTGACGGCGGGCTGGGTCGGGGTGCTTGAGCTCGATGTCGATCTCCATCCCGATCCAGTACGCGAGCGCCCGTGCGCCTTCGTTGAAGGCCTTCATCGTCATCAGGCCGCGCCGCACATCGGGGTGCACGATGATCGGATCGGCCACGGCCTGCGGCTGCGCCGGTCCGGTGAGGGCGCGCATCTGCAGGCGATCCTTGGCGTACTGCAGCGCATTCTGGTAGGACGTGATGCTCAGGCCCAGCCCCTGCATCCCGACATTCAGGCGAGCGCCGTTCATCATCACGAACATCGCCTTGAGTCCCTTGTGCGGCTCGCCGACGAGCCAGCCCTTGGCGTTGTCGAACTGCAGCTGACAGGTGGGACTGGCCTTGATCCCCATCTTGTGTTCGATGCCGACGCAGGTAACGCCATTGCGGGTCCCCGGCGTCCCGTCGTCCGTCGGCAGGTACTTGGGCACCAGCAGGAGCGAAATGCCCCGCGAGCCGGACGGGGCGTCTGGCAGCTTGGCGAGCACCAGGTGGATGATGTTCTCGGTGAGGTCGTGCTCGCCGGCCGTGATGAAGATCTTCGAGCCGGTCACGTGGTACGCGCCGTCTCCCGCCGGCACGGCCTTGGTCGTGATGATCCCCAGATCAGTCCCGGCGTGCGGCTCGGTGAGACACATCGTGCCGGCCCACTCGCCCGAGACCAGCTTGGCGAGATACCGCTCCTTGAGCTCGTCGTTGCCGTAGGCGTGGAGGGCTTCGTAGGCCCCGAAGGTGAGCCCCGGAAACATCCCGAAGCTCAGGTTGGTGGAGCAGACGATTTCGTCGAGCACGAACCGGAGCGTGAGCGGGAGCCCCTGCCCGCCGTAGGCTGGATCGCAGGCCAGGCCGGTGAACCCCGCCTCGCAGAACGCCTGATAGGCCTCTTTGAACCCTGGGGGCGTGGTAACGACCCCGTCGGCCACCGTGGAACCGATCGCGTCGCCGGACTGGTTGACCGGAAACAGCATCTCCTCGCAGACCTGGGCCATCCCGTCGAGCACGGTGTCGACCAGATCGGGGGTGACGTCCTCGTAGCCGGGGAGCTGCTGGATCCGGTCCGTGCCGAGCACGTCGTGGAGCACGAAGCGGATGTCGTCGAGCGGGGCCTTGTAGGTCGGCATTGGTGGCGGTGGCGGAAGGGTCAGTGAGCGGATGCGACGGGAACGACGGATCGGCGGGTCGAGTCGACCCTGCCCATCCGGAGGATTGTCACCGCAACGTCGCGGCGGTATTTCAATCGGCTATGGATGTGATGAGCGAGACGGTCGGCGACGACGATGTTGCCGAGCCGCGGATGGCCCTCCTGGGATTCGAGGCCGAGGCTCGTCGATTCCAGGACGTGCTGACGCGGCTGGCGGTGGTTTCCCGGCCGAATCTGGATGCGGCCGTCAGTGAGATCTGCCACGTGGCCGCTCGCGCGCTGCGCGTCGCCCGTGTAACGGTTTGGCGCTATGACCGCTCCGCGGCGACGCTCTATTCCACGCCGACGTGGTCGAACGGCATTCCCGGCTGGGATGTGCACGCGATCAGCGAGACGTCGCATCCGGTCTACTGGCGAGCCCTGCACTCGCAGCGCGTGTTGCCGGTGCGCGACGCCGTCGACGATGCGGTCCTCGCCGAGTTCCGCGCCGACTACACGATTCCCTTGGGCATCGGCGCGCTGCTCGACACGAGCATTCGTGCCGACGACCGGCCGCTGGGCATCGTGTGCTTCGAGCACGTGGGCGGCACGCGCGAGTGGAGCATCGCCGAGCAGGAATTCGCCGCGTCGGTGGGCGATCGCGTCGGGCTGGCCCTGCTGGTGGATGAACAGCGCCGGCTCGAAGCCGATCTTCGCGAAACGCAGAAGATGGAGGCGCTGGGGCTGCTCGCCGGCGGGGTCGCGCACGACTTCAACAACGTACTCAACGTGATCATCACGTCGGCCGAGTTGCTCGAGGAGAGCATTGCGACTGGCGCGGATGTGCACGAAGACCTGCAGTCGATCACGGTCGCGGCGCAGCGTGCCGCGTCGCTGACGCGAAAGCTGCTCTTTATCGCCCGTCGCGAGCCGATGCAGCGCGAGCACATCGACATCAACGACTGCGTGCGCGGGTTCCGGCAGATGGCCACGACGATCCTGACGCGTGGCGTGACCGTGCACGAAGCGCTGGCGCCCGATCCCCTGATCGTGAACGCCGATCGCACCTTCGTCGATCAGTCGTTGCTCAATCTCGTCACCAATGCCGCCCACGCGATGGGCGGGCAGGGCGAGCTGTCGATCGAGACGTCGTTCGTCTTCCACCACAGTCCGACGCAGGCCTTCGGCGCGTCGCTGCCCGCCGGCCGTTTCGCCCGCCTGACCGTGCGCGATAGCGGCACGGGGATCGCCCGCGACGAGTTGCAACGCATCTTCGAGCCGTTTTACAGCAGCAAGGGGCGCGCCGGCACCGGGCTCGGGCTGGCCGTGGTCTACGGCGGAATGCGCCAGCACGAGGGGCACGTGGCGGCCGAGAGCGACATCGGTGTCGGCACGGCGATTCATCTGCTCTTCCCCCTCGTCGACGCCTAGTTCCGCAGTGGAGTGCCGGTCGCGAGCATATGCTCGACCCGCTCCCGCGTCTTCGGCTCGCGCATCAGTCGCAGGAAGGCCTCGCGCTCGAGCGCCAGCAGATCCCGCTCGCGCACCGTGCGTTCCAGCGTGGCTTCCCCGCCGGTCAACACCCGCGCGAGCGCTCCCGCCACGACGGCGTCGTACGCGGTGGCTTCCCCGGCCGCGACGAGCCCCTGCACGCCCGCCTCGATGACCGGTACCAGCGCCGTCCCGGGCAAGCGGACGCGCGCCGGCGTCGGCGGCACATACGTCGGCGCCATCTCGCGAGCGACCCGCTTCGCCTCGTCGAGCAGGCGGTCCGGGTGCATCACGATCACGTCGTGCGGCATCAGCAAGCCCAGCCGCTTGGCGTCGACGGCATTCTTCGACGTCTTGGCCTTGCCGATCAACTCCATCGTGCGAACGATCGCCGCCATCGGGTCATTGGCGTCGCCGGCGGCGATGGCGCGCAGCAGCATCCGTGTGCACCCGCCCCACCCGGGAATCAATCCGACCCCGGTCTCGACAAGCCCCATCGTGGCCTCGACGTGCGCGACCACGGCATCACAGTGCAGCAGCGCCTCGCAGCCACCGCCGAGCGCCATCCCGTGATGTACGCCGATCACCGGCACCGGGGCCGCCCGAAGCGCCGCGTAGGCCTCCTGGCCCGCGATGATGAGCTTCTCGGCGTCACGCCACGCCGCGAGGTTGATCGCGTACAACAGCACGCCGAGATTCGCACCGACCGAAAAGTGCGCCCCGTCATTGTGCAATACGATGGCGCCAAAGGCGCCGTCACCCTGCCCCGCGCGTGCGATGGCGCGATGCAGCAACTGCATCACGTCGCCATCGAGCGCGTTCATCTTGGCCTTGAACTCCACGCCGAGCACGCGGTCGCCGAGATCCCACAGGGCGGCGCTGCCGTTCTTCTCGAGCGGGCGCGCGCGACGGGTGACGTCCGCCAGCGTCTCGACCCCCTCCGGGCGCCGCACCGCGTGCCAGCCGCCGGTGGCATCGCTCTGCTCCAACGCGCCGCCGGCCACGCGGTAGCAGCCTCCGGCGGCGACAGCGGCGGCCAAGCGCGGCGGAATCGCCTCGCCCCGTTGCTCGAGCAACGTCACCACCGCGCGGAGGCCCAATGCGTCGGCCATCTCGAACGGGCCGGCCGTCCAGCCGAAGCCATCGCGCATCGCACGATCGACCGACGCGAAGTCGTCCGCGATCTCCGGGCCGACCTCGAAGGCGTAGGCCCAAAGCTGCGTCAGCACGCGTCGCGCGAGCTCACCGCCGACATCGGTGGCCGCGAGCAGATCGCGGAGATGGCGCGCGCGCGCACTCGCGAGCGTCGGCGGGCCGGCATCGCGCAACGCCCCCGAGGCGAGATCGACGACCTGCGTCTGCTTGCTGCCGTCAGCCCGCTTGGTGATGCGGTAGAACCCACCGCCACCCTTGCGGCCGGTGAAGCCAGCGGCCACAAGTGTCGCGACGATCGGCGTCTCGTGCACCAGCCGCCGATAGCGATCGTGGGGTGGCAAGTTGGCGAGCAACGACGCGGTGACGCGCGGCATCAGGTCCAGCCCCACGAGATCGAGCAACCCGAACACGCCGGTCTTGGGCAGACCCATCGGCTTGCCGCAGATCGCATCGGCGTCCTCGACGCGGAGCCCCAGCGCAATGGCGTCCTGCAGCGCGATCTGCAGCGTGAACGTCCCGATGCGATTGGCAATGAAGCCCGGCGTGTCGTGGCAGCGGACCACCCGCTTGCCGAGCCGCAGGTCGCCGAAGGCTTGCAGCGCGTCCAGTACGGCCGGACGCGTGGCGGGGCCGCCGACGAGCTCGAGCAGCGACATCCAGCGCGGCGGATTGAAGAAATGCGTCACGGCGAAGTGTGCCGCGAACGCCGGAGACCGCCCCGCCACGAGCTGCGCGAGCGGAATCGTGCTCGTGTTCGACGTGATGATCGCCTGGTCGTGGCGCACCGCCTCGAGCCGCTCGTACAGCGCCTGCTTGGTCGGCAGATCCTCGAGCACCGCTTCGATGATCCAGTCGCAATCCGCCAACTGCGCGAGGTCGTCCTCGAGCGTGCCCGGCGACACGAGCGCCGCAGCCTCCCGCGTCAGGAAGGGCGACGGCGAGGCGGCGAGCAATCGCGTGATCGCGTCCCGCGCCCGCGCATCGCGCGGCCCGTCCCCACTCGACGCGATGTCGAGCAAACGCACGGGAATGCCGGCGTTCGCGAGATGTGCGGCAATGCCGCTGCCCATCACGCCGGCGCCGAGGACCGCAGCGCGGGAAATACCGTAGCTCATAGTCGCCCGAACGGTGGGAGAGTGTGCTCTACGGTTGCGGCGGGAACACGCGCCGGCAAGGGTAGGCACCCTAGGCGGCGACCTACGGGAGACTCAGCCGGTCGCGGCCCGCACGGCGCCGGACAGTCGCGGCGGACGGAACCACTCCAGCGACCGCTCGACCTCCTCGAACAGCTCGTCCCACTGGGCGCGGATCTGCCGATACAGCGCCCGCATCGACTCGCGCTCGGCGTCGGAGTTGGACGTCGCCCCGCCGAGCCGCTCTTCCCAGAGCCAGAAGTACCAGAAGCACGCGCGCAACTCGAGCAGCGTCCCGCGCCACCGCCCGCTCCGCTCGTACTCGGCGCGGCGCTGGGTGAAGAGCGCATCGATCGCATCCTCGCCGCCCAGGTCGTCCTGCTCCTGAAAGCGCTGCGCTTCGTGAAAGAGTTGTTCGACGTCGTCGGTCTCTGGGGGCGCGGGTCGCAAACACGCCTGCCGGATCTCGGCGCGGGCTTCGCGGAGCAACGCATCGTCGCGCCGGGCGCCGGGACGCGCGAGCCGCGCCATCAGCCCGAAGAGCCGCTCGCGTTCGCTGCGCTGTGCGTCCACCGTGCCGAAGCGGTCGGTATGTGCCGACGGGTCGTCCACGAGGGCAGCGAACGCCACCGCCAGCACGGCGCTCGACGGCGGCGCTGCGAGGACGCTCCGCAGCCGCGCTTCACTGGCGCCGGGGACGACGCCCGGGACTGCGCCCGCAGAGATCAGGGCGGTTTCCATCAACTTCATCGGCGCGCGGCGCGGGGCCACGAGCACCGCGTGCGGCGTGGCCGATCGACTGGTCCGCGGGAGCGGGATCTCAGGCGGGCGCGCCGCGGCAGCCGGAATAGCCCCCGCACCCGGGCCGCCGCTGCGCTCGACCGACGGCGCCGGCTGCGCGACGCCGCGCGTCGAGGGTCGATGCTGACCGGCTTGGAAAGGATTCACGTACTGGGCCATACGGTGCTCAGTTGGGGGCGCGCGTACCGGCGCCGCTGTAGGATCGGTTGCCGCCGATCACGGGCCCCTGGATGTCGAAGCCCCAGTTGTTGCGGACCTGCGCGATGACCTGCCGAATCGATCCCGGGAATGGTTCGGGACGGGCGTCGCGACCGAAGGGATCGGTGTACCACACCCGCGGGCCGTTGGCGTTGTCGATGTTGTTGTCGTTGATGTCCACCTGCCGTCGCGCGCCGTTGAACACCGATCGCGGCTCGTTCCACAGCACGCCCAACGTGCGACCGCTGTCGGTGGACACCGCGCACTCACCGCCCTGCGCGCGTTCGCCCGACGGGCCGACGGCGTAACAGAGATCCACCGGTCGCCCCACGCCATCAGGTGCCGCCGGATCGAAGTAGCGGCTCGGTCGGAACACCTGGAAGTACGGATTGAAGCTCGCCAGAGTGCGGCCGTTCGCGGCGCGAATGCTGTTGGAGGTCTCCCAACTCTCGTGCAGCGAGCCGAAGTCGCTGCGGGTACCGAGCGGCCGCAGAATGCGGTCCTGGATGCACGAGATGTGCGGAATGCGCCGCTGTCCGCCGCCGGCCGGCGAGTTCACCGGGGTCGCCGGCCCCACCACCACGGTGCCGCCGCAGCTGCGCTCGAACTCGCCCGGCCGGCCGATGGCCGAGAGCATCGTGATGTGCATCTCGGTGCCTTCGTTGCACCGGATATGGTAGTTGAGCTCGTGCAGGTTGTTGGTAAAGGCATCCCGCGAATGCGTGCCTTGGTGAAGCTTCGTCATCACGTCGCAGCGGACCTGCAGCAACTGGCTCGCCGTGCCGGGAAGCTCGACCAGCAAATCATTCTCCCATTCGATCTTGTGCCCGACGTGATCCTCGTGGCGGTGGATGTTGAGCCCCGCCTGATCGAGTTGCTCGTTGGCGTAGCCGAAGGGCAGATCCCCGACGCTGGCGTAGAGCCGAGAGCCGTGCGGATCCCGACCGTGCTCGTGCCCGAAGGAACAGCCCGACACGGGATCCACCGGCGGGTGCCAGGTCGGATA
>JANRJP010000007.1:0-32522 GCA_033763905.1 Gemmatimonadaceae bacterium
CGCTCAGCCTTGAATCCTACCCGTTTCGAGGGACCTCGGAAGCTACCCGCTCGGGTAGCGTTCTCGGGGGAACAACGACGACTTCGCTCGGGATCGACGTCCTACACCTTTTTGTAGTCGTCGATATGCGAGATATCGACCGACAGCCGCGGGTCATCCGGCGCATTGACCGAGATTTCGTCGAAGCGCGCGCCCCAGATCAATTCATCGACCCGATAGGACGTCCGCGCGTGCACCTGTGTCGCGAAGACTTCGTCGACGCCCGAGACCAGAACCAGAAACTCCGCGTCCATCGCGGCGAGGTCGGCAGCCGAGCGTCCCGCCAGGGGGCTCTCGGGCGTGATCGGATGCACGACGGTCCACGAGGTGGGAAAGAACGTGACCCGGTCGCGCTCGAGGGGGAGCGGCGTGAATCGCCGCAACCGGCGCCCGTCCGGTGTGTCGACGAAGTGCGCAAAGAGCACCCTTGCCTCGAGGTCGATCATCTCGCTGGCTCGACGGTTGGCCATCCGGAACTGCAGCGAAAGCCCCCGCTCGTAGGGCGCAATCAGCGCCTGCCGGCTGAAGCGGATCGCGGCCACGGGGCGGGCGAAGCGGGCAAAGATGAGGCCGGTCAGCAGCGCAACGGCGAGCAGCCCCGTGAACGCTTCGATCACGGTGACGACGTTCGCCGCAAGCGTCGTCGGACCGATCTGCCCATAGCCGATGGTCGCGAAGGTCTGGACGCTGAAGAAGAACGCGTGGCCGAAGCGCTGGATCGATGTGTCGTTGGCAAAGCCGCTCAGTGCGCCGGGACCCAGCAGCCAATAGATCGCGGCGAAGAAGAGATTCACCGCGAGGTAGAGCCCCGACACCAACCCGAGGAACCGGGGCCAGCTCAGTTCCAGCACCTCGTGGTACGGGGCGAATCGCTCCCCGAAGGCCAGCCCGAGGCGACGCACGTTGAAGGTGCCGTCCCGGTTGAGCAAGCGACGCCCGCCGCGCTCGGCGAGCCCGCGCCCGAGTCCGAGATCGGGAGACGCCGCGTCGTCCCCCGCTTCCGTCACCGCACGTGTCCCGGGGCGCAGAAAGTCGGCGGTCCGGATTTCCTGGGTCTGCATCGTCACGTACGCGGGGCCTCCGCGTCGAGTCGTCCCGACGCCGATAATGTGCGGTCGAATACCCGGGGCGGGGGTCGAACCCGCACGCCACTTTCGTGGCAAGGGATTTTAAGTCCCTCGCGTATCACCAGTTTCGCCACCCGGGTGTGCGGCGTCCGTTGCCACTCGACAGAATGCCGAACGGGAGTGGCTGTCGCCACCCCCGTTCGATGCAATCTCATCCTGTCAGAGCGGGAGACGGGACTTGAACCCGCGACCCCAACCTTGGCAAGGTTGTGCTCTACCAACTGAGCTACTCCCGCGTCCCGGAAATCTCGCGACACTGGACCCGCGGGGGCAAGGTCCCGCCGCGTGGAACCCGCGCCCGAGCTACTCCGGCGATGCGCCGAGCGAGTTCACGGCGTACCAGATGGAATACGCCAGCAGGCAGGCCAACGACGCGTCGCCGCCGTTTCGAACCGCGCCGCCCGCCCCGTTGATCACCTCGGCCGCCAAGCCGTCGTGCAACGGCGCCCGTCGCAACCACGCCAGCACGGCTTCGGCATCCGGGCCCATCAGCCGCGCGCACTGCTGCACCAGCCACGATGGCTCCGACGTGCCGAGCGCCGCCATCGTCCGCCGGTAGAGCGCGTCGCTCCGCGCGCAGAACTCGAACTGCGGGAGCCAGCCCAGCGACGCGTAGGGGAGGTCGGCCGTGCTGTGGCCCCCGAGCAGGTCGGACGACGCGGCAAACACGTCGCTGCTCCCTGCCCCCTTCGCGACGAAGTGCTTGCGCGCGGCGGCGCGAACCGGTTCCGGGTCGGCGACCTCCTTCGCGGTTTCCTCGTCGAGGGTGCGCTTGAAGACCTCCAAGGCAAAGGCCGCCGCCGCGTTCGCGTGCATCGTGAACGCCTGCACCGGAGGGTCGCCCGCGGGCGTAACGTCGGTGCCGTAGAGCGCGACGCTCGGGTGCCGCCGCGCCTGCAGGTCTTCGTGACACAGATACAGCGTGTCGCCGACCATCGCGTCTTCGACAATCTGGTCGTCTTCGGTGTCCCGGATGTAGCGATCGATGGCGATCGGATACGCGGCGACGCCTTCGAGTGCGAAGCCGGGTTCGAACAGCGTGCCGTCGAAGTAGGCCACGCCCTGCCCGGGCGCGTAGCCGTGCACTTCGCACATCCGCAGGAGCAGTTCCTTCGCCAAGCCGGCGTCGGCAAGCTGCACCGCTGGAATCGTCCACAGCAGCGCGTCGGTGTCGCGCACCGTCACGCCCGCCGAGTGCCAGGGCACGCGGGTGCGCACGCAGTAGAAGTGCGCGTCGTCGAGGGCCCGACCGACAGCGTAGAAGTACCCGAAAAGCAGATTGCGCTGCATCAGCCGGTCGAGCCCCTCGTGACCGGTCGACTGCTCGAGCGTGCGCAGGGCGTCGCGGGTTCGCGCGAGCAGATCGCGCCAGCCTCGACGCCGCATCACCTGCGCGGTCGCGCGTGCGCCGTCGCGCTCAGGTCCGGCGGCGCAGTAGAAGGCCACGTCCTGCGCGCTCCCAGCCGCCAAGCGGACGCGGCGCGTCAGCGCGTACCGTGGCGTCGCGCCAGCGTGGACCGTGGTTTCGAGCTCGCCATCGCCGCACCAGGCCAGCGCGGCCACCCCAGGCAACGCGGCGCCCTCGAGGACGAGTAGCCCGTCGCCCGCCGCCTCGGCGCGGTGCGCATCGTCGAACGGCCGCGGCGTGCGGACCCGTTGCTGCCGGTGCCCAAGCACCCCTTCGATCCCGACCTCGAGGTCCAGCGCGGCGCCGCTGCGATTCTCGACCGCGAGCGTGACGACGAGGCCCGCGCCGTCGGCGTCGCGGCCGGTCGGCGCGAAGATCGTGCCGCGCACGATCACGTCCGGCGTCGCGGCGGTGAACGCGGGAATCCACTCCAGCGCGCGCTCCCACGCGAGCCCTGACGCGGCCAGCGACAGCTCGGTGCCGTTGACCCGAATGACGGGCCGCGCGAGCGCCGGCGCCCGTCCCTGCACGAAGTCCTCGCCACCGGCGAATTCGATGGCGGCCCGCGAGCCGCGGTGCAACATCCCGACGCAATGAATCGACGCGTCGGCAGGATGAATGCAGGGCAGCGACAACCAGTGGTTGCCGGTCACGATCCACGGAAGCGGAGGCAGTGCGGTCACCCCGACAATCTACCGCTCCGTTGGGCGCGCGGTGACACGACAGGCCGGTGACGGGGTATCTTTGGCGTGCCGATGAACGCCATTCGTCATCTCCGCCGCCCACTCGCGGCGTTCCTGTTTGCCACCGGCGGCGTTGCCGCCAGCGCGGCGCCCATGCTCGGGCAACGGATCCTCGATCCGCACGGCGACGCCTCGTTGCCGAAGCCAGGACAGATCCGCCTGAGCCTGGGCGGACGCTGGGAAGTCTTTGACCAGACGCTACCAGCGACGTCGGGTGGACCGGTCCGCCAGCTCGGCGACGGGCTCTTTGGCAATCCGGCATCCTCCCGGCTCGACAACTCGACGCCGTTGCTCCGCCTCCTGACGAGAGACCCGAACATCACCGGCAGCCCCGGCGCCGTCCTCGGAGGGGTGGAAGCGCGCAACTGGGCAATTCCGATCGAGCTCGAAGTCGGCGTCAGCTCCTGGCTCTCCCTGCACGTCGCCGTGCCGGTGCAGCGCAGCTTCTCGGCATTCTTTGCGCGACCGAATCCGCCGGGGACGACCGCGAATCTTGGCCTGAACCCGGCCATTACCAGCGCAGCCGCGCGTACGGCGGTTGGACAACTCGACACGCAGCTCGGCTCGGCGGCGACGGCGCTCGTCGGATCGCGGCCAGACTGCTTTCCCACGGTCGGTCCCGCGCCGGGGACCTGTGCCTCGCTCTTCACCGTGCTCACCCGCACGAATCAGATGCGCGGCTTGGTGGGGCAGATCTACCGCGTCGGCGCGTTCGTTCCCTTGGCGGGTTCGCGCGCCGACACGCTCATCGCCGCCGAGTTCGCGGCGTTGAACGCCGCACTGCGCGCCGCGCTCGGGCTGACGAGCGACCCGGTGACGGCGCGCCCCGTGCAGGCGGCGGCCCGGATGGGCTTGAATGACCTGCAGACGCTGGTGCTCGCGCTTGGGCTCGACTCGCTGGGCTCGATCAAGCGCATCACGGCGGGCGACGGTGGAGCGGGCTTCACGCTCAAGGTCTTCGATTCCTTCGGCGCCAGCGACAGCGCACGGATGCGAGGCACGGGTCTGCGGCTGCGCAGCGCGGTGAAGGTCACCGCGCGCGCCGGACTGGGGCACGCCGCCGGCCCAACGCTGTGGACCGATCAGGGCACGGGGAGCAACGCCCTGAGTGCGGACGTGCGCTGGTTCACCGACGTGCAGTTCTCGCCGCGCTACTGGGGTACCGTGCTCGTGCGTCGCGTGCAGTACGGGTCGGAGACGATGTCGTTGCTGTCGCAGTTCACGACGGCCGATGGTCCGGTGTTCGGTGCGCGCTCGCCGGTGCCCGGAACCACTGCCGACCAGCCACCCACCGACCTGCAGCGTACCCGCGGCGCGACCACGCAGATCGAGCTCACGCCGCGTGTCGTGCTCAACGACTACATCTCGCTCGCCGGCTCGTGGGCTTGGCGTTCACGTGGCGACGATCGGTTTTCGATCTCCGGTACCGCGTGCGCGGTCTGTTTGAGTCAGTCCCCGACGGGTGACCCGCTCCCGGTGGGCTTGGACGGCGTCCTCGCCGTCGGCGGCCAGGAACAGCGCGTCGGCATCGGCCTCACCTACTCCACCGCCGCCGCCAAGCGCCCGAACCGGCGCGGGGTCCCGATGGAGATCAGCTACCTCCATCAGCAGGTCGTCAGCGGGACGAATCTCCCGAAGCTTTCGCTCGACGCGCTGCAGATGCGCTTCTACTGGCCACTGAAGCCGCGCTAGTCGACGTGGGCGCGCTGGCGCCCGATGCCAGCAACTCGCGCGCGTGCGCCCGACCGACGTCACTGTCGGGATCCCCGCCGAGCATTCGAGAGATCTCCCGCACGCGGTCGTCGCCGTCGAGCAGCGCCACGTCGGTGGTGGTGATGCCGCCCTTCGCCGCCTTCGCGACGAGCACGTGATGATGAGCCCGCGCGGCAATCTGCGGCAGGTGCGTGATGGCAAACACCTGATGCGTCCCCGCGAGACCGCGCATCGCATCGCCAACCTGCAAGCCGACCGCGCCGCCGATGCCAGCATCGACTTCGTCGAAGATCAGCGTGGGCACCCGATCGACCTGCGCCAGCACGGTCTTGAGGGCAAGCATCACGCGCGCGAGCTCGCCCCCAGACGCCACGCGCGCCAGCGGCCGCTCCTCGTGCCCGGCGTTGAGGCGGACGCGATACGCGATCTCTTCGGCCCCGTCCGCAGTGACCACCACGCGTGGGGCGAGCGACACCGCAAAGGCCCCGTCCGGCATCCCGAGCGCCGGCAGCACGCGCGACACCGCCTCGGCGAGGCGCGACGCTGCCGCCGTGCGCTTGGCGGACAGCCGCGCGGCCGCGGCGGCCACCCCCTGCTCCGCCTCGCGCTCGCGCGCCGCGAGCGACTGCACGTCGAGCCCGCCCGCGTCCACGAGATCGAGCTCCGCGCGCGCGTCGGCGCCCACGCGAATGACGTCGGCCAGCGTCGGACCGTGCTTCTTCTGCAGCTTGTACAACAATTCGCGACGCTGTTGCACGGTGGCCAGCCGTACGGGATCCGGCTCCACCGCTTCGGCATACGCCGACAGCTCGCGCGCCGCACTCTGCAGCGCTTCCTCGGCGGCGAGGATCTGCTGGTGCAGCTCGGCCTGCGACGGGTCGAGCCGTTCGAGGTGCGCCACCGCCTTCCGCACACTGCCGAGTCGGTCAAGCACGCCCTCGGCCTCCGCCTCGAGCGTGACCACGGCCTGCGCCGCGAGGGCACGTAGCTCGTCGGCGTGTTCGAGACGACGGGCCTCGTCCTCGAGCCGATCGTCTTCCCCGGGCTCGAGGCGTGCGGCGTCGATCTCGTGGACGACGTGCCGCAGCCAGTCTGCCCGCTTGGTGGCTTCGGCACGACGTTGCTCGAGCGTCTCGCGTTCGCGGCGCACGAGGGCCAGCGTGGCGTGCGCCGTGCGCATCGCGTCGGCGTCGGCCGTCGCCCCGGCAAACGCATCGAGGATCGCGCGTTGGCTGGCTTCGTCGAGCAGGGTCTGCGCTTCGTGCTGCCCGTGCAGATCCACGAGCCGGCGCCCGACCTGCGCCAGAACGGCGGCGGTCACCGAGGTGCCGTTCACCCACGCCCGAGCGCGTCCGTTGGCGGCCACTTCCCGCCGGAGCACCACCGGGCCTTCGTCGGCGTCGAGCCCGAGTTCGTCGAGGAGCGCGCGCAACTCTGGGCGTCTTTCGATCTCGAAGGTGCCTTCCACGATCGCCTTGTCCCGACCGACACGGACGACATCGGCCGAGGCGCGCTCGCCCAGCAACAGGCCAAGTGCACCGACGATGATCGACTTGCCCGCGCCGGTCTCGCCGGTCAGCACGTTGAATCCCGGCGCGAGCCGGACTGTGACCTGCTCAATCAGCGCGAAATCGCGAATGCGCAGTTCGGCAAGCATAGCGAGCCCTCAGGTCGCTTCGTTCCGCGCCTCGAGACCACCCCACCCGAGCTTCTGTCGCAGCACGTCGAAGAACGACGTCCCCGGGAAGCGGACGATGCGCACGGGGTTGTCGGCGCGGCGGATCTGCAGCACCTGCCCCGCCCGGAAATGTGCACCGACCTGCCCATCCGCGGTGACCAGAAGTTCCTCGGGACCATCTTCCGGTTGCAGCGATACGACGCAGGTCGGCGGCAACACCAGCGGGCGAATCGCCAGCGTGTGGGGCGACACCGGCGTCAGCAGCAGCGATTCCACCGTCGGCACGACCACCGGCCCACCGGCGGACAGCGAGTAGCCCGTGGACCCCGTGGGCGTGGACACGACGATGCCGTCCGCCGAGTACGAGCCGATATCGTCGTTGTCGATCCGCACTCGCATCCGCAACACGCGGGCAAAGCCGCCCTTGTGCAGCACGACGTCGTTCAGCGCGAGAAAGCGCGCGCTGACCGACCCATCGTGCGCGAAGGCCACCGCTTCGAGCGCCATTCGGGCCTCGGCGCGGTAGTGCCCGTTGGCCCAGCGATCGAGGGCATCGTTCGCGTCTTCGCCAGCGCAGCTGGTGAGGAAGCCGAGCCGACCGAGGTTGACGCCGAGGATCGGCGTCCCGCGACCGTCCAGGTAGCGCGCCCCGCGGAGCAGCGTACCGTCCCCGCCCAGCGTGACAAGCACATCGAGCCCTTCGGGACTGTCGAGAAGTTCCCCGCCCCCGGCGATTTCGTGCAACTCCTGCTCGAACGCGATCGCGAGCCCAAGCGACTTCGCCTGGGCCACGAATCCGGGCAGAATGCGCGGCAGGGCGTCGTAGCCGCGATGGCCGACGACTCCGACGCGTCTCACCCTGCGACCGTCGCGTCTGCCCCGTGCAGCGCCCGGACCCGCTCGGCGATGCCGGCGCTGTCGAGCCCGCACATTGCCAACTGCCGCTTGCGCGGCGCCGCGTAGATGATGCGATCCGGCACGCCGTGCACCATCACGCGGACCTCCGGCGCCTCGCGCTGAATCACGCCCGCCATCATCGCGCCGAAGCCGTTGATGACCGCCCCTTCTTCCACCGTCAGCACGTGCGTGTGCTGCGACAGAATGGCGGTGAGCGTCACGGCATCGTACGGCTTGAGGTAGCGGCAGTTCACGACCGTGACATCGAGGCCGTCGGCCTTGAGCGCCTCGGCGGCCGCCAGTGCCTCGTTCACCATCGTGCCGACGGCAAGAATCGCGACCTTGCTGGTGCCGGTGCGCAGCACTTCCCAGGTCGCGTGCGGCGTGGCCGGAATCTCGGACGCGTGCACCGGCGTGTCGGGCGACGTATCGCGCGGCAAGCGGGTGCAGAAGGCCTGCGCCTGCTGCGCCAAGCCCGCCTTGAGCAGGCCGATCATCTCGGTGCCGTCCTTCGGCGCGGTGACGATCATATTCGGCACGGCGAGCATATAGTTGATGTCGTAGAGACCCATATGGGTCTCGCCGTCCTCACCCACCAGGCCAGCGCGGTCCATCGCAAACACCACGGGCAGCGACTGGATCGCGACATCGTGAATGATGTTGTCGTAGCCGCGCTGGAGGAACGTCGAGTAGATCGCGCAGACGGGTCGGATGCCCTGCGTGGTGAGGCCCGCCGCGAAGGTGACTGCGTGCCCTTCGGCAATGCCCACATCGAAGAACCGCGTGGGATGCGCCTTGGCCACCGCCGTCGTGCCGGTGCCGCTGGGCATCGCGGCCGTGATCGTGACCACGTCGCGATTGTCCTGCATAATCTCGACCAAGCCCTTGCCGAACACGGCGGTCCAGTTCGGGTTGCCGGTCGCCGGCTTGAGCTGCTTGCCCGTCGACGGATCGTGGCCGGCAGGCAGCGCGTGCCACTTCTCGACGTGCTCGCCGGCGGGGAAGCCCTTCCCCTTCTGCGTGATGACGTGGACGAGGCGCGGGCCGTCCATCGCGCGCACCGCGGCGAGCGTCTCGACCAACTGCTCGGTATCGTGGCCGTCGATCGGCCCGAAGTAGCGGAAGCCCAGTTCCTCGAACAGCACGCCGGGCGTGAGGAAGCCCTTCACGCTCTCTTCCCACTTGCGCACGAGGTGATTCAGCGGCTCGTGCTGTTCGACGAAATGCCCGATCTTCTCGCGCAGGCGGTTGTAGAGCGGATTGCGCTGAATCTGCGTGAGGTACTTGTGCATCGCGCCGACGTTCGGCGCGATCGACATCTCGTTGTCGTTGAGGACGATGCAAATGTCGCTCTTCGATGCGCCGGCGTTGTTGAGGCCTTCGTACGCCAGCCCGCAGGACATCGAGCCGTCACCGATGACCGCGAAGACCTTTTCGCTGCCGCCCTTGAGGTCGCGACCGATGGCCATCCCAACGGCGGCCGAGATCGACGTCGCCGCGTGCCCCGCGCCGAAGGTGTCGTACTCGCTCTCGGTCCGCTTGAGGAAGCCGGACAGCCCGTTCTCCTGTCGCAGGGTGTCGAACCGGTCCGCGCGCCCCGTCAGCAGCTTGTGCGGGTAGCCCTGATGGCCGACGTCCCAGACCAACTTGTCGGTCGGCGTGTCGAGGACATAGTGCAGCGCGATGGTCAGTTCAACGACGCCCAGTCCAGCTCCGATGTGCCCGCCGGTACGGGCGCAGGTCGCGATCAGGAAGTCCCGCATCTCCTGCGCGAGCTTCGGCAGCTCGGCACGGGGGACACGCTTGAGGTCAGCGGTGGACTGGATCTGCTCGAGAATGGACATAGTCGGACAGGAGTTGAACGCAGCGGTCTAGGACCGACGCGCCACGATGAAACGGGCGAGGTACTCGAGCTCCGGCGTCAGCAGCCCGACGGCCTGCAACGCACTGCAGGCCTCTTCGGTCAACGCCTCGGCCCGCTGGATTGCTCCCTCGATTCCCAGAACGGCGGGGTACGTGCTTTTCCGGCTGGTCAGGTCCTTGCCGGCGGTCTTGCCCAACTGGTCGGTCGTGGCAGTGACATCCAGGACGTCGTCGGCGATCTGGAACGCCAGCCCGACCGCTCGGCCGTAGGTGCCGAAGGCCTCCAGCACCGCCGGGCTCGCCTGCGCGGCGCGGGCGCCCAGCACGACCGAGGCGGTGATCAGCGCGCCGGTCTTGAGCCGGTGAATCCGCTCGAGGTCGCAGAGATCCAGGTCGCGGCCTTCCCCTTCGAGATCAAGCAACTGGCCGCCAATCATCCCCCCGCCGCCAGCCGCACGCATCAGCTCCGCGACCACGGCTGCCCCTTCAGGCGCAGTCAGCCCCAGATCGGTCGCCGCGTCGGCGGCGCTGCGCGCCGCCAACGGCACCATCGCCAGCCCCGCGGCGGTGGCGGCGGGGACGCCGTACACGATGTGCACGGTGGGACGCCCGCGACGCATCGCGTCATCGTCCATGCACGGCAGATCGTCATGCACGAGGGAGTAGGCGTGCACGACCTCGACCGCCGCGGCCAGCGCCGTCGCGTCCCGGCGTCCACCCGCCGCACGGTAGGCCGACATCAGCAGCACCGCGCGCAGGCGCTTGCCGCCGCCCGTGCAGGCGTATCGGATCGCCTCGGCGACCTTGGTGCCCGCGAGGCCATCGAGATACCGATCGCAAAACGCCGACAGCGCCGCGTCTACCGCGACGCGCTCAGCCGAGAAGCCGGGATCCGCCGGCTCAGCGCGCGAGATCGGCGACGTCGAGAGTGCCATCCGGTCCTTCCACGAGGGTCTGCACACGCGTTTCGGCGCGTGATAACTCGCCAGCCGCGACCTTCACCTTGGCCACCCCTTCTTCGAACAGCGCCAGTGCCTGCTCCAGCGTGACTTCGTCACGCTGGAGTTGCACGACGATCTGTTCGAGGCGCGCCAAACTCTCTTCGAACGTCACGGGGCGTCGGGGGCGGGCGAAGCAATGACCTCCGAGGCGGTCGCACGCACGCGGCCGTCTTGGAGCACAAGCTCGAAAGATAGCCCCTTTTTGAACGCGATGGCACGCGTCAGCGGGGTTCCGTCGGTGGCGCGGGCCACCCCGTAGCCGCGGGCGAGCGTGGCAAGCGGGCTCAAGGCCTCGAGTCGGCCCGCGATGCCCTCTAGGCGAGCCCGGCGCCGCTCGACGAGGCGCGTTGACGCCAGCTGTAATTGCCGCTGCACCGCGTCGTACTTCTGTCGGGCGCGCGCCGCTTTCTGCACCAGCGACTGGCGCAATCGGCGGGCCTGCGCCTGCACCTCGGCCTGCAATTCGGCCCACACCGGTACCGCCGCCTCAGCCGCGGCCGAGGGCGTGGGGGCGCGAAGGTCCGCGACGAGATCAGTGAGCGAGATGTCGGTCTCGTGCCCCACGGCGGAGATGATCGGCACCGGACACGCCGCAACGGCGCGGGCCACAGCCTCGTCATTGAACGCCCAGAGATCGTCCTTGGAGCCCCCGCCGCGCCCGATGATCACCGTGTCTGCGCCGCCCCACCGCGCGACCCGATCCAGCGCGGCCACGAGGCTGGCTGGTGCCGCATCGCCCTGCACCTGGGCATCGACCAGGACCAATTGCACCGCCGGCGCACGTCGGCCGACCACGGCGATGACGTCGCGCACCGCGGCCCCCTGCGCGCTCGTGATGACAGCCACCGTGCGCGGCAGGCGCGGGATCGGTCGCTTGCGCGACGGATCCAGCAGTCCGTCGGCTTCGAGTCGTCGGCGCGCCTCCTCGAACTGTTTGCGCCACAGCCCTTCACCGGCGGCCTCCATCGCCTCGACCGAGAACTGCAGGCTGCCTTTCGCCGGGTACACCGTCAGGCGTCCCAACGCCGCCACCTCCGTCCCTTCGTCGGGTACGGCGGGGATCGTCCGGCGCTTGGCCTTGGCGTTCCACACCACCGCGGACAAGGCCCCTTCGGCGTCCTTGAGCGTGAAGTACCAGTGGCCGCTCGCGTACTGCTTGAGGCCCATCACCTCGCCGCGCACCCAGATGCGCGGGAAGGCGCCCTCGATGATGTCCTTCGCCGCGTGCGCGATCTGGCCGACGCCAATGGCGTCGTCCGGCGATGCGCCCGGATCACCCCCCGCGCTCACCGACGTCGCGCCGTCAGTCCTGCACGACGCGCGGCGCGGCCGCCGCGCGCTCCGCGGCGCGCAGCGTGTTGCGCAGCAGGAGCGCGATCGTCATCGGCCCCACGCCACCCGGTACCGGCGTGATGCGGCTGGCGACGTCGCTGGCACTCGCGAAGTGCACGTCGCCAACAAGTCGCGTTCCGCTCTTGGTGCTCGGGTCGTCGATGCGGTTGATGCCGACATCGATCACCGTCGCGCCGGGCTTGAGCATCGCGCCGGTGATGAACTCCGGCCTGCCGATAGCGGCGATGACGATGTCGGCACGCTTGACGTGCGCGGCGAGATTCCGCGTGCGCGAATGGCAGATCGTGACGGTGGCATCGCCATCCGCGCCAGCACGCAGCAGCAGCGCGGCCATCGGGCGCCCCACGATCGTACTCCGGCCCACCACGACGACGTCGGCGCCGCGAATTTCGGTGCCGCTCCGCACGAGCAGCTCGATCACGCCCGCCGGCGTGCACGGCACGAAGCCGTCCGTTTCGCCCAGGAACAGCTTGCCCGCATTCACCGGGTGAAAGCCGTCGACATCCTTGAGCGGGCTGATCCGCGCGATGACCGCGGCAGGATCGATCTGCTTCGGCAACGGCATCTGCACCAGAATGCCGTGCGTCGACGGGTCGGCGTTGAGTTCGTCGATCAGCGTCAGCAGGTCGCGTTGCGTGGTGCTCGCGGGCAGGCGAAACGTCCGCCCGGCCATTCCCGCCTCGAGGCTGGCCTTCTCCTTCGCCCGCACGTACACCGTGCTCGCGGGATCTTCGCCGACCAGCACGACGGTCAGTCCCGGCGTGACGCCGGTGGGAGCCAGCGCGGTGACACCGCGCGCGACTTCGGCACGGATGTCGGCGGCGATCGCGACGCCGTCGATGCGTTCAGCGGGCAATGTCGGTGGCCCTCGTTTCTCGGATGACTACGACCTTGATCTGGCCGGGGTACTGCAGCTCGTTCTCGACGCGACGCGCGATCTCCTCCGCCAGCTGCTGCGCGCGGCCGTCGTCGATCTGGTCGGGCGTCACGAGGACGCGAATCTCGCGACCCGCCTGGATCGCGAAGGACTTCTCGACGCCCTTGTAGCTCGTCGCGATCTTCTCGAGCCCTTCGAGTCGCTTGACGTAGGTCTCGAAGGCCTCGCGACGGGCCCCCGGCCGCGACCCCGAAATGGCGTCGGCCGCCTGCACCAGCACCGACTCCTCGCTCTCGTGCGGCACATCGTCGTGGTGCGCGGCGATGCAATTCACGACCGCCGGCGATTCGCCGTACTTGGTCGCCACTTCCACGCCCAACTGCACGTGCGTGCCTTCGTGCTCGTGCGTCAGCACCTTGCCGACGTCGTGCAGCAGCGCGCCGCGCTTGGCCAAGGCGATATCGAGCTTGAGCTCGGCCGCCATAATGCCCGCGAGATGCGCGACTTCCTTCGAGTGGTTGAGGATCTGCTGTCCGTACGAGGTGCGGTACTTCATCCGGCCGATCAGCTTGATCAGCTCCGGATGAATGCCGTGAATGCCCAGCTCGTAGGCCGCCTGTTCACCGCTCTCGACGATGCCGCGCTCCACTTCGGCGCGCGCCTTGGCGACGACTTCCTCGATGCGCCCCGGGTGAATGCGGCCGTCGGTGACCAGCTTCTCGAGCGCCAGGCGGCCGATCTCGCGGCGCACCGGCTCGAAGCACGAAATCACGACGGTGTCCGGCGTGTCGTCGATGATCACATCGACACCGGTCGCCAACTCGAACGCGCGAATGTTGCGGCCTTCGCGGCCGATAATGCGGCCCTTCATCTCGTCGCTCGGGAGCGACACGGCCGCGGTGGAGATTTCGCTCGTGTGCTCGGCGGCGATGCGCTGCACCGCCAAGGCAACGATCTTCTTGGCTTCGCGGTCGGCGTCGCGGCGGGCGCGCTCGCGGATCTCGCGCACCTTCGACGCGGCCTGCCCGTGGGCTTCGTCTTCGAGGCGACGGATCAGTTCGGCCTTGGCCTGTTCCGCAGTGAGTCCCGCGATGGCCTCCAGGCGCTTGCGCGCCTCGTCCTCGATCCGGTCCAGGTCCCGCTGCCGGTCGTCGGCCGCCTTCTCGCGACGGCCGATTTCGGTGGCGCGGCGCGCCAGATCCTTGTCCTTCTGCTCGAGGACGTCCGACTTCCGGTCGAGCTCGCGGCCCTTCTCGGCCTGCGTCTTCTCGGAGCGTTCGAGCTCGGCGCGCCGGTTGCGGGCTTCGGCCTCGAAGGCCTCGCGCAGCCGGAGCGTCTCTTCCTTGCCCGCCACGACGGCGGACTTCTTGAGGGTGTCGGCTTCGCGCTCGGCCTCGCCGACCAGCTGGCGGACGCGATGCTCAGCGGTGGTCAGGGCGGACTGCTGCTCGCGCTCGAGCGCGCTGCGTCCGGCCTTGCGACCAACAATGAAAGCAACGGCAGCGGCCACGAGGGCCGCGCCGCCGCCAATGAGAAGCGGCAGAAATGCGGGCATTGCATCTATCTCCACACGGCAGCCGACGAGCGGCGCCATCTTGTGAGCCTTCCGCGGGGCCGCCTCCTGGATTCTGCGCCGGATCGGGGTCCACGCGAGGACCGCGACGGGTGCTAACTGCAGGAACGACCGTCACCTGGGGCTCGGGACGGGATACTTCTGCAACCTACGGGTGCGCGGGGAACCCGGCAACGCGTCGATCGGGTAGGCCGGTGTCGGCCGGCGGCTACCGCCGGCGTCAGTCCCGCTTCTGGGGCGGGAGGAGCGGACGAATCTCGTCCGCCAACGCCGCCATCTCGGCCGCCAGGGCCTCGCGCGCGTGGCGTTCCCGGAGCAGTTCGTCCGTGATCTGCAACGCGGCCAGAATGGCCACCTTGTGCGTCTCGATGGCGGCGCCGGCCTTGGTGATGCTCTTCACCGCCTCGTCCACGTACGCCGCCACCGCCCGCGTGTGCTCGGGGCTCGCGTCGGTGCGCAGGGTGTAGTCTTCGCCGCCGACGCTGACACGCACCACGGCCTTCTTGGCGGGCGGGGTCACGCGACGTCCTCGGCCTGCTGACGCAGGAAACGGACCCGCGCCAGCACCCGCTCGGTCCGGCCGGACGCCTCGGCGATCCGCTGCTGCAGGACGGCGTTCTGCGCTTCCAGTTCCACGATGCGCGCCGCCAAGCCCGGATCGGCAATCACCTGCGGCGGCGGCCCCTCGCGTGCTTCGAGCTCTCGGACGCGCGCTTCGGCGGCGAGCGCGCGTCGCCGAAACGACGCGAGCTCGTCGACCAGATGGCGCACGAGTCGCTGCAGCGACTCGAATGCCGAACGATCAGCTACGGGGGCGGACACCCAGCTTGGCCTCCAGCGCGCGCACGATACCGGCGCGACGCCCGTCGATTTCCTTGTCCCGCAGGGTGCGCTCCGGATGCCGGAAGGTCAAGCGCCACGCCAGCGAGCGATGCCCGTCGGGTACCCCCGGCCCGCGAAACTCGTCGAACACGACGAGCGCCTCGAGCATCTCCCCGGCCGTCTCCCGGATGAGCGCGTCAATCGCCCCCGCAGCCACGGCATCGGGCACAATCAGCGCCAGGTCAATCTCGGCCGCCGGTTGCGTGGGAATAGGCTGGTACTGCACGTGTGACCGACGCGGCGGCTCGGCCGTCGCCGCGTACGCGTGCTGCCCAGCGGGCGCGATGGCCGCCGAGGACAACTCGCCGAGCGCCACCTCCACGCCGAACGCCGCCGAGGCCCACACCGGCGCGTCGAGCGCGATACGCGAGACGTGCCCGACCGCGCGGCCATCGGCCTCGATGCGCCACAGACGGTCGCCAACATCGTCTGGGACCAACTGCGTGGCCGCCCCCGGGAACGCCACCGCCGCCACCTGCGCGGCCAGCCCCTTGGCGTCCCACGCGTCGAACACCGGCGGCTTGTCGTCGGTGAAATGCGGTGGACGACGGCGCCCCATCACCAGCAGCGCCGCCCGAACGGATTCCACCGGCAGCGTCGATCCGTCGCGCCGCTCGAACGCGGAGCCGATTTCGAACAGTCGGACGTCGCCCTGCATTCGCGAGAGGTTGTACTCCGCGCGCTTCGCCAGGGTCTCGAGCAAGGACCGTCGCAAATGCGGCTCGTCATCGGCGAGCGGATTCTGCACCCGGGCGTGCGTGGCATCCGCGCCAGCCACGAACGGCAACGGCTTCACTTCGTACAGGCCGGCCGCGATCAACGCCGCGCGCACACGCTCCCCCGCGACGTGCAGCGGGTGATCGGGCACCGTGCCCGGCCGCGCCGGACGCAGCGTGTCCGGCAGCGCATCGTAGCCACGCAAGCGCGCGATATCCTCGACGAGATCGACGTCGCGGGTCACGTCGTGCCGCCACGACGGCGGGACCACGTCCCACTGCCCGTGCCCGGTAGACGTGCACGCGAAGCCGATCGCGCCAAGCCAGCGCTCGATCTCGGCGACCGGGACACTGTCGCCGAGCAACCGCTCCACGCGCGCGTGTGACAGACGCACGGCGGGTCGTGCGGCGGGCGCCGTGCCGCAGACGATACGACCCGCGACCTGGCCCCCCGCCACCTGCACGACCAAGGCGGCGAGACGATCGGCCATCGCCAGCGTAGCCGCCGCGTCGACGCCGCGTTCGAAGCGATAGGAGGCATCGGTGCTGATGCCGAGCCCCTTGCGTGCACGGCGCACCTGCCGGGGTTCGAAGACCGCGATTTCGAGCAACAGGTCGGTCGTGGCGTCGGTGACTTCACTGTCCTTGCCGCCGATCACGCCCGCGACAGCCTGCGGCCGCTCGGCATCGGCGATCACGAGCGTCCCGGCGGCCAGCGTGCGCGCCACGCCGTCGAGGGTGGTGATGGTCTCGCCCGCGCGGGCTTCTCGCACGACAATGTGGCCCTGCGCGAGCCGCGCGAGATCGAACGCGTGCGTCGGCTGCCCGAAGCCGTGGAGCACATAGTTCGTCGCATCGACCACGTTGTTGATGCTGCGGCCACCGACACTCTCGACGCGGGCCTTGAGCCATTCCGGGCTCGGCCCCACGGTGACCCCACGCACGACGACCCCCACGTAGCGCGGGCAGGCCTCGGGCGCGTCCACACGGATCTGCACGCCATCGGGGGCCTGCGTTGCGCCGGCCGGGACCGCGCCCACTTCCGCCGGTTCGACGAGCGCCACGCCGGTGAGTGCCGCGACTTCACGCGCCAGCCCGAGGTGGGAGAACAGGTCCGGACGGTTCGCCAGAACGTCGAACTCGAGCTGCGTGTCGCCCAAGGGCATCACCTGCAGCAGCGGAGTGCCCGGCGCCGCGTCGGTACTGAGTGTGAGAATGCCGTCGTGCTCCTGCCCGAGGCCCAGCTCACGCGCCGAACACAGCATCCCATTCGAGGTGAAGCCGCGGATCTTCCGCTTCTCGATCGTCAGCGCGCCCCCCGGCATCACCGTGCCGGTGCGCGCGAAGGGATACTTCGCCCCCACCGTCACGTTGGGTGCGCCGCAGACGACGTCGAGCAGCTCCCCACTGCCGTCATCCACCTTGTTGAACGACAGCTTGGTGTCGGGAATCTTCTCGCTCGACACCACTTGGCCGACGACGAACGGCACGAGGTCCGCGCGCAGGGCACGCATCCCATCGAGCGTCGCGACGTGTCGGCCCACCAGCTCACCGAGCGCGGCCGCATCGAGCGTGTGCGGCACGAAGGCCTTGAGCCACGCGTGCGAACAGATCATCGGCCGCCCTCCGCGAACTGTGCGTGGAAGCGGACATCGCTGTCGTACAGCAAGCGGATATCGGGAATGCCGTGGCGCGACATCGCGATGCGGCCGGGGCCCATCCCGAAGGCCCAGCCGGTGTAGCGTTCGCTGTCCAGGCCGGCGTTCTCGAGCACGGCGGGATGCATCAGGCCGCAGCCGAGGATCTCCACCCAGCGCGACCCCTTGCCGTCGCCGAGGTCGATTTCGACATCCATCTGCGCCGACGGCTCGGTGAACGGAAAGTACGAGGGTCCGAAGCGGACGCGACGCGAATTGCCGTAGAAGCGGCGCGCGAACTCGGTCAGCGTCGCCTTGAGATCGGCGAAGCCGATGCCTTCGTCGACCGCCATCCCTTCGAGCTGCGCAAAGGCCGGCGCGTGGGTGGCATCGAAGAAGTCGCGACGGTACACCATCCCCGGCGCCAGAATGCGGATGGGCGGCGCGTACTGCTGCAGCGTGCGCACCTGCACCGGGGACGTGTGCGTGCGAAGCACGCCGCCGTCCTGCAGGTACAGCGTGTCGTGCATATCCATCGCCGGATGATCCGGCGGGAAGTTGAGCGCGCCGAAGTTGTACCAGTCGCGTTCCGCCTCGGGGCCGAGCGCAATCGTGAAGCCGAGTTCGCGGAAGATCGCCGCGATTTCGTCGATCACCGCGGTCACCGGATGCCGCGCGCCGATCCAGCGATCGCGGGCGGGCATCGTGGGGTCGAGGGCCGGGCCACGACGTGCCGCCGCCGCGAGCGTGGCGGCTTGGGCGTCCAGCGCGGCCTCGAGCGCCTGCTTGACGCGATTGACCGCGGCGCCGGCCTCGCGCCGCTGCTCAGCGGGCAGGGACGGCAGCGCCTGCATCAGGGCGGTCAGGCGGCCACGCTGACGGCCGACCAGTTCGGCGCGGATGTCGGCGAGCCGCTCGTCGGAGTCGGCAGACTGCACGAGCGCCGCGCCGTCGGCTTCGAGCGCGGCGGCAGCGGCGAGAAACGCGTCGAGGGTCACGAACGCGAAGGGATCACGGGGGGAGACAGGAAGCGGCCGCGGCGCTGAGTGCGCGCGCGGCCGCTCCGGGACACGGGAGACGAGCCTGCTTTACGCAGCCGCGAGCGCCGCGCGCGCCTTCTCGGCGAGCTGGGCGAACGCCGCCGCATCGTTCACGGCGAGCTCGGCGAGCACCTTGCGGTCCACTTCGATGCCGGCCTTGCCGAGCCCGAAGATGAACTGGTTGTAGTTGAGGCCGTTGATGTGGGCGGCCGCGTTGATGCGGACGATCCACAGGCGACGGAACTCACGCTTCTTGTTCTTGCGGTCCCGATAGGCGTAGCGCCAGGCGCGCTCCACCGACTCCTTGGCGGGCCCCCAGAGCTTGCTGCGCGCGCCAAAGTAGCCGCGAGCGGCCTTCATCACCTGCTTCTTGCGCTTGAGACGCGCAACGTTGCTGCGAACGCGTGGCATAGTCGGCTCCTCCTTACTGGGCGAGGATGAGGCGCTTCAACATCTTCGCCTCGCCCGGGGTGGCGACGGTCGTCGGGCGGCGGAGATTCCGCTTCCGCTTCGACGTCTTCTTGGTCAGGATGTGGCTCTTGCCCGCCTTGAGACGACGGACCTTGCCCGTGCCCGTGGTGGTGAACCGCTTGGTTGCGCCCTTGTGGGGCTTCATCTTCGGCATACTGGCTCCTTACCTCACTTCGGCGTGAGGATCATCGTCATCGCCTTCCCTTCGAGCCGAGCATCGGTCTCGACCTTGGCGAGATCCTGCAACTCGGCTGCGACCCGCTGCACGACCGCGCGCCCCAACTCGGGGTGCGCAATCTGTCGGCCGCGGAACATCAACGTCACCTTCACCTTGTTGCCTTCCTCGAGAAACCGGCGGGCGTGCCGCGTCTTCGTGTCGAAGTCGTGGTCGTCGATGTTGGGGCGGAACTTCACCTCCTTCAACTCGATCACGTGCTGCTTCTTCTTCGCCACGCGCGCCTGCTTCGCCTGTTCGAACTTGTACTTCCCGTAGTCCATAATGCGGACGACCGGGGGCCGGGCGAGCGGAGCGACCTCGACCAAGTCGAGGCCCTGCTCTTCAGCCATCTTGAGGGCGATATCGGTGTCGATGATGCCCAGCTGAGCACCGTCGGCCGCAATCACCCGCACGGGGCTCAGGCGAATCTGGCGGTTGACGCGAATGCGCTTCGTCGGGTCCTGAATGGGGCAAACTCCTCTGACAGAGAAACAAAAACGCGGACTCGGGTGGAGTCCGCGCAAACAAGCCGACGGCCTGATTCCCAGAGGAACCGGCGTCGTTCGATTACAGGGACTCCGTGGCGCGCCGAACACGCGGCGGCTCAGGAGTGGGGCGGATGCTCTCGCCCACTTTGGGCCAAGTTGTTGAATGAAGAGTACTTGGGCCTTCTCAACGAGTCAAGTCGGCCCCTCAGACGGCGGCCAGACCATACCCCTTCTCGCCGTGGGACACCCGACCGAACGACGTATGCGCGTCGTGCTCGAACACGACCGTCCACCCCTCCTCCGCCGCCTCGCGCAGCAGCCACCGCTTGCTCTCCAGCGTCACCAGCGGCTCGACGTCGTAGCCCATAATCCACGGCAACGGCAGATGGTGCGCGGTGGGCACCACATCACCCAGGAAGCACAGGGTCTCGCCCCCGCTCTGGAGCAGCACACTCTGGTGGTGCGGCACGTGCCCCGGCGTCGGCAACACCGTCACCCCGGGAAGGATCATCGTTTTCCCCGTCACCAGATCCAGTCGCTCGTCTTCGAACAACGGCACGAAGTTCGGCGCGAAGTAGCTCGCCGCCGTCCGTTCGTTGGTGTGGGTCGCGTAGAGATATTCGCCCAGCTGCACGACGTACGTCGCGTTCGGGAACGTGGGGCGCACCGTGTCCCCGTCGCGCACCGTGTTGCCTCCCGCGTGGTCGAAATGCAGGTGGGTGTTGATCACCCACTGCACGTCCGCCGGATCGTGCCCCGCCTGCCGGATCCCGTCTTCGAGCGCGGTGCTCCCGTCGCGGCGGGCGTTCTCGATGCCGTAGATGTCGTAGAACTTCTCCGGCTCCTTGTTGCCCGCCCCCGTGTCGAGCAGCACCAAGCCGAGATCGTGTTCGATCAGCAAACAGCGCATCCCCATCGGAATGCGGTTGCGGGGATCGGCCGCGATCTTCCGCTCCCACAACGGCTTCGGCACGACCCCGAACATCGCGCCGCCGTCCAACTGCTGGCCACCGGCCTGAATGGCGTGAACGCGCCAGCGGCCGAACTGTCGGGTCTCGAGCAACGGATCTGGGGAAGCCATACGTCAGGCGAAGTGATCGAAGGAATCGAGGTCCATCGGGCGCGGCATCCGCGACCGCGTGCGGCGCGCCGATGACGTTCCACTGGTGAGTAACGCCTGCAGGGCGCCCCAAGTTGCCACGCCGTCGCGCGCGGCATCGGCGAGCAACAACTGCAGCACCTCGGCGGTCGCCAAGGCATCCCCATCGGCTCGGTGTCGCCCGGTGATCCGCACCCGGTAGTGCGCCGTGACGTGGTCGAGGGAACGCCGGGGCAGAAACGGCAACACCCGCCGAGCGAGCTTGACCGTGCACAGCTGGGGGCGCTCCGGCACACCGACCCCGCAGCGCTCCAGCTCCGCCGTGACGAAGCTCCAGTCGAACTGTGCGTTGTGCGCGACGAAAATCCGCCCGTCCAACGCGGCGGCGACGTCGTCGGCGATGGCCGCGAACTCGGGGGCGCGGGCCACCATCGCATCGGTGATACCGGTCAGCTCGGAGATGCGCCCCGGAATGAAGCGGCGCGGATTCACCAGCGTATGCAGCACCGGCTGAATCGCGTCCCCATCGACCGCCACCGCGGCAAACTCGGTCACGCGATCGTCCTCGCGGGCCCGCATCCCGGTCGTTTCGACGTCCACGACGAGATACCGCAACGACGCGAGGGGAGTCTCAGCGGATGGCATCACCCGTCCAACGTAGCAGGGGCGACAAGCGCCGCGCGCCGTGCCAGATTGCGGGGGTGAAGACCGCAGGGGAACCCGCGATCCGGCGCCTGTCGCTCTACCTCCGGCATCTCGACGATGCCGGCGATGCCCTCGACGCGACCATTTCGAGCGACGCGCTTGCCCAGTATGCCGGCACGACGCCGGCCCAGGTCCGGAAGGACCTGTCCCGCTTTGGGAGCTTCGGCGTCCGCGGCCGCGGGTACGGCGTGCCGGCCCTGCGCAAACACCTGCGACAGATTCTCGGCCTCGAGCGGGAATGGCGGGTCGTGATCGTCGGCGCGGGCAAGATCGGCGCGGCGCTGGCGCAGTATCCCGGCTTCGCGGACCGGGGCTTCAAGGTCGTCGGGGTCTATGACGACGACCCGTCCAAAGTGGGGGCCCGCTGGGGCGATGTGCGGGTGTCGTCCCCGCGCAGCCTGGCCGCCGACGTCGCCCGCCTCGGCGCAGAGATCGCCGTGCTCGCGGTGCCGGCGGCTGCGGCGCAACCCGTGCTGGATGCGCTCGCCGCGGCAGGCATTCGCGCCGTGCTCAACTTCGCGCCCGTGCCGCTGCGGGCTGTGGATGGCATCGCCTTGCAGAACGTCAATATGGCGGCAGAGCTGGAAACGCTCGCCTACACGCTCGCGCGCGCGACCTGAACGGCACGGTACAGCGAGACCAGCTGCTCCGGCGGCAGCGTCTCGGCGCGCACGGCAGGCGCGAGTCCGACCTCGGCCAGCACGGTGGCGGCGCGATCCGCCGACAAGTCGGTGACCTCGCGCACGGCGCGCAGCAACTGTTTGCGGCGCTGTCCGAACAACGCGATGACGAAGCGCTGAAAGCCGTGCTCTTCGTCGGGACGGACCAGCGGATCGGCGCGCGGGGTCACCAGCAGCACGGCGCTGTCAACCTTGGGCGGCGGACGAAACGCACCGGCCGACACCACGAAGAGGCGCGTCGCGTGGGCCAGCGCCTGCACGTTGACACTCAACGCTCCGTAGTCGTCGTGCCCCGCCGGCGCGACGACGCGGTCGGCGACTTCCTTCTGCACGAGGTACACGGCGCGGGAGGGCCGCGGCGCGCGCAGCGCGTGAAAGAGGATCGGCGTCGTGATGTAGTACGGCACGTTGCCGGCCAGCAGAAACGGCCCACCCGCTTCCGCGGCCAGATCGACATCGAGCACATCGGCTTCCACGATGCGCACGTGCGGCTGCGCAGCGTACCGCGCCCGAAGTCTCGGCACCAAGTCACGATCCAACTCGATCGCGATGACGCGGCCGGCACGTGACGCGAGTCGGTCGGTGAGGACGCCTTCGCCCGGCCCGACCTCGATGACGGTATCGTCCGGTCCTGCCCCGACCGCGTCGGCGATCCGGTCGAGCACGTGCGGATCGCGGAGGAAGTGTTGCCCGAGCCGTTTCTTGGGACGCACGCGTTCGTCGGTCACGTCCGCACCACGACGAGCGTGAGATCATCGGTGCCGGCGGCATCGCCGGCGTGTCGACGCACCGCATCGAAGACGCGATCAACGATCATCGCGGGCGGATCCGCGCGATGCTTCGCGATCAGCGCCAGCAGCTTCTGTTCCCCGAACTTCTGCCCCTTTCGGTTGCGCGCATCGGGCAGGCCGTCGGTGAACAGCACCAGCAGATCGCCCGCCGCGCCGTCGGGCGCCGTTGGCACCCAGCGGCTGTGGGCCGCTGGCGGCGCGGCCATCGCCATCCCCAGCGGCGCTGCGGTGGCGTCGAGCCGGTGGGCCGAGCCAGCAGCGTCGAGCCGAAACGCGTGCGGATGTCCGGCGTTCGCCCAGTGCAGCTGCCCCGCCGCCGGATCGAGGACGGTATAGCAGGCGGTGAGAAACATCTCGGTTTGCTCGAGTTCGTCAGCGAGCGACTCGCCGAGCGCGCCGAGCACGGCGCCGGGGTCCGATCCCTGCTGGGCGTGGATCGCCGCGGCCGACAGCGCCAGCGCCATAATCATCGCCGCGCGGTAGCCGTGCCCCGACACATCACCGATCATCACCCCGGTGCGCCCCGCTTCCAGTCGGAAGAGGTGATAGAAGTCGCCGCCGACGCTCTCCGCCGGCACAACGCGCGCGGCGGCGCTCGCGTGCGGCGCCACCACCTGCGGCTTCGGCAGCAACTTCATCTGCAGGTCGTGCGCCAACTGCATCTCGCGTGCGAACTCGCGGCGGTCGGTCGAGTCCCGCACCAACGCGGCGTTCTGCATCGCGATGCCGACCTGCGCGGCGACCGCGGCCACAAGTGACGTCTCGGCGGGCGTGAAGGCCTGCCCGCCGCGCCGCGCCGACAGCGCCACCACACCGAGCGGCTGCCCCTGCCCACCGCCGGCCCACACCACCGGCACGAGCAGCATCGCGCCGTCGCGTAGCGCCGCCTCGGTATCCGAGACCGGGTCGTCCGGACCGACGTGCACCGCGCTGCGATCACGAAACGCCCGCGCCGCCGGCGAGAAGAGATCCGCCGCGTTGAGGACCGGCACGTCGTCTCGGGCAACGCCGACGGCGGCCAGGCTCGAGAGCCGGTCGCTCGCGGCATCGTGCGACAGCACGACGCCGATGCGCGCGCCCACGGCCTCGCAGATCGCGCGCAGGATCAGTTGCGCCGTTTCATCGACCTTGACCGTTCGACCGAGGATCTCGGCGGCCGTGTGCAACAAGTCGATCTCGACGTAGCGCTCGGCAAGTTCGCGCGCGGTGCGGCCTTCGAGATCTTCACGGCGTCGCCACTGGGCACACAGCGGCGCGAGGAACCGGCCCCATCGCTCGGCCGTCCCGGCACTCCCACCCCCCTGCACCGCGACCCAACCGCGACGAGCGCCACCGAACGGGACCACCGCGACACCGCCCGGCAACTCGGCGTGGAACGGTGCCGCCGGTAGTGCGGTGTCCGGCGCGGGGAGCGGCACGTCGCCCGCCACCAGCGTCAGGGGGCCGTCCACCGCCTCCCAGACTGCCGCCGCGCATCCCGTGGCTTCACGGAAGGCGGCGAGGACCGCCGCCAGCCCGGTCACGCGCGGTGGAGCGTCAAGCGCACGACCGACCCGCCGACCGAGGTGCACTCCAAGCCGTCGGTCAGCGCCTGCATCAGAAAAAGCCCGCGACCGTCCTCGCGCTCGACGCGATCGGGGGTCGTCGGATCGTGCAGACAGTCGGCGAGATTGAACCCCGGCCCCTCATCGTGCACCTCGAGGATCACCGCCGTGTCGCTGACGCAGGCGCGGACCCGGACGCGCTTGGACATATCCTCCGCGTTCCCGTACCGGATGGCGTTCGCCAAGGCTTCGGAGAGCGCGACCGGCAGCTGCAACGACAGCGCGCGCGGCGGTAGCGCGAGATCCGCACAGGTGCGAGTGACTTCGGAGACGACGCCTTCGATCCGGCCCAGGTCGCTCGGAATCTCGAGCTCCAGCGCCACCCGCATCGGCGTCTCTCCGGCGCGCGTCAGAAGGACTCCAGCGCCCGCTCGCGGGAATCCGCGATCTCGAAGAGCGTATCGAGCTTCGTCAGCTCGAAGAGCGTCCGCAGGTCGTCGTTCAAGTTCGACAAGCGAAGCGCGCCGCCCTGTTCGCGGATCTTCTTCGACAACGACACCAGCACACCGAGCCCGGAGCTGTCGATGTACCCGGTCTTGGCGAAGTCCACGAGGAACTTCCGCTCGCCCTTTTCGAGCTCATCGAGCACGCGCTGCTTGAGCTCCTGCCGGTTGCCGACGATCAGCTGCCCGTCGACATCCACCACGGTGACGTCGCCCTGCTTCTTCAGCACAAAAGTCATTCCGGTCTCCAGTCGATCGGCGTTCAGGCCGCCTGCAGGGCGGTGATCGCCGAAACGTTCACGATGTCCTCGGCGGACGCGCCGCGCGAGAGGTCCGAGCAAGGCTTGGCGAGCCCCTGCAGAATCGGCCCGACGGCAGCAGCTCGCGCGAGCCGCTCGACGAGCTTGTACGCAATATTGCCGGCATCAAGCGACGGAAAGACCAGCACGTTGGCCTGCCCCGCCACCGGACTCCCCGGCGCCTTCCGTGCGCCCACCGCGCGAAGCAACGCGGCGTCCGCCTGCAATTCGCCGTCGACGACCAGCGTCGGCGCCGCCTTCCGAATCAGCGCGAGCGCCTCGGTCACCGCCTTCACCGCCGGTCCCGCCGCCGAGCCATACGTAGAATAGCTCAGGAGCGCCACGCGCGGCTCGTCCCCCACGATCCGTCGACGGTCCTCGGCAGCCGCCAGCGCGATATCCGCCAACTGGCCCGGCGTGGGCGTCGGCACCACCGCGCAGTCCGTGAACGTGAGGACCTCCGCGACATCTCCACGGAACGCTGGCGTCACCATATAAAAAGCACTCGAGACCGTCTGCACCCGGGGCGCCGTCCCCACCAGCCACAGCGCCGCTCGGATGACGTCGGCCGTCGGATGCACCGCCCCTGCCACGCAGCCGTCCACGTCGCCGTGCCGTACCAGCGCATCGGCGAAGAACAGGGGATCCCGCGCGAACACGTCCGCCTGCGGCACGGTCAGCCCCTTGGCGCCGCGCGTCGCGAGCAGATCCGCCACGGTGCGCTCCGTGCGCGAGTCCGTGGCCGGATCGATCCACTCGACGCCGGCCGCGTCGGCTGCTGCGCGCGCCCGATCGTGCGAGCCGGGCTCCGCAGGATCGAGCACGAGCACGGGGATCACCACCCGCTCACGGGCCAGCCGCTGCAGGGCTTCGAGGACGCGCGGGTCGGCACTTTCGGGGAACGCGATCCGCCGAGGCCGCGCCGCAGCGCGCGCGCGGAGCTGCGCCAGGAAATCCGCACTCACGCGCGAAACTTCGCCTCGAGCGCCCGTGCGACCACGGGATGCACCAGATCGCCCACCTGCCCCCGGAACCGCGCGACCTGCCGCACCAGCGACGAGCTGATGTACGACGTCTCGAGCGACGGGACGAGGAAGACGGTCTCGATGTCTTCGGCCAGATGGCGATTCATCAACGCCATCTGGAACTCGTACTCGAAATCGGACACGGCGCGGAGCCCGCGGATGAACATCGTCGCGTGCAACTGGCGCGCGAGGTCCACCAACAAGCCGGTGAAGGCCTGCACCGTCACCCGCGGCTCGTCGGCAAAGATCTCGCGGATGAACCCGGTGCGTTCATCGGGGTTGAACAGCGGGTTCTTGTCCGGGTTCACCGCGACCGCGACGACCAATCGGTCGGTAAACTCGAGCGACCGGCGAATGAGGTCCTCGTGCCCCTTCGTGATCGGATCGAAGGTGCCAGCGTAGAGGCCGAGTCGGGTGTTCGATCGCGGGGGCTGTGTCGTCACGATTCCGGGGACGGGACGCGGTAGAAGGTAATGGCAGTGTCGCCGTACCGCCGTGTCTCGCCGCCGACGGGCATCGGATCGCTGGCCCGGTGCTCGATCGCCAGCAGCGGCGCAAACGGCGTCTCGCGCCACTGCTCCGCGATGGTGGCCGCCATCCCGAGGCCGTATGGCGGATCGGCCAAGGCCAGATCCCACGTCCCCGCGTCAGCATCTCGCGTCACGCGCAACGCGTCGGCGCGACGGACCGTCGCGCGGGGGCCAGCCCCAAGCGTCTCGATGTTGCTGCGCAGCGCCGCGAGGGATTTGCCGTTGAGTTCGACGAACTCGGCGTGCGCCGCGCCGCGCGACAGCGCTTCGAGGCCCAACGCGCCAGATCCCGCACAGAGATCGACCACGCGCGCGCCGACGACGGCATCGCCGAGCATCGAGAACCACGCCTCGCGGACCCGGTCGGCCGTGGGCCGCACCCGGTCGTCCTGCGGCGGCACGATGCGTCGGCTCCGCCATTCTCCGCCGATGATGCGCATCGTCAGCCGGCGGCGCGGAGATCCGCGAGCTTGAGTTGCAGCGCATCGCGTCCCCCCCAGGTGTCGCGCTCGATCTGGAACGCCACATCCACGCGATCGCCCTCTCGAAGCGCGGCCCCACGCTCGGCGAGCCGCCACCCGATCGCGTCCAACGCCGCGGTGCCTTCACTGAGCCGAAGGCGCAGATGCTCGCCCTTCATCACGCGGGGGCGCTCGGCGACGGTCACCCCTCGGGCGACGAAGACCGGCGTCGGATTGGCCACGCCCCAGGGCTCGCCGTGCCGCAGCAAGCGTTCCAGATCATCGGTCACCTCGCCGAGCGGCAGTTCGAGGTCGGCGCGCAATTCCGGGACGAGGTCGTCCGGCGTGAGTTGCTGCTTGGCGACCGCGTTGAACCGATCCCTGAACGCCGCGACCTGCTTGCGTTCGATCGTCACGCCGGCCGCGACGCGATGGCCGCCGTATCGCAGCAGCAGGTCGCGGCACTCGCCGAGCCCCGCGTGCAGATCGAAGGCGCTGATCGAGCGGCCGGACCCCTTCCCGGTCTCGCCGTCCATCGCCACGAGCACCGCAGGCCGTCCAAACTCCTCGACGATACGGCTGGCCACGATCCCCACCACGCCGGGATGCCATCCCTCACCGGCGAGCACGAAGCCCCACGCATCGTCGAGGCCGCGGTGCGCGACTTGGTCGCGCGCGGCGTCCAAGGTGTCGCGGTCCATCGCTTGACGCGTGCGGTTCAGCTCTTCGAGTTCACGCGCAATTCGATTGGCCGTGTCGTCGTCGGCGGCGAGAAGCAGTTCCACGCCGCGCATCGCACTCCCCAGCCGGCCTGCGGCATTGAGTCGGGGCGCGAGCGTGAAGCCGACGCGCCCGGCTGTCATCGCCTTGCCGTCGAGCCCTGACGACCGGATGAGCGCGCGCAATCCCGGCCGCGTCGTTGCTGCGAGCACACGCAGGCCCTCGCGCACCAAGGCACGATTCTCGCCGCGGAGCGCACCAACGTCTGCCACCGTGGCGAGCGCCACCAGATCCAGATGACGCAGCGCGTGCCGTTCGTCGGCGCCGCGTGCGGCAACGAGCGCCCGCGCCAAATGGAAGGCCACGCCGACCGCGACGAGATCGCGATCCCCGGTGACGGCGTCGGGCCGCTTGGGGTTGAGCACGGCCACGCACTCCGGCAGCGGACCGCCGGGCAGATGGTGATCGCTGACGATCACGTCGATGCCGCTCGCGCGGAGCGCGTCGATCGCGCGATGCGCCGAGGTGCCGCAGTCGCAGGTGACCACCAGCCCCGCGCCCGCCGCCTGCGCCGCCCGCACCCCGGCTTCTCCGAGATCGTAGCCGTCGGTCAGCCGATGCGGAATGAACGGCACGGCGGTGCCGCCGAGCGCCCGAAGAACGGACACCAGCAGGGTGGTGGCACACATCCCGTCCACGTCGTAGTCGCCGTGCACGAGAATCGTCTCACGCGCGTCGAGCGCGCGCCCCAGTCGCGCGACGGCGTTCGTCATCGTGACGAGCGCGCCGGGCTCGTGCAGTTGGTCGAGGCGCGGCCGAAGCCAGCGCTTGGCGGCCTCCGGGTCGGACAGCCCACGCACCACGAGCAGTCGACACAGCGCGGCGGGAAGCTTGAGCTCCTGCTCGAGTCGCGCGACGTCGGCCGGTGCTGCCGCGGATCGGAAGATCCAGCGCGTCTGCGTCACGCGGGCGCGGTGGCGAACAACAACACGCCGCAGCCCTCGCACACCTCGAGCCGCATCGCCGCGACCATCTGCCGGAATCGTTGGAGCGGCAGCGCGGTATCACAGGCCCCGCAGGCCGCGCCGCGGAGGGCCACGACGGCCTGACCCGGCTTGCGGCGACGCACGCGATCGTAGGGCGACAGCAACGTGGACGGCACGGCCGCGGCCGCCGCCTCGCGTGCGGCGCGCGCCGGTGCAAGCGCCGCGTCGAGGGACGACACCTCGGCCTCCAGCTCGGCGCGCGCGGTAGCCTGCCTCGCGTCGAGGGCGGTGAGTTGCGCCTCGAGCCGCGTCCGCAGGGCCTCCGCCTCCGCGGCTCGCTTCGCGGCCGCGGCGCTGTCCGCCTCTTCCTGCGCGACGAGCTTGCGATCGTACTCGACCTGCTCCGACGCGGCGGTCACGTCGCGCAAGCGCTCGGCCGCCTCGAGCACGGCGACGTGCTGCGCCAGTCGCAGCCGTGCCTCCGCCAAGCGCCGCGACGCTTCGCGCGCCTTCTTCCGCTCGCCCTCGGCCGAGTCGCGACTCTTGGCCAGCTGCGCCGCCAAGGCGTCGCGTTCGCGCTGCAACGCCTCGCGTCGCGGGGCCAATTCGGCCGCGCGCGATTCGAGGGCGTGCATCTGCGCATCGTGTTCCTGCAAGGCGAGCAGGGCGGCAAGTTCGGGCGAAACGGATACGGACGGCGTCGTCACGTGGCCTTGAGCGAAAGAAGTTCCTTGTTGACGCGAGCTTTCTCGGCGAGCAGCGCCAACTTGGTATCCTCGTCGGCCTGCTCCAGCTCTCGTTGGATGTCATCCATCCGGCGTCGAAGTCGACGGACCCGAAATCTGGTGAGGAGGTCATCCTTTGTGCGATCCGAATTGATGCTGGCGGCATCCTTTTCGGCCAACAGGTCCTGCAGGAGCCCCACCGCCCCGTCACTGAGCTGCCCCGCCAGCACCTCGACCTCCTGCTCGGCGTCACTCGCCAAGGCGAGGAAGAGCTCGCGCCCCTCGTCGGTGTCGAGCTCGCGAGGATCGACCTGCTCAGCGATCTCCTCGACGATGCGGCGGATGTGCACCATCAGGCGCAGCAGCGCCCGCTCCTGGCTCAGCGCGGGAGACGTCATCGACGGCAGCCCGCGAACGGCACGCCATCCTTCGGGCTGGCCGTACCGCCCGCCTTTGCGCCCTTTGCCGCGCCAGGCGGGCCGGTCATCGGGAAACTCCGCCTCCCGCGGCGGGCGCGGCCCGTCGGCCTCGCGGCCTCGCGGGGCCTCATCGGACGCCGTCGCGGGCGCGCCGCCCGCCGTGGAGCGTCCGGCGCGACGCGGCGCCGAGTCCAGCTCGCGGAGCAGGACCGCCCGATCCACGCCCGTCTCCTCGACGAGTCGGCTCAGGTAGAGCTCGCGCGTGACCGAGTCTCGGCAGGCTCGAATGGTCGGGAGCAGCTTGTCGATGGCCTCGCGCTTCTTGTGCAGGTCGGCGAAGTAGCCGTGCGTCCGCAGCACCTGAATCTGCCGCTCGAAGAGATCGACCGCGTGCGTGAGCCGTTCCTCGAGCACCGCCGCGCCCTTCCCCTGCGCAATGCCCTTGGCCACGTACGAGTCGGGATCTTCGCCCTCGGGGAAGGTCACCACACGCACGGTGGCACCGTGACGAAGCAGTTCGAGCCCGCTTCGGAAGGTCGCCCGCTGGCCGGCCGCATCGGCGTCGTAGAGCAGAAAGACGGTCGGTGCAACGCGAGCCAGCAGCTCCGCCTGCTCGTCGGTGAGCGCGGTGCCCATTGGCGCCACCGTCTCCTCGACGCCCACGAGATGCAACCGAATGGCGTCGAAGTACCCCTCCACCACCAAGGCGCGCTCACGCTTGCGCATCGCGGGCCGCGCCGCGTGCAGCAGATACAGCAGCTTCCCCTTCGAGAAGACCGGAGATTCGGGCGAGTTCAGATACTTGGGCTCACCCGGCCCGAGGAGCCGACCGCCGAAGCCGACGTGGTGGCCCTGCACGTCCTGAATCGGGATCATCAGCCGATCCCGGAACCGCGCCCGCAGTTCGTCGCTGCCCTCGCGCTGCGCGAGCAGTCCGCTTTCGAGCTGGCGGGGCGCGGAGAAGCCCAGCGATTCGAGATGCTGTCGGAGCGACGCGCCCTCACGCGGCGCGAAGCCGAGCCCGAAGCGGTCCGCCTGTTCGCGCCCGATCCCGCGGCCCGCGAGGTACTCGCGCGCAGCCGCTCCGCGCTCGTCCTCCCACAGGATGCGCTGACACCACTCGGCCGCCGCGGCGTGCATCTCCCAGTGCGGGGCGCGCCAATCGGGTTCGTCGTCGCGCTTGGCCTTCACGTCGGGCACCTCGATGCCGACGCGCTCGCCGACGGACTTCACCGCATCGACGAAGGTGAGCCCGAGATGCTTCTGCAAGAACGTGAAGACCGAGCCGCTCTCGCCGCAGACGAAGCACTTGTAGCCCTTGCCGGGCTGCACCGAGAAGTTCGGGCCCTTGCCTCCGTGAAACGGACAGGGCCCGCGATAGCTGTTGCCGTGGCGCTTGAGCGCGACGTACTCGCCGATGATCGCCACGGAGTCGGCGGCGTCGGCGACCTGCTCGACAATCTCGTCGGGGATCATCTACTCGAAGGCCGCAATGGTGACGCCGGCGCCCCCTTCGTTCCACAGGCCGAGCCGGAATTCCTTCACCCGCGTGTCCTTGCGCAGCAGTTCCGCCACGCGGTCGCGCAGGACGCCGGTGCCCTTCCCGTGAATGATCCGCACGCTGCGCAGATCGGCTCGCACCGCGTCGTCGATCGCGGGCAGGAGCAGATCATCGACCTCGTCAGCGCGGATGCCGCGCAGATCCACTTCGGTCTTGGCCCGCGACTCGGGGACATCGGTGTACAGCGACACCTTCTCCTTGGGCGCTTCGCGGGTCGATCTCACGAGCGTGCGCAGCGGCACCGTGAGCTTCATCGTGCCGACCGCGACGACGCCGTCCGCCCCGCGTACCTCGAGCAGCGTACCGAGCTTGCCACCCAGCGTCCCGACTTCCACGAGATCGCCAACGGTGGGCGCCGGAGCCGAGGCACGGCCCCGGTCGGCGCGCTGCTGCGCCGACTCCTGCTCGCGCCGCTCGCGGCGGGACGGCTGCTCCAACGCCTGCAGCGCCGCGCCCTCGCGCTGCGCCGCCTGCTCGACGGCGCGCCGCGCCGCACGCGCGGCCTCTTCCAGCGCCGCGTCACCGGCCCCCTTGAGTTCCCGCACCACGCGCTCGACTTCGGCCCGCGCATCGAGCAAGAACTGCCGCGCGTCCTTGCGGGCGTCCCGTTCGATCTGCTTCTCGCGATCGCGCACCGCGCGTTCCCGCCCCAGCACCGAGCGCTCGCGATCCTGCGCCCGCGCGAGCAGCTGCTCGAGCTCACGCTCGCGCGCGCCAATGCGCTCGGAGCGCGCTTCGAGATCCGCGAGTA
>JANRJP010000016.1:0-5437 GCA_033763905.1 Gemmatimonadaceae bacterium
CATTATGGAGCGCGAAAAGATTCCCGGTACCCTCGTGCTCTGGCCCGGCGTCGCCGAAGAACAGCTGGCGGGCAAGGCCTTCCTGGTGCGCGCGGGCGTGTTCAAGGACGTCGACGTCAACCTCTTCACGCACGTCGACGATGACTTGGCCGTGAACTACGGGCCAGCGCCGTCGTTAGCGCTCGTGTCGGCGGAGTTCCGCTTCACTGGACAGAGCGCCCACTCGGCGGGCGCGCCGTGGCGCGGCAAGAGCGCCCTCGACGCGGTGATGCTGATGGCGCAGGCGTGGGAGTACCGGCGCGAGCATCTCACGTTGCAGCATCGTAGCCACTACATCATCACCGACGGCGGCGATCAGCCGAATGTCGTGCCGAGCTCCGCCGGCATCTGGTTCTACTTCCGTGAGCGTGACTACGAGCGCACGAAGGAACTCTTCGAAATCGCCAAGCGCATCGCCGAAGGGGCCGCGATGGCCACCGACACGAAGTTCGAAGGCGCTCGCATCATCGGATCGGCGTGGGACATTCATATGAACAAGCCGGTCGCCCTGCTGATGCAGAAGAACATCGAGCAGGTGGGAATGCCGACGTGGACCGCCGACGACCAGCGCTTCGCGAAGGCCATTCAGCGCGAACTCGGCCAGCCGCAGGACGGCCTGCGCGCGAAGCCCTCGGCGCTCAAGTCCCCCGAGGAGGCGCTCGCGGAGGCCACGTCGATGGGCTCCGACGACATTGGCGACGTGTCGTGGAGCGTCCCGTCGGTGACCCTGCGCTATCCGTCGAACGTGCCCGGCACACCGGGACACAATTGGTCCGACGGCATTGCGATGGCCACGCCGATCGCCCACGCGGGCGCCCTCGCGGGTGCCAAGGTGCAGGCGCTTACGCTGATCGACCTGCTCTTGCAACCGAAGCAGATCGCCAGCGCGTGGGACTACTTCCGCACCGTGCAGACGAAGGACCGGAAGTATCAGTCGTTCCTGAGCCCGAGCGACCAACCGCCGACCTATCTCAACGCCACGATTATGGCGAAGTATCGGGACGCGATGCGGCCGTTCTACTACGACCCGAAGAAGTATCCGACCTACCTGCAGCAGCTCGGCATCTCGTATCCGACCATTCGCGAGCCGGCGAAGCCGGTGCAGTAGCGAGGCACGACCCCCGTGAGCTTGCCCTCCGTGATGCGCGCCGCGGTGATCACCGCACCCGGTGCGCCCGACGTCTTTGCGATCGAAGCGCGGCCGCTTCCCGTGCCCGGACCGGACGAGATTCTCGTGCGCGTGCGGTCGTCGGCCATCAATCGCGCCGACGTGCTCCAGCGGCAGGGGCGATACCCCGCGCCTCCGGGGGTCGCCGCCGACATTCCCGGGCTCGAGTTCGCCGGTGAGGTGGCGGCGGTGGGCGCGGGCGTCACGCTGTGGTCGGTCGGTGCGCGCGTCAGCGGTCTTGTAGGTGGCGCCGCGCACGCGGAGTATCTGGTCACGCATCAACGTGCGGTGGCGGCGGTCCCCGATGCCGTGTCGTGGGCGCTGGCCGGTGCAGCGCCCGAAGCCTGCATCACCGCGCTCGACGCGCTGGACCAAGCAGGTGCCACCGCCGGTGAGTCCGTGCTCGTGCACGCGGTCGGCAGTGGGGTTGGACTGGCCACGGTGCAGATCGCCAAGCAGCTCGGGTGCCGCGTGTACGGCACGGCCCGGGGCGTAGCCAAGCTCGATGCGGCACGCGACGTGGGAATGGACGACGGTGCAAGCCCCGCCGACGGAGACTGGATCGTCGACGCCGTGCGCCGATGGACGAACAAGCGCGGTGTCGATGTCGTTGTCGATCTGGTCGGCGGCGACTACGTGCGCCACACGCTACCGGCAATGGCGCTCAAGGGGCGACTCATCGTCGTCGGAACGCTTGCGGGTCAGGAGACGCAGCTCGACCTGCGTTATCTGCTCGGTCGACGCCTCACCCTGCGCGGGACGGTGCTGCGATCACGCCCGCTCGACGAACGCATCGCGGTCACCGACCGCTATGCCGCGGTCGTGCTGCCGTGGCTCGCCAGCGGCGCTGTCACGGTGCGCATCGATGCCACGTTCCCGCTGGAACGCATCGCCGAAGCGCACGCGCTGATGGAGTCCAACACTACCATCGGCAAGATCGCACTCGACATCGCGTCGTAGCGCGCCGCCCGTCCGACGACGAGCGGTCAGCCGAGGGTGGCGGTCGCTTGCAGGGCCACGCGGCCGTCGGGGCCAACGGCCTCCAGCGTCACGAGCTGCTGTTCGCGCCGACCGGTGAGTCGATACGGATGCAGGTCGAAGAGCGGTGCCACGCCGCGAAACGCGAACTGTACGATCGGAGCATCGACGTGCGTGCGTACGAGTTGCGCCAGCAGCACCGCCGTCAGCGGCCCGTGCACGATGAGCCCCGGATAGCCCTCCACGTCCTGCGCGTAGCGGCGATCGTAATGAATCCGGTGCGCGTTGAAGGTCAGCGCCGAGAACCGGAACAGCAGCCGCGGATCCGGCGTCACGACGCGAGTCCAGGTGCCGTCGGGCGGTGTCGGTAGCTCCACCGGTGTCGGGGCATCGACCCGCGCGCCAGGCTCGCGATAGACGATGTCCTGCTCCTCCTCGATGCACAGCACGCCGTCCTGCGTAAAGCGGTAGGCCACAGTCACGAAGGCCAACGCCCCGGTCTTACCGCTCTTGAGCTGCACGTCGCGCACCGTCCCGTCGCGCACGGCGGGCACACCGAATCGCAGCGGCGCGTGCCTCGTGATCCGCGACCCCGCAAACATCCGCCTCGGATACGGAATCGGCGGTAGAAATCCCCCGCGACGCGGGTGGCCGTCGTCGTCGAGCTGCGCCTGCGCCGCACGCGGCAGGAAATAGAACCAGTGCCACGGCATCGGGATCGGCGCACCACGCACATACGCATCCGCCGACTCGTCGAACGTCGCCGCCGCCGCCAGCCCTTGGGCGACGGCGAGATCATCCTCCACGCGTTCGGTGCGCCCTATCCAGTTGCGGAAGTCGTCCACAGTTTCCCTCTGCGCGATCACGGAACCCGCCGACTGGCTGCGCTCGTTCGCCTCCGGTCACCCGTGGAACCTAGGCGTCCTCTCCCTGCATCGGAACGGTATGGCGGACGGTACGACCCGCGGCATTCTCTCTGGTCTTCGCATCGTCGAAGGGTCGGCGTTCGTCGCCGCACCACTCGGCGGAATGACACTCGCCCAGCTTGGCGCCGATGTCATTCGCTTCGACCCCATCGGTGGTGGGCTCGACGCGGGCCGCTGGCCACTGACGAGCGACGGAGCGGCCTCGCTTTTCTGGACCGGGCTCAACAAGGGCAAGCGATCCATCGCCGTCGATTTCCGGAACCCCAAAGGTCAAGAGCTGCTCACGCAACTCGTCTGCGCCCCGGGTCCGGACGCCGGACTCTTCTCGACCAACTTTCCCGCGCGCGGATGGCTGGCCTACGATCGCTTGGCCGCGCAGCGCGCAGATCTGGTGATGGTCAATCTCGTCGGCCGCCGCGACGGCGGCTCCGAAGTCGACTACACGGTGAACCCGCAGTTGGGCGTGCCGGCCATCACCGGTCCAGCGGCAAGTGACACGCCGGTGAATCACGTCTTTCCGGCGTGGGATGCCATTGCCGGCCACCAGATTGCCATCGCCCTTCTGGCCGCCGAACGACACCGCCGGCTGACCGGTGAGGGCCAGTTCGTGTCGCTCGCGCTCAAGGATGTCGGCATCGCAATGTTGGGGCACCTGGGCTTCATTGGCGAAGTGCAAGTGAACGACACCGATCGCGCGCGATACGGCAACGATCTCTACGGCGCCTTCGGTCGGGACTTCGTCACCGCCGACGGGCGGCGCGCGATGGTCGTGGGACTCACCGACCAGCAGTGGACGACCCTCGTCGCGGCGACCGGCATCGGCAACGACATCGCCGCGCTGCAGGCGCGGCTGGGCACGGACCTGCGCGACGAAGGCGCGCGCTTTCGTGCGCGCGATGCGATTGCCGAGCTGCTGGTGCCGTGGTTCGCCAGCCGCACGCTGGCGGCAGTCGCCGAGGCCTTCACGACGCATCGCGTCACTTGGGGGCCCTACCGCACGATGCGGCAGGCGCTCGCGGAAGATGCCGACTGTTCCGACGACAACCCGATGCTGCAGTGGCTCGAGCAACCCGCCGTTGGTCGCTTGCTCGCCGCGGCGTCTCCGCTCGACTTTGGCGCCGCGCCGCGCGTGCCGGTTGCACCGGCGCCTCGGCTGGGCCAGCATACGGACGAAATTCTGCTCGACATCCTCGGCCTCTCCTCCGCCGAGATCGGCCGCCTGCACGACGAACGCGTCGTCGCCGGTCCTGTTCGTTGACCTTCGACTGCTGACGGATGAAGCTCCCGATCAACTTCTACAAGCCGCTCGCGATTGGCGCCCCGGCGCCGCTCCGCACGATTCCGGTTCGCCCCGAGCGGATGGTGCACTTCTTCCCGCCACACATCGAGAAGATTCGCGCCCGCGTTCCCGAGATGATCAAGCAGGTTGATGTGCTCTGCGGCAATCTCGAAGACGCCATTCCGGTCGAAGACAAGGCGGCCGCTCGCGCCGGGTTTATCGAGGTCGCAACCCGCAACACGTTCGGCGACACCGCCCTCTGGGTGCGCGTGAACGCGCTCAACAGCCCCTGGTTTCTCGAGGACATCGAACAGATCGTGGCCGCCGCGGGCAATGCGGTCGACGTGGTGATGATTCCCAAGGTGGAAGGGCCCTGGGACATTCACTTCGTCGATCAGTATCTCGCCTTGCTCGAAGCCCGACACAAGGTCACGAAGCCGATTCTCATTCACGCGCTGCTCGAGACCGCCGAAGGCGTGAAGAACGTCGAGCAGATCGCGGGCGCAAGCCCGCGAATGCACGGGATGTCGCTCGGTCCGGCCGATCTCGCCGCATCGCGCGGAATGAAGACCACGCGCGTGGGGGGCGGCCATCCGTTCTACGGTGTGCTCGCTGATCCCAAGGACGGCGAGACGCAACGCGCCTTCGTGCAGCAGGACCTGTGGCACTACACGGTGGCCAAGATGGTCGACGCCTGCGTGTCGCACGGTCTGCGCGCCTTCTACGGCCCCTTCGGCGACATCCGCGATGAAGCCGGCTGCGAGGCCCAGTTCCGCAACGCCTTCCTGATGGGCTGCAGTGGTGCGTGGTCACTGGCACCGGGACAGATCGACATCGCCCGACGCGTCTTCAGCCCCGACGTGAACGAAGTGAAGTTTGCGCTCAAGATCCTCGAGGCAATGCCCGACGGCAGTGGCGTCGCGATGATCGACGGCAAGATGCAGGACGATGCCACGTGGAAGCAGGCGAAGGTGATGGTCGATCTCGCACGACTTGTCGCGCGGAAAGATCCGGCCTTGGCCGCCGCATATGGCATTGAGGGCGGGC
>JANRJP010000018.1:0-7636 GCA_033763905.1 Gemmatimonadaceae bacterium
GTGTAACAACGACACACCGGCGGGACCCGAACCGGCCCCGCCCCCGCCGCCTCCGCCACCGGCGATCTCGGCGGGCACCTTCGACCTGTCCCAGGCCGACGGGCAAAGTCTCCCGGCGTACATCGCGCATCGGCAGATCGACGGCCGGCTCGAGCAGGTGTACGTCGATTCGGCACGCCTGACGGTGACCGACAATGGTCGTTACGAGCAGCGCATCTGGACGCGACGCCTGCACAACGGCGCGCTGGCGTTCCGCGACACGTGGGTGGACGCCGGTTCGTGGCAACTCGACGGGCAGGCGTATCGCTTCACCTCGACGGGAGGTGGCCGCTCGCTCACCGTACGCACGAGCGCGTCGCCGATTCTGCAGGTGACGGAATCGATGGTGGGCTGGCCGCAGGCGGGACTGGTCGTAGGCGTCTACGCGCGTCGGAGTGCGCCGCCCGCCGAACAGCCGCCACCGACGGATCCGGAACCGACACCGATCACGGAAACCCGCTTCCGCGCGACGGACGTCGCGGGCGCCCTGCTGTCGGCACGCGTCGTGACCGAGCGCGACGTGCCGCATCAGAACGCCGAGACCTACACCCAACTGGACTCGGCGCGATTGGTCCTGCGCAGTGACGCGACGTATGAACGCGTGGCGTACTACTCGACGTGGCAGACGCCCAACTACGTGCTGTCACTCGGGTACATCCGCCTCGCGTCCACGCGCGATGTCGATCGCGGACGCTACGTCCGTCGCGACGACGGTCAACTCACGCTCACCAGCACGCTCTACCAGAACCGGACGGCGGTCGGCGTGCACCTCGGTGATCGCATCCGGTTGACGCAGGATATGACGGCGGGAGATCCGGTGCGTCCGGATGTGGGCTACACGCTGGTGCCGTAATCGCGATGTCGATTCTCGGTGGTCTGAGACGTCAGTGGGGTGTCCCCACACGACGTCTCAGACCAACCGAGGATTCCGATGCAAGTCCTGCTGCTGCTCGCCAATGCCCCAGACGCCTGGGGCTCGGGTGTTGCCACCCCCGGCGACGATGTGATCGACGACTGGACGGCGTACACGCTCGCGTTGCACGAAGCCGGCGTCCTGGTGTACGGGGCGGGCCTCGAGGCCCCGAACCGTGCGACCACGGTGCGGCACCGCCACGGCAAACGCGTGCTCACCGACGGCCCGTTCACCGAGACCAAGGAACATCTGATCGGCTTCTACGTGCTCGATGTGCCGACGCTCGACGACGCGCACCGATGGGCGGCTCGAGTGCCGAATGTGCGCTCCGGCAGCGTCGAGGTCCGACCACTCTCGCCCGGGCAAACCACCACCGAAACCCTCGCGGCGCATCGCGCGGTTCGGTCCGCGCCGATGCCGTGAGCGACGACGCGCTGGACGTCACGTGGCGACGCGAACGGGCACGCCTCGTCGCCACGTTGGCGGCGCGTCTCGGTGATCTGGATCTCGCCGAAGACGCAGTGCAGGATGCCATCGTCGCGGCGCTGCGCCGATGGCCACTCGATGGCGTGCCGCAGAATCCGGGTGCCTGGCTCAACACGGCCGCGTGGCGTCGCGCGCTGGATCTGCGACGTCGCGCGCGTCCAACCGTCGAGTGGTCGGAGGTGCCGGACACGCGTCTCGCGACGGTGACGGCAGATGCGGCCGAGCCGAACGCCGCGATGATCGATGATGATGTGCTCCGGCTGATGTTCGCGTGCTGTGATCCCGAGCTGCCACCCGACACGCGATTGGCGCTGACGCTCCGACACGTCGCCGGACTGTCCACACGACAGATCGCCGCGGCGCTGCTGGTGCAAGAGAGCGCCGTCGAGAAGCGACTCGTCCGCGCACGTGCGCGATTGCGATCGCGAGGCATCGACACGGAGCTTCCACCGGCCGCCTCGCTCCCTGCGCGTCTGGCGGATGTGCACGCCGTGATCTACGTCCTTTTTACCGAGGGGTACCTCGCGGCCGGCGACGACGCGGCGCGCCGCGATGCGCTGTGCGATGATGCCGTCTGGCTCGCGTCGCAGGTGGTGCGGGCGATCCCTGATGACGCGGAGTCGCTGGGCCTCCTGGCCCTGCTGACCCTCCAGCACAGTCGTCGTGCCGCGCGCAGCAACCCGGAAGGGGCGTTGGTGACCTTCGCCGAGCAGTCGCGCGCGGAGTGGGATGCCGACGCGATCGTGCAGGCACGAACGTGGCTGGCCCGCGCGCCTCGCGAGCGTCCCGGTCCGTATCAGCTCGAAGCAGCCATCGCGCTGTTGCACGCCACTGCGCCGGCGCCCGACGCCTTGCCGTGGCCGCACATCGCGGCGCTGTACGACTTGCGATTGGCGATCGATGGATCTCCGGTGGTCGCCGTGAACCGCGCGGTGGCGATCGGTCGTGCGCGCGGGGCGTCGCACGGACTCGCGGCGCTCGGCCCTGCGCTCGACGATCGCCGGATGCGCGACTACGTCCCATTGCACGTGGCCCACGCGGATCTGCTCGAGCAATGCGGTGCCGTCGATGCCGCACGCCGCGCGTGGGATCGTGCTGCCGCCGTTGCCAGCAACCCGGGGGCGCGACGCGAGATCGCTCGACGTCGCGCCCTGCTCGGGTAGTCAGGCCCAGGGCTTGAGAATCAGCTTGCCATCAGCGCCGTGCCCTTCGAGCAATCGATGGGCGTCGGCCGCCTGGGCGAGCGGCATCGTGCGGCCGACCGGCACGTGGACCGCGCCGGCACCGATGAGGCCCAGCAGCTGACCAATGGCGGCACCCGCAACCTGCGGCCGCATCGCAAACCAGAGTCCGAGGTTGAAGACCACGATCGAGTGGTTCGGCGCGGGGACCTGGAACGTGCTGAAGCACGTCGTCTCGGGCAGACGAACCGTCTCGCCGCTCGCCGCACCGTACACGACCACGCGGCCGAAGGGCGCCAGCGCGCCCAGACTCTGCGCCAGTGAATCGCCGCCGCGCATCTCCAGAATGACATCCGCACCGAGGCCCTTGGTCTTCGCGCGCACGTCGTCGACCCACGTCGGGGAGTCGTACACCACGACGTCGTCGGCCCCGTGGGCGAGCGCCGCCGCTCGGCGCGATGCCGCACCGACCGCACCGATGACGCGTCCGGCGCCGAGGGCCTTCGCGATGCGCATCGCGTAGGCACCGACGCCGCCTGCCGCACCCTGCACCACGACCGTCTCGCCCGAGCGCAGCGTCGCGGCGTGTGTGAGTGACAGCAGTGCCGTCAGACCGGCCACCAGAATGGTGCAGGCCTGATCCGCGGACATTCCGGGAGGAATCGGGGCGACCGTCGGCGCGTCGGCGACCGCAAACTGGGCGTAGCCCGTGCTGCCCATCGTGGGTCCCGATCCAGCCAGCGCAAAGACCGGCGTCCCGATCGGTGGGCCCTGCACACCGTCGCCAAGCGCTTCCACGGTGCCTGCGACTTCGCTCCCGGGCGTGAAGGGCAACGCGGTCGGGAAGGGGTAGGGTCCGTTCCGCCGACGCAGGGTGTCGGCGAAGTTCACCGACGCGGATTCAACACGAACGAGGATCTGTCCCGGCCCAGGGACAGGGCGGGTGGTGGTGACGAGTTCGAGCACATCGGGTCCGCCGAACTTGCTGGCACGAATGGCACGCATTGGAGCTCCGGAACGAGTGGTGATGGAGCGGAGTGCTCCACCTGTTCACTCGACGCGGACGCGGCTCACCGGAGGACATTCCTCAGCAACAATTCCGCAAACACGGCCGCGAGCAGCCCCACCACGCCCGCACTGAGGCCCGCAAGGGCTCGCTGCGCCCGCGCGTTCGCCACCAGCCGTCCCCACGCGGGCAACACGGCCACCAGCGCCAGCACGCCCGGCGTATAGATCGCGAGCACAGCGAGCCCAGCGGCGATCCACGGCGCGACACCAACCGGCACCACCGCGCCCAGGTAGGCGGCGACCGAGAACAGCGGTCCGGGCATCAGCTGCGCGGCGCCGTAGCCGGCGAGCAGCGCATCGGCCGAGACCCACTGCGCCGAGACGAACGACTGCTCGAGCATCGGTAGCACGACGTGCGCGCCGCCGAAGACCAGCGCGCCCGCGCGCGCGCATTGCAGCGCCAGTGTCGCGAGCGATGGCGCGCCCACTGGCAGCAGCAGTGCGGCGGCCACTAGGATGAGCAGCACGCCGCCAGCAATGCTGGCCGCGCGGCGCGAGACGCCGAACGCCGGCAGGTTGAGCGACGTCTGCGGCAGCGAGAGCCGGAGCGCGAGCCCTGCCGTTGCCGCGAGCCCCAAGGCAAGCACCTGCGCCAACGAATGGTGCACGAAAGTAACCACCGTGCCCGTGAGCAGTGCAATGCCGGCTCGTGGGGCGTCGGTGAGCAGGCGCTGCGCCATTCGCCACAGCGCGTGGGCCACGACGGCCAGCGCCACCAGCGTGAGCGCCTGCGTGATGCGTGTCGCAAGGCCGGCCGGCCACGCGGTGGCGCTTCGCGCGATGGCGTACATCAACAGCGCCGACGGCGCGGTGAATCCCACGAAGGACGCCACCGCGCCCCAGGCACCGGCCCGCGTGAGGGCGATCGCCATTCCGACTTGACTGCTGGTGGGGCCGGGCAGGAGCTGACAGAGCGCCACCAACTGCGCGAACTGCGCGTCGCTGACCCACTGGCGCCGAACGACGAGTTCGGTGCGGAAGTAGCCCAAATGTGCGATCGGTCCGCCGAAGGACGTGAGTCCCAGGCGAAGAAACACGCGCAGGACGGTCAGGGGTGTGTCGGGAGCGGGCACGGCCGTCGGCGGAATGGCAGCGCGGACCGCGCTGGGGCAGCACGCGAACATTGACCAACGGCGCGCCGAGTCGCAACGTGAGGCAACCGCCGTTTTGTCTCCAATTGCCGACGAGCCGTCGTATGCGTGTCCCTGCGTTCCGTTCGAATCTGCGTCCGTTGACGCGCGTGTTCGCCTCCCTCGGGCTGCGGTCACTGGCGACGGCGCTGGCGGTGGCCGTCGCCGTGACGTGGAGCCCCGTCGCGGCGATCGCGCAGAGCGTGGCCGGCACGTGGGTGTACCCTACGCCGTCGGGACAGTTGGTGCTGACGCTGCAAGTCAGTGGCGCCAACGTCACCGGGAGCCTGGCCGGCAACGGCAACACGTTCACGCTCAAGGGGCGCACCGAAGACGGCGAGGCCTACGGGACGATCGAAGGTGGCGGCGGCACGGCCATCTTTACCGCGGCCATCGAAGGCCAGTCGCTGGTGTTCAGTATGACCGAGAACGGCCCCAACGGGCAGCCGAATCCGCAGTCGACCCGCGAGCTCACGTTCACGCGTGGTTCGGCGAGTGCGGCGGCGGGTGCCGCGGCGGCGGCCGGCGCGGCGAAGGGTGCAGCGGGCGGGAATCCGCTCGCGGGCGGCGCGGGTCGCGCGGGCGGCAATCCGCTGGCGAATCGGGCCGATCCCTTCGTGGGCACCTTCGCGAACAACGAACTGCGCGTGGATGTGCGCAAGTCGGGTGCGGCGTACGGCGGCGCGCTGACGATCAACGGGGAACAGATCGCCTTCACCGGCAGCGTAGCGGGCAGCACGCTGAGCGGCACGTTTGCGGTGGGCGCGCAGAAGTACGGCTTTACCGCGCAGGTGACGGGCGACGCGATGTCGCTGACGAGCGAAGGGACGACGTACAAGCTGACGCGCGGCGGCGCGAGTGCGGCGGCGGGTGCAGCCGCGGGTGGCGCGATGTCGGCCCAGGGCGGCTACGGGGCGATGCCCAACGGTGGCGTACCGAATGCCGGTGCCGGCGCGATGGGCGGCGGCGCCCCGACCGGGCAGGACGCACAGATCACGCAGCTGTTGATGTCGAGCCCGTGGTGCACGATGTCCTACAGCGGCGGCAGCACCTACACCGGCGGCACGTACGGCCGCACGACGACCGAGCGCGTTGTGTTCGCCGCGCAGGGGCAGGGGATGCTCACCCGGGGCAGCGAGAACACGAACTCCGGCGCCCCGGGCTCGGCCTATATGGGCCAGCAGAACGGCGAGCGCTTTATGTGGAAGGTGCAGCAGGGGATGCTGCTCCTGACGCAGAATGGCGTGCAGTGGGATCAGACGGCGCTGCAGATCTACGACAACGGCAACGGCTACCCGATCGTGAAGGCCAACAACAAGGAGTACAACCAGTGCCGGTAGCGTATCGCGGAGCGGTGGTGGGCGGTACGTTTGATCGGTTGCCGCCGAGCCGTATCCCCCTCGCCGCCGTCCTGAATTGATCGACGACATTCGAGCCGTTCTGACGGACGCCCTCGGCGCGACCCACGAGATCGGCGCCGAGTTGGGTGGTGGCGGGATGTCGCGCACCTTCCTGGCCACCGAGCGCGCGCTCAATCGCACCGTGGTGGTGAAGGTGCTGGCCCCCGAGCTGCTCGCGGGCGTGAGTGTGGAGCGCTTCAAGCGCGAAGTGATGCTGGCGGCGTCGTTGCAGCATCCGCACGTGGTGCCGGTGCTTGCGACCGGCGATGCGCAGGGGCTGCCGTGGTTCACGATGCCCTTCGTCGACGGACAGTCGCTGCGACAGCGGCTCGCGGCCGGCCCGATCGCGCTCTCTGAAGTCGTGCAGATCCTGCGCGACGTAGCGCGCGGGCTCGCCTTCGCGCACGGGCGCGGCGTGGTGCATCGCGACATCAAGCCTGACAACGTGCTGTTGTCGGACGGCAGCGCGACGGTCACGGACTTCGGCATTGCCAAGGCCATTACGGCGGCGCGCACGTCGCCGTCGATGGGACTCACGGGCACCGGAATGTCTCTCGGGACGCCCGCGTATATGAGCCCCGAGCAGGCGGCGGCCGATCCGGCCACCGATCACCGCGCCGACCTGTACTCGTACGGCGCGATGGCCTACGAGATGCTCACCGGCTTCCCGCCGTTCGCGGGAATGTCGCCCTCGCGAATGCTGGCAGCGGCGATGAGCGAACGTCCCGAGCCCCTGGGCCCCAAGCGCCCTGACGTGCCGGCGCCGCTCGCCGCCTTGGTGATGCGCTGCCTCGAGAAGCAGGCGTCGGACCGCCCGCAGCAGGCCAGCGACATCGTGAAGGTGCTCGATACCGTGCTGAGCTCTGGCGCGGCGGTGTCCGCGCCGGCGGTGCTGCAGGGTGGTCGGGTGCCGGTGGGCAAGGCCCTGGCGATGTGGGCAGGCGCGACAGCAGTGGTGATGTTCGTGGTGTGGTCGGCGTCGGTGAGTGTCGGATTGCCCGCGTGGGCGTTGCCCGGCACCGGTGCGGTGATGGCCTTGGGCCTCCCGATGATTCTGCTCACGTGGTACGTGCAGCGGTCGGCGTACCGGCAGTTCACGCAGACGCCGCAGGTGACGCCGGGTGGTGGAATGGTGCCGCAGGGCACGCTGCACACGATGGCGGTGAAAGTGAGCCCGCACGTGTCGTGGCGTCGCACGTGGATTGCCGGCGCGGCGGCGGTGGGGGCGTTCCTGCTGGCGATCGGCTCGTTCAGCGTGGCGCGCGCGTACGGCATTGGGCCGGCAGGGACACTGATTGCCAAGGGGGCGCTGGAGCAGAACGCCAAGCTGATTCTCGCCGACTTCAAGTCGCCGGCGTCGGATTCCACGTTGGGCGTGACGCTGACCGAAGCACTCCGCGCCGATCTCGCGCAGTCGCG
>JANRJP010000035.1:0-69016 GCA_033763905.1 Gemmatimonadaceae bacterium
TGCGGCGCGAGGGGCGCGATGTGCCGGTCCTGCTCGTCTCCGGCGAACTCTCGGACGCGCAGCGCGTGGCGATGGCCGCGCTGCCCGCGGTCACCGCGCTGGGCAAGCCGTTCAGCGAAGACGAGTTGTTCGAAGCCCTCCGCTCGGTGCTGCCGCCCGACGACAGCGCGCGGCTCGATCACGCCGAGCGGCGCTAGAACGCTTCGTTCAAATTGAGATAGAACGCTCGCCCGTCGTGGCCGCTCGCGATGTCCAGACGCAGGTGCGCCTGTGACGTCGCAAAGATCCGCCACCGCGCCCCGGCCCCATACGACGGCAGCAGACGGCCGAGACTCATCGACTGAAAGTTGCGCGCGACTTCGCCTCCACCGGCGAACGCCGCGAGCACCAGGCGCCCCTTGACCCGCACGCGCGTTTCGATCTGTGCCGCCGCCAACGCGCGATCGCGATACCGGCCGAGCGCGTAGCCGCGCATATACGACTTGGTTCCGAGGAGCGGCAGGTCGTCGAACGGCGCCGAGCCGGTGAGCCCTTCGGCCACCGCCTGCGCGGCAAGCGTCACGCGACCGCGCGTCCGGTACACCCGCGCGTCGACATTGGCGCGGGTGTAGGACCAGCCACCGCTGATCAGGTTCGGGATGGCGGCGCCGGCACCGAGCGTCACGAAGGCGCCGCGCTGCGGCGCCAGAATGTCGTCGCGCGTGTCGAACAGCAGGGCCGAGCGCCACTGCACGAACGTCGCGCCGCGGGCGCCGGGAATCGTGTCGGGCTCGAGCAATCCGCCATCTTTGACGTCGTCGATCTCGAGCGCACTCAGCCGAAAGCCGCCCTGCACAAAGAGCCGCGGGGACAACCGCCGCTGCAGCGTGCCGCTCGCCAGCACACCCTGCGCGGTATAGATCTCCTCGTTGGCCTTGGGCGCCGTCGGCCCGTTCCCGTAGAATGGCAACGGATAGACGCGGTACTCCAGCTGGCCCTGCACGCGCCACGCGTTCTGTCCCCACCAGCGGTCGACGTCCCCAAAGATGCGCCACTGCGACTTCTGGGTGATCTGCGCGCCGAACTCGTACTGTCCCGGGCGGGAACCGTCGGCCGGCAGGTGCAACAGGTAGCCGAGGGCTGCGAAGGCGAAGCCCGTCTCCGGCTGGGACGTGAGCGCTGGCACCGCCAGAATCTTGATGCGCGGGGCGCTGTCGGCCGACGCACCCTGCGCCGTGGCAGGCGCCGGACGCGGCGACGGCGCCGTCGCGCGGGGGACGCTGTCCGCTGGCGCGACGATCGCGGCGGCGAGGGCAAAAGGCAGGAAGAGCACGGGCGTAAACGTATGGGAAGCGCAACGTGTTGACCCGGGGGTACCGACCTTCTATCCTTCTATCCGGATAGCCGGATGAATAGCGACCTTTACGCCCGCCTCGCAGCACTGGGCGACCCCACCCGGGTCCGCCTGTTGCTCGTGCTCGATCGCCACGCCCTGAGTGTCGGCGAATTGTGCACGGTGCTGCAGTTGCCGCAAAGCACGGTGAGCCGACACTTGAAGGTATTGGCCGACGACGGCTGGCTCACGGCGAGGGCGGACGGGACGAGTCGGCAGTACCGGGTACCCGATGATCTCGACGCCGGCGCTCGCCGCTTGTGGCGGGTCGTTCGTGAGCAGGCCAGCGACGGGGAAACGCCGCAACTTGATGCCGCGCGCGCGGCGCAGGTGCTCGCGGAGCGGCGGGCGAAGTCGCAGGAGTTCTTCTCGAGTGCCGCGGGGCAGTGGGACGCCCTGCGGACCGAGTTGTTCGGCCGGCGGCAGGACCTGCAGGCGCTGTTGGGCCTGTTGGATCCGTCCTGGCGCATCGGGGATCTGGGCTGCGGGACGGGCGAACTGTCGGCGCTGGTTGCCCCCTTCGTGCAGGAGGTGGTGGCGGTGGACGCATCGCGCCAGATGCTGGCCGCTGCCAAGCGACGACTCGCCGATGTGCCGAACGTGACCTTGCACGTGGGGGAGCTCGAGGCGTTGCCGATCGAGGACGGTGAGCTCGACGCCGCCGTCGTGTTTCTCGTCATGCACTACGTCGTCGATCCGGTGCGTGCGCTGACCGAGGTCGCGCGCACCCTCAAGCCCGGCGGCACCTTGCTCGTGGTGGATATGGTCCCGCACGAACGCGAGGAGCTTCGCGTGCAGATGGGACACGTCTGGCCGGGCTTTCCCGCCGAGCAGCTGCACGCCTGGTACCAACAGGCCGGTCTCGAGCCGGGCCGCACCATCACGCTCCCCGTGGACCCCGCGGCGAAGGGTCCGCTCCTGTTCAGTTCCCGCACCCGCAAGCCGTCGTAGTACGTCGCAGTTCTTCCGCAGTGCTTTGCAGTTCTTCGTGCCTTCGTGGTTCATGCCGTTGCCCCTCACCTGACGAATTCCTCTGATGCCGACAACTACCGAACGCCTCCCCTTCAAGGTCGCCGACCTGTCTCTCGCCGAGTGGGGCCGCAAGGAAATCCGCCTCGCCGAACACGAAATGCCGGGGCTGATGGCGCTTCGCGCCGAACACAAGGGGAAGCAGCCCCTCAAGGGCGCCAAGATCATGGGCTCGCTGCATATGACGATCCAGACCGCGGTGCTGATCGAGACGCTCGTCGATCTCGGTGCCGACGTCCGCTGGGTGTCGTGCAACATCTTCTCGACGCAGGACCACGCGGCCGCGGCTGTCGCCGTCGGCCCGACGGGTACGGTCGAGAATCCGAAGGGCATCGCCGTGTACGCCTGGAAGGAAGAGACGCTCGAGGAGTACTGGTGGTGCACCGAGCAGGCCCTGATGTGGCCCGACGGGACCGGCCCGAACCTCCTGCTCGATGACGGCGGCGACGCAACGCTGCTCGTGCACAAGGGCGCCGAGTTCGAGGCCGCCGGGGCCATCCCGTCGTTCGACGCGGACAACGAGCCCGAAGAGTGGGGCGTGATCCTCGATCTCCTGCGCGCGCAGGCGGCCGAGAACCCGGGCCGGTGGACCAAGGTCCTCGCCGGCATCCGCGGCGTGTCGGAAGAGACGACCACCGGCGTGCATCGTTTGTACGAGATGCAGAAGGCGGGCACGCTCGCGTTCCCGGCGATCAACGTCAACGACTCGGTCACGAAGTCGAAGTTCGACAACCTCTACGGCTGCCGGCATTCGGTCATCGACGGGCTCAACCGCGCGACCGACGTGATGCTCGCGGGCAAGATCTGCGTCGTCCTCGGCTACGGCGACGTGGGCAAGGGCTGCGCGCAGGCGCTCAAGGGGCAGGGCGCGCGCGTGGTGGTGACCGAGATCGACCCGATCTGCGCGCTGCAGGCGGCACTCGAAGGCTACCAGGTGACGACGCTGGAAGACATCGTCGAAGTCGCCGACGTCTTCGTGTCGGCCACGGGCAACAAGAACGTCATCCGCGTCGAGCATATGGGGCGGATGAAGGACAAGGCGATCGTCGCCAACATCGGCCACTTCGACAACGAAATCGACATCGCCGGTCTCAAGAAGGTCGAAGGCGCCAAGCGGATCAACATCAAGCCGCAGTACGATGAGTACGTGCTGCCGAACGGCCGCTCGATCCTGCTGCTCGCCGAAGGCCGCCTGATGAACCTGGGCTGCGCGACGGGGCACCCGAGCTTCGTGATGTCAGCGTCGTTCACCAATCAGGTGCTGGCGCAGCTCGAGCTGCACCAGAAGGCCGAGCAGTACGAGAAGAAGGTCTACGTGCTGCCGAAGCACCTCGACGAAAAGGTGGCGCGTCTGCACCTGGCCAAGCTCGGCGTGAAGCTCACCGAGCTCGCGGCCGATCAGGCGGCGTACATCGGCGTGCCGCAGCAGGGCCCGTACAAGGCCGAGCACTACCGGTACTAAGCGTCCAGCCGGGGTTGTCAGACCCCACTGGAGAAAGACAGGCACCCCGCAGAAGATTGCGGGGTGCCTTTGCTATCCCGTCCCTTGCGTCGCAGTGCGGCGATTCGGCTGACCTTCCTGCACGGACTGGTGGTGGGTGTTGCCGGTTGCTCGGACGCCGCGATCACGCCCGATCCGTGTGAGCCGGAGCTCTACGATCCGGTGACGTGCCAACGCGCCGTCGCCAACGGCGGCTACTTCTACCGTGGCTCGTGGGTGCCGCGTGCGTATCCGCACCCGTTCCTGTACTACGGCAGCACACACGACGCCTACGTCGCGCGGGGCGGTCGGGCGTACGCGGCCCCAGCGTCGGCCTACGCGGCGCCGTATCGGGGGCCCGACGCACGCGCGGCCGACGTCGTCGGCGCGGTCACTCCAGAAGGCACGCGCCTCTCGGCGGCGCGAATGTCGGCGATCGGCAGGGCGGGAGGATCCTTCGCGGCCGCGCGATCGGGACCCACCGCGAGTCGTGGCGGTTTTGGGAGCACCGGCACCCGCGGAGTCGTGCGCGGTGGGTGACGGGGCTCGGCACATCACGTGGGCGATGCTCAGCGTTGCGGCCTGCGGTGGCGGCATTTCGGCGCGCGAGGCCGAAGAGCCGGCGCGAAGGGCTCGCGCGAAGGAGGCGATGATCGCCGAGGCCCGCGCGGCGGCGAGAGAGGAATCGCTCTTCGTCGCGGAATCGATTGCCTTCGTGTCGAGCTTTACGGTGGACACCGTGGCGGCGGTGATCGACAGCCTGCCCGGCAGCCCGTCGTCAGAAGGCGTCGACGAGGATGGTGCCCCGCGATTCTACGCGCGCAGCACCCGGGGCGCCCTGTGCGGGATTACCGGCTCGCTGAGTTATCGTCTGGCCCCCGGCGACACGCTGCGGTGCCAGTGGATCCCTAGGCCGTGAGGCGTCGGACGCATCCGCCGAGAGTCGATTGGCGTCGCAAGGTCGAGTCGGTCGGGTTGGCGTGGCACTCGGCGTCCGGGCCGTACTGGAACGAGTCGGCGCACTACGTCTTCACGTCGGAGGAGATCGATCGCGTGGAGGCCGCAACGAACACGCTGCACGAGATGTGTCTCGAGGCCGCGGCGAAGGTCATCGCCGACGGGTGGTACGCGCGCCTCGCCATCCCGGCGGCGATTGTCCCGCTGATCGAGGCGTCGTGGGACGCGGACCCGCCGTCGCTCTACGGACGCTTCGATCTGGCGTACGATGGCGTTGGCGAGCCGAAGCTGCTGGAGTACAACGCGGATACGCCGACGTCGCTCGTCGAGGCCTCCCTCGCGCAGTGGTTCTGGTTGCAGGAGACCCACCCGCATCTCGACCAGTTCAACGCGATCCACGAGCGGCTGATCGCGCGGTGGGCGGCCCTCGCGCCGCATCTTGCGGGGTCGCCACTGCACTTCGCCGGGGTCGAGGATCTCGAGGATGGCGTCACCTTGGCCTATCTGCGGGATACGGCGGAGCAGGCGGGTATCCGGTGCACCTCGGTGCCCATCAACCGGATTGGGCTCACCACGGATGGCTTCTTCACCGATCTCGACGATCAGGTGATCGAATCGGTGTTCAAGCTCTATCCCTGGGAGTGGCTCTCGACCGAGGACCCTCGCTTCGTGCAGGCCCTCGTCGATCTCGGCACGCGGATGCAGTGGATCGAGCCCGCGTGGAAACTGCTGCTCTCGAGCAAGGGCATTCTGGCCGTACTGTGGGAGCTGTTTCCGGATCACCCGAACCTGTTGCCCGCCACGCTCGATGCGTCAAGCACGCTCACGTGGGACGCGTATGTCAGCAAGCCGTTGCTGTCACGGGAAGGAGCCAACGTGACGGTGACGATGTTCGATCAGGTGCTGATGAAGACCGGCGGACAGTACGGCCGCGAGGGGCTGGTGCACCAAGGCCTCGCGACGATTCCGCAGTTCGATGGTCGGTATCCGGTGATCGGCTCGTGGGTCATCGGAGACGTCGCGTCGGGGATGGGGATTCGCGAATCGCCCACGCTGGTCACGAACAACGTGTCGCAGTTCGTGCCGCACGTGATCGAGGGCTGAGTCGGCGGTCGAAGGTCGTCGGCTACGGCGCGAGTCGGTCCGCCAGCGCGCCGGCGAACATCACCGCCGAGAGCACAGCGTTCAGTCGGTAGAACACTGCGGGCAGCGCGGCGATCCCGCGGGTGGCCAGCATCCAGTGCTGGGCCGTGAGCAGCGCGGCGGCGACGCCAACCGCCGCACTGAAGGCCGGACCCAGGCCAGCGCCGATGCCGTAGAGGGCGAAGAGCGGAATGGCCACCGCGTGCAGCCACCGCGCCGCGATGATCGCACGCGGACGCCCAAGCATGGTCACCAGGCTCTTGAGTCCGTGCGCGATGTCGAACTCGAGATCCGGGAGCGCGTGGAACAGATCGAACGCCGCGACCCAGCAGGTCACGCCACCCGCGATCGCGACCAGCACCCACCACGGGTCGCTCCACGCGCCAGTCACGGCGAGCCAGGCGCCGACCGGCGCGATCGCGAGCGACACACCGAGCCATACCTGCGTGAGATGCGTGAAGCGCTTGCTGAGCGAATAGGTCAGGACCCACGCCAGCGCGACGGGGCCCAGTGCGCGGGTGAGCGGATTGATCATCGCGGCGGTCACGAGAAACACGCCGGAGGACAGCAGCACCGACCCCAGCGCTTGCCGAGGGCTGATGGCGCCGCGGGGCAGTTCACGATGCGCGTTACGGGGATTCACGGCGTCCCAGTGCCGGTCCGCCAGCATATTGAACGACAAGGCTGCCCAGCGCGCGGCCGTAAACGCCACGACGACCAAGGTCACCAGCGTCGGCGTGATCGGCGCGACGCGTGACGCCCCAATCACGCCGACCAGCGCAAAGGGCAGCGCGAAGAGCGTGTGCGGGAACTTCACCAGGTTCAGGTACTGCGTGAGGCGTCCCGAGCCCGCGATCACCTGACCGTCGAGCGGGAAGTGCGCGTCTGCCGTAGTGGTTTTCCCGATGTCGGAACGCGTCATATGGACGCACATAATACGCAGTGACGGCGCTGCGCGAGTGGTCTGCCGTCGCCCGTGGTCTGCAACGTGCACACTGGAGCGAACGGGATATGGACGATCGGGATGCCATCATCGCTGCGGTCAAGGCGAGCGAGAACTTCATCAGTGAGATTCGATACATCGGCCGCGGAGGATACGCGGTGGAAGACCAGCCGAGGCTGTACAAGAACCTCGAGCACGACGTGGTGCGAGTGGTCTTTCCCACCACGGTGACCGAAGTCGCCGACGGGACCATCGTCGGGATGGTCTGCCTGTACGACCGGAAGAACCAGTACAACATCTACACCCATACGCTGTGCGCGGGACCGGGGACGAACATTCTCCTCCGCGCGTTCGACAGTCCGATGCCGCAAGCCTCTCCGCAACCACAGCCGCTCGGCAACAAGGCCATTCGACAGTTCGTCGCGTGGAAAGAGGCGGCCTGGGTCAAGTTCCTCAATGACGAGCTCGAGCTGGGCACGGAGAGTGCCTCGCGCCTGTGGTTGGCGAACTTCTGGAAGGCGCTCGATCGAATGTTCGGGTACGGGTACCTGATGGGATTCGATCCCGACGCGGTGCGGCGGGAGCATTCGATGCGGGAGTAGCAGGCGCTGTCGGTCGCTCGCTGACTGGACCGGTCGGGCAATTCCGTACACCGATCCGCCGGTTTACCCCATAGGCGAGCCGCGACCGAGTCACGACACTAGTGCGCAACTCCGCCGTTGGGCGGTGTGAACGGTTCACACTGACCGCGGCCCTGCGACCCTCGCGTCTGATTCGGAGCGCCGATGTTCAACCCCACGCAGCTTCCGTGGCGAAAGGACGAGCCTCTCGTCGAGTATCTCGAACAGACGGGTGTGCCGCGACGGGAGTTTCTCAAGTTCTGCGGCGAGATGGCGGTGATGCTGGGTCTCGCCTCCGCCGTGTCACCTCGTATCGCCAACGCCTTGGCCGCGATCAAGCGGCCCCCGGTGATCTGGCTGTCGCTGCAAGAATGCACCGGCTGCGTCGAGAGCGTGCTCCGATCGTCGACGCCCACGATCGGTGAGCTGCTCCTCGACACGATCTCGCTGGATTTCCAGGAGAACCTGATGGCCGCTGCGGGGCATCAGGTCGAGAAGGCGCTGCACGACTCGATGAAGGCCAACCACGGCAAGTACATTCTCGTGGTGACCGGATCGATCCCGACGAAGGAGTCCGGGATCTATACCACCATCGCCGGTCGCACCGCCGAAGATCATCTGCGCGAGGCGGCCGCCGGTGCGTCAGCTGTGGTGGCGCTCGGCGCCTGTGCGCATTGGGGCAACGTGCAGGCGGCGAAGCCGAACCCCACCGGCGCGGTGGGAGTTCGCGACATCGTCACCGACAAGCCGGTGGTGAACATCGCAGGGTGCCCGCCTATCGCCGACGTCGTGACGGCCACCATCGTCCACATCCTGACGTTTGGCAGCATCCCCGAGTTGGATCGCGAGGGGCGTCCGAAGTTCGCGTACGGCGCGAAGATCCACGACCAGTGTCCGCGGCGTGCCAACTACGACGCCGGCCAGTTCGTCGAGCGCTTCGACGATGTGGCGGCGCGCGAGGGCTACTGCCTCTACCACGTCGGCTGCAAGGGACCGGAGACCTTCTCGCCGTGTCCGATCTTCATGTGGAACAGCAAGACCAGCTGGCCGATCGGCGCCGGGCATCCCTGCATCGGCTGCACCGAGCCCAACTTTTGGGACACGATGACGCCGTTCTACACGCGCCTGCCGAACACGGCGGGCATTCCGGTCGAACGGACGGCGGACATCGTCGGTGGAGTCCTGACCGCTGCGGCGGTCGGCGGCATCGCGATACACGCGACCGCCACGACGATCACACGTATGCGCAACAAGCGGGATCTGCCCATCCACCCGTCGCACGGTGGCACGGGATCCAACACACCGTCCACCTGAGCGAGGCATACGGCAATGGCCACCACACGACTGGTCGTCGATCCGATCACGCGCATCGAAGGGCACCTGCGCATCGAGGTACAGGCCGAGAACGGACGCATCGGCAACGCCTGGGCGAGCGCCACGCAGTTCCGCGGACTGGAGCTGGTGCTCAAGGGACGGGATCCGCGCGACGCGTGGGCGTTCGCGCAGCGCATCTGCGGCGTCTGCACCGTCGTGCACGCGGTCGCGTCGCTGCGAGCGGTGGAAGACGCGTTGGACATCAAGATCCCGCCGCAAGCCCATCTGATTCGCAATCTGATGCTGGGGATGCAGTTCATGCACGACCACGTCGTGCACTTCTACCATTTGCACGCGCTCGATTGGGTCGATGTGGTGAGCGCGCTCAAGGCGAACCCGGTGGAAGCCGCGCGAATCGCCAAGGGGATGTCGGACTGGCCCGGCAACAACGCGGTCCGGTTCAAGGAAGTGCAGGACCGCGTGGCCGGCTTCGTGCAGAGTGGGCAGCTCGGGCTCTTCACGAACGGCTACTGGGGGCACCCGGCGTACAAGCTGCCGCCCGAAGTGAATCTCATCGCGGTGTCGCACTATCTCGAGGCGCTCGACTGGCAGCGCGATGTGGTGCAACTGCACGCCATCTTCGGGGGCAAGAACCCGCACCCCAACTTCATCGTCGGGGGGATGGCCTCACCGATCAACCTCGATGCGCGCGCGACCATCAACGCCGACCGCCTGACCGAAGTCGACAGTCTGGTACGCAAGGCGCAGGATTTCGTCGAGAAGGTGTACTGGCCGGATCTGGTGGCCATTGCCGGGTTCTACAAGGAATGGGCGTCGATCGGCGGGGGCACGGGCAACTACCTGTGCTACGGGGATCTGCCGAAGACCGCGAACGGTGAAGACTTCTACTTCCCGCGCGGCATCGTGATGAACCGCGACCTGTCGACACTGCTCCCCTTCGATCAGGCGGGCGTCACCGAGGAGATCCACAGCGCCTGGTACGAGTACGGCGCAGGCAACGACCGCGCGTTGCATCCGTGGGAGGGCGAGACCAAGCCCAAGTACACCGGACCGCAGGCGCCGTGGACCTACCTGCAGGACGAGAAGAAGTACACGTGGATGAAGGCGCCGCGGTACAATGGCAAGCCGATGGAGGTTGGGCCGCTGGCGCGAATGCTGGTGGGTTACGCGGCGGGACAAAAGGACATCACCGCGGTGGTGAAGGACACGCTGTCCGCGCTGAACGTGGGCCCCGCGGCGCTCTTCTCGACCCTCGGCCGCACGGCCGCCCGAGGGATGGAGTCGATCCTGTACGCGCGACAGATGCGCGGCTGGTACTCCGAGCTCGTCGACCGCATCAAGGGCGGCGACACCAGCACGCACAATGCGTCGAAGTGGGAGCCCAGCACGTGGGAGAAGGAGGCCAAGGGCTGGGGCTTTATGGAGGCGCCGCGCGGGGCGCTTGGCCACTGGGTGAACATCAAGGACGGCAAGATCGAGAACTATCAGGCCGTCGTGCCCAGCACGTGGAACTGCTCGCCGCGCGACAAGGACGGCGTGATGGGGCCCTACGAGGCGGCGCTGACCGACAACCATCCGCTGCTGGATCCGGAGCGGCCGATCGAGATTCTGCGCACGATCCATTCGTTCGATCCCTGCCTCGCCTGCGGCGTGCACGTGCTCGACGCCGGCGGCCGCGAGATCACCGCGGTCAAGGTGCAGTGACGATGCCGCCGACCATTCAGCCCCACGCGGGGCCCCACCGGACGCTCGAACCGCCGATTACGCCCGACGCGCCGGCCACCCGGCTGTTGCAGCATCCCGTCCCGCCGGGGCAGGGCGAGTACGAGTGGATCTACCTCTGGCAGCTGCCGTTGCGACTGATGCACTGGGTCGCGGCACTCAGCATCGTGGTCCTGATCGTCTCGGGCTTCTGGATCGGACGGCCCTACTTCCTGGGGACGGCACAGAGCACGAGCACCTTCGGCACGCAGTGGATGCGACTGGCGCACTTCGTGGCCGGGATGCTCTTCACCGTGACCGGCATCGTGCGCATCTACTGGCTTGTGGCGGGCAACCGCTTCGAGCGATTCCCCGCGCTGTTCCCGGTGCGGCTGCGCGACCTGAAGAATCTGGTCAAGCAGGCACGGTTCTATCTGTTCCTGCCGCCCAAGGATATGCCGAACTACATCGGCCACAATCCGATGGCGCAGGTCTCGTACACGACGGTGTACCTGATGGCGTTCGTGATGGTGCTGACCGGCTTCGCGCTCTACACCACGACGCATCCGAACGGCTGGATGTACGGCCTGTTCTATCCGGTGACGAGCCTGTTTGGCGGTCTGCAGAACGTGCGCCTGATCCACCACGTGGCGACCTGGTACTTCCTGATCTTCACGCCGGCGCACATCTACCTCGCGATGCGGGCTGACGTCATCGAGCGCGGCGGCGGCATCTCGCAGATCATCAGTGGCGGCAAGTTCGTGCCGCTCGAGGAGGATTTCGAAGATGCCGAGGGCTGAGACGCACGTGCCCTTGGCCGGACGCACGGCCGTCCTCGGGCTTGGGAACCCCTTGCTCGCCGATGACGCGCTGGGGCTCGTGGCACTGGAGCGGCTGGTGCAGGACTACGCGCTCGACGCCAGCGTCTCGGTGCACGATGGCGGCACCTGGGGGATGCAATTGATGCCGATGATCGAGGACGCCGAGCGGGTGTTGTTCCTCGACGCCATCGATCGGCACGAGGCGCCGGGGACGGTGATCCGTCTCGTGGGCGACGAGATTCCGGCGACGCTGGCCACGATGATTTCGCCGCACCAGTTGGACCTGCGTGAAGTGCTGGCGATGACGCGCCTGCGCGGCACGTTCCCGTCGGAGGCCGTGGCGATCGGTGTGCAGCCCGAAACGACCGAGACTCGGGTGGCGCTGTCGCCGGCGGTCGCCGCACGGGTCGAGGATGTGGTGCTCGCCGCCGTGGCGCAGCTGCGCGCGTGGGGGCACACGGTGCGGCGCCGGGCGTCGTCCGAGCGGCCGGTTCGGCACGCGGCGATGACGGGCGGCATCGCCGACGTGGTCTTGCTGTCGGGCTCGACGTCCTGATGCACGAGCTCAGTCTGGCGATGGAAGTCTGCCGCGTGCTCGAGGGGCAACTCTCGATCACGCAACAGACACAGCTGGTGACGGTCAGTCTGGAGGTGGGGACGGACGCCACGGTCGAGATCGCGAACCTGCAGTTCTGTCTCGACGCGCTGCTCTCGCAGCCGCCGTTCCGTGGCGCCACCGTGCGGCTCACCCCCGTGGCGGGCGAGGACCTTCGGGTAGCGTATCTCGAGCTGGACGACGAACGGACGGCACCGGTCGGTGCCGGAGGGGGCGAGTATGGCGGTCCGACGGATTGATGTGCGCGAGCGGGTGATGGCCCGCAACGACGAATTGGCCGCCGGCGTGCGCCGGCGCGTGGACGCCGCGGGGGTTGCCGCGCTCAACCTGGTGTCGTCACCCGGCGCGGGGAAAACCACCTTGCTCGAGCGCACCTTGGATGATCGCGGCGCCACGCTGCGGATGGCGATCGTGACCGGTGATGTGCAGACGGCCAACGACGCGGATCGGCTCGCGGCCCACACCGATCAACTGGTGCAAGCCGTCGTCACCAATGGCGGGTGCCACCTCGACGCGCTGCAGGTCACCAACGCGATCGAGGCAATCTCCCTCGACGCGCTGGACCTGTTGATCCTCGAAAACGTCGGTAACCTCGTGTGTCCGGCGGCGTGGGACTTGGGTGAGCGGTTCCGGGTGACGCTGTGTTCCGTGACCGAGGGCGAAGACAAGCCGCTCAAGTATCCCAAAGCCTTCGCGCAGGCCGACCTGGTGCTGTTGACCAAGATCGATCTGCTGCCACACCTCCGACTGAATCTTGGCGCCCTCGAGGCCAACGTGCGTGCGGTCAATCCGCACGCGAAGATTCTGCGCGTGTCGGCGGAGTCGGGGGAGGGGATGGACGCGTGGTACGGGTATCTGGACCGCGCGGTGCGCGGGGCCCGCGGGGCGACGGCGGTGCTGGGCGGGAGTCGCTAGCGCGAGTCCCGCCCGGCACGGCGCCAGCGCTAGTGCCCGCCCTTGCGCCCGAAGATCGCGGCTGCCTCGAGCACCAGCGCGTGGCCGCCCGGTGCTCCCGGATTGGGGATCTTGTATCCCGCGATCAGGATAACTTCCCGCGGCAGGTTGAACTGGATCGCAGGGATCGACGCGGCCAGATCGTGTTTCCCGGAGTACCAGTCGGCGACGAACGAGATGCGTTGGGTGATCGGCTGCTCGACACCAGCCATCATCCCCGCCTTTTCGACACCGAACAGCTGCGGCGTGCCGTACGTCGGACCCACGGTCACGCGTGTTCGGGCTCGCGGGATGCGCACGCTGCCCGACGAATACGCCCAGAGCCCCGCGCCTCGCGCATCGACGGACTTGGGGACCATCGCGCCCAACGTCCACTTGGACTCCCAGCGCCGGAGATCGGCCTGTTCGGCCTCGAGCACGGTCTTGAAGCCGAACGCAATGGTCCGATTGCCGGTCGCCGGGCGACCGAAGTTCACGAAGCTCAACGCCAGCTCGGTCCCGCGCCCAATGCCGTAGGTAATGAACTGAAAGGTGTTCCAGCCGCGGGGGTCGTCGAACGGCTTGACCTGGCTCTCGTGGGTGATGCCCCACGCACCGCGAGGGGTTGCCTCGGCGTTGGGGATGCCGACGATCAGGGATTGCGAGGACGAAACGGAAGGAAACACGGCCAGCAGGCCGGTAAGGCACAGGAGTCGAATGAGGGGTTTCATGGCGCCAAGTACCACGGACGGCTCGCTGGGTTCCACGTCGAGACTGGCGCTCCGGAATGCCGCGCGAGCCCCGTCGAAACCGTGCCGTGACGTTGCGGTGACCCCGCGCTGACAATGACAGGGCTTTGTACCGGAGTTGTGCGTGACTCGCGTGCCCACCTCCGTGCTGCCAATGCCCCGTCTGATTCGTCCTCCGTTCCCGCGTGCCGCGATTGCCGTGGCCGCCGCGCTCGCGTTCGTCGCCTGCTCCGATGAGCAGGGGGTGACCCCCGACCCCATCGAACAGACACCGTCGTCGCTCTCCTTGGAGCGCATTGGCGGATTCGCCGGCGGCGCACCGGCCGCCGCCGAAATCACGGCCTATGACTCGGCGTCCAAGCGGCTCTTCGTCGTCAACGGCGCCCTCGGAACGGTCGATGTGCTGGACCTCGCGGCTCCCGCCTCGCCGACCAAGATCGGCACGATCACCGTCACGGCCCTGGGCGCCGCAGCCAACTCGGTGGCCACCGCACGCGGTATGGTCGCGGTGGCGATCGAAGGCAGCGTGAAGACCGATGCCGGGCGGGTTGCGTTCTATCGCGCGAGTGACCTCACCCTGCTCGGCAGCGCCACCGTCGGCGCGCTCCCCGACATGGTCGTCTTCACGCCGGACGGCCGTTACGTCCTCTCGGCCAACGAAGGCGAACCCAACAACGACTACACGATCGATCCCGAAGGCTCGATCAGCATCATCGATGTGCAGAACCCCGCCGCGCCGACGGTGCGCACCGCCGGCTTCGGCGCTTACAACGGGCAGGAAGCCAGCCTTCGCGCCTCCGGCGTGCGCATCTACGGCCCCGGCGCGAATGCGGCGCGCGATCTCGAGCCCGAGTACATCGCCGTCTCCGCTGACGGCGCCACCGCCTGGGTCACGTTGCAGGAGAACAACGCCCTCGCCGTGGTGAACATCGCCAATGCGGCGGTGACCGATATCCGTCCGCTCGGCTTCAAGAACCACAATACGGCGGGCAACGGTCTGGACGCGAGCGACCGCGACAGCCCAACCGGTACCGGGTCGGTGAACATTCGCAATTGGCCGGTGTTCGGGATGTACCAGCCCGATGCGATCGCGTCCTACACCGTCAATGGCCAGACCTACCTGGTCACCGCCAACGAGGGGGACTCGCGCGACTGGACGGGGACGCCCGGATTTCGCGAGGAGGCGCGGGTCAGCACGCTGACGCTCAACCCGTCGGTGTTCACCGACGCCGTCTGCGGCGGGCCCTGCAATGCCGCGGCCCGACTTGGCCGACTCACGGTCACGAACCAGCTCGGACTCAACACCACGACGAACCAGTACGACGCCTTGTACGTCCTCGGCGCTCGCTCCTTCTCGATCTGGTCGTCGACGGGCACGCTCGTGTGGGACTCGGGCGATCAGTTCGAGCAGCGGACGACCTCATTGCCGAACGTGAACTTCAATGCGAGCAATAGCGGCAACGCGCTCGACGACCGGAGCGACAACAAGGGCCCCGAGCCCGAAGGCGTCGCGCTGGCCAAGTTCGGCAACAAGACCTTCGCGTTCATCGGCCTCGAGCGCATCGGCGGCGTGATGGTGTACGACGTCACCACGCCCACGGCCCCGACGTTCGTGACCTACTTCAATCCCCGGACGGCGGACACCGGCGACCTCGGTCCCGAAGGGCTCACCTTCATTCCGGGCCGGCAGTCGGGGAACGGCAAGCCGCTGCTGATCGTCGGCAACGAGGTCAGCGGCACGACGGCGGTCTACCAGATCAACCTGACGTACTGAGGAGCGGCGCGCGCGCCGAGGCCGATCGTCCCGATCGGCCTCGGCGTGACGGCTTCGAATGCCCAACGACGCAGCAACAGAGCGAACGGCGACGCTGCCGTTCCACCGACGGATCGGCACCCGGTTGACGGTGCTGCTTGGCGCGGCCTTCCTCGTGATGGCGGCGCTCACTGGATGGCTCCTCCTGCAGCGGGATGCCGCGCACGATGCGTACCGCGCCGTGCTGGAACGCGATGTCCGTGACGCGGCGGACGCGCGGCGAATGCAGGTCGAGTTCAAGAAGATGGTGCAGGAGTGGAAGGACATCCTCATCCGTGGCAGCGACAGTACGGCGCTGGTGCGGTACACCGCCGCGTTCCGTCGCCAGCGCGTGCTGGTCGATGAGCTTGCCGCCGAGTTGGCGCGTCGGACGCGCGACGACTCGGCCCGCGCGCTGCTCCGCGACTTTCGCGAGGATCTGCGCGCGCTCGGCGGCAAGTACGACGCCGCGTACACGATCTTCGTCTCGGGCCCGTCCGTTCGGATGGCCGAGGCCGATCGCCTCGTGAAGGGGCAGGATCGCGGGCCCACGGATCGTATCGATCGCATCGTGCGCCGACTCGGGGTGCAGACCGACTCCGCGGTGACCGCGCTGGAGTCAGCAAGCGCGAGCGACCGCAGCCTGACCATCGCGGTCGTGCTGATCACCTGGTTGTTGCTGGTGGGGCTTCTGCTGCGGGTCATCCAGTCCATTACCGCGCCCGTCGTGGCCCTGCATCGTCGCGCGGAGCGGGTCGCGGCGGGTGATCTCCGCGCGGTCACGCTCGAGGGCGCATGTGACGACGAGCTCGCACGGCTGCATTCGGCGTTCGAGCACATGACGGCGGCGCTCAGGCAGGCGCTCGTCGAAATGCAGCGCGAGGCCGCCGAGGTCTCGTCCGCGTCGGCCGAACTTGCCAGCGGCACTGCGCAACTGGATCTGACTGCTCAGAGCGTGGCCGAGTCCGCGGCGTCGATCGCATCTGCCTCCGCCGTGCAGACCACCGCGGTACTGGCCGCCCGAGCCGCCGCGGACTCGGTGGCGGACCGGGCGGCGCAGGTCGGCGAGCGGGCGGCGGCCGCCTTGGTGGCGGCGTCGCGACTTCGGAACGACACAGTGGAGGCCTCGGCGGCGGCCGACGCGGCCCTCGCTGCACTGATCGCCATCCGGGCGTCCGCCGATGAGGTCGCTCCCGCGGCGACGGAACTCGCCGCGAGGGCCCGGGGGATCGAGCAACTCACCGACGCGATCGACGCGATCGCGCGCCAGACCGATCTGCTCTCGGTGAACGCGGCCATCGAAGCGGCCCGGGCCGGATCGCACGGCCGCGGCTTCGCGGTCCTCGCCAATGAGATTCGCAAACTGGCCGAACAGACGGCGCAAGCCTTGCGCGATATCCGGTCGTTGACGGCGGACGTCCGCGATGTCGCAGGGCGAAACGCCAACCGCATCGCCACGGTGCAGCGTCGGGTGACGGACGGTGAGGGCACGATCGGCACGGCGCTTCGCGCCATCGGAACGATTCGCGTGACGGCGGATGAGGCCTTCGAGGCGGCAGAGGTCATCCGTGCGTCCATTGGCCCCCAGCAGACCGCATTGGCCGGGCTGGTGAACGAGTGCGATGCGCTCGCCGCCGCCGCGCAGGAGAATGCCGCGAGCGCGGAACAGGTCAGTGCGTCGGTCGAGCAGACGACCGCGGCGCTCTCCCACGCCGCATCGGCAAGTCACGCACTGTCGCGGGTGGCGGAGCGAATGCAGCAACACGCGGCAGCGTTCGACACGAGCGGGTAGCCGAACGGGCTCGCCGGCGGGGCGGTCGTCGGGCACCGACAGGCGGCCCGGCGCATTGGACCACCGTGACGTATTACCCCTTCGCGTTCGACGCGCCCATCGCCCGAAAGTCCATCGGCACCCTGCGCTACACGGTCGTGTTCGCGCCGCCCGACATCGTCGCGCGGCTCGGGCTGGACTCAGCGCGCCCGGTACGCATCGATGCTGACATCGCGGGGTACCCGGTCCGTGGGGCACTGCAAGCGTCACGCGGCCGCTGGTACTTGATGCTGCCGAAGGCGCTGTTCAAGGCCACGGGCGTCACCGTCGGCGACGTGGTCTCCGTGCACTTCCGCCTTGACGATCCTGACGCGGTGGAGTTGCCGGTCGAGCTCGCCGCGCTGCTCGAATCCTCCACCACGTTGCGCAGGGGATGGGAGGCCCTGTCCGCGGGCAAGCAGCGCGCGCTCGCGTATCGGGTCGCCTCCGCCAAGCGGCCACCGACCCGTGCAGCCCGGGTCGACGAGATCCGCGAGCTCCTGCGGGGCAAGACGCCTGCGGCGCTCGCGTATTTGATGCGAGGGACACGGCGGTGAGGCGCGCGGTCTGGTTCGCGTGGCTTGTGGTGCTCGCGGCCTGTGCACGGCGACCCGAGGCGATCCTTCCCGATGGCGTCACCCCGCGAGGACCCACCGATGTGCTGTCGTGCGGGGACATCTCGGGGACGTATCTGGTGCAGCGGAACGCGGTCTTCGACTTCGTGCTCCGGCGGCAGTTGTCGAGCACGCTGCTTCCACAGCCGTTCGACTCCGCCCGCGTTGATGGGACACCAGCGGACTCGCTGGCCTTCGCGCTGTCGCACGGGATCGCCGTGGACACCGTGTGGCTGGTCGCGGGACGTCACTACGACTGCGCGCACGGCTGGATCAGGATGCGGGGAGACTTGATGGCGGATCAGTTGCCCTCCGAACTCATCGACCCGGTGCGGGATGACGATCGCGCCGACCGATTTGCCTTCGAGATGATCGGTGTGGCTGGCGGGCGGATCGTGGGCCGTGTCGTGCGCGAGTCGTACGTCACGATCAGCGTGTGGGCGGACGCGCCAGGCGGCCGCGTCCCCGGGACCACGCGCTGGCGCGTGCACTGGTACGAATGGGGGCCGCCGGGGCAGTGGTCGCCCGAGGCCATTGCGGATCCCGAGCGCACGCGACGCCTGATGGACGAGGAGTACCGTCTCGAGCACGGTGTCGACCCGCCCAAGTAGTTCGGCGGGGTGCGCCGGTGCGTCAGGCTGACGTCAGCCGCGCGATGGCGCGGAGTCCGTCCTCGCCGACGTCCAGGCTGTGCGCATTCACATACAACGCAATGTGCTGATCGCACACGGCATCCGACATTTCCTGTGAGTGCGCACGCACGTACGCGCGGCTAGCCTCCGGGTGATCGAACGCGTACTGCACCGATGCCCGAATCGCGCGCTCGGCTGAGGCCACGATGTCGGGGTCCAGATCGTGACGAGCGCAGATGCCCGCGAGCGGCACGGGGAGAGCTGTGGTGGACTCCCACCATTCGCCCAGATCCACGACCTTCACCAGTCCGTGATCGGCGTAGGTAAATCGGCTCTCGTGGATGATCAGTCCCGCGTCCACATCGCCGTTCGCGACCGCCGCCAGAATGCGATCGTATCGCAGTTCCACCGGTGTCGCGATCTTCGGCGCCGCCAGTCGAAGGAGGCGATATGCGGTCGTCTCGTGGCCGGGGATCGCGATGCGTCCCGACACGGCGCGCTCGAGGGGCATCGCCGCTCGTGCGACGACGAGCGGGCCCACGCCGTGCCCAAGCGCCGCCCCACTTCGGAGCATTCGATAACGGGGGCCCACGGAAGCGAACGCGCCCACACTCAGCTTCGTCAGGTCGAACGCCCCGTCGTGGGCGCGGCGGTTGAGCTCTTCGATATCCAACAGCACCGGCCGAATCGTGAACGGCGCGTCCACCAGACCGTGCACCAAGGCGTGGAACGCGAAGGTGTCGTTGGGGCAGGGGGAGAATCCGAACGTGAGCGTCGTCGTCACGTCGTGGCCTCGGCGTCCGATGACGTCAGGGCCGCCACCAGTCGCGGCGTGGCGTCGACGATCGCCGCGAACGCCGTGTCGAAGGCCCAGCGGCGGCGGTCGGTCTCCTCGATCTCGTTGGAAATGGCACGCACTTCCACCGCGGGAATGCCCGCGCGCTCGGCCGCGCGCAGCACGCCGAATCCTTCCATCGCCTCGACATCGCAGTCGAGCGTCCCCCCGACGCGGCCGCTGGTGCCGATCACGCGCTGAATGGCGGTCGGGAGCGCGAGTTGCGCGGCCACGACCAGGGCGTCCGCCGGGCGCACGGTACTGGGCGCCCATTCCGCGGGGACGGCGAGGTCCGTGTACTTCGACTCGGTGCCGATGACGAGCGTGCCGGCCGGGAGCGCGGCCGCCCGGCGCGCACCGGCGATGCCGACGTGCACGATCACCGACGGCCGCAGCCCACGAATCGCGGAGGTCGTCGTCAGCGCGGCTTCGATCGGGCCAACGCCGCACGCCACGGCGTGCCACCCATCCGCCGGGGCGAGCTCACGGGGCGTCGCGGCAATGACCAGCACACGGGAGCGCTCGAAGGACATCCCCAAATCTATACATTTATCGGATGCGTTCGTTCTCTTGCGGCTTCCGAGTTGCCCGCGCGGTGGTGCTCTCCGTCAGCGTGATCGCTGCCTCGGCGGCCCCCGCGGCCGCGTGGGGAAACTCCGGCCATATGGCCAGCGGCGCGCTCGCGTATGATGCGCTCCGACGGCACGACCCAGCGGCGATCGCCGTCATCGTGCGGCTGATGGCCGCGCACCCCGACAGCGCCCGCTTCACCAAGGCATTGGCGGGATTGAGCGGCGAGGCGCGCGAGCGGCGGCTCTTCGAGCTGATGGCGCGCTGGCCCGACGACATCCGCGGAACGCCGTACGATCGGCCCGACTGGCACTACGCGCTCCGCGTCGTGGCACCAATCGGTTCGGTCTTGAGCTTCCGCGTCGGCAAGGCGATCGACCAGTTCAATGCGCAGCTGGCGATTGCCCGAGACCCTGCGGCGCCCGCCGGCCGTCGCGCGCTGGCGCTGTGCTGGGTACTGCACATCACGGGGGATATGCACCAACCGCTGCACGCCGGTCACTGGTGGTCGTGGCGCTTCATCAAGAGTGACCGCGCGGGGACCATCGCCTTTGTGCGGGCGTACCCGACGGATGCGCCGGTGCAGTTGCACCAGTTCTGGGACAACGCCCCCAACCGCCTGCCGGAGGGGCGCTTCGACGCCGAGGCCACCAATGCGGCACAAATCACCGCGCGGCTTCAGGTGGCGTGGCCAGAAGCCCGGTTGACGCCAGCGACGCCGGACGCACTCCGAGGCTCGGCAGCGAACACGGCGTTCGTGGCGTGGGTCGAAGAGAGCACCCGACTCGCTCGCGAGGTGGCCTACACCGGCTCGGCGCTTGAGGCGTCTGCCGATTCCGCGACCGCCCCGGCGATGAGCGGCGAATACTCCCGCAAGATGTTCCCTCTGGCGGATCAGCGCTTAGCCGAGGCGAGTTGGCGCATCGCCCTGTTGTTGCGCACATTGCCGGACGTGGCGCGAGGCCCGGCGCCACAACGATCCTAGGGCCCGTCCCGGAGGAGTGCTGATGCGCCGTCGCGTTTCGCTCGTAAAGCTGCTGCTGGCAGCGTGCGTTGCCTGTCGCACGGAGTCCGCCAGTCCGCCCGCGCGCGATGCGGCGGCACAGCGGGCGGCCGACAGTGCCGTTGGCGCGTCGGAGCTCCCCGGCGCGCAGGGCGTGAGCGGCGCGCTGAAGGCGGCCGACTCCTCGGCGGCTCGCAACGCGGCGCTCGATTCGATCGCGAAGGCGCCCTGAATGCGCGACGCGTCGCGGGGGCCCTGATGACGATCTGGAACATCGATATCCTCTGGGCGCTGATGCTCCTCGGCGTGGCACTCTTTACCGGCTGCTGCGTCGTCTTCAATCCGGTCATTCGCGGCTTTCAGCTGATGGGGCTCGCGTGCGCCTACGCGATTCTCGCGTGGATGCTCTACGCGCTCCCGTGGCGGGTGGCGCTCACGACGTGGTGCGCCTTCGCCACCGTTGGTGGCATCGTGTCGTTCGCCTACGAACTGTGGGCCAGGTCGCGCTACGCGGGCACTGGGCGCACGCCGAGGCCGCTGGTCCTGCTGCGCGGCTTCGTGTTGTGGCCCGCGATGATTCCGGAGGCGGTCGAGGGAATGCTGGTCGATCTGCGCGTACTGGAGCCGAGCGGGCGCGACGTGTCAGCTGGTAGGTGAGTTTCGCCGGCGACGCCAGAAGAAGAACGCGGGAACCCCCAGCGCCACGGCGCTGAGGCCCAGCACGGACTGCACCGGTTGCGTGATGACGGTGTTGATGACGATCGTTGCGGCCGCCAGCACGAACACGGCGGGCGTGAGCGGGTAGCCGGGGACCCGGTACGACCGCGCGGCGTCAGGCCGCGCGATGCGGAGGGCGATGACTGCCGCCGCACCGAGCGCATAGAAGATCCAGCCGATGAACACCACGGCGGTCAGCAGCTGCTCGAACGTGCCCGACAAGGCCAGCGCCACCGCGATCCCGCTGCTGCTGATGATCGCCACCGCTGGCGTCCCATACCGCGGATGGACGTCGGCGAGTCGACGGAAGAAGAGTCCGTCCTTGGCCATCGCGAAGTAGACGCGTGGCACGGTGATCACGGTCGCGTGTGCGGCGCTGTACATCGACACGAGGATCGCGGCGGCAATGGCCTTGCCCGCGAGCGGACCAAGCACGGCCGTCACGGCGTCGCCGGCGACGCGCTCCGATGCGGCCATCGCGGTCGGGCCCAACGCGGCGGCGTACGCGCCATTGGCCAGCAGGTACGTCGCCATCAGAATGACCGTCCCCGCCACCAGCGCAATCGGAATCGTGCGCTGCGGCTGCTGCGTCTCTCCGGCCACGAAGGTCACATACTGCCAGCCCTCGTACGCCCACAGGACCGAAATGACAGACAACCCGACCCCCGAAAGGCTCGCAGGCGCGAGCGGCGTCCTCGTGCTCGGCGCTGTGACGTCGCCGCTGCCGAGGGCGTACAGCAGGGCGCTCATCAGCAGAATCGCACCGACCTTGATTGCCGTCGCGGTGTTCTGCACCGAGGCACTCTCTCGCGTCCCGCGGACGTTGATCACCGTCATCAGCAGGATCAGCCCCACCGCGACCGCGCGCTTGGCGGCGTCGCCGAGCGGCACGATCTGCGTCAGGTAGTCCGAGGTCGCGACGGCCAGCCCCGCCACCGTTCCGGCGCCGATCACGAAGAACAGCGTCCAGCCATAGAGAAAGGCGAGCAGCGGCCCGAAGGCATCGCGGATGTACGCATAGAGGCCGCCCGCGTTCGGATCCATCGCCCCGAGTTCGGCGAAGGACATCGCGCCCATCAGCGACAACAGCCCGCCCGCGAGCCAGATCCCCATCGAGAGGGACAGTGAACCGCCGCTCTGGCGCATCACGAGTGCGGGCACCAAAAAGACGCCAGAGCCGATCACGTTCCCCACGACCAGCAGGGTGAGATCGCGGGCACCGAGCGTGCGGGCAAGGGGCTGAGACATGGCGAATAGTTCCCCTTGGGACGCGCGAGCGCCATACTCCGCCGATCCCGAGGCCGTCCGCGCGTCCGCCCTCAGCCGTAGCCCGATGTTCTCCCGCTTCACTCGTGCCATCGTCCGCCCCCCAGCAGCGAACTTTGCGGACGGGTTGACCAGCGTCTCCCTCGGGCGGCCGGACGTCGCGCGCGCGCTTGCCCAACACGACGCCTACTGCCGGGCTCTGGAGCGGCACGGGCTCGCGCTGACGCGGCTCCCCGTCGAGCCGCGGTTTCCGGACTCCACGTTCGTGGAGGACACCGCGCTGATCATCCCGGGCCGCGCGGCGATGCTGACGCGTCCCGGCGCCGCGAGTCGAGCGGGTGAGGTCGACGCGATCGCGCCAGCGGTGCAGGCGAGTTTTCCGGGTGCCGCACGAATCGAGGCGCCGGGCACCTTGGACGCGGGCGACGTGTGTGAGGCCGAGGGGGTGGTGTTCATCGGTGTTTCTGCGCGCACCAACGACGCCGGGGCCACGCAGCTGGCGGAATGGCTGCGCACCCTCGAGATCCACTCGCGGGTGGTGGACATTCGAGAGACCCCGGGCATCCTGCACCTCAAGAGCGGGGTGGTGGCTCTGGCCGGACACCGGCTGCTGGCAATCGATGCGCTGGCGTCGCACCCGGCGTTTGGCGATTTCGAGGTCCTTCGCGTTCCGGCGGACGAGGCCTACGCGGCGAACTGTGTCCAGGTCAATGACGCCGTGCTGGTGGCCGAGGGATTCCCCCGGACCCACGCGCTGCTCAGGCACTCGGGATACACCCTCGACGTTCTGGAGATGTCCGAGTTCGAGAAGATGGACGGCGGGCTCAGCTGCCTGTCGCTGCGATTCTGACCACTGTGCCCGCTGATGACCGACGCTGAAACCGCCGAGCCACCCGCCGCTGCACCCGTCGCGCTCCCGACCGACACCACGCCGACGTGGGAGATCGAGCTGCTCATCTCGGGCGCCCTGGCCTTCGGCGCGATTCAACTGCCGGGCTACTTCGATGACTGGCTGGTGCAGTGGATCCCGCGGCTCACGGAAGGGATGCTGTTGCCCGCGATTATGGGCTATGTGTTTCTCAAGAGTCTCGCGACGACGCTGGCGCTGACGTTCGGCCTGCACATCGTCCTGCGCGGATTCTGGGCCGCGTCGCTCGGGCTGCATTCGGTGTATCCCGAAGGGATTCAGTGGGACAACGTCAAAACCGGGCCCATCTTCCGCGAGGTGACGCGCGCGGCTGTGCCCTCGCTGCCGGTGTATGTATCGCGGCTCGACAACACGTCGAGTCTGGTGTTCGCGCTCGGTGCGTTGCTCTTGATGCTCTCGGCGCTGAGCAGCGTGTTCGCCGTCCTCGCGATCGGCGTGACCTATGTGGTGTCGCGCGCGATGGGTGGCGAGTTGCGGCCCTTCGTCGGTGCCGCGATTGCCTTTGCCGCAATCGTCCTGCCCGGAGTGATTGCCGGGTTCGTGGACAAGAAGCGGGGGGCGGAGCTGCGGCCCGGCTCTCGAGCCCGCCGCGTGATGGAGCGGATGGCACGCTACAGCATTACCCTTGGCGGCACGCGGATCGCCGGGCCAATGATGCTGGTGTTCACGAGCCGCCAAGGCCAGACCAAGGGGACCGCCATCCTGCTGGCCGTGCTGTACGGCGTTTTCGGATTGGTGTTCGCGCAGGTCGCGCTACGGCTCGAGTTCTTCGATCTCAACACCTACCAGTTTCTCCCGGCCTCGGGCGAGGGCGTCGGTCGCTCGGCGTACTACGCCAGCCAACGGACCGGAGCCACCGGCTACTCCACGATCCCGTTCATCGATCACGACGTGATCGAGGATCAGGTGCTCCGGGTATTCGTGCCATACCGGATGCGGCGATTCGACGAAGTGCTCAAGGCGAAGTGTCCGTCGGCGGCTCAGTCGAAGGCCACGGACACGTCGGCGGCGGAGAATCGCGCGCGCCGCGTGCTCGACTGCTTCGTGCCGATGCTCAACCCGCAGATCGACGGCGCGGCCGTCGACGGTGTGGCCTCGTGGCTCGGCACCGATCCGGTGTCGTCGCAGCGCGGCTTCGTCCTGATGGTGCCGCTACGCGGGCTGGCCGATGGGGCGCACCTGCTCACCCTGACCGAGATCCCTCGCGTCGACCGGCCCGCCAAGCCAACACCGGACCGGTACACGATTCCGTTCTACTACTCGCCGCGCTGACGCGAGCGGCCTCACCCCGTCCCCGTGCCTCGATGACAACTCGCCAACCCGTCGTCAGTCCGCGCGCCCCAGCCGCCATCGGCCCGTACTCGCAGGGCGTGTGGTGCGGCGAACTGCTGTATTGTTCCGGGCAGACGCCGATCGATCCGTCGACCGGCGCGCTGGTCAACGGCACGGTCGCCGAGCAGACGCATCGCGTCTTCGACAACCTGGCGGCCGTGCTGGCGGCCGGCGGGCTGACGTTGGATCACGCGATCAAGTGCAACGTCTACCTGATCGATATGGCGGACTTCGCCGAGATGAACGCAGCGTACGCGTCCCGGTTCAGCGCGCCGCATCCTGCGCGCACCACCGTCGCCGTGGCGGCGCTCCCGCTCGGCGCGCGCGTCGAGATCGAACTGATCGCGCGCCGATAGCGGCTCGGCGCGCCCGCTCGGTCAGCCCTTCACGGCCTTGATCGCGTCGACCAAGCCCGGCCACGCGCCGTGTGCGTACGTCACGAGCGTGAACAGATAGTGATCCGCTGCCGCGCCGTGCGCCGCGACGACCGCTTCGACCGCCTTGCGGGTCGCCGCGGCGTCCGCAAACGGCGGCTCCAGGTCTTCCGGCATTGTGCCGCCCTCGTGCGACACACCGGCCGCGTCGAGGAAGGTGATCTGGATCGCTGGCTCGAGCGTGACGTACTTGAGCTGGAGCAGGTCCACCTCGTCCTGTATCGACTCGGCGCCAAGCCGCGCGATCTCCTGCGCGAGCTTGGTGGCCGGCCACGGCTGGAACGTTGCGGCGCGGAAGCCACCCTTCCGGGACGTCAGTCGCGAGATGAGCTGCGCGCGCGACTGCGGGTAACGGGTGAGCATTGCGGTCAGGAGCGCGACGCGCTCTTCCGCCGGGAGCAATCGGTAGGGGGTCTTCGGGGCCATTCCGGAAACTAATCACCGACACCTGATTATTCGTCGGTGGGCGCACGCTGTGGTGCGCATCCCCTCTCCCTCAGTCTGCCATCCGATGTCACTGCTCGACCGTCGCTCCCGCCGGACCACGGCTATCGCGCTCGTCCTCCTGGCCGCCGCCTGCGCGAAGAAGGACGAGGCACCGGCCGACGCGCCGCCTGCGCGCGATCCCAACAGCCCGCTCTTCACCGTCAACACCGGCCTGTCGACGCCGGAGTCGGTGCTCTGGGACGCCACCCGGAGCGTCTGGTATATCTCGAACATCAACGGCAACGCCCCCGAGAAGGACAACAACGGCTACATCGTGCGCGTTGGCGCGAATGGTGAGGCCAAGGACTCGGTGCCATTCATCAAGGGCGGGGCGGGGGACATCACCCTCCACGCACCCAAGGGGATGGCGTTGCAGGGAGACACCCTCTGGGTCGCGGACATCGATGCGCTCCGCGGCTTCAACGTGACCACGGGCCAGCCGGTCGCGTCGGTCAGCCTCGAGAAGCTCGGCGCCACGTTCCTCAACGATGTCGCGATCGGCCCCGACGGGCTGGTGTACATCACCGACAGCGGCATCAGTTTTGACGCACAGGGCAACGTGACGCATCCAGGCAAGAGCCGGATGTTCGCGGTCAATGGGCGCGCGGCCGTGGAGGCCGTGGTCTTCCCGAAGGAGTCGGCGGCCAACGGCATCGGGTGGAGCGCTGCGCGCGCGGGCTGGGTGATGGTGGGATTCAACACCCAGACGGTCTTCGAGTGGAAGCCCGACACGAAGGAGGCCACCACCATCGGCACCGGCCCCGGCGGGGGCGATGGGCTGTTGGTCCTTGCTGACGGTCGCGTGGTCTATTCGAGCTGGGCGGACTCGTCCCTCAACGTCTTCGCGGACGGCAAGACGACGACGCTCCGAAAGGGACTGCCGCAGCCGGCCGACCTCGGGTTTGATCCCGCGCGGAACGTGGTCGCGGTCCCGCTGTTCGGTGCGAATCGCGTGGAATTCTGGCCGATCGACACGCCCGCGCCCGCGCCTGCCCCCTAAGCGTCGTCGAACGCATTTGCCAATCGAAGGACGGGCGGCGATCCTTGGGGATCGTCGCCCTTTTTCCTGTATAGACAATGCGCGCTCTTCCGCTGTTCCTCTCTGTGGTCACGGCCAGCCTCCTTGGTGCCCAAGGTGCGATGGCGCGCGTGCACGAGGCGGACGTGGTGCTCAAGGACTTCCGCTTCGCCAGTGGCGTCGTGATGCCTGAGCTGCGGATGCACTACGCGTCAGCCGGCCAGCCGCGGCGCGATGCCGCCGGCGTCGTCCGAAACGCCGTGCTGATTCTCCACGGCACCACCGGCAGCGGCACCGGCTTCCTGTCGCCCGGCTTCGCTGGCGTCCTGTTTGGGCCGGGACAGCCGCTCGACACGACGCAGTACTTCGTGATTCTGCCCGACGGCATCGGCACCGGGAAGTCGAGCAAGCCGAGTGACGGGATGCGCGGCGCGTTCCCCGAGTACGGTTACCGCGATATGGTGGCGGCGCAGTATCGGCTGCTCACCGAGGGGTTGGGCATCAACCACCTGCGGTTGGTGATGGGGACGTCGATGGGCGGGATGCACACCTGGGTCTGGCTGACGACCTACCCCGATTTCGTCGACGGTGGCGTGCCGCTGGCGGCCGTACCCACCGGGATTGCGGGCCGCAACCGAATGATGCGGCAGATCATTGCGGACGCCATTCGCGGGGATCCCGATTGGCGCGGCGGCGCGTACGAGCGCGCGCCCGTCGCTGGGCTGCGCACCGCCCTGTCGATGCTCTTTATGATGACCAGCAGTCCGCTCCAACTGCAACGGAGCGCCCCGACTCGGGACGCGGCGGAGCAGTACATCTCCGGGTGGATCAACCAGCGGCTGGCCAGTACCGATGCGAACGATTTCCTCTGGCAGTTCCAGGCGTCGCGAGACTATGACCCATCGCCGCTGCTGGATCGTGTCGCCGTCCCCGTGCTGGCGATCAACTCGGCGGACGATCTGGTGAATCCGCCTGAACTGGGGTTGATGGAGTCGCTGATGCCGCGGGTGCGCCACGGACGGTATCTGCTCATTCCGACCAGCGACCGCACCCGCGGCCACGGCACACACTCCGTGGCGGCGCTGTACGCCGATACCCTGCGCGGCTTCTTGCGCGCGCTCCCCGCACGCTCACGCTGAGTCCACCCCCACGTGCCTCACGACTCGACCTCCCGCCGCGACTTCGTCCGATCGATCGGGCTGACCCTGGCCGCGACGACAGCGGCGTCCGCCGCGTTGGCCTGCCGCGATGCTGACGGGGGGCCGAGTGGCGAATCCGAGGCCCTGCTGGTCGACAATCCGCATCACCCGACGCCCGCGCCGGTGGGCGTCGATCGGCTGCCGCTGGCGTGGTACCAGTCCGCGTCGTTGCACTTGCGCGAAGCGGCGGCAGCCCGCGGGGCCGACGTCGTGGTGCTGCAGAGCGATCCGAATCTCGTGTACTTCACCGGCTGCTTTCGAGGGAGCGGTGAACGTACGACGTGGGCAGTGCTGCCCACCCGCGAGACGGACAGCGTGTACTGGTATTCGCCGTCCATCGATCGCGATCTCATCACCTCGTGGTGGTGCACCGAGAACACCGAGTACTTCTGCTATCCGCACGCCGAGGGCGGCTTCCCGCACCGCGGCCAGATCGCACGCGGCCGCCGGGTGGATCTGTGGGAATGGATGCTCAGCGGGCTCAAGGCACGCGGCTTCGGCGAACGGACGATTGCCTTCGACCGGGAGCTGACGCCGTCCGCTCTCAAGACCGTGGCCCGCGTCCTTCCGCGGGCGAAAGTCCTCGATGTCAGTGATCTCTGTCTGAAGCAGCAGATCATCAAGACGCCGGAAGAGATCGCGCTAACGCAGCGCGCGTACCGCTACTTCGACCGCATCCACGCCTTCGCCCGCGACTTCATTCTCGAGCACGGCACCGACACCACCGACTACGCGGTCGGGCAGGCACTGTCGTCATACGGGATCAACCTGATGATGCAGGATGTGCGGCGCGACGGTAAACCGCACAGCGCGGTGGGGATCGAGGTCACCGGGCACTACGTCCGCGCCGGCGTGGCGACGGCATACCCGCATCCCAACCAGTTCTTTCATTCGCGCCTCGCCAAGGGGCAGCCGGTGTACGTGAACTGCGACATCCTGCTCGGCGGCTTCGGTGGCGAGTGCTATCGCAACTACATCCTGACGCCGAGCACCCCGCGGCACGATGCGATGTGGCAGGTGGTCGCCGACACCGTGCAAATGATCGTCGAGGAGACCAAGCCGGGGGCCGTGTGCTCGGAGATTGCCGAGAAGGTGCACCGGTATCAGATCAAGCAGGGGATGCAGGAGTGCATCTATCACCGGCCGGGACACGGGCAGGGACAGAACTTCGTCGGCCATCAGGCGCCGTTCCTGGCCCTTGGCGATGACTCGGTCATCGAAGAAGGGATGACCTTCTCCGTCGAGCCGGGCCTCTACGACGCCAAGGCGGGAATCGGCATCAATCCCAGCGATCGGATGGTGGTGCTCAAGGATCGGGCGGTACTGATGAGTCGCATCCCGTTCTCGAAGTCGTGGAGCTATCTCGACGTATGAGCCCGGACGTTTCCCCGCCGCGGGTGCGCGACGCGACCGAGGCGGACGCCGCCGCCATCGCCTCGATCTACAACCACTACGTCCTCCATACGACGGTCACCTTCGAGGAGTCGCCGGTCGATGCCGCCGAGATGCAGACGCGCATCGCGGCCGTTCGTGCCGCTGGCCGCCCGTGGCTCGTGCTGGAAGAGGACGGGCGCCTGCTCGGCTACGCCTACGCCAGTCCGTGGAAGCCGCGGTCCGGCTACCGCTTCTCGGTCGAGGTGTCGGTGTATGTCGAACCTGCGGCGCATCGGCGCGGTCGAGGGACGGCCCTCTATGATGCGCTCTTTCGTGTGCTCGAGGCCAGCGGGGTCCGCTCAGCGGTCGGTGGCATCGGGCTTCCCAACGACGCCAGCATCCGACTGCACGAGAAGTTCGGGATGACCAAGGTCGCGCACTTCGCCCGCATCGGGACGAAGTTCGGCCAGTGGATCGATGTCGGCTACTGGCAACGGGTGTTCGAGCCCCTGCCAGGCTGATCGCTACCGACTGGGGTCCCGCTCGACCTGAATCGTGAAGTCGGTGGCCAGCGCGGCCACGGTCCCGACGGCGACCCAGAAGGGGGCCAGCACCAGCCCCGCGAGACCGGCGGTCAGCGGAAAATCGAGCAGGACACGGCCGGCGCCGTTCTTGAGAATGATACGGCGGATGTTCCCTTCGCGAAGCAGCTCCTTGAGCTTCGCCTTGAGGGCGGCACCTGACACCTTGATCTCTTCCATCGGGTCCACTCGCGCGCTGGGGACTCCGGAATCTACGACGCGGCGCGAGGGAAGTTTCAGTCGGCGCTAGGCCGCCCGCGAGCGCTCCAGCTTGGCCAAGGCCAGAAGCAACTGATAGGCCTGATGGCCCATCAGCGCTGCGGGCACCAGCCGCTCGGTGCCGAGCACTTCGCGCAAAATCTGCCGTCGTCCCTCGGTCAGCGCGTCATCGGCGCCGATGTGCTTCATCGACCAGTCGCCGAATCGGCGCGCGCTGATCTGCGTGCAATCGAGGATTTCGGGCGTGTGATGGCGCCGATCCGCTGCGATCCGGAGGTAGAGCGCGTTCACCGCGGCGCGCTCGCCTTCCAGGATCTGCAGAAAGTGGCCGTTCGTGAAGAGCAGCGCGCCAGTGATGTGCTGCGACGCGTTCGCGCGATCCGCGTGATCGAGGATGTCGCTGAGCACGTCGAAATCGACGTTCTCACGCGCGACGCTGGCGTAGATGAGTCGAATGAGAGGCATATCCGGAGCATCGGATGACGCGCCCACCGATTGAGGGGGCACCGACGTAGCGGTTTCCGCAACGACCGCGCGACGCCAACGCAATTCCGAATGGCTCACTCGTGCATCGGAACACTTAACGCACAATGTCAAGCCGACGTGACGATAAGCAAACGTGACAGATGTGCCCGCAGTAAAACATGGACCGCGGTTCCACCAGGCGAGCAATGGACGACCTGCTGCGAGACTTTCTCACGGAAAGCGCCGAAAACTTGGCGAAGCTGGACAACGATTTGGTCGAGCTGGAACAGCGCCCGAACGAGTTGAGCCTGCTGAACAGCGTGTTCCGCACGATCCATACGATCAAGGGGACGTGCGGCTTCATCGGCCTTTCACGGCTGGAAGGCGTCGCCCACGCCGCCGAAAACGTGCTCGACGGGATGCGCGCCGGTCGGATTGCGGTCACATCGGATGTACTCGATGACGTGCTCGCCGCCGTCGACAGCATCAAGGCGATTCTCGCGCATGTGGAGCAGACGGAGCAGGAGCCGGAGGGGGACGACGCCGCACTCGTGACGCGCCTCGAACGTTGGCTCGACGGCTCACCGCACGCGGCGGCCGCGGTGCCTGCTGACGCAGCGCCCGTGGCGGCGCCGGAAACCGTAGAGCCGGTCGACCTCGTGCCGGTCGCCCCAGCGAACGCGATGCCCGCCGCGCCGACACCCGTCATGGACGAAGGGTCGGCTGAAGTCCGAGGGCCCTCGCTGGACAGCACGCTGCGGGTCAGCGTCGAACTGCTCGACCGACTGATGAACCTCGTTGGCGAGTTGGCGCTGGACCGCAATCAGCTGACGCAGCTGGCGGCAACCCGTGAGACGTCGGAGTTCGCCAAGCCGATCCAGCATCTCAACCGCGTCACGACTGACCTGCTTGAGGCGGTGCTCAAGACGCGGATGCAACCCATCGGCAACGCGTGGACGAAGCTGCCGCGCCTCATCCGTGATCTGTCGCACGCGAGCGGCAAGCGGATCGATCTGGTGATGCAGGGCGCAGAGACGGAACTCGATCGGCAGGTCCTGCAGGCAATCCAGGACCCGCTGACCCATATGCTGCGCAACTCGGCCGATCACGGCATCGAGTCGACCGCGCGTCGGCGGGAGGCGGGCAAGTCCGAGACGGGCACCATCCGCTTGAGCGCCCGACACGAAGGCGGCCACGTGGTCGTCGACATCGCGGATGATGGCGCAGGCATCGCGGTGGATCGCGTGCGCCAGAAGGCGGTCGAGCGCGGATTGGTGCGCGCCGATGCCGCCGACGCGCTCTCGGACGCACAGATCCTGCGGTTCATCTTCGAGCCCGGCTTCTCGACGGCCGAGAAGGTCACCAACGTCTCCGGGCGCGGCGTGGGGATGGACGTGGTCCGGTCGAACATCGAGGCCATCGGGGGCACCGTCGAACTCTCGACGGTCCTCGGCAAGGGCACGACGGTGCGCATCAAGATCCCGCTCACGCTCGCCATCATCTCGGCGCTGCTGGTGGGCGCTGCCGGCGAGACCTTCGCGGTGCCGCAGATCGGGGTCGTCGAACTCGTGCGCATCGCCGAGGAACACCGCGAGCTGATCGAAACGGTCCACGGCGCACGCTTCCTACGCCTGCGTGACCTGTTGCTGCCACTGGTCGACCTGTCGGCCCTGCTTCGACTACCCGAGGGCGATCCGCCGGCGAGCCGCAGCGTCGTGGTTTGTCAGGTGGGCGAGGCGCGCTTCGGGCTGGTCGTGGACGAGGTCTTCGATACGCAGGAGGTCGTGGTCAAGCCGGTGGGACGCCTGGTGAAGCATCTCACCGCGTACGCGGGCTGCACCATCACCGGCGACGGCCGTGTCATCATGATCCTCGACGCCGGGGGAATCGCTGCCTTGGCCGGTGTCACCGACCGCAAGGCCGGCGACGAGTCCGCCACGCGCGCCGAAACGTCACGCGACGATTCGAACGCGGCGACCGAGAGCGTGCTGCTCTTCGATGCGGGAATGGGTGCGCTGCAAGCCGTGCCGCTCAGTCTGGTAGCGCGCTTGGAGGAGATCCCGGCGCGCGCACTCGAGCAGGCCGACGGCCGCACGCTCGTGCAGTACCGCGGAGCGCTCATTCCCGTGATTGGCGCGAACCCGGCTTGCGAAATGCACGCGATCGACCCGCGACCGGTCATCGTCTTCAGCGACCGCAACCGCACGATGGGTCTGGCGGTGGATGCGATTCGCGACATCGTCGACGTCCGGCTGACCATCGAACGCCGAGGGGACCGACCGGGCGTTCTCGGAGTGGCCGTCATTGCCGAGCGGGCGACCGAGGTGATCGATACCCACTGGTTCCTTCGGCAGGCCTACGGCGACTGGTTTGCGTCCAGCGAACACGGCGGGGCGGACGCGCAGGCGCCACGCGTCCTCCTCGTGGACGATTCCCGCTTCTTCTTGGGTCTGCTGGCGCCGATGTTGCGCGCCGCTGGCTACGCGGTCACCACCTCGCTTGATGGCAAGGACGCGATCGCACGGGTCGTCCGCGGGGAGACGTTCGACCTCGTCCTCAGTGATATCGATATGCAGGCGGTCGACGGCTTTGAACTGGCGCGCGCGCTCCGCGCGCAACCATCCACCGCCCGCGTGCCACTCATCGCCCTCACCGCGCGGACCTCGGCCGAGGATCGCGCGAAGGGGCTCGCCGCGGGCTTCGATCGGTATCTCACGAAGCTGGATCGTGATGCCGTCCTCACCACGATCCAGCAACTGCTCGCCTCGGATTCGGTGGCCGCCTGATGCACGCTCCCGTCGCTCGTCTCGACGCCGCGCCAGCGGCGACTGAATTCGTCACGTTCCGCCTCGCCGATCAGTGGCTCGGGATTCCGGTGCTGCTCGTGCAGGAGGTCCTGTCCTCACAGCGTCTGGCCAAGGTCCCGGTCGCGCCTGAGGCCGTCGCCGGATTTCTCAATCTCCGAGGGCAGATCGTCACCGCCCTCGACCTGCGGGTGACCCTGGAGCTTCCGCCGCGAAGCAGCGACGCGTCGCAGATGAACGTCGTAGTGCAGCACGACGGCGAGCTCTTCGCCTTCATCGTCGACGATGTGGGCGACGTGGTCACGGTCGCGCCGACGGACGTGGAGCCACCGCCGACCACGCTCGATGCCCGCTGGCGTTCCGTGGCGCAGGGGATCATCCGTCGAGACGCCGGGCTACTGGTCGTGGTCCGTGTCGGCGCCTTGCTCGCAGTGGACCAGCCGGGTCCGGGGTAGGTCGCGCCATCTCCCGCCGCGGCGGAGCCGGCTCGATACGCTCCGCTCCCTCGCACCAATGCCCAGTTCGTCGTTTGCTCTCGTTTCGCTCACCGCTGTCGTTCGATCTCATACCCCCTGAATCCGGACCTGATTATGGCACCGCGCATCGCATCCAAGGTTGTTGGCTCGAAGAAGGCCAGTGGCACCACGCGTCGACCCGGCGCATCCAAGCCCCCGCGTGCAGCGGCTCGAAGCGCGACCCGCGCCGCGACGCGTGAACCCGCCACCGCCGACTCGTTCGAGACACTCTTCGGCGAGTATGAGGCGCAGCTGCAGGCCATTCATCAAGTGATGGCCGTCGTCGAGTTCGACGTCGACGGAACGGTCCTCACCGCCAACGACCACTTCCTTCGGGCGCTGGGCTACACGCTGGCCGAGATCCAAGGGCGACCGCACAGCACCTTCTGCGATCCGGCCTGGGTCGCGAGTCCAGCCTACGCCGACTTCTGGGCTCGGCTCAAGCGCGGTGAAGCGGACGCAGGGGAGTACAAGCGCATCGGGAAGGGGGGGCGCGACGTCTGGATTCAGGCCTCGTACAACCCGATCCGCGGGGCGGACCATCGCGTCGTGAAGATCGTGAAGTTCGCGACGGACATCACCGCGCGGTCCGAAGCGCTCGCCAACTATCAGGGACAGGTCGAGGCGATCTCCCGCTCGAACGCGGTCATCGAGTTCAACCTCGACGGCACCATTCTCACCGCCAACGACAACTTCCTGCAGACCGTGGGATACCAGCTCGGCGAGATCGCCGGCAAGCACCACTCGATGTTCTGCGACCCCTCGTACGTCCAAACGGCCGAGTATCGCGAGTTCTGGGCCAAGCTCAATCGCGGGGAGTTCCACAGCGGGGAGTACAAGCGCATCGGCAAGGGCGGCAAAGTCGTGTACATCCAGGCGTCCTACAATCCCATTTACGATCGCGACGGGCGGCTCGTGAAGGTGGTCAAGTACGCCTCGGATGCCACAGCGATGGTCCAGCTGCGGAAGGAGATGGCCCTGTACAAGCCGATGGTCGAGTCCGCGAAGGTGAACCTGATGCTCTGCGATCTCGACTTCAACATCCGCTACATCAATCCGGCGTCGCTCGCCACGCTGACGACGATCGAGCAGCATCTCCCAGTCAAGGCGAGCCAGGTGGTCGGCTCGAAGATCGACATTTTCCACAAGGATCCGGCGCATCAGCGGGCGATGCTGGCCACGGACAAGCATCTGCCGCACAACGCCAAGATTCGCGTGGGGCCAGAAACCCTCGACCTGACCGCGGTAGCGATCTACAACGCCGACGGCGAGTACGTCGGACCGATGGTGAACTGGTCGGTCATCACGCCACAGGTGAAGATGGCGGATGAGTTCGAAGCGACGATTCTGACCATTGCGAATATGGTGGGCTCGTCGTCGACCGAGCTGGAAGCGAGCGCCCAAGGGATGGCGGCCGCGTCGGAAGAGACGTCCCGGCAGTCGCAGGCCGTCGCGGCGGCGTCCGAGCAGGCCACGCGCAACGTGCAGACCGTCGCGAGTTCCGCTGAAGAGCTGACGGCGAGCATCCGGGAGATCGCCGGCCGCGTCCAGGAGGCATCCCAGATCTCGCAGGCGGCTGTCCGTCAGGCGAGTGCGACGTCCGAGACGATGGCGCGCCTCGGGGTCTCGAGTCAGGAGATCGGCCAGGTCGTCAAGGTCATCACGTCCATCGCGCAGCAGACGAATCTGCTCGCGCTGAACGCAACGATCGAAGCGGCGCGGGCGGGTGAAGCCGGCAAGGGCTTCGCCGTCGTGGCGAACGAAGTCAAGGAACTCGCACGGCAGACGGCAAAGGCAACCGAGGAAATCGGGAGCAAGATCGCCGGCGTCCAAGCGGAGACGGCGTCTGCGGTGGGTGCCATCAAGGAGATCGCGGGCGTCATCAACAAGATCAATGAGATCTCCACGACGATCGCCGGGTCGGTCGAGGAGCAGAACGCCGCCACGAGCGAGATCTCGCGCAATGTCGGCGAGGCAGCGCAGGGCACCGCGGACGTGAGTGCCAGCATCACGATGGTCAATCAGGTGGCCGCCGAAGGTGGGCAGACCGCCGAGAGCGTCAAGGTGGCTGCGGGGCAGCTGTCGGTGGAGGCGGAGCGACTCAACCGCGCCGTCAGCGACTTCCTGACCAAGCTCCGCAAGGTGTAAGGGCTCGGCGGCAGCATCACGACGAATCGCTCGGAGGCGAGTGTGAAGCACATTCTGGTAATCGACGACTCGGTCGCAATTCGCAAGGCGATCCGGCGTATCCTCGAGGGGATGGGGTACGCCGTGTCGGAGGCGGAGGACGGCGCACGCGGGCTGCAGGCGCTCGAAGCACAGGCCGGTACGTTTCAGGCGGTGCTGTGCGACATCGATATGCCCGTGCTCGACGGCATCGGTTTTCTTCACGCCGTGGGGGAGCGACCGGCCCTCGCACCGCCGCCGATCATCATGTGCACGACGCATACGGCGTTCGAGCGCATCCAGACGGCGCTGTCGTCCGGGGCTACGGAATACATCATGAAGCCCTTCGACGCGGCGATCATCGGGTCGAAGCTCGAAGCCTGCGGTGTGCAATGACCAAGGCGGCGGACGCGATCCGAGTCCTGCTGGTGGACGATAGCGCGGTTGTCCGGGGCGCTATCGGCCGCATCGTCGATGCGGCACCGGATCTGACCGTGGTCACGACGGCGCCGAATGGGCAGGTGGCCCTCGACGCGCTGAAACACGTCGCCGTCGACGTGGTGGTGCTCGACATCGAAATGCCGGTGATGGATGGCTTGACCGCGCTCCCGCTGATCGTGGCGCGGCATCCGGCGACGCGCGTGGTCATTGCAAGCAGCCTGACGCAACGCGGCGCGGAAGTGACGATGCAGGCCCTCGCCCTCGGCGCGGCCGACTACATCGCCAAGCCGGCGGCTCGATCCGGCGCGGGGGCGCTGCAGTCACTGGCGGTCGAGATTGCGTCGAAGATTCGTGCCATCGGTCGTGCCGCGCGCGCGCGGGCCACGCCTCGCCCGCCGACGACTGCGCCCGTCACGACGGCGTCCGCTCCGCGTCCACCTCGCGAGTTGCTCGCCGCGTCGAGTGAGGAGTCGGTTCCGCGGATGCTGGCCATCGCGGCCAGTACCGGTGGGCCGAACGCGCTGGCCGAGGTGCTGTCCGGGCTACCGGCGGACTTCCCACTGCCGATCCTGATCACTCAGCATATGCCGCCACTGTTCACCTCCTTGCTGGCGCAGCGTCTCGAGCGCGATGCCGGGAGACCCTGTCACGAGGCACGCGACGGGGAGCCCGTGTTGGCGGGGCACGCGTACGTCGCGCCGGGGAACTTCCATATGCTGGTCCTCAGCCAGGAACGCCAACCGTTCATCCGTCTGCAGCAGACGCCGCCGGAGCACTTCTGCCGTCCCGCTGCCGACCCGATGCTGCGGTCGGTGGCGGCGCTGTACGGGCCGTCCACGCTGGCGGTGGTGCTGACGGGAATGGGGGAAGACGGTCGCCTCGGTTGTCAGGAGGTGCGGGCCCGTGGCGGGCAGGTGCTGGTGCAGGATGAAGCCTCGTCGGTGGTGTGGGGTATGCCCGGCGCGGTGGCCAACGCCGGCTTGGCGCACAGCGTGTTGCCGGTGCAGGCGATAGCGGGAGCCATTCTCTCACGTTGCGGAGCGACCGTCGGATGATCACCCCCGAGCAGTACCAGTTCCTGAGCGAGCTGCTTCGCCGGCACAGCGGCTTGTCCCTCGGCGCGGGCAAGGAGTATCTGATCGAGAGTCGGCTCGTGCCGGTCGCGGTGACGCTCGGCCACGCGGATCTCGCGGCGCTGTTGTCGGCGCTCCGGGCGGGGGCGTCGGCGTCGGTGGTGAAGCTGGTGTGCGACGCGATGACGACGAACGAGACCCTGTTCTTCCGGGACGGCAAGCCCTTCGCGGCGCTGGAGGCCGAGATCCTGCCAGCCGCGATCGCACGCGCTCGGGCGGCGGGACGGCCGGTGCGGTTGTGGTGTGCGGCCAGTTCCACCGGTCAGGAGCCGTACTCGATTGCGATGCTGGTGGCGCAAGCCGAGCACAAGTGGCCGGGGACTCGCGTCGAGATTCTCGCGACGGACTACTCGGCGGCGGCGCTCGCCCGCGCGAAGGCCGGCGTCTACAACCAGTTCGAAGTCCAGCGCGGGCTGCCCGTGCAGATGCTCGTCAAGCACTTCACGCAGGGGCCTGATGGCTTCCGGCTCAAAGACGACATTCGCAATCGGGTGCGCTACCAGGAGATCAATCTCCTCGATCCGTTTCCGGCGACCTGGCAGTTCGACATCATCTTCTGTCGCAACGTCCTGATCTACTTCGATGTCGCAACCAAGCGGGATGTGCTCGAGCGGATGGCGCGGTTGCTGGTGTCGGGCGGTAGCCTGTTCCTCGGCGGGACCGAGAGCACGATGGGGATCACGGACCGGGTCGTGCGCGTCCCAGGACACCCGGCGGGGGTCTTCTGCCGCCCGGAAGACGTGGCCGCGTTGACGGCGAATCGAGTAGCGGCCTAGCCGCTACTCGAGCCACACTGCGACGTCGCGATTGGCGTCGCGTAACGCAAAGAGCTCCCCCGGATACAGCGCGTCCCCGCGCTGGAGCAGTTCGGCCATCGAGTCGATCGGGATCTCCTCTTCCCTGATCCGTCGGACCACATCGGGCGGGATGACCTCAAGGAGCCAGCGCGCGCTCCGCGCCGGGAGCGCCACCCGCACGCGCTCCTCGCCATCGCGAACGACACGCACCATCAGGTGCTGTGCGGGCGCACCGGGGTCGGACTGGCGCGGCCGGAGCAGATTGCGGACCCAAGTGTAGGGGCAGGTCGCCATGGTGGGGTGGAGAAGGGTGGACGTCGACGTGGCCTCTCTGTGGGAGTATCGGGAGTGCGCGTGACGGCGCTGCGCGCGGCGACAGTTACGAAAATCGTTGCGTCCGCCCACTATTCCGAAATCCCTTGATGGAGCCAGGAGTGAACGCTGTCCGTTTCGCATCGGTCTGTGCGGTGGTCGCGACGATCATCAGCGCGAGTGCGCGCATCGGGTACGCCCAAAGCGGAGGCGAAATCGGTGTGCGCGTCGATGCCGATCGCAACAAGGTGCTGCTCGACGTCCCGGTGGCTCGGCTTGGGGTCGAACTCCTGCACCAGAGCGTCCTTGCGACTGGCGGCGGGATGCCGGCGCTCGGTCTCGACCGCGGGCAGGTCGGGAATAGCGTGGTCATCAAGCTCGAGCGCCGCGGCAAGCGCGTGGTGATGCTGCGCGACAACTGGAATGTGCGAGCGGTCGGCGGTACCGAGGCCGAACGGCGCGCCGCGCGTGAAGCATTCCCCACCTCGGTGCTGGCGGCATTCCCGATCGAGGGTGATGCCAACGGTGTGCTGACCGTCGACGCCACCAGCTTCTTCCTCTCCGACACCTACGGCATCGCCGATGGGATCCGCCGCTCGCAGGGCGGCAACGCGCGGGTCGATGCGAACCGCAGTTGGTTCGATGCGTCCCGGACGAAAGCCTTTCCGCGCAACACCGAAATCCACGCCGTACTGACCTTCAGCGTCGACAATCCCGGCGGCGTGTTGCGGCGTAGCACGCCGGAGCCCTCGGCACCGACGTTCGAGCTGCATCATTCGCTTGTCGCGTTGCCCTCCGCCGACGGGTTCCGCCCGCGCGCGTATGACCCACGCTCCGGGGTGTTCGGAGTCGAATTCCAGGATTTCTCCCAGGGGCTCGATCGCTGGTACTCCGGTGCCTACGCCAACCGGTGGCGACTGGTCCCCAAGGACCCGGCGGCATACCGCCGAGGCGAGCTGACCGAGCCGGTGACGCCGATCGTGTACTACCTCGATCCTGGTATTCCCGAGCCCTATCGCAAGGCCTTCCTCGAGGGGGGCAACTGGTGGAATACGGTGTTCGAAGCGGCCGGATGGAAGAACGCGTTCCAGGTGCGCGAACTGCCTGCCGGCGTGGATCCAATGGATGCGCGGTACAACCTCGTCTACTGGGTGCATCGCGCTGGGCCGGGGCCGTCGGTCGGTCCGTCGCTTGATGACCCGCGGACGGGGGAGATTCTGCGCACCGTGGTGCGGATGGACTCGTGGCGGTCGCTGGTGGATTACAACATCTACGCCGGGTTGTTGCCGGCCGCCGGTCCGTCCGGGCTGAACGTGAGTGCGGAAGCCTTCGCGATGGCGCGGCGACGGCAGCACGTGGCCCACGAAATCGGCCACACGATCGGCTTCGCGCACAACTACATCGCGCACGCGCAGGGCCGCTCGTCCGTGATGGATTATCCATTCCCGCTCATCACGGTGACGCCGAGCGGTACGCTCGACCTGTCACAGGCCTACCGGCCGTTCGCCGGCGCCTGGGACTCGGTGACGGTGAAGTACGCGTACACCTGGTACCCGGATGCGGCGTCGGAGACGGCGGGGTTGTCCGCCCTGATGCGCGAGACGCTGGCGCGCGGGTTGCGCTTCGTCGGCGATCAGGACGCGAACGCGAACGGTTCGATTCCAGAGGTCACCCGGTGGGTCGAGGGCAAGACGATGTTCGACGCGGTCGCGCGAACGAGCGCCGTCCGACGCGTGGCGATCGAGAAGTTCGACGAACGAGCGATTCAGCCCGGGGAGCCGATGGCGCTCCTCAACACGCGCTTCGCGCACGTATATCTGCATCACCGCTATTCGCTCGAAGGGCTCATCAAGTACGTCGGCGGGATGGACTACCGCTACGCGATGCGCGGTGACGGTCAGCCGCCAACGACCATCGTGCCGGCGGCAGAGCAGCGGCGGGCGCTGACGATGGCGCTCGACTTCCTCGAGCCGGCTGAGCTGGCGGTGCCATCCCGCGTGCAGGCCCTCATCCCGCCGTTCCCGCCAGGCCTCGATGAGCAGTTCGAATGGATCGGCAGTGCCGGTGGCACGGCCTTCGACGAGATTTCGCTCGCGGGCGGCCTCGCGACGGAAGTCGTGGAGGGGCTGTTGCACCGCGAGCGCTTGGCGCGCGTGGCCCTCTTCCGCGCGCGGAGTGCCGAGTACCCCAGCGTCGACGACGTCGTGTCCACGGTGGTGGCGCGCACCTGGGGCGCGTCGCCATCTGCTGACGGACACACGCAGTCGCTCCGGCGCACGGTGCAGCGCGTGGTGCTCAACACCCTGCTCGATCGTGCGGGCGACAAGGCCGCATTGCCCGATGTGCGCGCGGTCTGCGCCCTGCAGTTGGAGCAACTGGATGCACGACTCGCCACGATGAGCGGGGGGACGCCGGCCGATCGGGCGCTTCGGGCTTCGGCACGTCGTGAGATCAAGCGGTTCTTCGAGGGCGGCGATGATCCCGCGAGCCGTTCGCGCTTCCGCGTCATTCCGCTCCCGTGGCCGTGATTCGCACGCTGGAGGGAATGCCGCCCTACATCTTCTCGGTGCTCGACGAGCGCCGCGCGGCGGCGCGCGCGGCGGGTCGGCGGCTGATCGATCTAGGCATCGGCAGTCCCGACCAGCAGATCCCCTCGTTGGTGCTCGACGCCATCCGTGAGCACGCCTCGCGACGAGAGTTGAGCGGCTACCCGCACTTTGCGGCGCACCCCGAGTTCGCGGCGGCGGTCGTGCCGTACCTCGCCCGCCGTTTCGGCGTCTCGATCGACCCGTCGCGCGAACTGCTGGCGCTGGCGGGATCGAAGGAAGGCATTGCCGAAGTCGTGCTCGCACACTGCAATCCCGGTGATGTCGTGCTCGTGCCAGCGGTGCACTACCCGGTGTATGCACGCGCCACCTTGATGGCCGGCGCGGTGCCCGTCTACGTGCCCTTCGACGCGCAGGGGCGCTTGGATCTGGCCGCCATCGCGCCCGCCGATCTCGCGCGCGCGAAGTTGCTGATTGCGAACTACCCGAGCAATCCGACGACGGCCACGCTGTCGCTCGAGGATTGGCGGACGCTGGTGGACTTCGCGCGGCGGCACCGCGTGCTGCTGGTGAGCGACCTCGCGTACAGCGAACTGTCGTTTGACGGGACGCGTGTGCCGAGCGCTCTCGAGGTGCCGGGGGCGGCCGAAGTGACGGTCGAGTTTCACTCCTGCAGCAAGACCTTCAATATGGCCGGCCTGCGGATCGCCTTTGTGGTGGGGCAGGGCCAAGCCATCTCGGCTATCCGGGCGTATCGAGCGAACATCGGGTACGGTGTGTCGACGTTGGCGCAGCTTGCCGGGGCGGCGGCGTTTGTGCACGCCGATCAGGTCGTCCCGCCGATCGTGGACGAGTACCGGCGGCGCCGCGATGCGCTGGCGGCTGCGCTGCAGACGCACGGCTGGCCGGTGACCCCGCCGTCCGCGACGATGTACTTCTGGCTGTCGGTCCCACCGGGATTCGACGACTGGGCGTGGGTGGACGCCTTGATGTCGGGCCCAGGCGTCGTCGTCACGCCCGGGATCGCCTTCGGCGAGGCTGGACGCGGTCGTTTCCGTGTGTCACTGGTCCAACCAGCAGCGGTGCTCGCCGACGCCGCGCGCGGGATAGTCGAGGTGGCGGCGACCGGGCTGCAGCGCGCGTGAGTCGGGGCGTGACTACAGCGTCGCGTCGCTGTGGAGATAGGCCGCAATCTGCAGCCGGGTGTGGAGGGAAAGTTTCTCCATCACGTTGCGCACGTGGCTCTTGACCGTGTGCGTGGCGATCTGCAACCGCGCCGCGATCTCCTTGTTGCTCAGTCCCTCGCCAATCAGCAGCACCACCTGTCGTTCGCGCGGCGTCATCTGTGACGCTTCGGCCACCGCTGGACGCCCGCGGCGGATCGTTTCCCGCGCGATCTGGGAGAACAGCGAGCTCAGCATCACCGGCGGCAGCACGTTCGTTCCGTTGGCCACCGCTTCGATCGTCGCCACGAGATCGTCCACCGTCGCGTCCTTCATCACGAAGCCGCGCACACCCGCGTTGACGAAGGAGACCAATTCCTCGTCGGCCGGCAGCACGTCCATCACGATCACGCGCGACTCGGGAATCCCGCTCCGGGCATCGTGCGCCACCGCGAGGCTGTCGGCGTGTTCCAGCCCGATATCGAGCAGGAGCACCTGAGGCGGCTCGGGCAAGCGGTCGACGGTGCTCAAGTTGGGACCCGCCGCGACGATGCGCAGTTCCTCTCGGCGGCTCATCAGGGCCACCATCCCTTCGCGCACGATGCGGTTGTCCTCGATGAGGGCGACCGAAATCGGCGACTGGGCGGCTGGGGATGACGGGGACGCAGCGACGTTGCGCATGGCGCTCCTGATGCGAGGAACGTCTGAATCCTTCGATGGAGCATACCTCGCCCTGAAGGAGGGTGGCATCCCTCCATCGTGGGATGGATCCCGCCCTCGGGCGTGCCTATGATTGCATCCGGAAACCCGATGAATTCAGTCGGTCGCGCCGCTCCTCGGTGCGGCTTAGCTTTCGGGTGCTCAGGGGAGCGCCCACGCTGCGGCGTCGGCGCGTCCCCTCCGTTCGACTACGCGCCCGTTGCCATCGTGTCCGCTTCGTCCGAGTTCCACGACGACATCCTGTATCCGGATGTCCTCCCGTTCGTGTTCGTTCACCTCGCGTGCCTCGGCGCGTTCTGGACCGGGGTGAGTGCCTGGTCGATCGCGCTGTGCGTCGGCCTCTACGTGCTGCGGATGTTCGCGATCACGGCGGGCTACCATCGCTACTTCTCACATCGCTCCTTCAAGACGAGCCGGTGGTTCCAGTTCGTGCTCGCCTTCCTGGCGCAGAGCACCACGCAGAAGAGCGTCCTGTGGTGGGCGTCGCTGCACCGCCATCATCACAAGTACTCGGACACCGAACTCGATGTGCACTCGCCGCGTCACCGCGGCTTCTGGTACTCGCACGTCGGTTGGATCTTCGACCCGAAGTACGAGTCGACCGATCTCGAGGCCGTACCCGACCTCTCGAAGTACCCCGAGCTGATGTTCCTGCTCAAGTACGAGCAGGTGCCGTCAGTGGTGTTGGCTGTCGTGTGCTTCGCCCTCGGCGGCTGGGAGGGGCTCGTGATTGGCTTCTTCTGGAGCACGGTGCTGCTGTACCACGGCACCTTCTTCATCAACTCGCTCGCGCACGTGCACGGTCGCCAGCGCTACGCCACCGGCGACGACTCGCGCAACAACTGGTGGCTCGCGCTGATCACGCTCGGCGAAGGCTGGCACAACAATCACCACGCCTATCAGCGCTCGGCGCGGCAGGGGTTCCGGTGGTACGAAGTCGACATCACCTACTACATCCTGCAGGCTCTTGCGGCCGTAGGCGTGGTGCGTGAGCTGGGCAAGCCGCCGGTCGAGGTCGTGCGCAACGAGCGGGCGCTTGGACGCGCGACGATCGAGAAGCTGGCGGCGCAGTTGGCGGCGCGCATCGACCGCGAGGCGATCGACGCGTACATCCAGAAGTTGCCGCACCTGCCCACGCGCAAGGACATCGAGGCGCGCCTGCCACATTTCCCGACGATGGCCGAGCTCGAAGCAAAGCTGCCGCACTGGCCGAGCCGCGCCGAGATCGAGGCGCGATTGCCGCACCTGCCGTCGATGGACGAAATGCGCGCCACCGCGAGCAAGATGATTCCGGCGACGCCGTCCTTCGACGACATCTGCGCCCGTGCGCAGGAGATCGTGGTGCAGGCGCGCATCGCGGCCGGCCTCGATCTGATGCCGCGTCGCGTTCCCTGACCAGCGCGTTGGTGTGGTCCCGCGCCTCGCTGCTCACGCGGCGAGGCGCGACGTTTATCGGGGCGCCCTGAGCGGCAGCACGGGGAGCACCACGCGGGAACGGTGCGTCGGATCGTGCCACACGGTGATGCGCCCCGCCAGGGTCCGTGACGAGTCCCGCTCCGATGCCCCGGTCTGCAGGTTGAGTGAGAAGTGCGGCTGGTACGCGCCCATCACCATCACCCGAAGGCGATGGCCGGCCCGAAAGCGGTTCGCCGTCAGCAGCTCCGACCACGTCAGCCGGAACACGTCCTCCGGAGCCCGCGAGGGCTCCGTCCGCCCGAGCACCGCGGACGCCCGCTGGACCTCGAGCCCGGGTGACATCAGGTTGAACGCCGTGCCATCAGGGGCAACGTCGAGCACCTTGACGTAGAGATCCACGTCCCGAAGAGCGGTGCTGACGAAAAGCTCGGCGTGCAGGGCACCGACGACATCGACGTCGCTCGCGAGCGGAGCCGTCTCGAACACCAGCACATCTGCGCGCGCAGTGAGTGCCCGCAGGTCGTGAGCTCCGTACGCCGCGTGGTAGGGATCGCGGACCGGATTGGCTGGATCCGATGTGAACGCGCTCGATGGAGCGTCGCGGTCTGCTGGAGGGGCAGCGGCCAAGCGGCGATCGCTTCGCAGGTACAGGGTATCAGCCTGGATGCCCGGAATCGGCCACCGTGGCGCCTCAATCCATTGGTTCGCGCCCATCAGATACACGCGGACCGGCGCCCCCGTCATCGCGAGCGAGTCGTCCTTGACGTGCCGATCCATCCAGTCGAGCACGATGCCGTCGTAGTCCACGGCGGCGTTCGGGGCAAAGGCGCGATCTCCCGCACGCGTGCGACGGGTCGCGTCCACGCCGTGCACCCACGGACCGAGGATCAGCGCGATGCGCGCCTCGCGCGCGTCAGTCGGCGCGCCGCGCGACGCCCACACGCCCAGAAAGTTCGTGATCGCGCCGCTGGGTCCATAGGCCTCGTCGTGCCAGCCAGACCAGTTGAGGACGGCTGCCGACGTGCGCCCATATCGTCCGCGAAGCTCTGCCCAGTCCCACCACGGGTCGTCCGGCGCGTGCCGCATCCACTCGGTGTACCACGGGGCCAGTCCGGCAAAGTCGGTGAGTGCGAGCAGGGGGCGTTGGCCGAGGATGCGCGCCTCGTCACGCGCCCACGCGCGCCGCGCCTCATCTTCGGTGCGTGGGCCGTCGCGGTTCGCGCGTACTCGAAGGTCCGGCAGGATGTTGACCGCCGTCCAATACGCCCACGACAGGTCCCACGCCCCGCCCGAGTAGAAGAACTGCGACGGCGTGGCAAAGGTCATCGCGGGCACCATCGCCCGCAGATGTGGCGGCGATTCCACCGCCGCCAGCCATTGCACGGCGGCCGGGTACGACAGCCCGAAGCTGCCAATCGCGCCGTTGGACCACGGCTGCACTGCCGCCCACTCGATCGTGTCGTATCCGTCTCGCCCCTCCTGTCGATAGGGGTCGAACGTGCCGGCCGAGGCATAGCGCCCGCGGACATCCTGCACGACGACGGCATACCCGCGGGCAACCGCGCGTGACACCGTCGTGTAGACCCGCGGCACCTCGTGCTTGCCGTAGGGGGTGCGATACACGAGCACCGGGAAGCGTCCCTCGGCGGAGGGACGGTACACATCGGCCCGCAGCTGCACACCATCCCGCATCGGGACCGACACGTTGTAGTCCACGACCACGGCCGCAGGGGCGGGGGGAAGCGTGATCAGCATCCGATTAGATTTCTCCCGAACCTTCCATCCCGCAATGGCTCAACCGACTGCAGGAACGGTCATCATCACCGGCGCGTCGTCCGGTGTCGGCAAGTACGCGGCGGCCGCGCTGTCCAAGCGCGGCTGGCTGGTCGTGATGGCGTGTCGCGACCTCGAGAAGGCCGAGGCGGCCTCGCGGGAGATGCGCATCCCGATGGAGGGGAGGCTGCTGATGCCGCTCGACCTGAGTTCCTTGGCCAGCGTACGCGCGTTCGTGAAGGCATTCCGCGCGACGCAGCTGCGCCTCGACGCGCTGGTACTCAATGCCGCGGTGTATCTCCCGCGCCTTGAGGAGCCGCAGTACTCGGTCGATGGCTACGAGCTGTCCGTGGCGACGAACCACCTCGGGCACTTCCTGTTGGCCAATCTCTTGCTTGACGACCTCAAGCGGCCCGGACCGACGGCGCGGCTCATCACCCTTGGCACGGTGACGGCGAACCTTGAGGAGTTTGGCGGCAAGATTCCGATCCCCGCACCGGCCAACCTCGGTGATCTCGCGGGACTCGAAGCGGGCTTCAAGCGACCGCACGCGATGATCGACGGCAAGGCCTTCAAGCCCGGCAAGGCGTACAAGGACAGCAAGCTCTGCAATATGATCATCTCGCGCGAGTTCCACCGACGCTATCACGCCGAGACGGGGATCGTCTTCAACACGCTCTATCCCGGCTGCGTGGCTGACACGCCGCTGTTCCGCCACACCCCCAAGGCCTTTCAGGTGATTTTCCCCTGGTTTCAGAAGCACATCACCAAGGGCTATGTGACGCAGGAGCTGTCCGGTGAGCGTGTCGCCGACGTGGTGGCGAAGCCGGAGTTTGCGACGCAGAGTGGCGTACACTGGAGCTGGGGAAATCGTCAGAAGGCCGGGCGGGCGGCGTTTGCTCAGCCGCTCTCGGCGCGTGCGACCGATGAGGCCCGCAACGCACGCCTCTGGGCCCTGAGCGCGAAGCTGGTCGGCTTGGCCTGAGCGGAGGGGGCGAGCCGATTCGGCGCGCCCCCTCGCCATTTCGTGCCCGTGTGCCCAGACTTCGCTTATGCCCACGTCACCACCGCGCAAGCCTGAGAACGACGAGCTCGACGTCTTCGGACTGACCCATCCGGGCAAGGTCCGCAAGAACAACGAGGATCAGTTCCTGATCGCGTCGATCAACAAGCAGGTGCAGGTGATGTCCACCAGTCTGAACGACGCGGCGCGGCTCAGTCTGCGAGATGATCGGCTCGCGTTTCTCGCGATGGTGGCCGACGGGGTCGGCGGCCTCGACTCCGGCGAGGAGGCCAGCGCCACGGCGCTCGAGGCCACGATGCGCTATGTCACCGAGACGATGGACTGCTACTACCGTGGGCAGCCCACCGACGAGCATCTGATCGACGAGCTCCGGGCCGCCGCGATGCGCGCGCACGACGCGATCACCGAGAAGCGCGTCGGCGAAGGGCGACGCGGCCGGATGGCGACGACCCTCACGATGTATATGGGCGTCTGGCCGACCTACTACCTCGTGCAGGTCGGCGATTCACGCCATTACGTGTTGCAGAACGGGACGCTGCGGCAGATTTCGCGCGATCAGACGATCGCGCAGGAGCTGCTGGACCGCGGCGTGCTCAGTCGCGAGGATGCGGCACGCAGTCCCTACAACAACGTGCTCAGCAGTGCGCTGGGCGGCGACAACACCGAGCCGGTCATCACGCGACTCGACTCGGTGTGGGGGATGGTGCATTTGCTCTGCAGCGACGGACTCACCAAGCACGTGTCCGACGCGCAGATTCACGAGGTGCTGTCGACGATGACGTCGAGTCAGCAGGCCGCCGAACAGCTGCTCAGTCTCGCGCTTGAGGGCGGTGGCACCGACAACGTGACGATCATTGTCGGGCGCACCGTCCCCAAGCCGGGCCGCGACGCGCCTCAGTCGCCGGACGCCGCGACGTAAAGTTCGGCGCCCTTCGCGCGGAACTCCTCGGCCTTCTCGGCCATCCCGCGCTCGGCGGCGGCCGCCGCCTCCCGAATCTCCTGCGTCAGGTGCATCGAGCAGAACTTCGGGCCGCACATCGAACAGAAGTGCGCCACCTTGGCCCCCTCGGCCGGTAGCGACTCGTCGTGGTAGGCCCGCGCGGTCACCGGATCGAGCGCCAGGTTGAACTGGTCGCGCCAGCGGAAGGCGAAGCGCGCCCGGGACAGCGCATCGTCCCGCTCGCGTGCCCGCGGATGCCCCTTCGCCAGGTCGGCGGCGTGGGCCGCGATCTTGTAGGCAATGACACCGGCCTTCACGTCCTCGCGGTTCGGCAGGCCCAGATGCTCCTTGGGCGTCACGTAGCACAGCATCGCCGTACCGTACCAGCCGATCATCGCCGCACCGATGGCGCTGGTGATGTGGTCGTAGCCCGGGGCGATGTCGGTCGTCAGTGGCCCCAGCGTGTAGAACGGCGCCTCGCCGCACCACGCGAGCTGCTTTTCCATATTTTCCTTGATCAGGTGCATCGGCACGTGACCCGGGCCTTCGTTCATCGTCTGGACGTCGAACTCCCAGGCGATCTTCGTCAGCTCGCCCTGCGTTTCGAGCTCACCGAACTGCGCGGCGTCATTGGCGTCGGCGATCGAGCCCGGCCGGAGTCCGTCGCCGAGCGAGAACGACACGTCGTAGGCCGCCAGGATCTCGCACAATTCGCGGTAGTGCGTGTAGAGGAAGTTCTCCTTGTGATGCGCCAGGCACCACTTTGCAATGATCGAGCCGCCGCGCGACACGATGCCGGTGACGCGATTTGCCGTGAGCGGGATGTACCGCAGCAGCACGCCGGCGTGCACGGTCATATAGTCCACGCCCTGTTCACACTGCTCGATCACGGTGTCGCGGTAGATGTCCCACGTGAGGTCTTCGGCGACCCCACCGACCTTCTCGAGGGCCTGATAGATCGGCACTGTGCCGATCGGCACCGGCGAATTGCGCAGAATCCACTCGCGGGTCTCGTGGATGTGCTTGCCGGTGGACAAGTCCATCACTGTGTCCGCGCCCCACAGCGTCGCCCAGCGCAGCTTCTCGACTTCGTCGTCGATGCTGGACAGCACGGCCGAGTTGCCGATGTTGGCGTTGATCTTCACCGCGAAGTTGCGGCCGATCGCCATCGGCTCGAGCTCGGGGTGGTTGATGTTCGCCGGAATGATCGCGCGGCCGCGCGCGACTTCGCTCCGCACGAACTCCGGCTCCAGGCCCTCGCGCAGCGCGACGAACGCCATCTCCTGGGTGATTTCGCCGCGCCGTGCATAGTGCAGCTGCGTCACCCGACCCGTCCCGCGCCGTGCGCCCCGGACCAGGCCCGCCGGAATCGCGGCTTCAGGTGCGGATGGCGCCGGCCGCTCGCGGCGCGTGGTCGCGACCACATCGCCGCGGCCGACGATCCACGGCTCGCGCAGCGCGGGCAGGCCGTGCCGGACATCGTAGCCCTGCGGACCCGAGGTGTCGTACACCCGAAGCGGCGCTTCGCCCCCCGACAGCGCGATCTCGCGCATCGGGACGGCCAGTCCCTTGTCCTCGCCGATGTACACCTTCTGCGAATTGGGAAATGCCTCGGCGAAAGTCGAAGCAGCGGCAACCGTGGCGGAGGTGTCAGAACGCGGCGTGGCAATCATACGCAGACTCGGGGCAGGGGTGCGTAGCGACTGAGGGCACCGCGCCGGCCTCCGCTCGTGCGACGAACGCACGACCATTGCTCGACGCGCCGCGCTCCCTCCGCCGGTACGAACCGGATCAGGTTCCAAGGGACTATCTCAACGCCGGTGTCGGCGTACCCCTGGCGGCAACACAGGAAACGTGGGGCATCGTGCGCCCCGCGTAAAGCCCGCGCGAGCCGCGATCTCAGCGCGGACGGTAGCGCGTCACGGCGTGGCGATCGACATCGCGGGGGAGCCAGCGGACCGGTTTGGTTTCGCCGCGTGCAAACATCGCGGCCTGGCTGGCGAACCAGGGCGAGGTGGCGTCGGCGCTCTGCCCGTACGCCAGCACCGACCGGGCCTCCGGCTGCGCCCCGAACTCCACGCCAAGGATCCAGCCATCGCCCCCCCGAGCCACTCGGGTGAAGTCGGGTTGCGTCTCGAACTGCAGCACCCGGAAACAACCCAGCAGCCCGGTGCAGCCTTCGGCCGGCAGATCCACCGTGCCTCGGCGGATGCGGTGCACGGCACCCCAGGCGACATCCACACGGCCGTGACGGCGCGCCGTCTCGCGGACGGCCCAGACAAAGTCGCGCGCGGCGCGTGCCGGATCGGCGAGCCCGCGGGGCGTATCGTATGGCGATGTCGCCGACCACGGCGTCGCCCAGGCCGCCGCCCAGCGATCCCGCTGCGGGCGACCACGCAACGCGCTGTCGCTCGTGAGATACCGGTCGAACCAGATCGCGAACAGCACGGCCCCGCGCGCGTCGGCACGCACCGTGCGGTCCCAACGCTCGAGCAGCGTCGCCGCCTCGGCCACCTCGGCGGGCATCGGCTGCGCCCGCACGGCCTGCAGCAGGTCGGGCACGAAGCGCTCGGCCGCCAGCATCCGCGCGCTGTGCTTGCGACGCAACATCTCGTCGAGCGTCAGCTTGCCCGGGGCATTGACCAGTGCGAGCGACAACTGGCTGCGCAGCCCCAGCACCGGACGCGAGATGTTGTCCGCCCACGGCGTCGAGTCGATCACGGCGCTCGGCGACGTGTAGTGGAAGGGGTCGTTCGCGTTCTGCAAGGTCCCGCCCGGTGGGTCGAGCAGCTGCGGCAGCGAATCGAACGGCAGCCACCGGCGCCACACATCGGCGTCGCCGAATGCGGGAATTGCCACGGTGTCGGCGCCCGCCGGATGCGGGAGGCGAGGGGGCCGGGCGTTCCACACATAGAAGATGTGGCCGTCGGCATCCGCATACGTCAGGTTCGAGGAGGCGTGCGCCTGCAGCCGCATCGCGGCCTTCCACTCGTCGAGCGTTCGTGCCTGCATCATCCGCAGGAACTGTTCACCCTTGCGGAACTCGCCATCGGTGGTGGAGGTCGCGACGATCACGCGGCCATTCGCACGCTCGATGACCGGACCGATCGGCGACCGCCAGAGCTCGCGCGTTTCGGTGGACAGTCCCGGCCCGTTCGCCACCTCCACCGACACCGTGATGCGCTCGAGCGGCACCGCGCGTCCGTTCCAGCGGACGTGATCGGGCGTGGTGGAATCCACCGCCAGCGCGTACAGGGCTTCGTTGTCCGCGTCGTTGTTCGTCGTGGCGAAGCCCAGTCGCGCGTTGAACCCGCCGTTGAGCAGAATCGGATTGCCCACGCGGAAGTCGCCGTAGAAGTCGACCACGCCCGGTACCGTCAGATGCGCTTCGTAGTAGCCCGCCGACCAGTCGAGGTGTGGGTTGCGCAACAGCAGGGCCCGACCGCGCGCGGCACGCGACGGCGCAATGGCCCAGGCGTTGGATCCGTCGCCGGCACGCCGCGCCGAGTCCGCCCGCGCGCGCGCGAGGGCGGCCTGCCGCGATCGCCACGCGTCCGCGCTACTCGGCCAATAGGGCTCGATCCACAGCGCGGCGACATCCGGCCCCGTGAAATCGCGAGGCATCCACGTCGGGAATCCCGAGGGCCGCGCGCGCACGAAGGCGTTGACACCCTCGGCAAAGCCGCGATACAGCGCCTGCACATCGGCGTGCTGCTGCGGCCAGGTCTCGACCGCGCGTCGGTGCGCCAGCCGACGTCGGACGTCGGTCTCGATCGAGTCGGCACCGAAGTACCGCGCGAGCGTGCCCCGCGCACGCACGAGGCCGTGTGCCACACGCGGACCGTAGTCCTCCATCTGCACCCACGCCAGCGCGTACCCTGCTGCCTCGAGATCCTGGGCGCGAATGTGCGGCACACCGTGCTCGGTGCGAATGATCTCGACGCGATCCGCGCAGGTGGGGCACTGTGCGGCCGCCGGCCGTGTCGGCCCGAGCAGCGTACCCACGAGGCACGTGATCCCAAGGGCGCGGCGAAGGTCCGTCAGGCGAGGCGAAGTCAGGATCTGCACGGGATCAGCGCTCGACCGGGGTGTCGGGCTGGCTCCCCCACTCGGTCCAGCTTCCGTCGTAGACCGTGACGTCCGTGGCGCCGAGCACCGTCAGGGCGAGCGCCACGGCACACGCGGTGACGCCCGACCCGCAACTGGCAATGACCGGTCGCGTGACGTCGACCCCCGCGTGTGTGAACAGGGTCGCGAGTTCCGGCGCGGGCTTCAACGTGTGACTCGGGGTGACCAATGATGCGTAGTGCACGTGTCGTGCACCGGGAATGTGCCCACCGCGCACGCCGGGGCGCGGCTCCGGTTCCGTCGCGTGAAAGCGCCCGGCCGATCGCGCGTCCACGATCTGGGTGACGTGGTCGTCCACCGCGGCGCGTACGTCCGCTAGCGCACGAAAGCCGACGGCGTCCTGCGCAGGCAGGTACGTGGTGGGCGCGACCGCTGACGCCTGCTGGGACAGCGGGAAGCCCAAGGCTCGCCATCGGGCCAAGCCGCCGTCGAGGACGGACACGGCCGAGTGCCCAATGCTGCGCAACATCCACCACACGCGCGGTGCCGAGAAGAACTGCCCCGAGGTGTCGTACACCACCACCGCGTGGTTGCGCGCGATGCCCAGACGGCCGAGGGCTGGGGCCAATCGCTCGGCGCTTGGCATCGTGTGCGGATAAGGCGCCGTCGCGTCGCTCAAGGCGTCGAGATCGGCGAACACCGCACCCGCGATGTGTCCAGCCGCATACTCCGCCTTGGCATCGCGCTGCGCGCTTGGCAGGAAGTAGCTGGCATCCACGATGCGGAGCGATGGCTTCGCGAGGTGATCGCGGAGCCACTCGCAGGACACCAGTGGCATCGGCAGGGCAAGCGTCGGCGTGGCATCCATAGCGGAGGAATCTCGGGTAGACCCGGTCGGCGGCAAGCCCTTGCGCCGGAAGCACACAGGTCGATGTTCACGCCATGGTCATTCGCCGCTGTCTCGCGCCGTGGCGCCGCCTTGCGCCGCTTGCCGCCGTCGCCTGCACACTTTCCGCCGCCGCGCTCCACGCGCAGGTCCGGTACGATCTCCTCATCCGGAACGGCACGGTGCTCGATGGCACCGGAGCCGCAGGGATTCGAGCTGATGTGGCCGTGCACCGTGGGCGCATCGTGCGCGTGTCGCGCACGTCGATTCCGGTCCGGCAGGCGGCGCGTGTGATCGACGCCAGTCGGCTGGTGGTCGCCCCGGGGTTCATCGATCTGCACGCGCACATCGAACCGATCGGCGCACTGCCCGACGCGGCCAGTCACGTGCGCCAAGGTGTGACGCTCGCAGTAGGCGGTCCGGACGGTGGCGGGCTGTCGCCGTTCCCCACGACGCTTGATTCGATCAGCCGCCTGCCGCTGGGGATGAACGTGGCCTACCTCGCGGGCCACAACGTCATTCGGAGTCGCGTGATGGGGCGGGACAATCGGCCGCCGACCGCTGCCGAACTCGCCCAGATGGAACGGCTGGTGTCGGAGGCGATGGACGCCGGCGCCTTTGGACTGTCGACCGGCCTGCTCTACGTCCCCGGCAACTACGCCAGCATCGACGAAGTCATCGCGCTTGCCCGTGTCGCGGCGCAGAAGGGCGGCTTCTACACCTCGCATCTGCGGAGTGAAGGGAAGGGCTTGCTGGAGGGCGTGGCCGAAGCGCTCGAAATCGGGCGTCGGGCGTCGATTCCGGTGGTGCTGACGCACCACAAAGCGCTGGGGTCCGCGCAGTGGGGCCAGTCGCGGCGGACGCTCGCGATGGTGGACTCGGCGCGGGCCGCTGGCCGCGATGTGATGCTCGACCAGTATCCGTACACGGCCACATCGACCGGTTTAGCCGTGCTCCTGCCGCAATGGGCGCTCGCCGGCGGACGCGACGGGCTCGCGGCGCGCGCGGCCGATCCGGTGCTGCGGGACTCGATCCTGCGCGGCATCATCGACGAGCTGTCGAATGATCGAGGCGGCGGCGACCTGCGGCGCGTGCAGTTCGCGGCCGTCGCGTGGAACCGCGCGCTCGAGGGGAAGACGCTGGCGGATTTCGCCGCGATGCGCGGGCTTGCGCCCACGCCGTCAGCCGCCGCGCCGCTGGTGCTCGAAGGAGAACTCGCGGGAGGCGCGTCGATGATCTACCACGTGATGGACGAAGACGACGTGCGCCGAATTCTCGCACACCCGTGGACGGCGGTGGCGTCCGACGGCGGACTCACCGCGCCGGGACGCGGCGTCCCGCATCCGCGGAGCTACGGGACCTTTCCGCGCGTCCTCGGCGAGTACGTACGCCGGCAACGCGTGCTTCCACTGTCGGAGGCCGTTCGGAAGATGACGGCGCTCCCTGCGGCTCGACTTGGTCTGACGGATCGCGGCTGTGTCCGCGAAGGCTGTGTCGCGGACCTCACCGTGTTCGACCCGGCGACGGTCGACGAGCGCGGGACCTTTACCGACCCGCATCAGTATCCGGTCGGCATCCCGTGGGTCATCGTCAATGGGGTCCCGGTCGTCGAGCAGGGCCAGCTCGGCCCCGCTCGACCGGGCGTCGTGGTGCGGTCTACGGCCAGCCCAACACGCGGTTCACCCACTCCTCGCGGCGCAACCCGCTGAGCACCCGGACCTCGGCTTCCTTCACGAAGTCGCCGAGTTCGGCGCCGAAGACGACCGTCGACAGAAAGAACGCGCGGATGCGGTCGCGAACCGTCGCGGTGTACTCCGGGTCGCGGCCAATCGCCGTCTGAAACGCGACGTCGAACGCGCGATCGACCTGGCGCAGCCGGACCGAATCCCGCGTGAGGGCGAGCTGTGCGTCCAGCCCGTCCGCGATCGACGATGGCACTGGCACTGGCGGGCACGCCTTGTCGCCGATCGACGCGTAGTAGCTCGCGTAGTCGGCGGGTTCGAGCTCCCCGCGCTTGAGGTCGGCGAGGGTGGCGCGCAGGCGGCGGAATCCCGCGGTGTCGTTGCGTTCGCCCGCCGCGACCAGACTGTCGTTCGTCGCGCGCCACCGACGCCACGCGGTCGAGTCGCCAATCGGCACCTGCTTGTTGGCTTGATCACGGGCACGTGCCGCTTGCCCGGCAAACTGCACACACCGATTGCGCATCTCGCGGAGGGCAACCGTCGCCTCTGCCAGTTCGCCATGAGCCGGGCTCAGCCGCGTCTGCATCGCGCGCGTGCGCAGCTGCAGCAGGGAATCCCGTCCGGCGGCCGACAGCCCGGTGGCCGCCCAGGCCAACGAGTCGGCACGAAGCACCGCCGCTACCGCCCGCGACGTGACCACGACCGAATCGTCGTATCGCTGCGCCTGCGCGGCGCGCCCGCCAACGAGTGCGAGTGCGCCGAGCAGCGCTGTTGCGAGGCGCCTCACGGCTGGCGCCTCCCCCACGTCGGACCCGCCGGTTCCTTCTGCCGCCGCACCGGATTGGCCTCGAGCAACTTGAGCGCTTCCTGCACCGCGCGCTCCAGCTGCGGGTCGCGTCCAGCGATCACATCCTTCGGCCAGTTCTCGACCTCGATGTCGGCCGGCACACCCACATTTTCGACGTCCCACTGCCCGTCGCGGTTGAAGAACCCGATGCGCGGCGCCACCAAGCCGCCCCCATCGACGAAGGGCGCCTGGTCTGACGTCGCCACGAGCCCGCCCCACGTCCGCGTGCCGATCAACGGCCCGATCTTGCGCCGCTTGAACATGAACGGCATCAGGTCCCCACCCGAGCCGGCCATTTCGTTGATGATCATCACCTTGGGGCCGAAGATGCCGGCCGCCGGGCTCGTGAACGGCCGACGATCGGCCACCGGGTTGTTGAAGTAGCCGTCGAAGTCGCGGTTCAGCAGTTCGATGATGTAGTCGGCCGCCGACCCGCCGCCGTTGTACCGCTCGTCGACCACGGCGCCCTGCTTGTCCTGCTGTGCGAAGTAGTAGCGATTGAAGTTCACGTAGCCGCCCTGTCCCGTGTTCGGGAGGTGCAGGTACGCGAGTCGACCGTTCGACAGCGAGTCGACGATGCGCCGATTGCGCTCGACCCACGCCCGATTGCGGAGGCCACCTTCGTTCGCGACGGGGACCACCGTCACGCGACGCGCGCCATCCAGCGACGGCCGCGTGTTCACGGTCAGCACCGTCTGTCGGTTCGCGGTGCCGTCGAGCAGTCGGAACACGTTGTCGCTTGCGGTCAGCGGCACGTCGTTCACCGCCAACAAATACTCACCGGCCTTCACCTCGACCCCGGGGACGGCGAGCGGCGAGCGCACGTCGGGGTTCCAGTTCTCCCCGTCATACACCGTCGCAAAGCGGTACCGGCCGTTGTCGATCGTGAAGTCGGCGCCCAACAAGCCTCCCGCGCTCGGGGGCAGTTCGGGCAGATCGCCACCGTTCACATAGGAGTGACCGATCGCGAGTTCGCCGCCCATCCAGTCAAGCAGATAGTTGAGATCCGCCCGGTGCTTCACGTGCGGGAGGAACTGCTTGTAGTCGGCGACGACCTTCGTCCAATTGGTGCCGTGCAGGTTCGGCACGTAGAAGTAATCGCGCACCTTGCGGCGCGCCTCGTCGAAGATCTGCGCGAACTCGGCGGCCGGTTCGAGCCACATCCGCAATTGCGCGGCAAGTCGCCCAGTGCCGGCAACCGGAGCGGTGCTGGCCGCGGCATCGATCACGAACAAACCGCCGCTCGCCCCCGCGGTGCGATACAGCAGCTTCTTTCCATCGGCGCTGAGCGCGTAATTGACCGCACCCGTCGCAATGGTCATCGGGCGACCCTTGAGCGACACGCGGTGAATCGGACCACCCGCCGCCCCGTCGGTCGGGCCGACTGCCGGCACGGACTCCCACACGAAGACCGTCCCCGCGACACCGGCCTTGAGCAAGCCGTACTCGCGAGCGGCCACACCGGGCACGGCGAGAATGCGCTGCGACAACCCGGCGACGTCGATCGTGACTGTCGGCGTCGGACTCGCCGGACGCGCCGCAGGCGCCGCAGGTGCTGCTGCGGTTGCCGCAGCAGCGGGCGCAGCGGCAGGCGCGGCGCCTTCTTCATCGGACTCCGGCGCGAATGGGCTCGGCTCGCCGGCCTTGAGAATCGCGACGTACAGCGCGCTCTGCTTGGGCCGCTCGTACGACGTCATATCGAGCCAGCCGGAGCGCAACCCGAAGTTGGTGCTCCCGAGGAACCACAGATACTTGCCGCTGGCATCGAACACCGGCCACGTCGCGTCGGCCATTTCGTCGGTGATCGGCAGCGTCGCACCGGTCTCGACGTTCGCGACGTAGATGCGATGGTACAGCGCGTTAGTGCGCTTGGCGTACGCCACCCAACGCGAATCCGGGCTCCACGACGGATTGAGCGTCCGCTCGGGCACCATCCACGGATCGGTGTCGAGGACCTTGGCCTTCCCGGTCGGGATGTCGAGCACCCAGAGCCGAAGATGCACGTCGTGCCAGACCAGCTTCTTCGAATCGGGCGAGAACGCGGGCGTGTACGGGAACGTCGGCTCCGGAATGGCAATCATCTTCGGCTCGCCGAGCCCGTCCTGCGGTGCGAGCACCACCTGATACTCGCCACCCTTGTCGCTGAAGTACGCGATTGTCTTGCCATCGGGCGACCACACCGGCGCACGCTCGGCCGTGCCGCTCGAGCGCGTGATGTTGCGCCAGTCGCCCTTGTCGGTGGGAATCGTGAAGATCTCGCCGCGAGCCTCAACCATGGCCCGCTTGCCGCTCGGCGACAGCGCCAGCGCTGAAATCCGCGAGGTGACGTCCTTCCACTGGGGCGCCATCCACGGGAAATCGCCAGCCGCCGTGATCGACACCGCCGCCGTACGATTCGCGGCGGGGTCGTGCGTGTGCACACGACCGGCCTGTTCGAAGACGAGCACGCCGGCGCCCGACTCGAGCGTCTTCACGTCGAAATCGCGGAACCGCGTCACCGCCGTCACCTGCTTCGTCGCCGCGGTGTACTTGTACACGTTCTGCACGCCGTCGCGATCGGAGATGAAGTACACATCGGACCCGATCCACACCGGGTCCAGTTCCTTCGAGTTGATCGGACGCGGGATCGTATCGACGGCGTTGGACGCGAGGTCGAGAATCCAGATCGGCTTGTTCTGCCCACCGCGATAGTTCCGCCGCTCATCGTCCCACGAGCTCGCCATCCGGTACGCGACCTTGCGGCCGTCCGGACTGATGTGGCCCTGGAACGCGCGAGGCATTTGCATGGCGGTTTCCGCGCCGCCTCCCACCGGAATCGTCCAGAACCGAAGCACGCCCGTCGGCGCCCACGACGCACGGCCGCTCGCGAACACCACCTGCTTGCCGTCCGGTGTCCAGCCGGTGACAAAATCGGCGCCCGGATGCCAGGTCAGTCGCTTGGGTTCGCCACCAGTCACCGGAACGACGTACACGTCCGCATTGCCTGCGTACGTGCCGGTGAACGCGACCATTGACCCATCGGGCGACAGCTTCGCATCGCTCGACTGGCCCTGAAAGCTGGTGAGCCGCCTCGCCGCGCCGCCGGCACGATCGGCGATCCAGATATTGCTCGCGTATTCGAACGCAATGTGTCGAGCGCTCACGGACGGCTGCCGAAGCAGCAGCGTCTCTTGCGCGACGACCGGGAACGCGCCGGCGCTCAGGGCCAGCAGGACGGACGACAGACGACGCATCGGGAGGGAGAGGTGGAGGGAAGTGCTGCGAGGCACGGCGTCACCAGGCAATGCCGTAGTCCTCGCCAAAGTTACTGGCCGCACCCCAGAAGGTCCGGTGGCGGGGGTCAAGCCAGATCGCGGTAATGGGTCCCGACGTCCGCCGAGCAAACTCCAGCGTGTAGCCGCGGGTGCGCAGATCGGCCCGCACCCAGTCGGGAATCGATTCGTTCAGCTGCAGGCGACCCGGTCGGGCTTCGTGTGCGCCGAAGCTCGACCGCATCTGGTACGAGTGAAATCCCGGGTGCTCGGCGGCCTGCTGCACGGTGAAGCCGAACTCGACCATCGCGAGGAAGAACTGCAACAGGTCCTGATCCTGCGTGTCGCCGCCCTGCACCGAGAAGGCCATCCACGGCGCACCGTCCTTCACCGCCAACGTCGGCGTCAGGGTGACTCTGGGACGCTTGCCCGGCTCCACGACGTTGAACGGGCCATCCTCCGGGTCGGTCACGAACGACTGCATCCGCTGCGACAGGCCGATGCCGGTGCGCCCGGCGATCACGGCGGGCGTCCAGCCGCCGCTCGGTGTCACCGAGATCACCCAGCCCGACGTGTCGGCGGCCTGAATGCTGGTGGTGCCACGCGTGAAGGCCTGCTTGAAGGCGTCGTCCACGGCCGCGAATTCTTCGGCGTCACCGTTCGGCGGACCGCTCGGCGCACTCGGCGCCGCCGGTCCCGTGGTCGACCACCGCGCGAGGTACGCGGCGAAGGGATTGGTCTGTCCCATCAGCGGATACGGATCGCCCGGCTTGACCGCCGGATCATTCCGCGTCCGGCTCATCTGGGCGAAGCGCGCCTTTGCGTACTCCTTGCTCAGCAGGCCAGCCATCGGCTCTTCCGGCGGGAAGGCCGGGTCGCCGTAGTAGAAGTCGCGGTCGGCAAAGGCGAGGTTCATCGCCTGGTAGATCGTGTGAATGTACTGCGCGCTGTTGTAACCCATCCCCTTGAGGTCGGCCTGCTCGAGGATGTTCAGCGCCTGCAGCATCGCCGGCCCCTGCTGCCACTGCTGCAGCTTGTAGACGTCGATGCCGCGATACGTCGTCTTGAACGGTTCTTCGATCTTCACCTGCCAGTTCGCGAGGTCGTCCTTGGTGAACAGGCCGCCGTCTTCGCGGATCCCGCGCACGATTTCGTCGGCGATATCGCCCTTGTAGAAGCGATCGTACGCCGCGAGGATCGCCTCCTTGCGCGACTTGCCGCGCTTTCTCGCGGCGGCCTCGGCATCGACCAGCTTGCGGAACGTCGCGGCCAAATCCGGCTGGCGGAAAATCTCGCCCGCGACGGGCGCCTCCCGCGCCTCACCGGGGTGGGTCAGAAACACGGCGGGGGAGTACTTCCACTGCTTGATCCACCGCTTCTGGTTCTCCATTGCGTTGGCGGCTTGTGCCTCGATCGCGTACCCGCGTTCGGCCATCTCGATCGCGGGGGTCAGCACCTGCGCCAGCGACATCGTACCGTACTCGGCCAGCATCACCATCAGACCGCCCGGTGTGCCGGGTGTGATCGCGGCGAGCGGCCCGTACTCCGGCGGGTTGCGCAGGCCTTTCGCCTTGAAGAACGCGGCGGTCGCCCCCGTCGGCGCGACGCCGAGCGCGTTGAGGCCGATCACCTTCTTGAGCTTCGGGTGCCAGATCAGTGCCTGCGTCTCACCGCCGCAGCCCAGGGTGTCCCACATCGTACAGGTGGCGGCCAGCATCGCGGCGGCCGCGTCAATCGCGTTGCCACCTTGCTGAAACATCATCGCCCCTGCCGTGGCGGCGATCGGCTTGCCGGTCACGGCCACCCAGTGGCGCCCGTGGAGCGGGGGACGTTCGGTCTGGGCAAGCGGCGCGGACAGGGGCGCCAGCGCGGCGCCAAGCATCAGGAGTCGAAATGACAGGCGCATAGTCGGCAGGGCAAAATGAGCAGCGGGCGGAGCACCGTGGAGTTTGCCCCGCCCGCTGCAGTGTCGCAATCGTCAGGTTACCGCGGAAACGCCACCAAACTCTCGTGCCCCTCGCGGTCCACGGCAGCAACGCCGAAGAAGTAGTTGTCGATGATCACGTTCTCGAGCGTCACCTGGGTGACGTTGCCCACCCACCGCGACCGCGTCCATTGCGCCTCGGTCGGCTTGCGCCAGTACACACGGTAGCCGGCGACGTCCGAGGTGGCGACCGCTTTCCAGCGGAGCGTCGTCGATGGCTGTACCGCGCCGCGAATCGTCACCGAATCCGGGGCGGGAGGCGCCCACGCCAGTGACAACAGCGTCGCCGCGTCGAGCCCCGTGACTTTGGCGGCATACCCGAAGTCCACGCCCTCGATCACATCGCCGTACTTCACGCCATTCTCGGTGCGCAGGTCCTGATGCTGGCGCGTGTAGTCCTCGTGCGTCTCCATCAGCCGCACCGCCGGGTAGCCTTCGTTGAAGAACGGCGTGTGGTGGCCCCCGCGGCCGTAGCGGTCGAGGCGGTAGATGATTTCGACCGACAGGTTGGCGCAGTACTGGTCGGCGACCTTGGCGATGTAGCGGGCAAGCTGCCGCGACGGCGTGTCGAGTTCGCCACCGGTGGTGAGGACGCGGCGGAGTTCTTGCGCCGACGTGGTCGCCGGGAGCCCCGGCGCAAAGACGCGCGCCGTGTTGTTCGCGTGGACGCCCGTGATGCCGCTCGAGTTCCCCACCATATCGTTGTTGATCACGGCATCGAGCTTCCACCCTTCCTGCTTCGCGACCTTGGCGACGATCTCGCCGCCGAACAGGCCTTGCTCTTCGCCGGCGATGGCCGCGTAGACGATCGACGCGTCGGGCTTGTACTTCGTGAGCACGCGGGCCGATTCGAGAATGGCCGCAATGCCGCTGGCGTTGTCGTTGGCTCCCGGAGAGTCGGCGGTGGCGTTCATCACGTCGGTGACGCGCGAGTCGATGTCGCCACTGAGCAGTACGTAGCGACCCGGTTCGATCGCGCCGCGCTGGATCGCGATCACGTTGACGACATTCACATCGTCCTTGATGCGAGTGGCCGGATTGCCCTTGACCACATCGCTGATGTAGCGCACCTCAAGGCATCCGCCGCACGCCGCGGAGATCTTCTGGAACTCGGCGAAGATCCACCGGCGCGCGGCACCGATGCCGCGCGTGGGCGAGACCGTGTCGGACATCGTGTGGCGCGTGCCGAAGCCGACCAGCGTCCGGATGTCCTGCTCGATCCGCGTCGGCGAGATCGCGTTCACGACCGCGTAGAGCCGCAGGTCTTCGAACGAGGGAATGGCGGTGGGCGCGGTCCCGACGGCGGGCGCAGGGCCGGCGGGACTCGGCGGCGCTGGGCGGGTGGACGCCGGGCGCTGCGCCCCAAGCGGGGATAACGCAACACCGAGCGCCAACACGAACGTCAAACGAATGAACACGAGGCGGGGGGAGTGAGAGAGAGACTGGCCGCAACCAGCGCTCTAACGCACGCGCCCCGCCCCGTGTTGCCGTATCGCGCGGGCTTCGGTCAGTCGTCGAGCGGGCGTTGCGGCGGCCCTTCACGCCACATCCCGTCTCGCATACCCCCGCGGCCGGGGTTGCGCATCGGGCCGCGACCCGCGCCCCGAGCGCCGCTCCCCGCGCGAATGCCGCGGCCACGACGCTCCTGCTCTAGCGCGACCAGCTTGGTCTTTTGTTCCGCCGAGAGCACGGCCCGCGCCTCCTGCCGTGCCTTGAGCCGCGCGAGCATCATCTCGAGCCGCAGGTTCTGCATCCGCTCCATCGCCCGCCGCGCGGCCGAAAGATCGCCGTCCCCCCGCGTCGCGTCGATCAGGTCGGCGCGAGCGCGCAGGGCAGCGGCCGTGGGTGGAACGAGGGTTGTCGCCTGCGACGCCGCCAGCGCTTCGAGACGGGTGACCTGCTCCGCGCTCAACCCAAGCGCCGTGCGCCCGCGAAGGAGCATCGCGGCGGGCGTGCGACCAGCGACACGTGGCCCAGCGTCAGCCGACGGCGCACGCATCGGGCCCCCGTCCCGCTGGGCGAGGACGGGAGTCGCGATCAGGAGCGACGCAACAAGGAAAGGAAAGGCACGCATAAAGGCACTCCAGTGCAGGGATAACCGCAACGATCGAACCGCTCTGTGCTGTGATGGACGTCTCGACGCGGCGGACGTTAAGTCAGCAGCGACGGCAGCGACGGCGGCGACCGCGCCAGCGCTGGTCGGCGTGACCGGCAGCCGCGACGGGCCCTCCCGCGCCATTTCGTGACGCAGGTCTCTGGCGCGCCAGTGCGCGGGCAACGACCTTTGGCTTCGTCGTGCCACTTACCCGACCGACGACGCTTTGATCGACCCCGCCCGCACCCCGGCGCCACCGCCGGATCGTGCCGTTCGCCATTCGCTGCCGCGCCGGCGTCCCTCGTCGGTGCTGGCGGTGCTCCTTGGCGCTTTGACGCTCGTGCTCGCCGCCTGCCGCGACGACGTCTCGGGCCCGGGCGGCATTCGCCGTGCGTTCCTGAACGTGCTGCCCGTCTTTCAGCCGACGGCCTCGCTCCAAGGGACCGGCCGCAACGTCGACACGGTGCGGGTGCGCTTGCAGCGCCCCGGCGCCAGCCAACCGGCCGTGGACACCTTTTTCGTGTTCCCGCCGAATGCCGATTCGCTGGTGATGGTGCTCGACGTACCGATCACGGGTGGCGAGGAAGAGTTCGAGGCGGCGCTCGAAATGCGCAGCCAGGGTGAGGTGCTGTTCTCCGGCGTACAGCGCGTGCGCGCGCTGTCGGCGTCCGCGCCGGGGGCAGGACAGCCCGCACAGGTACCCATCGTCTTCGTTGGTCCCGGCGCCCGCGCACGCACGCTCACGCTCTCGCCGCGCGACACCGTCATCACGTTCGGCGACTCCATTGCGTACCGCGCCGTCGCGCTCGACAGCGCACAGGCGCCGGTCGCCAATGCCGTCATCGCGTGGAGCGCGGACTCGACGTTCGCGATCGGGACCAACGGCGTCTTCCGTGCGCCGAACCGGCGTGGGGTCATTCGCGTGCGGGCCCGTGTGCCCGCGGGGCCGGCGGACAGCACGACGCTGCGCATCGTCCCGCGCGCGGCGGCCCTGCGGAGTCAGATCGGCCTCGTCGCCGACACGATCAACGCCACGGTGCCCGTCGCGGTGCGCGTGCTCGCGGCGGATTCCCTCGGGGTGGCCGGCGTGCCCGTGCGGTTCGCGACGCCGGTCGGCGGCGGCACGGTGCGCGACTCGGTCGTGATTTCGGATTCGGCGGGCGTCGCGGCGACCACCGTGTCGTATGGTCCGGTCGTCGGCCTCAACCGCGTCACGGCGACCGTCGCGGGTGTCGGCACCGTGCAAGCGGATGTGCAGAGCCGAGCCGGCGTGGCCACGGCCGTGGAACTCTTCGGCGGCAACGCGCAGACGGCCACCGTCGGCGACACGCTGCCGCTTCGACTCGCGGTGCGTACGCGCGACCGCCGCGGCAACATCAGCCCCGGGGCGGCCGTGCGCGTGCGCGCGACGTCGGCCGGTACGGTGCTCGACACGATCATCACGTCCGACTCGCTGGGCGTCGCGCGGGCTCGCGCGCGGCTCCGGGTCGGTGCCGGTCTCAATACGTTCGCCGCGCGATTGGTCGCGGACTCCACCCAGAGCGTGAGCTTTGACGCAACGGGCTTGCCGGCACCGGCCAGCGTCATCGTGGTCACCGGCGGGACGTCGCAAATCGTCATCGCGGGCGCGGTCGCTCCGCAGCCCATTCGCGCGGAAGTCCGCGATGCCTTCGGCAATGTCCGCGTCGGCGACACCGTCGTGTTCACGCACCCGGGCACTGCCAAGTGGGCGGACTCCTCCATCGTCGCGCGCGTCGTACAGTCGGCGACCGGGGCGCTGTCGCCGGTGTTCCGCGTCTCGACCACTGCGGGGACGGACTCGGTCGTCGTGAGCGCGGGCGTGCTGTCGTCGCGCGTCGCGGTGTCGATCATCGCGGGGCCTGCCGCGCGATTGGTGGCCTTGAGCGGCACGGGCCAGTCCGCAGTGGCCGGCGACACCTTGGCGTCGCCGCTGGCCGTGCTGGTGCAGGACCAGTTCGCGAATCTCACGAGTGGCCGTGTCACGTTCGCTGCGCGTCGACTCGGCGGAACCCTGACGCCGGCGTCGGTCGATGCGCTCGACGGCGTGGGGTTGGCGGTCTCGCGGTATCGCGTGCCGACCACCGTCGGCGCCGATACCGTTTGGGCGCGGCTGGGCGTGCGCGATTCCGTGGCCTTCCCGTTGACCGTCGTGCCCGGCGCACCGACGGCGTTGAGCATTGTCGGCGGGGACGGTCAGGTCGACACCGTGCGCGCGATCCTGCCCACACTGTTGGCGGTACGGGCCACGGATGGGAACGGCAATGCCGTGCCGAACGCGTCGGTGCGGTTCCGGGTGACGGTCGGACCTTCCGCGACGCTGTCGAATGAGACCGTCGCGGCCGATGCGGGCGGCATCGCGCGGACGCAACTGCAGTTGCCGACGGCGACGGGCGCGGTGCAGGTGCGCGCCGAGTTGGTCGCCGATACGTCGAGGCACGTCGTACTTGTGGCCGCCGCGACGCCCGGGCGCGCCGTGGGTGCCACGTTGCAGTCGGGACCGTCCGCCCCGTACATCGCAGGCGACTCCCTCGCGACACCGTTCGTCTTCTCGCTCCGGGATCGATTCGGCAACGCCGTGGGCGCGGGGGCCAGCGGCCGATTCCGCTGGGCCGTGGGCGCCACGGGACGCGTCAACGGAGACACGGCCTCGACGACCCTGACGGACGCGGCGGGGCAGCTGCGGGCCTTCGTGCGCCTGCCCTCCGTCGCCGGCGCGGCCTCGCTCGTGCTGCAGGTCGATACCGCGGCGGTCAGCGTCGCCCTGACGACGGTCGCAGGGGCCCCGGCCTCACTGGTCCTGCTGGGCAACGCCACCACGGGCACCGCGGGTGGCGTGTCCTCGGCGCCGATCCAGGTGCGCGTCAGTGATGCCTTCGGCAATCCGATCATTGCCGACACGGTCACCTTCTCGGCGCTGCGTGGAGGCCCGTTCGTCGACTCGACGGCGGTCGTTCGCATACTGACCAATGCGGCTGGCGAAGCCACCTCGCCGCTGGTTCGGCTGAGCGCGGCGGCGGGAGTCGACAGCGGCATCGTGTCGATTCGCGGCCTGACCGCAATCTGGCGGACCACCGTGACACCGGGCACCGCGGACGCGACGCAGTCAGGATGGACCTATGCCGGTCCGGCGCCTTGGGCGCCGTGGGCGGTTCGTCTGACCAGTCTGCCGGCCACCCCGGCGTTCGTGGCCCGCGACGTCAACGGCAATGCGCTTCCCGGTGTCTCGGTGCGCATCAGCACACTGGGGCCGCTCGGCAACGGCATCGGGCGAGGCACGCTGGGCGGCACGGACACCGCGATCACCGTCGTGACCGACGCCAACGGCGAAGCCCGTCCGCCCACGTGGGTGCTCGGCGAGCTCGGCCGCAGCGGACTTCGCGCGCAGGCGGGCAGCGTCGTGATCGACTTCTCGGCGACGGCCGCACCTGAAGGGACGACCCGTGCCTGGGTGGGACCTGCCACCGCAGGCGGGAACGCCGAGTTGACGGAACCGTCCAACTGGCTCCCCGCGGGGGTGCCCAGCGCTGGCGACTACGCCTTCGTTGGGCCGGTCTATCAGGCGCGACCGCGCGTCTCGAGCTCGGTGTCGTTCTCGCCGGACACGATGTTCCTGTACGAGTCGCCGATCGTGCAGGCCGGCGTCACGTTGTCGTTGCGCGGGCAGGCCAACTTGCTCGGCGCGTCCTTCGACACCACGCAGGGCACCGTGGCCTTTGCGCGGCCGGGGCAGGTGATCGCGTTCGTTGGCGGGCTCACCGACACCGTGCGGTTGCCCAGCGTGCGCGTCGACTCGGGTGCGATGGTCGTTGGCAACGCCGCGATTGCGGGCTCGCTGCTCGTGCGAAGTCCGCTGGTGCTGACCTCGACGACCCTCCGCGTGAGCGGACCGTTCGAAGTGTCGGGGGCCGTCGCGCGGCTGCAGATGTTGACCCCGAACGCCACAATTCGGGCGTTGGGCGGCGCGCTCTTTGACGGCGATTCGTCCACGAACCAGATGGACGCGGGCCTTCTGGAAGTGCGCGGTCGCTTCCGTCAGATCGGGACGCATTCGGCGGCAAGCTTCCGGCCCACCGGGACCTTCCGTACGCGCTTCGTAGGGTCGGACGACTCGGTGTCGTTCGCGAATCCGGCGCCGGACGCGCGGGGCTCGGGCTTCAACGTGCTGGAAATGGGTCCGCAGGCGGCGTTGACCATCTCCGGCTCCGTCTTTGCGAACAACCTTGGTCCCCACGGGGGAAGCTCGATCCTCGTGCCGGCCGGCGCTTCGCTGCAGTTCCCGCCGTTCCGTCGACTGGTGTTTGAGTCCGCCACCAACGTGACGGTCAACGGTTCGCTCGCGGCGGCGTGCTATTTGGAAGATGACGGGGCCTCCGTGAACGGGACGGGGAGCATCCCGCCTCGGTGCGTGCAAGCGCTTCAGTTCGTGACGACGCCGCCCACGTTGGGCTTCGTCAACGCGCCGTTGCCGAGCATCGGCGTTGGACTGGTGGAGTTGGGCGGGCCGCGCGCGGAAGCGGGCATCACAATTCGCGCGCGGTATCTCAACGCGCTCAACGACACCGTTGCAGTGCTCGGCACCGACACCGCGACGACGGACGCGCTCGGCCACGCGACGTTCACGAACCTGATCATCCCCGAGGTGCTCTCGGGCGCGCGGCTCGTGTTCACGGTGGCCAACGACCCGCTCGGCCCGACGCTGGTGACGCCGACGACGTTCGACGTGCAGCCGCCATCGCTGCTGGCGGACGGCCCGGCCGACAAGATCACGTTCGGGCCGAGCAACGGCATCACGCGACAGGCTGACGACCTGCCGCGTTTGCGACTTGAAGCATTCGGTTCCCCGGTGGTTGGCGCGCCGGTCACGCTGGTCCCGTCGCCGGCCGCGCCGAGTGGCGCGCAGGTCTGGCCGCCGGTGGCGACCACCGATGGGTCGGGGGTGGTGGTGCTGGACTCCATTGCCATTGGCAGCGCGGCGGTCGGCACGTCGTGGTACATCCACTACATCGTGGGTGGGGCGCTGGTCGACTCGGCGGTCGTCCGCGTGACGCCGCCTGGCGTGACTGCGCTGTGGGTGGGTGGAGACGGCGCGACAGCGGGCGAACGCGCCGACTGGCAGCGGGTGGGCAATTGGAAGCCGAACGCGGTCCCTGACGCGACATCGCACGCGTTCCGGCGCGGTGAGTGGTCGCCGGTGAGGCCGCGTATCGACGCGAATGCGCTGGTATTCCCTGTTCGGACGCTTCAGATCGACGAGCTGTTGCTGATTCGTGGTGGAATTCGAGTTGTGGAGCGCTTGGACGCGGTGGTGCTCGACAGCGCGTTCCTGTACCCCGGCGCGAACATCTTCGTGCGGCTCGACGCTGGCGCGGTGGGTCGTGGTGTGGTGCCCGAGTTGCGCGTTGGGGCTGGCGCGGCGGTGACGCTTGACGGACAGCTTCAGGTGGCCGGCCCAGCTACG
>JANRJP010000086.1:0-4697 GCA_033763905.1 Gemmatimonadaceae bacterium
GCCACGAAGGTTGCGCCGCCGATTCGATCGACGAGCCGCACGGCCGAGGCGCCGGCGAACGGCAGACTGAGCTGCAGTCGGTCACGACCAGTGGACACGCCGATGCGCAGGCCTCCGCCGATCAGGGTCGAGACGTCCCGAAAGAACGGATTCTGCAGCTGCGGATCGGTCGTCAGATCATCCGCGCCCTGCGCGAGCATCCAGTCGAGGACGGCGGCGCCCGGCTCCCACGGCGCGCCGAGCGCAGTCTCGAGCGCTACGGCCAATCCCGTGCGTTGACGACCCTGCATATCGATGCCGAACCACCCTTCGTGCGCGTGTCGTGCGACCATGCCGAGGGCGGCCTCCACCGAGAGCCCACGTGAGACGAGGCGATAGACCAGGTGGCGAAAGAAGCTGGAGGTCTCGTGGTAGCCCGCAAAGAGGTCGCCCGTCGCATTCAACTCCATCGTCCACGGGCGTGCGACGGCGGCCCCGGCTTCGAGCTGCGCCGACGTGAGATTGGCGGCAAAGGGGAGCGACGCGAGGCGGCGCATCACGTCGAAGGACAGCAGATCCGCGACGCCTTCACCAGCCCACACTTGACCGTCGAACGGCGACCCGCCGGTCGGCCGCGTCTCATAGAACCACCGCAGGGCCCACACGTGCGCGTACTCGTGCGCGAGCAACTGCACCATCTCATTCGGTGGGCGACGGAGTCCAACTCCCAGCACGACATAATGCGACAGACCGACATCGCCAAAACAGCATCCGCCCGCGACGCGCCCGTGTGCGTAGGGGCCGTACAGCAGCAGCATCTGACCTGAGCCAGTGCTGGTGAGCGGTTCGCGGCCGAAGAGCCGGCGGTAGAGCGGGATGGCGTGCTCCATCGCCAGCGGGAACGCGAGGCGCAGACTCTCGCGGAACAGTTGCGTGTCGGCTGCGTCGCCGCCGGGCACTTCGGCCACGACGTACCGACCGTCGGCGGAGATCATCGTAATGGTCGCGGTGGCCGTGCCGGTCGGGCTTGCACTGGAGCGCACGACGAACTGCTCACCCAGCGTCCACGGCTTGGACCGACACCAAAACTGCGATTGCAGAAACTCGTCGTCGCGGCAGGGCGCGGGCGGCGCCGTGTTCGTCATCGCGACATCAGGTGCCCCAGGCACGCGCACTGCCACCGACGGCCCATCCGGCGCTCGTCGTGCAGTCGGGCGATCGGTCCGCTCGGCGATGGTGACCTGCGCCGGAGGGAGCGGCGTCGGTACCCACGCCATGCGGTTGCGGTCGACATCCCGCGGGTCGTACGCCGCAAGGACGTACTCGCGGTCTCCTCCTGGGAGCTGCAGGCAGAGGGTGTCGGTCGTGGCGAGTCGCTGCGACTGCCCGACGGCAAGATCGATGCGGGTGCCTTTGCCAAGGCAGCGGTCGGGTGCGGGTGGGCCGTCCGGACGATCGGGGCCCGCTGGAGCATCGGCGCAGGCAACGGCGGCGGCCGCAGCGACAAGAAGAATCAGATGGCGCACGGGAGGTCAGGGTCGAGGTCAGTGCCCAATACAACGGTTGGAGCTGACCTCACGACGGCCTCGGCCTCACCTGAGTCTCACCTGCGCAATCTGATCGCCTCGGCGCGACGTCGCGCCTCGATCGGATTCACATACAGCGGCGCCGCATCGCGCGACGAGCGGGCTGCGGCGTCGTACCAGCGCTTCGCTTCGGCGGGACGACCCGCCTGTTCCAATGCGGCACCAAGATACAGGTTGCTGCGCGTCAGGCCGGCGCTGGGATACACGATGCTCCGTTGCAGCTCGGCAATGGCTTCCTCGCGCCGGCCCGCCGCGAGATACGCGAGCCCGCGCACGTGATGGTGCAAGGCGCGATCGCGGGCGAATCCGCTGCGCGCACCGATCACCGCCAGCGAGTCGGCGAGCGTACCGAGGTCCTTGGTGTCTCCAGCCTCGTACCGAGCGCTCGCGGCCAGCGTACCGAAGAAGACCAGCTGTCGGGCGCGCTTGCTCGGCGTGGTCTCGGGCCGCGGAATGCGGGCGATCGAGTCCCAGATCGCCGCCGCCGCGCGGCCGTCGCCGCGTTCGAGCAGTACCGCCGCCTCGAGGGTGCGTGCGGTGTGACGGTCTTCGGTGGCGGGGCCGCGCGCGGCGGATGCGGCGTAGGCGCGGGCTTCGCGCAGCGCCTCGTCGAAACGGCCGACATTGCGATACAGCAGCGCGCGGGCCCAATGCCACGACGGGCTCGGTGTCTCTGGTGTCCAGCCCATTTGCGCCGCCACGCGAGCAAAGGCCACCGTGTCGCCGCGTCGCGTCGCGCCGAGCAGACTGATGCTGCGCGCATCGGCTGCGCCCAAGCGCACGGCGGAATCCACCGCGGCGAGCATATCGGCGTGTCGCGTGACGTCGCGTTCGAGAATCTGCGCGAGATGCAACCACGCGACGCCATCCGTGGGCCGAATGGCAATGAGTTTGCGCGCCCAGCGCTCGGCGGCCGGCAGACTGTCAGCGAGATCGAGGACGGTCTGCAGGTGCACGGTGGCTTCGCAGGTGTAGCAGCGCGCGCGACCCGGCTGCGCCGCCAGCGCGCTGTCGCGACGCCAGACTCTGGCCAACGTGGCGGTCGCGGTGCCGAAATCGGCGCGATTGAACAGCGCAGGGCCCGCAATCATCATTTGGACATCGAGGTCCGTCGGGTAGCGCGACACCATCGTGTCGACGACGGCCGAGAACCGCGGATCGTCGGTGGCCTGATACCAGATCGCGCGAATCCACAGGCGTTGCGGATCGGGTGCCCGATCGCTCATTCGCAGCGCCTGTTGGAGCAGCGGCATATCGACGGGGTCGGACAGGCCCGACAGAATCAGCGCGGCCATCGCGAACGTGGAATCCGCGCGCAGTGCGCCGCGCAACAGTGCACGCGCGGCGTCGCGGCGGCCGTCGGTGTTGGCGCGCAGGGCTTCTTCATAGAGGCGCCAGGCCTCGAGGGAACGCGTCGACACATCGGCAATGCCGCCCGACGGCAGCGCGGGGGCCACGCCCCGCAACAGATCGGCAGACACCTTGTCGACGACACCGAACACATCAGTGCCGGTAGCGCGCCACGCGGCGCTCACTCGGCCGGACGCGATATCGGTGCGCCGGACTTCGAGCCGCCACTGCGAGTCGGACTTGAGCAGCGTGCCATCGATGAGTTCGGTGGCACCGGCCGCCCGCGCCGCGGCAAGCGGCGTCGCGCCATCGCTCGTGAGCTCGAGCATTCTGGCGGTGCTGATGACTTCGACGCCTTGAGCTCGCGAGAGATTCGTCGCGAGCATTCCCGCCACCGCGTTGCCCAGCGAATCGCCAACGACGCTTCCCACCGCGAACACGGTGTTCGCCGATGGTGCGGCGGCGACATCGGCGGCGTCGCCCGTGCTGGGGGTCTCGCCGCGACGCGGCAACCACCAGACGAGTGCGAGGACCACGAGCGCTACGCCGATGAGTGCCGCTGCGGTGCTGCGTCGAGTTGGCGCTGCTGCCGACGTTGAGGTCGGCGCGAGTGTCGTTGGCGCAGTGCCGTGCGACGGCGCAGCGAGCGATGGCGGCGCGGGCTCGACCGGCGCTGTGGTGGGGTTTGCCGCAGGCGGGGGCGCGGGCGCGGCTGGCGTAGACGAAGACGCCGACGCCGATGCAGGCGCAGGTGCGGCGAGTCGTTCGGCGAGCGCCGTCACTTCGGCGCTGGGCGCGGATTCCAGCTCTTGCTCAACCAGCGCCGCGTGCACGCGCAGATGACGCAATGCCGCTTCGCGTTCGCCGGCGGCGTTGAGGGCCAACGCCAAGGCGACCGCACTGCGGCCGCTCAAGGGATCGGCGTTCGCGAGTGCTCGGCGCCAGCGGACCGCCGTCGCCGTATCTCCGGCGTTCGTTGCCGCCGTCGCCACGCGGTCGGCGGCGGTGGCCCACACTCGGTCGGCGTCGGTGCGCTGCTCCTCGACCCAGAATTCGAAGTCCCGTGCGTCGGGCACGTCCAGCCCGTCCAGTAGCGGCCCGATGCGGAGCTCGGCGGCGGCTTGATCCGCGCCCTCGGCGACCGCCTGCAGGAAGTCCCAGTAGTCGCAGCTCACGCGCTGCGGATTGAGCCGCAGATCGCTCTGGCCGACGATGGCATCGTCGGCGCCGAGGTCGCGCCGGATGGCGTACAGGGCCTGACTCAGGGCCGCACGGGCGCGCTCCTCGTCGTCGTTGGACCACAGGAGTGCCAGGATTCGCTCGCGCGTGACCCCGGGTCGGCCCGGCGCAGCGGCGACCGCGAGCACGGACAACAGCGCCAACCGCCGTCGCTGGGCCAACGCGCCGGCCAGTTGGGTGTCATCCCGCCAGACGGATGGTGGTCCGAAAAGCTTGATCCGCAACGACTTACCGCGAGGTGAGATCCAGGTGAGACGGCAGACGTCTGCAGGGGAGCGCGCCGACGAATATAGCGCGCAAGCCGACGCAGCCGCGCGGCTTTTCGTCACGATCCGCTCTCTGGAGTGTTCATATGGTATGGCAGCGCATTCTTCCGTTCATTGTCGCCGGCGCTCTGGCGGCGTGTAACAACGACACACCGGCGGGACCCGAACCGGCCCCGCCCCCGCCGCCTCCGCCACCGGCGATCTCGGCGGGCACCTTCGACCTGTCCCAGGCCGACGGGCAAAGTCTCCCGGCGTACATCGCGCATCGGCAGATCGA
>JANRJP010000087.1:0-5658 GCA_033763905.1 Gemmatimonadaceae bacterium
TCGGCGCGGGCGTCGCGTGCGTACTCCGGTACACCAGCGTCGGGGTGCGCGGGGTATTGAGCGTCGTGATCGTCGGGAGCGGGTAGGCCACGCGCAGGCCGCCGCACTCGTACGCCACGCCCGGCCGCAGCCCGATCGTCAGGCACTGCGATGGCTCGGTGGTCGCACTCACGAAGGTGCCCGCGAGCGAGACGATGGGCGCCGCGCTCGGCGGCGGGTCATCCCGCGGCGGCGTGGGGGCGACGAGCGAGGCGGCGAAGGCGAGCGAGAGCAGCGACGCGTGCATAGGACGAGCCCGAGGGGAGGCGCGCGGGGGCGCGGGATGCTCGGGGACCTACGCAGACCGGATGCCGGGCCGGGGATGACGCGGAGGTGCTGGTGGCGCTTGGAGTTACGCGCGCGCGGGTCGCTCTGGCGGGCGCGGATTTACGGTGGATTCACCGAGCGGGGGGTGAATCCACGGTGAATCTTGAGGGGCGCGGGCGTGCGCTGGCTGGACGAGTCCGTGTGCGCTATGGTTGGGTATGGATCTACTGCAGCGAATTCACGCCGATCCGGCGGTGCGCTTCGGAAAACCCTGTGTTCGCGGCACCCGAATCACCGTCGGGGATGTGCTGGGATCACTGGCGAGCGGCCTCTCGGAAGCGGAGCTGCTCGTGGCGTTCCCGCAGCTCACGCATGACGACGTGCTCGCGTGCTTGGCGTTCGCCGCGGAGCGCGAGCGCCGACTGATCGCGATTCCGGCGGCGTAGTGTCGATCCGGCTCCTGCTCGACGAGAATTTGTCGGAGCAGTTGGGCCCGCGGCTCGTGAGGGTTGCATGCTCGTGACCAAAGACGAGGATTTCGTGCATCTCAGCGTACTGCGTGGGATGCCGCCGAAAGTGCTCTGGCTCAATGTGGGGAATGCCGGCACGGCGGCGATCGCGGAGTTGCTCTTGACGGCGGCGGACGAGATCGACGCGTTCGTCGCACATCCAGAGTTGGGGTTTCTCGCGCTCGGCCGCCGCGAGTTGGGGCGCTGAGCGCCTCCGCCTCGGGCGTGCGACCCAGTTCTAACTCCCGTCAACCGAGTTGCTGGGATGGAGACAACTGACGCTGACCGTCATCAGTTGGTGGCGGTCAGTGATGAGCTGAGCACTGCTGACGCTGATCTGATGACCCTCGGCTTGCGTTGTCCGTCGGGCCTGATTGCGGTGTCGGCAATCAGTCGGCGGTCGCGGTCCGGTGTCAGCTGACTGGCAACCGACTGCTGGGTTCGTTGGGGCGGGGACGAGGCCCGCGAGCCCAGCGGTAAACACCTAGACGGCGGGAATGGCGGGGGGACCCGCAGCTGAGCGCACTGCTCAGGCTCGGAACGTCTGGTGCCGCCACGTCACAACGCACTTCGGACGTCATTCGCTGCGGAACCGCTTGCGGAAGATAGAGCCTTGAGATTCCTGATTTCCGCCGATGCCCTCAGTAGCAGCTCCAACTGCGGGCAATTCCTTTTGCGCCTTGGCTTAACGTACAAGCCTACGATTGCCAGCGAAACAGGGCCGCAGGGGTCAGCGTGACGCCGGGCTGTGCTGATGCGCGGATCCGTTCGGCGAGTCGGTCTGAGCAAAGGACGACCCCGGGTAGTCCTCGCGCGATGAACAGATCCAATGCCGGGTTAGCGCGAGGTTCCTCCAACACGATTCGATCGAATCCGAGTAGAGTTCCGCCGCTCCGGCAAACGGCGCACTCGATGCCAAGCCCACGGCGCATCCCACTGGCAACCGCGTCTATGGCATCGCGTGATTCCGTGGGCCGTATAACGACAAGATGCGGGGCAGCACTAGGCATCTTGCCGCGCCACTTCGTTCGCACCACCGTAGCATCTCCGAGAACTGTTCCGCCGCTCTGACGTCGAAGGCCCCATTCGTGTACGGCTTCTTGGGTGACCAACAGATCGAGGCCCGTGCCGAAAGCAATCGCAGGCCAGACGGTACCCGCCCCCCGAAGCGAGACGCGAAAAGGCGGTAGCCACGTTCGAGGCCCGGTGAAGCGACCGCACGAATCGCACCTTGGGGCGGGTCCGAAGACGCCGTCGGCCGACTCATCGAACTCAAGATAGGCGGTGTCTCGCGGGTCGCTGTGCAATACCCACGTCACTTCGGGCTCCTGACCCCATCCGGGAATCGTTTCTCCAGGTCAGGCTTGCCGTAGCGGCGCACTAACCACTTCTCGAATTCAGGTGCCTTCATGTTGGGATTCCGCCGAATGAAGTCGATCGCCTCTTGGTCCAACTCTCGGTGCCACGTTTGATATCCATTGTGCGCAGCTCGATCGGCTGCCCGTGTAATTAGACGGCTCCGCATCTCATTCGCAGCACCGCGAAGGTTAACGTATCTCTGCATAACAGCGGCGATGCGTCTGGAAACAACGTGGTGCAGCTGTCCGCCTAGCTTCGCAGCGGCTCCGCCGGGCGAAGTACTCAGCGCCAGGTCTAGGAACTGCTCCGCCTCAGCGTGACCATCGGTTTCCAGTGCCCGGGCCAAGGAGCTCGCGATTGCGCCAACGTGAACGCAACATGGACTCAACCCAAACGGATCCGAGTAGTTGACCGGATCGCCGTCGGCATAGCCGTACAGGTTGAGCCCGCCGGCAATCCCGATCGGATCCGGCTGCGTGAACCGCCCCGACTGCGGGTCTAGATACCGGTGCCGCCGGTACAGCGTACCGTCGGCGTCGCGCTTGTCTTCCAACAGCGAGCCCATCCACCCGAAACGTAGGCTCGCCCCCGGGTCGAACGGCGACTTGAGCGCGGGCCACGTCAGCGCCGCCGTGCACCGCCCACCGCTGCAGAACTGCCGCCCGCCGTCACGCACGACACCCAGGTCCGCCTGGCCCTGCGCGTTCCAGTGCGGGAAGATCGTGAAGGGCGGCGCCCGCCAGATCGGCTGCGTCGACGACGGCCAGCCGTTGAGATACTTGTCGGCGTAGTGGAAGCGCTCCACGGTGACCGGCTGGTCCACGCCGCTCAAGTAGCCATAGCCTACAGCGCCGAAGAAAGGGTTCGGGTCAAGGTGGAAGTTGTAGGACTGATGAGTCGGCAGCTCGGGATGCAGGCTATCGCGCTCTGCGAGCCCGTGCGCATAAGGCGGCAAACTGACGAACTCCGACGCCGTCGGCGCGCGCACTTCCCAGACCTCGCGATCGCCGTCCCACACGGTGCGTTGCGCGTAGCTCCTGCGACAATCGTGTTCGGCCGGTGACGGTTCGTAGCAACGCCGCCGTACTTCGTACCACACCCGGCGGCCAAGGGCGTCGTAGCGGGCTTCGTCGCGCTCGACCATGATTTGGTAGTACGCGTTCTGACTTGGCGGATACGAGGAACGCGCCTCGGTCACACGCAAGCGGTTCGCCGCGTCGTAGTATTGGACGCGGTCGTTCGCTGGATACGAGTACATGCCGTTGTAGTCGTGACGCCAAGGCGTCGTCGCGACCGTTGTGTTTCCCGCGAGGTCGTACTCGTACGTCGTTGGCTGGCCGTCGACGCCCTGCTGCGTCCCCTTCAGGCGCCCGCTACCGTCGCCGCGGTACCACCATTGCGACTGTCCCGAGAGGTGGGATCGATTCGTCACCCAGGTGGGACTGCTGAATATGATGAACACTGAGACGTTTGCATTGGGATAGCCAGAATAGCTCGACACCGTCGTCCACTTGGCCAACGCGTTGGCCAGGGCGTCGGATGCGTGCATCGTGGTCGTGGAGTCTGCGACAAGCTGCCCGAGCGCGTTCGTGCCGGCAGCGCCGAACACGGATGTCGTGACATGACCAAGTCCCGAGTAGGCCATCCGCGAGTTCAGCGTGATCCAACCATTGCTCGCGGACGTCCCGATCTTCCCGTCAACCGTCCGCTGGTACGTTGTGTAGAGAAGCCACCCGGTTGGTCTCGGCCAAGGAACCGCCGCCGCGCCGCTCGATATGGCGACTTCGCGTGTCAGATCGCCGTCTAAGTTGTGAGCCCAAGAGTACTCGGCCTTATCCGCGTTGATTCGCATGTACCAAGGCCGGCCGAGCGTATCGGGGAACACCATCACGCTGTCGCCGAGCGGGTTTCGGAGCCCGACGACGTCCCCGTGGGCGGTCTCGTAGCGGTAGTGATACTCGCCCGCTGGGGTGCGCAGCACGGTTCGATTCCCGGCCGCATCGTACGTGTGCGTGAGCCCGTAGCGGTGCAACGTGTGATCGCCGCCGGTGGCGGTCGCAATCGACGTCGAGTCGGTCCGCAGCCAGCCGTTGGCGTAGTAGCTCCGTGTGATCTGCGCGGCCGCATTGAACGCGGTTTGCAGCTCGCCAGTCAGCGGGTCGTAGGTGAAGGTCTCGGTGTCGCCGTCGAGGCGCAACCGGTTTACGGCGCTCAAGCCCCAGCCCGCTGTGGTATCCGGGTAGGGCGTGCGCGGGAGCCCCTGCGAGGCCTGCAACGCCAAGCCGATGTCCGACCGGCTGACGTAGTCGACCGGTGGCAGCACCCGCTGCGTGAGCCGGTCGAGCGCGTCGTACTGCATACGGATCACGTGCCCGCGCGCCGTGCGCACCGAGTCGGCGTTGCCGTTAGGGTCGTAGTAGGTGCGCACGAAGCCCGTCACGGTGCTGTCCTGGCCCGGCCCGCGCTGCGCGATCACGCGACCGACATCGTCATAGGTGGTCGCGTCGGTCAGAGTCCCGATACTGTCGCGCCCGGGCCGCGATTGACGATGCACGGCGATCGGTGCGCCAGCGGCGTCATAGATCGTCCACACGCGGAGCGTGTCCCCGGTGCCAGACTCTTGGAACTGTCGCTGCGTCATCACCATATCGCGCAGGTCGAGAGAGTCTTCCGTGGCGCGCCACGCCGTTTGGGTGGCGGTGAGGCCCACGAGTTCGCGCCGCCGCGTGATGCGCCCAATGGCGTCGCGCTCCATCTCCTGCCGCTTGCCGCCATTCGTCTCCGTCGCGATGGCGTTGCCGAGCGGGCCGTAGGTCACGGTCTGCAGCACCGCGCCGGGGGTGGTGATCGCAATGGAGTCGGGCACCATCGACTCTTCGCACGTGATCGAGCCGTCGGGACACGGGTGCCAGACCTGCTGCCACGTGACTTGATCGCGCCGCGCGACACTCTTGAGCAGGCCACTCGGACACGGGTCGCCGGTGGTGCAGTAGCTGAAGATCTGCTGACGTTCGGTCGTGGGGCCGGTGCGCACCGACTGCAGCAGGGGCTGCGTGCTTTGGTATGTGCGCGTCTCCACCACGCCCACCGGCGAGGTGATCTGCGTTGGCAAATCCCACACGGGGTGGTACTGCACCGTCGTCACGGCCGGTGTGCTGAAGAGCCCCGGGACAGGGTCGGCGCGGAGCTCCACTGCGTTGCCGCGCGCGTCGTACGTCGCGCGCGTGGTGTAGCCGTTCGCGGTGGTGCTATCGGTGAGGCCCAGGAAGATCGGGTTGTAGGCGACCGTGGTCACGCGGCCCAGCGGGTCCGTGATGCGCGTCGGCGCGCCCAGCGGCGAGATCGCCACGCGGGTCACGTAGCGCCGCGGATTCGTCCAGCGGGTCTCGGCGTCACTCGCCCCCACCGCCGCGCTGATCGCGCGGCTCTCGGCGGGCTGAAAGACGTGCGTGATCGGCGCGGCCCCGGCCCCTGGCGCCGTGTG
>JANRJP010000088.1:0-39178 GCA_033763905.1 Gemmatimonadaceae bacterium
TACTGCGGTCCAAAGGAGAGAGCAAGAGCAGTGCCCGTGACCGACTGTGGCCCCAGCGCGTCAATTCGGGCCCCAAGTAACGGATCCTGTGGCAGAATTGACCCCTAGGTGTGGCTTGACGGCAACAGTCAGACCGGCGACCCTTCTTCTGATGAATCCGCGCCTGCTGCCGACGATGACAGGGTGCTGTCAATGAGTGAGATCACTGCCCCCGCTAGCGCGAGCGCCGGCGCGAGCAAATTGGCCAGTGAGATTGATCCTGAAGTCCGAGCGGGACTGCGGGTATTGATCATCGAGGACGATCGTACCCTTCGCGAAGGGTGTCGTTCGGTCTTGGCGCACGACGGCTACAACGTGACGGCGACCGGGAATGGGGACGAGGCGATGAAGCTCGTCCAGTCCCGGAAGTGGGACGTCGTCCTGTGTGACCTCTACATGACGCCGGTCACCGGGATGGACATCCTGCAGGCCGCGTTGGCGTACCACCCGGACACCCTGTTCGTGATCATGACGGGGAATCCGAGCGTGTCGTCGAGCCTCGAGGCGCTGCGGGCCGGCGCGTGGGATTACATCCCCAAGCCGTTCAACGCGTCGCACCTCCAGATCATGCTCGGCCGCGCGGCCAACGCGACCGTCGTTGGTCGCGCCACGCGTCGCCTGCGGTCGGATGCCGGCCCGGTCGATACCGACCCCGAGTTCGTCCTGCTGGGCGAGTCCAAGCCGTTCCGCAAACTGATGGAACTCGTCCGCCGCGTCGCGATGACCGACGCCAGCGTGATGATCACGGGCGAAAGCGGCACGGGCAAGGAAATGGTGGCGCAGTTTCTCCATCGTCACTCGCGTCGCGCCAGCCGTCCGATGGTGCCGGTCAACTGCGCGGCGCTCCCGGAACCGCTGCTCGAGTCCGAGCTCTTCGGCCACAAGCGTGGGGCCTTCACCGGCGCCGATCGCGACAAGCCGGGTCTGATCGAGATCGCCAATGGCGGCACCTTCTTCCTCGATGAACTGACCGAGGCGCCGCTGTCGATTCAGGCCAAGCTGCTCCGCGTCATTCAGGATGGCGTGGTCCGGCGCGTCGGCTCGGAAACGCAGGACGCGATCGTGGACGTCCGCTTTGTCTCCGCGACGAACCGCGACCCGGTCGAGGCGGTCGCGCGGCAGCAGTTGCGCGAAGATCTCTTCTTCCGCCTGCGCGTCGTGCCGGTCACCTTGCCGCCGTTGCGCGAGCGGCCCGAGGACATCCCGATTCTCGCGCGGCACTTCCTGGCGCAGTACTGGACCCGGCACCGCAACCCGGAAGATCCCGCGCCCGTGCTCGGCGATTCGACGCTGGATTTCCTGTGTTCGCTCGCGTGGCGCGGCAACGTGCGCGAATTGCAGAATGCGATGGAGCATCTCGCCGTGCTCGCGGAGCCCGGCGCGACGCTCGCCCCAGAGGATCTGCCGGTCGATCATCAGGCGCGGCCGGCTCGCACGTCCGGCAGTGTCTTCCCGCCGGAGTTCCTGCGGCTCGACTTCCACGCGGCGAAGGACGCGGTGATTGCGCAGTTCGAGAAGGCCTACCTCAATCACCTCGTCACCAGCTCGAACGCGAATATGTCCAAGGCCGCGCGCGCCGCGCGCATCGACCGGACGACCTTGTATCGGTTGATGGACAAGCACGGGATGCGGCGGGAGCTCAACGCCGGCCTTGAGGGCGAGGGCGAGGAGTAATGCCCACGCCGTTGTCGGCGCGAGCCGGGCGCGCGACCGCCTCGCGTCCGCGGTCCAAGGGCGCGGCGGCTGATGCGCCCCACGCCTCGCTTGCGGCCTCGCTCGAGGCGGCGGCCCGCGGGGTCGCGGAGGCCTGGGTCGACACCTCGAGCGACTTGATGTCGCGCGAGCAGGTTCGCGACTCGGCGACGGCCATCGCCGAGCAGGTGCTCGCGGCGTTCAGCGGCACTGCCGTCAGCGTTGTGGGGCTGTCACCGGGCGTCAGCGCGTATCGGCTGACGTCGAGGCTGCGCCGCGCGTGGGTGCAGCAGCAGGTGGCGGCGGGCGATGCGGCACACGACGGGCAGGACGCCCTGCGCGTGATGCGCGCCTTCGACGCGGTCGATCAGGCGATCGAGGACGACGCGGCGCAGCGGTTTGCGTTCCGGCTGTCGGGCGCCGATTCGGCGAAGCTGGTCGTGGAGCTCGCGCACGATATGCGCTCGGCGATGGGGTCGATTCTGTTCCTCGCCGAGACGATCCGTGGCGGCAGCTCGGGACCGGTCACGGTGACGCAGCAGCGCCAGCTCGGGCTCATTTACAGCGCGGCGCTGGGGCTCAATAGCATTGTCAACGACGTGATGGACTTGGCACGCGGAACGGCGCGAATGCTCGAGCCGAATCCCGTGCCCTTCCAACCGTCGGAAGTCGTCAGTGCGGTGCTGGCGGTCGTCCGTCCGACGGCGGAAGAGAAGGAGCTCGCGCTCGAAACGTCGGTGGCGGACATCGGCACGCGCATGGGGCATCCGGCGGCGCTGAATCGGGTGTTGCTCAACCTGGTGACCAACGCGCTCAAGTTCACCGAGGTCGGCACGGTGCACATTGCGGTGGAGCGGGGGCCGGGGACCGCCGTCATCGTGCGCGTCACCGACACCGGCCGCGGGATGCCACCCGAGACGGTCAAGACGCTGTTCGAGGCATTCCGCGCGCGTGCGGGCTCGGGCGGTGAGTACTTCTCCGAAGCTGGCCTAGGGCTTGCAATGTGCCAGACATTGCTGAACAAGATGGGCAGTCAGCTGGAGGTCGAATCCCGCGAAGCGCGAGGTACCACCTTCAGTTTCTCCCTCAGCCTTCCCTACGCGAAGCTTTTGTAAGTGGCGATGCTCAATCGGGTGTCACAATCGCACGAGTGGCGGCGTGCCGTCGTGGTCGCGGCCGCGCTGCTGCTTGGCGCCTGCGCGGCCGACGAGACGGAAGCGCCGGATGTGGCCGATCGCGTCGCCTTCCGAATCGTCCCGTCGACGGTCGTTGCGGGCGAGACCTTCACGCCGGAAGTGCAGGTCGTCCTGTTGCGGGCCGATGGCTCGGTGGCGACCGGTGTCTCGGCCGATGTCGCGCTCAGCGCGCGGTCGGCTACCGGGCCCGACACGCTCCGCGGCACGACGGTGGTGGAAGCCACTGCGGGCGTGGCGACGTTTCCGGGGCTGAGTCTCGTTCGGGCTGGTGGCGGGGTGCGCTTGTTCGCCGAGTCTCCCGGGCTCACCGGGGCCGAGTCGGCGCCGATCACGATTCAACCCGGACGGGCGACCGCTCTGGTGTTCGTCGCACAGCCGGACAGCGGCGTCGCCGGTGCGCCACTCGCGACCGTGCGCGTCGAAGCGCGCGATGTCGGCGGCAATCGGGCCACGGGCACCGCGGGGCCGGTCACCCTGACGCTCGCGACCGGGCCGGCAGGGGCCACGCTGGCCGGCACGGTGACGACCGATATGGTTGCCGGCCAAGCCGTCTTCACCGGCGTTGCACTCCCTCGCGCGGGATCGGGCTACACGTTGCAGGCGTCGCTGGTGGGTTCCGCGGCGACCGCGGCGATCTCGCGGACCTTCGCGGTACGCGCGGGTGCCGCGTCGCAACTCGCGTTTCTGGTGGAGCCGTCCACGGCGGTCGCGGGTCAGGCGATTGTGCCCGCACCGCAGGTCGTGGTGCTCGACGCCAACGGCAACCGGGTCAACAGCGCGACTCCCGACGTGACGCTCTCGGTGGCCTTGGCCCCGGCGACGTTCACGCTGGGCGGAACGCTGACATCGACGGCCGTCGCCGGTGTGGCCACCTTCGCCGACGTGCGACCGGGGCAAGCGGCGGGTACCGTGCGACTCACCGCCGCCGCGCCGGGGCTGCAGTCGGCCACGAGCGTGATCTTCACCGTCGGCACCGCCGTGCTGGGGGCGCCGTGATGCGCCGTCCGGCACTCGTGGCTGCGTGGGTTTTCGCCACGCTGCTGGCCGCACCCGCGGCGGCGCAGACGGACGAGCTCTCGCGGCTGGTCCAGCGCTACCGGGCCGGCGACGCCGAGGCTGCCGTGCAGGGGCTGCAGGCATTGCTCCGCACCACCGCGTCGGTCGACCAGCGGCCGCTGATCGAGCAGCACATCGGGTTCGCGTTGCTGAGACTGCGTCCGCCCGAAGCCACACCGTATCTGCGTCGGAGCATTGCGGCCGCGCCGGAGTTGGCGGTGGATCCCGGGGCGAGCGTGGCGGAGCGCGCCGCGTGGACCGCGCAGCGCGAGCTGTTGCCGATCCCGTCGGAACTGCGCTTCGATGTGGCCGATCTCGTGGTGGGCAACACGGACTCCTTGGTGTCGACGCTGACCGTGCCGGCGGCACGTGGGCGGGCGTCGTTCCGCGTCCGTGTGCGGACGGCCATTCCGGGCAGTCGCGACTCGGTGCAGTTGTGGAGTGGTCGCAGTGGAGCACCAATGACGTGGGACGGGCAAATCGGTGGCGCCCTCGTGGCGGAGGGACCCTTGCCGGTGGTCGTCGATGTGATCGACGATCTGGGGGGCATCACCGTGAACTGGCGTCGCACGCTCGCCGTACGCTACGAGCCGGTGACCACACCGCTGGCGCTCCCCGCGCGGCCGCAGCAGGCGCAGACCTTTGCGCGGGTCACAGTCGACAACCTCGATGCCGCCGCGCGCGCGCGCCGCAACGGCATTCGTTGGATGCTCGGCGGGTCGTTGCTCGCGCTGACGTCGGCGGCGCTGGTGCAACCCGCCGTTGATCTCACGGCCGCAGGGGCGGCCCCGCGATATGTCGTCGCGACCAGCTATCTGACTGGCTTGGGCCTCGCTGCCATTGGCACCGTGCGGTTTCTGTCGGTGAAGACGGCGGATACGGTGCTGACGATGCCCGACGAAGTGGCCGTGCGTCGCAATCGCGCCGCACTGGCGCGGTGGCAGACCGACTCGGCACGCGTGGCTCGGATCAACGCCGCGTTGTCGACGGCCCGCCGCGTCCGTGTGCAGGTCCTCGAGGAGACTCGGCGATGAGCCCGCGTCTCCGCCTGCTCACCGTGTTGCTGCTGGCGAGCGCCGGCCTCGGCTGCGATCCCACGAAGCCGCTCCGGGTGATCGACGATCCGCGCCCGATTCGGCGCGTGGTCGTGCGGCCGGACACGATCGTCGCGGCCGTCGGCGACACCGTGCAGTACGACGCCGCGGCCTTGGCCGCCGGCGACCGGGAAGCGAGCGAGTTCACCGCGACCTGGACGGTCGGCAACCCCGGGGCGGCGCGCGCGGTTGGTGCGGGTCGTGTGGTCGCGACGGGCGTAGGGACGAGCGAGATTTTCGCGACGATCCGCGGCCTGCGCGGCCGCGCGGTGCTGGTCGTCCGGTAAGCGGCCGCGCGCCTCAGGCGATCGGGGTCAGCCCCCGGTGGCCAGCAGCGCCGAGATCGTGACGACACCCTGCAGCAGAATCGCCACGACGCCGATCACGAAGTTCCGGTCAACAGGAGGCGCGAGCTTGCGCACCAGCAGGTGATCGCCGCCGCGCACCCCGAGACTGCCAAGCGACATCTGCGTCTGGATCGCTGCGACCATTTCGGTGCGCGACCACAGATCCTTGCCGCCGTGCTGGACACTCATCCCCTGCGGATCGGCGTCGGTCATCGGGCCGCCCGCCACCATCACCGCTTCGCTGATCGACGAGGTCGCCGAGATCCAGTAGAACCCGGGACGCATCACCGAGCCCAGCACACCGATCGACACGAGCGGCGTCGCCGAGACGCGCGCATTGCGTACGTAGCGGTCGAGCTGGTCCTGCATATACTGCTCGAGCTCCGAGCGCAGGATGCCGCGGAGCGAAATGTCGGGCACGCCAGGAATCTGCGCCGAATACTGGCTCGACACCGTGATCGTGTCGGCCCGGACCGATTCGGTGCTCACGCGCACCAGAATGCGATCGCCGGGTTGGAAGTCACCTTCCTTGAGGCGACGGCGTTCGTCGGCCACGATCGCCTGCAACCGTCCGCGCTGGCGCGGGTTCGCCTTGGTCGCCGCGGCCTCGATCGAATCCACCGTCGCCTGCAACTCGGCACGGGTCGCGAGTGCTCGCGCGGCGACAGCCCGAAGGTCGGTGTACTGCGCCGTCGCGCGCGACAGCGGCAAGGCGCCGAGCAGCAGCAGCAGGCGAAGTGAGCGTCGCATCAGACGAGACATAGCACGATTAAAGAGGATTCGAGGACCGCACGCGGTCCCGCAGGCTTACCCACGCATCACGAACGACTGCACCAGCGACAGCAGGAAGTACGCGACCATCGGACTGAGATCGAACATCCCGAACGGCGGCAGGATGCTGCGGATCGGCACCAGCAACCACTCCGTGGCCGCGTAGGCCCAGCGGGCCCAGCGGCTGTAGGGCGAGACCCCGACCCAGGTCGAGATCACACGCCACAGCAGAGCGATGTTCAGGAAGCCGAAGGTCAGGCCCAGTGCCAGCATCAGCAGTCCGGACGGACCCTGCTCCAGCCGATACAGCGCCACCGCCAGCTGTCCGCGGACAAAGCCAAGCAGCGTCAACACCAGGATGCCGCCCACGACGACCGCGGCAAGCGTCCACCACGGAGCCGACTGCGGATTCCCTCCCGCACGGACGAGCCGACGTTCGGTCGGCACGAACAGCGGCGTCACCTTCGAGCGCACGAAGCGTGCCACTGGACTGAACGGGGGAACCCGTCGCGTCCGGACCAGCCAATCGAGGCCCGCCAGCACGGCCGTCGCGGCCGCGAGACCGAAGAAGGCGACGCGGAGCAGGTCGATCGTGATCGTCAGGGCTTGGAGCAGGAGCATAGGAGGAATTCTCGCCAGATCGGAGCAGAAATGCACCTCCGTCCGACTTTACGAGACGCGCGGCTGGAGGGAGTATTGTGGAGCATCGTACCCCACCCCCGAGCTGTGGAGCCGTGATGTCGACCCGTCGTTCCTTCCTCTCGCGCCTTGCCGTCGCCGCGTCGGTGGCACCCGTCCTCAACGCCGGGGCCGTCCGTAGGCTGCTGGCGGCGGAGCAGATCGCCGGCACGCGGAGCGCCCTCGGGCTCGCGGACGACGAGGACTATTGGGGCGAGATCCAGCGCGCCTTCGACGCCGATCACACGGTGATCAATCTGAACAACGGCGGCGTGAGTCCGGCACCGACCCACGTCCTCGATGCGATGATTCGCGACCTCCGCTTCTCGAACGAGATGCCGGTGGAGCACATGTGGGGCATTCTCGAACCCCGCATCGAAACCGTACGGCGCGACCTCGCGAATGATTTCGGCTGCGATCCGGAAGAGCTCGCCCTGACGCGCAACGCCAGCGAAGCGAACGAGACAATGATCTTCGGGCTCGATCTGTCGCCGGGAGATGAAGTGATCGTCTCGACACAGAACTACGGGCGGATGCTCACGACGTGGGAGCAGCGTGAGCGTCGGCACGGCATCGTGATTCGTCGCGTCACGATTCCCCCGAAGGCCAGCGACGCCGAGATCGTCGCGCGGTTCAAGGCCGCCGTCACGCCACGGACCAAGGCGATCGAAGTGATGCACATCTCGTATCTCACCGGCCAGATCTGGCCGGTGCAGGCGCTCGTCGCGATGGGACGTGCGCAGGGCATTCCGGTGTTCGTCGATGGGGCCCACGCGTATGCGCACTTCCCCTTCACTCGGGATTCGCTCGGCGCCGACTACTACGGCACGTCGCTGCACAAGTGGCTGCACGCGCCGATCGGGACTGGGTTCCTGTACGTCCGTCGCGATCGGATTCCGGGGCTTTGGCCCCTGATGGCGGCCGACAAGTCCCAGACCGCGAACATCCGGAAGTTCGAGGAAGTGGGCACGCACCCCGCGGCCAATCACAATGCGATCGGGCTGGCGCTGGCATTTCACCGGAGTATCGGGGCAGAACGCAAGTGGCGCCGCCTGCGCTGGCTGACCCAGCGATGGGCCGCGCCGCTTCGGGCGCAGGGCGATCGTGTCATCGTGCACACGCCGCTGGACGACGAACGGTCCGGCGCGATCGCGTTGGTGCAGCTCGCTGGCGTCGATACGGGCAAGTTGCGCGAATGGCTGTGGCGCGAGCGGCGCATCTTCACCGTGCTGATCAAGCATCAGGATTTCGAAGGGCTCCGCGTCACGCCGTCGGTGTACACCACGCGTGACGATGTCGACCGATTCGCCGAGGCGATGACGCAGGCGCTCCGGAAGGGTCTGCCCGCCTAGTGACTCGGGTTCGCGCCGTCGCACGGCGCGGCACGGGGATTGCAACTCTCGTGGACTGATGCTCACGATCGCTGCCGTCATTCCCTGCCGAAACGCGGCGGCCTGGATCGAAGAAACCATCGCGTCCGTCCGCAGTCAAACCCGCCCCGTCGCCGAGCTGATCGTCTCTGACGACGGCTCCACCGACGATTCCGCCACGCGTGCGGCCGCCGCCGGTGCGGTGGTGGTCCGACCGTTGCGCGGTGGCAACGCATCCCGCGCGCGCAACGCGGGTTGGCGCGCCTCGGGGAGTGAACTGATCGCCTTTCTCGACGCCGATGATCGCTGGGCGCCCGAGCATCTCGCGGTCGTCGCCGGCGTGTTCGAGCGCCACCCGGAGGTCGTGCTGGCCTTCGGACAGGCGGAGCGCTTCGGCCTGCAAACGGGGCGCTTCAACTGCGAGTTGCCGCTCGGCGTCGTTACCGATGCGCGCGCGGCCGCGGCCATTCTCTGCACGATTCCGCAGTCCGCAGTCATCGTGCGTCGCTCGGCCTTGGAGCGCGTCGGCGGCTATGACGACGAAGTGAGCACTGCCGAGGACTACGACTTCTTCGGGCGTGTGGCGCATTGCGGCCCGTTCTTCGCCTGCCCCGAGGTTACGACCTACTACCGGCAGCATCAGGGGCAGGACACGCGGCGCCGAAGGCTGGCCTTCATTTTCGCCACGATCGAGATTCGTGAGCGGCATCTCCGCGCCCTTGAGAGCCAATTGCCTGCCGACGAGTTGCACGCGCTGGAACGTCGGGCGGCGGGCTACTGGGCCGAGGTGCTCGACGGGGCCTGGCGCTATGCCACGCGTGCGGAGTTCGACCGCCTGCTCGTCGCCGGAATGCGGTTCCCGGAAATGGAGCCCGAAGTGCGTCGATGGCGTACGCGGGCACGCTGGCAATGGACGGCGTGGCACATCGCGGCCGGCACGTGGCGCTTCCTCCGTCTGCGGCGCGTGCTCAACGCGCTGACGCGCCGCAACTGATTGCGATGCCGCTCGCTCGCCTCACGCGGGAGTACCTCGACGGCCGCGAACTGCTCTGGCAGTTCGTTGCTCGTGAGTTGCGCGTTCGCTACCACCAGGCGGCACTCGGGCTCGCGTGGGCAGTGCTGCTCCCCGCCTTGTTCGTCGGTGGTGCGGCGTTGCTCCGACCGGCACTGACGGGCGCTGCGCCCGGGGGATCCGGCGCGCTCGATACGGCCATCCGTGGGGTGCTGTGGTCCGGCTTCTCGGCGGCGATCGCCGGCGGGACCAGTAGTCTCATCGCCAATGCCGCACTGGTCGGCAAAGTCGCGTTCGTGCGCGAGATGCTGCCGCTGTCGGCGGTGCTCGCTGTCGGTGTGGATATGCTCGTTGGTCTGACGGTGGTGATCGCGTGGCGCCTCGTGGCGGTTGGGGCGCCGAGCTGGAACGTGTTGTGGATCGTGCCGGTGGTGCTGGTGCTGCTGCTCCTCGCAGCGGCGCTCGCGCTGCTGCTCAGCGCGGCGCAGCTGTTCTTCCGGGACGTCAAGTTCGCGGTACAGGCGGCGCTAACCGCCGGCGTCTTCGTGACGCCGGTGTTGTTCGGCGTCGAGGAGCTGGGCCGCGCCGGCCAGTGGATGCAGTGGAATCCGCTCACGCCGCTGCTGGAGGGGGCGCGGATCGCGGTGATCGATGGCGAGTCCTTGCTCCATCGCGGCGCCGGCGGCGGCTGGTGGGATCCGGCCGCGCTGGCGGCGACGGCCGTCGGCGCGTTGGTGCTCTTTGGCATCGCCGCCGTGCTCTTCGATCAGCTCGAAGATCGGTTCGCGGAGCGGCTCTGATCGTGGCGAGTTCCCGCGTCGGTCCGATCGAGGTCGAAGGCGTCGGCAAGCGCTTTCGTCGCGGCGTCCGGCACGATTCCCTCCGCGACGTGATCGCGAGTTGGTTCTCGTCGGCGTCGTCCCGCGACACCGCCGCTGCGGTGCCGAGGGATTTCTGGGCGCTGGAGGACGTGTCGTTCACCGTAGCGCCCGGGGAGGTCCTCGGGGTCATCGGCGCCAACGGGGCCGGCAAGTCCACGCTGCTCAAGTTGCTCACGCGTGTGATGCGGCCAACGGTTGGGCGCATTCGCACCTCGGGACGTCTCGGCGCGCTGCTCGAGCTCGCGGCGGGATTCCATCCCGATCTGTCCGGGCGGGAGAACGTGTTCCTGCAGGCAGCGATCTTGGGGATGCCACAACGAGAGGCCCGACGGCGCTTCGACGAGATCGTCGCCTTCGCTGGTGTGGAGGCGTTCATCGACACCCCGGTCAAGCGCTACTCGTCGGGGATGCACGCCCGACTCGGCTTCTCCATTGCCGCGCACCTCGAGCCCGATGCGCTGATCATCGACGAGGTGCTCAGTGTCGGGGACTTCCAATTCCAAGCGCGTGCGTACGAGCGGATGCGGCAGTTGGCCCGTCGAGGGATTCCGGTGGTGCTGGTGTCGCACCAGCTTGAGCGTCTGGCCGAGTTCTGTACCACCGGCATCGTCCTCGAGCGGGGCCGAGTCGGAATGACCGGCGCCGTCCGCGAGTGCACGGCGTGGTATGTGTCGCGCGCTGCCACGGCGTCGGCGCCGGATCCTGATGCCGCCGTGCACCTCGAGCGCATCGTCCTCGACGGCTCCGACGACGTGGTGTCGGGGCAGCACGTGACCGTCCGAATCGTCGGGCAGGTGCGCGACGCGTCACGCCTCGCGTCGGTGGAACCCGTCGGGCTGCGCCTCCGGTCCCTTGGCACCGGGGAGGTCGTGTCGGTCACCAGCAGTACGCGCTGTGGTGTTCCCATCACGCGCGCCGGCGCCTTCTCGCTTCAGGTCACGCTGCAGTGCAACGTGCCGGCTGGTCCGTATGCGATCGAGGTCCATCCGTGGGATCGGGAACGCGAGCGGACCACACAGCCGAGTCTCGCGGCGACGATCACGGTGCGGGACGGCGCGAGCTTCGTCGGGCGCGTGCAGTTGAATCCGCAGATGGTGCTCGAGTCGTCGTGAGTACGCCGATCGCGGTGATCATTCCGTGCCGCAACGCGGCGCCATTCCTCGCCGAGGCCTTGGCGAGTGTCGCGGCGCAGACGCGCTCGGCGCACGAGGTGGTGGTGATCGACGATGCGTCCACCGACGGCTCGGCCGACATCGCGCGCGCGGCCGGCGTGCAGGTGATCCGCTCCGAGACGCCGCTCGGCAATGCCGAGGCGCGCAACGTTGGACTGCGGGCCACGACGTCGCCGCTGATTGCGTTTCTCGATGCCGATGACGTCTGGCTGCCGCCGCATCTGGCGACGCTCGCGGCCTTGCTGGAACAGTGGCCCGACGCGGGAGCGGCGTTTGCCACGTGCGAGGTCTTCGGCAGCGGCACTGGACTGCACCGGGGCTTTCTCGCGGAAGGCCCGCCGCAAGACGCATTCGAGAACTGCTTGCGCTGGTGGGTAGGTCAACCGACGGGGTGTATGGTGCGCCGCAGCACGCTCGATCGGGCGGGTGGCTTTGATCCGACCTATCCCGTGGGGGTGGACTTCGATTGCTGGCTCCGTCTGGCGCGCGAGGCACCGTTCGTGGCCACACACGCCGTGACCGCGCGATACCGGCGACACCCGGGTCAGGTCAGCGGTGACGGGCGGCGGCAGACCGCGATGTGCTGGCGGGCCAGATACGCGATGCGTGATCGGCTGATCGCCGAGGGCGACCCGCGCGCGGCGCGCGTGTCGGACGTGCTCGCCGAGTGGTGGGAGGCGTCGTGTCGGCGGGCCTGGGATGCCGGCGATCAGGACAGCGTACGATTTCTCGTGTCGATTCCCCCGCGCTGGGCGACGGATCGCCCGGCCGTGCCGCAATGGCAGGCGCGCGCCCGCATTCCGGCGTGGTGCGTCCGGCTGTGGCATCGCTCGGGGCTCGGCGTCACGTGGCAACGACTTCGGCAATGACACCGACAGCACCGGTGGCCGCGCCATCGCCGACCAAGGACGTCCCGCGGCTGGCCGCGTTGGACGGCGCTCGCCTGCTCGCGGCGGCGGCGGTGATGGTCTACCACTTCTGGTACATCGCACCCGGTGCGGTGATCGCGCGGCACGGATATCTCGGCGTGGACGTGTTCTTCATGCTGAGCGGTTTCGTGATTCTCTGGAGCGCGAATGGGCGAACCCCCGCGGCGTTCGCGCGAGCTCGCGTGCTGCGGTTGTATCCCGAGTATTGGCTGGCGGTGCTGATCTCTGCGGCCGTCTTCACGCTGAGCCCCGGCGGAATGCGCGGACCGCCGAGTGTGTCGAGCGTCCTCGCGAATCTGACGATGGTGCCGCAGTACCTGGGACAGCCGTACGTGGACGGCGTGTACTGGACCCTCGGGGCGGAGCTCAAGTTCTATCTGTTACTGTGGGGGATGCTGCTGGTGCGGCAGGCGCAGCACCTGGATCGCTGGCTGATTGGCTGGGCGCTCGTTGGCGCGATCGGTGAGTTCATCGACCTGGGCGGCGTCGTGCGGTCGCTCCTGATTCTGCCCTACGGCAGTCTGTTTGCGCTCGGCGGACTCGTGTTCGTCGCCACCGAGCGCGGGTGGACGGCCCCGCGTGCGATTGGGGTGGGGCTGGCGTGGTTTGCAGGTTGGCACGGGGCGCTCGACCGGATGGCGGCGAATATGCGCCCCGAGGACCTGACGAGCGCCGCGCGGATGGCGACCATCGGCGTTGTCACCGTCGCGACGCTGGGTTTGGCGCTGGTGCGTCGGGTGGAGCCGTCGCCGCGCGCCGCCGCGTGGCTCACCACCGCCGGTGCGCTGACGTACCCGTTGTATTTGCTGCACAATGTGCCGAAGGAACTGTTGCTGCAGCCGGAGCGTACCGTCCCGCGGGTGATCGGACTGCCGCTCGCAGTCGTGGCGTCGGTCGCGCTGGCGTGGGTCGTGCAGCACGCGGCCGCGCGGTTCGTTCGCCCTCCCCTTGCGACGCTGCTGGGCCGCCGGCCGCGTCGCGTCGACTGACGGCACCGACGGAACGATGGCCAAACCCCGCAAAACGTCCCGAAGCGCGCCAGCGAAACCCGCGGCCGCGCGCGCGAAGACCACCAAGTCCGCACCGCAGAAGGCACCCACCGCCGCGCTGCCGCCGCGTCGGGCGGGCGAGGTGCGCTACTGGCTGATGAAGTCGGAGCCGGACGTGTTCTCGTTCGACGACCTGTGGGCGGCGCCACACCGCACGAGCGGGTGGGATGGCGTGCGCAACTTCCAGGCGCGGAACTATATGCGTGACGCGATGGCGGTCGGCGACGGCGTGCTGTTCTATCACTCGAATGCCGAGCCGCCGCACATCGCCGGCATCGCGGAAGTCGCGTCGCTCGCCTATCCCGACCCCACCCAGTTCGACGCGGCGTCCGAGTACTTCGAGCCGCGCGCGACCCCCGACGCGCCGGTCTGGATGCAGGTGGACGTTCGCGCGGTCGCGCGCTTCACGTCGCCGGTCACCTTGCCGATGCTCAAGACGTCCAAGGGTCTCGAGGGATTGGAACTGCTCCGCAAGGGCAGCCGCCTGTCGGTACAGGTCGTCAGTCCGTTGCACTGGTCGCGCATCACCAAACTGGGCGGGCTGTGACAGCCCCGCCCAGCCGGTGATGTCGAAGCGAGCGTAGGGGAGCGCGTAAATGGATTCCGCCGCCGACATTTGAGACAGCGAAGTCATTCTGCTCAGTTCGTCTCCCGAGGTCGTGCCGCGCGTGTCCGCGAGGTCGGTCTCCGTTCTCTGCCGGTGTGAGGGTTCCTATGCGCACGCATCACGTCTTGACCTTGGCCGCTCTGGTTGCGGTGGCCGCCTGTTCGGATTCGCCAATCGAACCTGAGCCGTCGTTGCCCGCCGGGCAGCCTCGGCCGGCCGTCACGGTCGTCACCGACACGACGCTGCTCAACAGCTATGTGCAGTCGGGAGGCGACGCGATCGTGACGATCCTCGCCGAGCCCGGGGCGCCGGCAATGACGGCGGATCTGGCCAACGACATCGAGCTGCAGCTCGAGTCGACCGTCGCCGCGCCGGTGGTCAACGGCCAGACGCTCCAGGCGACCGATGTCGCGTTCTCGGAGACGAACGGCACGGTGTCCGACAAGTACGCGTACGTCACGTACGCGATGCGCGGCGAGCCGACGCTCGGCGCGGTGGATGTCTTCCAGATCACCGGCGGCGAGGAGGCGAAGCTGCGCTCTCGCGCCATCTTCACCGATGCCGACGTCTATTCGGCCGCGGTCTCGGGTGACCGGCTGTACCTCACAACCAGCTCGAGCGATCCGGCGTTCACCGAGCGCGCGGTGCTCGAGGTGGTGGTGCTCGACAACAACGGCGGGCTGCCGTCGACCTACTCGTCGTTGCGCTTTCAGCTGCCGTCCTTCGCTGGCACGTCGGTGCACGTCCAGAACGGCAAGGTCTGGGCGGTGTCCGGCACCGGTGGCCCGAACACCGGCGGCCTGACGGTGTTCCAAGCGTCGAATATGGCGCGTCTGGCGACGATCACGCTGGATGACGCCCGCGGCGTCGCCGGCAGCGCGACGAGCGGGTTGGTGGTGGTCGCCCAGGGGACGCCGGGACGGACCAATCTGTTCAACCACACGACGAACGCGCGCATCGGGACGGCCATTGCCAGTGGCGGGGCCGCCACGCCCGAAGCACGGGGCGACGTCTCGGTGGACGGCAACTGGGCGTTCGTCGCCGCGAGCGAGGGCGGGACGCGCATCCTCCGGGTCGACGGCACCGGCGGCACAGTACGGGTGAACCTGCCGGCGCCGATCGTCAGCGGCATCGCGGCTGAGCTGCGCACGGTGAACGGCGTGACGACCTACCGGGAGGGGAACGAGGCCTGGATCTTCACCGCGAACGGCGAGGCCGGGGTGTACGCCTACTACTCGAACTATCCGGCCGTGAGCAGCACCGGGACGCCGACCGTGTCGCTGATGGGCCGCCTGGCCTTCCCGGCGTCGATCAGCGCCAACTTCGCGCGGGCGGATACGCAGGGTGAGTGGCTGGTGGTCGCGTCCGGACTGGGCGGTCTCCGGATTCTCGAGATCGACTAAGCCGTTCGCCGGGGTCTGGCCGGGCCCCCACCCGAAAGGGTGGTCCCGTGCGTACATTCTGGCCAGACCCTCACCCTGCGCTCAATGACGACCCCCGCCACGGCCACCGGAACGCTCGACGTCCGCGACTCGCGGACCGGCTCCTCGTATCAGTTGCCGATCACCGACGGCACGATCCGCGCGAACGACCTGCTGCAGATCAAAGCCGGAGACGAAGGCCTCCGATCCTACGACCCGGCGTTCACCAACACGGCGTCGTGTCGCAGTTCGATCACCTTCATCGACGGCGACAAGGGGATTCTCCGCTACCGCGGGTATCCGATCGAGCAGTTGGCCGAGAAGAGCACCTTCCTCGAGGTCGCGTATCTGCTGCGGCACGGGGAGCTGCCGACGCAGCCGCAATACGACGAGCTGGTCTACCACTGCACGTATCACACCTACGTGCACGAGAATATCCGGAAGTTCCTCGAAGGCTTCCGCTACGACGCGCATCCGATGTCGATGCTCTGCTCGTCGGTCGCGGCGCTGTCGGCGTTCTATCCGGACGCGCACAACGTGCACGACGCCGAGCAGCGGAACATCTCGTGGATCCGCCTGCTGGCGAAGCTCCCGACGATGGCGGCGTTCGCGTATCGTCACGTGAAGGGCTTGCCGATCATCTACCCCGACAACTCGCTGACGTACACCGAGAACTTCCTCTCGATGATCGCGCGGATGTCGGAGCCGCGCTACGAGGCCAATCCGGTCTTCACGCGCGCGCTGGAAGTGCTGTTCATCCTGCACGCCGACCACGAGCAGAACTGCTCCACCAATGCGGTGCGCGCGGTCGGCTCGTCGCACGTCGATCCCTTCACGGCGGTCGCGGCCGGCATCGCGGCGCTCTTCGGGCCGCTGCACGGCGGTGCCAACGAAGCCGTGCTGTATATGATCAAGGAGATCGGCCACCCGAAGAACGTGAAGGCGTTCGTCGAGGAGGTGAAGAGCGGCAAGGGCGAGAAGAAGCTGATGGGCTTCGGGCACCGCGTGTACAAGTCGTACGACCCGCGCGCGAAGATCGTGAAGAAGCTTGCTGACGAAGTGTTCGCGCAGGTCGGGATGGACAAGGACCTCGAGATCGCGTTGGAGCTCGAACGCACGGCGCTCGAAGACGAGTACTTCATCAAGCGGAAGCTCTACCCGAACGTCGATTTCTACACCGGGCTGATCTACCGCTCGATGGCCTTCCCGACCGATTTCTTCACCGTGCTGTTCGCGGTGGCGCGGACGGCCGGTTGGCTCGCGCAGTGGGAAGAGATGCTCCTCGACAAGGAGCAGAAGATCGCGCGGCCGCGGCAGATCTACACCGGCTATGACGAGCGGCCGTACGAACCGAAGATCAGCGAGCGCTTTCCGCGCTTCGCGTCGAAGGACAGTCTGCGGCGCTGAAGCGGCGCGGCAGCGCCGCCGCAGGCCCTCGGCGGGCCGACGCCCGTGCGTCGGCCCGCCGCTGCGATGTACCCTTGGAAGGAATGCCTGCGATTCATTTCGGCCCCTCTGCGGCCCCGCTGTTCGGGGTGTATCAACCGCCGCTCGTGCGTGTCGCCCGGGCGACCGGCGTCGTGCTCGCGCCTGCCTTTGGTCGCGAGTACATCCTCTCGCATTTCGCGCTGCGCACGTTGGCCGAGGCGCTGACCCAGCGCGGTGCGCACGTCCTGCGCTTCGATTACCGGGGCAGTGGAGACTCGTTCGGCGACGACACCAGCGCGGACCTCGATCGCTGGGTCGAGGACATCCGGTCCGCGGTCGATGAACTGCGCGATACCGCCGGTCTCTCCGCCGTGACCGTCGTGGGCGCACGCTTGGGCGGTACCTTGGCGGCAGAGGCGGCGGCGCGCCACGCCGAGGGCATCGATGGCGTCGTGGCCTGGGATCCGGTGGTCGACGGCTCGGCCTACGTCCGATGGTTGCGCGATGTGCTCGGTCGCGCGCCGACGCCGCTGCCTGACGGGCGAGTGGATGTCGGCGGCCACGCGATGTCGACGGCCTTTTGGAGCGGCGTGCAGCAGTTGCAAGCGGGCGACACGCTCCGTGCGCTAGGTGATCGCCTCCGGGTGGTCATCGCCAGCGACGCGGGGACCGCGGCGCTGCTGCCGGCCGGACTGCACACCCTGCGCATCGACGCCTCGGGCAGCTTTGATCAGGCGCTCCGGACCGGCAACAGCATCCTTGGCGGTCCGATCATCGCGGCCCTTCGGGACGCCTGCGCCTCGCTCGCGCCGTGATCGAACGCTTCGTCGCGATCGGCACGGCGGGGGAACTGGCCGGCATTCTCACCCAGCACGACGCCGATCAGGCGCAAGCCGCCGACGTCGCCGTCGTGTTCCTCAACGCGGGCTTCCTGCATCGCGTCGGGCCCAATCGGATGTACGTGACGCTGGCCCGCCGACTCGCGTCGCACGGCGTGCTGGCGCTCCGCTACGACGCCGCGGGCATCGGCGAGAGCGCGTCGCGCAACACCGACGCGACGCGGCACCGTCGCGATGTCGCCGACGCCATCGATGTGCTGGACCACCTCGAGCAGCAGTTCGGCATCCGCCGCGTGATCCTCTGCGGGCTGTGCTCCGGGGCAGAACTGGCGCACGACGTGGCGGTGGTCGATTCGCGAGTCGATGCGGTGATTGCCCTGGAGGGATATTCGTATCCGACGCTGGGTCACTACGCCCGCCTCATCCGCGCGGGTCTCCGCCGCGTGTCGACGTGGCGCAACGTGCTTACCGGTCGACATCCGCTCACGCGCTGGCTCCGACCCTCGAGCCGCACGCGCGCGGCTGGGCCGTCCTTCGGATTCGGACGTGCCGGTCGCAAGCGGCCACCGCAGGCCGTCATCGCCGCGGGGCTCGCAACGCTGGTGCAGCGCGGCGTCGGGCTCCTGCTGTTCTTCGCCGGCTCCGACGAATACAGCTACGCCGCCCAGTTCCGCCGCGCCTTCCCGCGCGTGCCGTTCGGGGATCAGCTCACCGTCTACTTCGAGCCGCACGCCGACCACACCTTTTCGGATGTCCCGACGCTTGATCGTATCGCCGAGCGGATCGAGGCGTGGGTCGTCGCGCGCTACGTGAGGCGGAGCGCGAGCCCCACAAACCGATCGAGTGCGACCGACGGCTCGAACGCCACGCGAAACGGTTTGGGCGTCTCCCAGCGGTCGTCGACGACGTAGCCCAGCGCGGCGAGCTCGGACACGAAGGCGGCTTCGTGCTGGACCCGGTACGGACAAAACGCCGTTCCGATGCTGTTGAGCGTGTAGAAGGTGCGCGTGGGGTGCAGGGCGGCGGTGTTCACCACGATCCGCGCCGGGCGCGGGGCGGCTGTCGCCAGCGTTGCGGCGAGCCCCTGCGGCAGGTACTGCACGCTCCCTGACGCGAAGACCACCGTGTGCGCGAGCGACGACGGGACGCTGGTGCGGAAGTCGAGCTGGCGCGCCGAGTCGCGGGTGCGGGCGAGCGCGGCGCCGGCGTCGGCAACCGCCGGCACATCGAACACCGTCCACCGGGCGTCCGGCGGCAGCGGCAAGCGATCGCGAAACGCGTAGTACTTCTGTCCGAGGTGGCCGCCGATATCCAGCACCTGCGTGGCGCCGTCGGCGAACGCGCGCGCGAGCCAGTGCATCGCGGGATAGTCCGACGCCAACGGCGTCACGGCGTCGCGATGCAACTCGGCCGAGTCAGGATTGTCGTAGCCGATCGGCTTCGTCTGCGGGGCGCTCGCGCGGGCCAACTCCCAGGTGTCGAAGACGCCGTAGTAGGCGTTCACGTTCGACGCCGTCGCGAAGTAGCGCTCGAATCGCGCGCGGCGCCACGCGAGAATCGGCGGCAAGGCCTTGAGGGTCTCGAGCCACGACATCAGCGGAGCCCGGTGCCGTGCAACTCGCGCAACAACCGCGCGACGTCCGCGTCGGAAATCTCGGCGACCGGTACCTGCCACGCCTCGCGCAGCAGCGCGACGAGCGCTTGTGCCCAGAGCACGTTGACGACGGTACCGGCGTGTCCGTCGCGCAGGACGGCGTGCGGGAGTTCGTCTCCCTGCGTCGGCGTCACCGTCAGTCCCGCGACGGCTGCCGCGTGATACGCCGCACGACCGTCGAGCGTCCGGCCGCCCCAGCGCGATTCAAAAAAGCGTCGATCATCAAACAGGCGGATCGCGGGATCGGCGGCGGCGAGACCCGCGAGCGCGCCGTCGTAGCGGTCGAGCATCGCGACGAGACGCGCCGTCGCGCTGGCGTCCTGCCATTTCGCGTGCAGCGGTGGCCAGTGCCGATTATCGGCCAGACCCACAAGCACCACGCGCACCGTCGGCGCCTGTTGGCGAATGGCGCGCGTGGCGGTCGCAATCGCCGCCGTGCACGCGTCGACCCGCGCCTCCGCCAACGCGGCCGCGTCGCCGCGGGCGACGCTGTCGAGGAAGGCCTCGGTGCCGAGGTCGTTGATGCCGATCCGAATCACGACGACGCCGTGGCGCCAACCAGCCGAGTCTCGTGCGATGCGGTGCAGGAGGTGTTGCGTCTGTCCCGTCCATCGTGCGGCGAGTGACGAGCATCCAGCGCCGGACAGCGCGAAGACGTGCTCGTAGTCCTGCTTGGTCGGGCTGCGGAGCGTCATCCCAAACCACGACGCGACGCGGGCCACGCGCGGTGACCAGCCGTACTCGCCGAATGCGCCGAGGTCGAGTTCCGGCCGAAGGCGTGCGAGCGCATCGGTCCACTGCAGCGTCTGGGCCCGTCGCTCCCCGCCGCGGACCCCGGGGCCCGGGGGCATCCAGAGGACATCGCGATACGAGTGACTGTCGGAGTCGCCGAGGACCCCGATCCGGATACGGTCCGTCACGAGGGGGTCAGTGGCCGAGGGGGTGCAGGCGGCGACACACAGCACCGCCAGCCACGCGCGCAAGCGTAGGAACGGAGGGATACGCCGACTGGGAGAAGGGAAACGGTAAGGCCAGCTGACCGAGGCATAATCTCGACACTGGAATGACAATTGCAAAAACTTGGCCCAGAATGCGCTGTCACTTGTTTAGTCGCCGCCACACCGGGACGATCAGCCCCTACATCACCGCCGACGGCGCGGGTCCGATGTGGTGGTTGCGCGACGGAATCACTCTGTACTGTGGTTTTTGTTGCGGGGGTGCCGCAGGTCGTGCACGAACGATCGGTGTTGTCGAGTGATTTGGTCGCAATTCGTCCGGGTCGCCGCAGCGTTGCCGCAGCACCGCGCAGTGGAGGACCCCACCACACAATGGACCTACGAGGCGCTCGAAGCGGCGGCGCTTCGCTGTGCCGAGCGGCTCGTCGAAGCGGGCGTCGCGCCGGGCGATGTGGTGGCGTTTCTCGGCGGTCGAAGCGTACACGTGGCGGCGGCAGCGCTGGGTGTCTGGCGCGCAGGTGCGGTGTGGTGCCCATTGGAGCACACGAACCCGGACGCCAGCCTTCAACGGGTCGTTACCGCCGCTGTTCCTCGAGTCATTATTGCGACGCAAGAAAGCCATAATCGCGCCTTTAAGCTCGCTCAAGGAGTTGGCGCGGATGTTCTGATCATCGACGCCACCGACGACGGGTTCAGCCCCCGAGCGACGTTACCGCCAATCGAGACCTTGGCTGCGGACTCGCTGGCGTACCTGATCCACACCTCCGGGACCACAGGGCAGCCGAAGGGAGTCGAAGTCACGCACGACGCCCTGCTGGCGCACCTCGACTGGCACCGCCAATTCACCGATCTCGGGCCCGGTCGGCGCACGCTCGTTGCCACATCGCTTGGCTTCGATCCCTCGATCTGGGAGCTGTGTTCGCCCTTGCTCAGCGGAGCGACCGCGGCGTTTGCCTCGGCGAATGTGCCGAGGGACCCTGACGCGATGTGTCGCGAGATCAGCGCGTTCGGCGTCACCACCGTGCTCACCGTACCCTCGGTGCTCCGCGCGCTCGCCGAGACCCCCGCGTTCGTGGAGTGCACGACGCTGCGGGACATCGGCTGTGGCGGCGAGCCGCTCGAGTGGAGTGTCGTTCGGCAGGTGCATCAGGTGCTGCCCACCGCACGGGTCACCAACCTGTACGGGCCAACGGAGGCGTCGATTGCCGCCACCGCCTTCGTTGCCAACGGCGGTGAGGCGCGCGAAGGCGTCGTGCCCATCGGTCGGCCCATCGCGGACATCGATGCGGTGGTGGTGGACGAGACGCTCACGCCAGTGCCAGCGGGCGAGCCTGGCGAACTGCTGCTCGCGGGTCGCGGCGTCGCGCGCGGCTACCGTCGCGACGCGGCGCTGACCGCCGAACGCTTCGTCGCGAGTCCCCGACTGTCGCGGCCGCGCTACTACCGCACGGGCGATCGCGTGCGCGTCGGCGCGGACGGTGCACTCGAGTTTCTCGGTCGACTCGACGACCAGCTCAAGGTCTCGGGCCATCGCATCGAAACGGCAGAACTCGATGCGGCGCTGCGGGCGTGCAGTGGCGTGGCGGACGCGGCCGTGGTCCTTCGGCGCGACCACGGCGCAACGCCGTCGCTCGTTGCGTATCTCGCGGGAACGATCGGGGATCCCGCGGCCGTCGCGCGCGAGCTCGAGTTGCGGCTGCCCGCGGCGGTGTTGCCGCGCACCTTTGTCGTCGTTCCCGCGATTCCCCGACTGGCGTCGGGCAAGGTGCATCGCGAAGCGCTGCCTGCGCCGCGGGCAGAGCGGCCGGCGCTCGACGGGCCCTATGTCGCGCCGATCGGTGCCGACGAGGCGGCGATCTGCGCGGTCTTTGAGCAAGTGCTTGGTGTGACGCCCGTGGGGCGGCACGATGCCTTCTTCGCGCTCGGCGGCACGTCGCTCCTGGCCCTGCGGGCGGTCGCGGCGTTGCGGGACGGTGGCCGACGCATCACGATCGGTCGACTCTTCGCGGCGCCGACGCCCGCCGCCCTTGCGGCGTACCGTCCCACCGAAGCCACGGCGCGCGACGCTGCCGTCGCGCCAGCGGATGCGAACGCCGAGCCGCGCGGCGCGCGGAGCCACGCAATCGCGATCATCGGGATGGCGCTCCGTGTGCCCGGCGCGTCAACCGTCGAGGCGTTCTGGCAGCAGCTGCTCGACGGTCGTGATCCGATCACCGACTTCGATCGCGAGACGCTCGCGACGACCCTCGGCGATCCGGCGATTCACGATCCCGACTACGTCCCCGCCCGGGGCGTTCTGCCGCACGCCGATTGCTTCGACGCCGAGTTCTTCGGGATCCCGCGTCGCGAAGCCGAGCTGACCGATCCACAGCATCGCGTCCTGCTGGAGCTGGCGTGGGAGTGCATCGAACGCGCCGGCTACGCGGTCGATCAGATGCCGCGGCGCGTCGGCGTGTTCGCTGGCGTCCACTCGCCGTCGTACCTGACCCACGTGGTGTTGCGTCGGCCCGATGTCGTACGCGCGGTCGGCGAGGTTGCCGTCACGATCGGCAACGACAAGGACTACGCCGCGACGCGGCTCGCGCATCGGCTCGACCTGCGCGGCCCCGCCCTCGCCGTCAGCACCGCGTGCTCGACATCGCTCACCGCGGTGGCAATCGCGGTGGAGCAACTGCGCGCCGGCCACTGTGACGCCGCGCTGGCCGGCGCGGCGACCATTCAGGTGCCGATCGACGCCGGGTATCTCTACGAACCGGGGGCGATGCGCTCGCGCGACGGCCGGACGCGCCCGTTCGATGCGGCCGCCGACGGGACCTCGTTCAATGACGGGGCGGCGGTCGTGCTGCTCAAGCGGCTCGACGACGCGCTGCGCGACGGGGACCACATCCACGCGGTCATTCGCGGCGTCGGCATCAGCAACGACGGCGGACACAAGGCGAGCTTCACCGCGCCCAGTGTCGATGGGCAAGCGGCGGCGATCGCGGCGGCGCTGGCTGACGCCGGCGTCCGGGCCGATGACATCTCCTACGTCGAAGCGCACGGCACGGCGACGCCGGTCGGTGATCCGATCGAGATCGAAGCGTTGACGCAGGTGTTTCGGACGCACACGGCGCGCACGGCGTTCTGCGCGTTGGGCTCGGTGAAAGGCAGCGTCGGTCACTTGGTGACGGCCGCCGGCGCGGCAGGACTGATCAAGACGGCGCTCGCGTTGGAAGCCGAGGAGCTACCGGCCACCGGGCACTACCGGCGACCGAATCCGCGCATTCGCTTCGAGGAGACGCCGTTCGTGCCGCTCGCGGCGCGCACGGCGTGGCCCCGCACCGCGCGCCGGCGGCTGGCCGGCGTCAGTTCTTTCGGCGTCGGCGGCACGAACGTGCACGTGATTCTCGAGGAAGCGCCGACTCGACCAATCCCCGACTCGACGCTCGAAACGACCGGCGTCTCGCTGTTGACCTTGTCGGCACGTCGGGACGACGATCTGTCGCGCGTGGCAGAACAATTGGCCGCGCATCTCGAGCGTCCCGATGCGCCGCCGCTCGACGCAGTCGCTGCCACGTTGCGTCACGGTCGCGTCGTGCATCCGGTCCGGACCGTCATCGCGGCACGCTCGACCGCCGCGGCGATCGACGCGCTGCGCGATCCGGCGCATCGCTGGCGCGCACCGGTCGGCAAGGCTGCGCACCGGCCAGCGGTGGCGGTCGTGTTGCCGGGGCAGGGCTCGCAGTACCCGGGGATGGGCGCCGCGCTCTACGCCAGCGAGCCGCTGTTCCGCGCGACCTTCGATCGCTGTGCCGATGCCATCGCCGCCGCAGGCCTCGGCGATCTGCGCGCCGAGTTCGCCGGCGATCGTCGCGAGCGGCGCACCGACACCGCATTCGTGCAGGCGGCACTCTTCGCCGTGGAGTCATCGCTCCTGTCGCTCTGGCGGTCGCGTGGTCTCGTGCCAGAGGTTGTGATCGGCCACAGCGTTGGCGAGTTCGTGGCTGCCGCTGATGCTGGCGTGATGGCGCTCGAGACGGCGGCCGTTCTCGTGGCACGCCGAGGCGCCATTATGCAGCAGTGTGCGCCAGGGGCGATGCGAGCCGTGCGGCTTGGGGCGACCGCTCTCGAAGCGCGGTTGCCTGCGGGCGTATCGCTGGCGGCGGAGAACTCGCCAACGTCGAGCGTCATCGCCGGGGCGGTGGACGCGCTGGATGCGTGCTGCGTCGGCCTCGACGCCGATGGTATTCCGTGGCGGCCGCTCGCCGTGTCGCACGCCTTTCATTCCGCGCTGATGGAGCCGGCGGTCGAGGCGTTCCACGCGGTGCTCCGCGAGGTCCCCCTGGCCGCACCTACGGCGACGATTGTCTCGACGGTCACCGGTGAGGTGCTCACGGCGGCGGAGGCGACGTCCCCGCAGTACTGGGCACGGCATCTGCGCGTCCCGGTGCGATTCTCTCGCGCGATCTCCGCGTCGATGACGCGCGGGATCCGGACATTCCTCGAGCTCGGGCCCGGAAGCGCGCTGTCCTCGCTGGTCCGCCAGCACGCAGACCGCACGACGGACGCGTTGACCGCCATCCCGGCCTTGTCCGACGCCGTGGATGACGAGATCCAGCACGATCTGCTGGCGGCCGGTCGGCTCTGGACGGTTGGCGTGGATCTGCTGCCACCGACTCCGAAAACACGCCGGGTGCCACTCCCCGGCTACCCCTTCCGCCGCGAGCGCGTGTGGCTCGAGGTACCCGCAACGGAGCAGGCCGTCGCGCTGACGGAGCAGGCCGTCGCGCTGACGGAGCGTCCCGGTGCTGCCGCAGCACCGAGCGTGGATACCGAGGCGTCGGCGTCGGCGACGCTGGATCACGCGCCGCGCATCGAACAGCTCGTCACCGCCGTTGCGGCGATCCTCGAAGAGGTGTCGGGCATCGACATCGCCACGCTCGACGCGGACGCGTCGTTGGTCGAGCTCGGCTTCGACTCGCTCAGTCTCACCAAGGCCGCGCAGGTATTGCGCAAGCGGCTCGGGGGGACGCTCACGTATCGCCAACTGCTCGAGAGCTCGCGCTCCATTCGTGGCCTGGCTGGCTACTTCCTGTCGTTGGACACGTCGACGGGATCGCCGCAGGGCGCCGCGGAGGCGCCAGCAGCGCCGACCGATGTGCGGCCGACCGATGTGCCGCCGCCGACGGACGTGGTCGCGCGACCGGCGACCGAGCCTATGCGAGCGCCCGCGCCCGCTGCGGAAGCGCCGGCCAAGCCTTTTGGTGCCATCGCGCGGATCTATCGCGAACCGCCGACGCTGACCGAGCGGCAGCGCCTGCGGCTGGAGGCGTTCGTGCGCCGATACGAGGCCCGCACCCCCAATTCGAAGGCGTTCGCCGCGGCGAATCGCGACGTGCTCGCGGATCCGCGAATGGTCAGCGGGTTCCGTCCGCAGACGAAGGAGATCACCTACCAGATCGTGATCGACCAGTCGCGCGGGTCGAAGGTGATCGACATCGACGGCAACGAGTACGTCGACGCGCTGGGTGGCTTCGGGATGTGCCTCTTCGGGTGGCAGCCCTCGTTCGTCGTGGACGCGCTGCATCGCCAGATCGACGCCGGATACGAGATCGGACCGATGCATCCGTACGCCGCCGATGTCGCGCGGCTGGTCTGCGAACTGACCGGTCACGATCGCGCGGCGCTGGTGAACACCGGATCGGAAGCGGTGATGGGCGCCTTGCGGATGGCGCGCACCGTGAGCGGGCGCAACACGATCGTATCGTTTGCGGGATCGTATCACGGCACGTTCGATGAAGTGGTCGTTCGCGAAGGTCGGCGCAACCGGGGCCTGCCGGCCGCCCCGGGCATCGTGCCATCGATGTTCGAAGAGATCCTCGTGCTCGAGTACGGGGCCCCGGCGTCGCTCGACATCATCCGCGAGCGGGCCCACGATATCGCGGCCGTGCTCGTGGAGCCGATCCAGAGTCGGCGCCCGGAGTTTCGCCCGACCGAGTTCGTACGGGCGCTCCGCGCGCTGACCGCCTCGTCGGACATCTGCCTCATCTTCGACGAAGTCATCACCGGCTTCCGCGCGGGTCTCGGCGGTGCGCAGGCCTACTACGGTGTACGCGCCGACGTCGCGACCTACGGCAAGGTGATCGGCGGTGGCCTGCCGATTGGCGTGATTGCCGGGCAGCGCACGTATATGGACGCGCTGGATGGTGGCGCGTGGCAGTACGGGGATGCCTCGGTGCCCGAAGTGGGGGTGACGTATCTCGCCGGGACCTTCGTGCGCCATCCGCTGGCGCTCGCGGCGGCGAAGGCGTCCTTGGAGTACCTGCGCGACCACGGTGCGGAGATCAGCGCCACGCTCAGCGCCCGCATCGGCGCGATGGCAGACGCGATGAATGCGCATTGTCGTGCCGTTGGGGCCCCGGTGGAGATTCGCACCTTCGCGTCGCTGTGGCGCGTGGCCTTCCTCGAAGAGCATCCGTGGCAGGATCTGCTGTTCGCGATGATGCGGAGCCGCGGCGTGCACTTGCTCGACAACTTCCCCTGCTACGGCACCACGGCGCTCACCGATGCCGATCTCGCCGTGATCGTGCGCGCGTTCACCGCGTCGATCGACGAGATGCAGGCGGCCGGCTTCTTGCCCAGTCGGGCGGCGGCTGCGGTGACGGCGCAGGCGCTCACCCCCCCTGTGCCCGGCGCACGACTCGGACGGAACCCGCAAGGGCAGCCCGCCTGGTACGTCGAAGACCCGGACAACCCGCAGTCGTACATCGAGGTGCCGACGTGACCGCACGCCCGAACGCGGTGCGCTTCAACCCGTTTGCGGCGGGCGAGATCGCGCTGGTGGTTCCGACCACAGCCGCGCAGCGCGAGATCTGGCTGGCGATGCAGGCCACGGACGACGCGACGCTGGCGTACAACGAATCCTGCGTGCTCCGGATGGTCGGCGCGCTGGACCGGGCGGCGCTCGACGCGGCGTTTGCCACCATCATCGGGCGGCACGACGCGCTGCGGTCGACGTTCGCCGAGGACGGACTGTCGCTGTTCGTCAATCGCGAGTGGTCGGTGCCGATCGAGTGGCACGACTGGTCGGACCGCCCGCGCCCCGAGGCGTTGCGGCGTCTCGAAGCCACGCGCGACGAGGCCGTGCGACGGCCGTTCGACCTGCACCGTGGGCCCCTGGTGCGCGCGACGGTTGTACGCCTCGCCGCGGACGATCACGCGCTGATCCTGACGAGTCATCATCTCGTGTGTGACGGCTGGTCGCTGGGCGTCGTGACCGACGAACTCGGCGCGTGCTATCGCGCGATCGTCGATGGTGTGCCGTTCGAGCGCCCCGTCCCCGCGCAGTACGCGGAGTACGCCGCGCGTGAAGTGGCCCGGACCGCCTCGCCCGATGGCGACGCCGACCTCGGCTTCTGGGTCCGACAGTTTGCTACGGTGCCGGCACCGCTGTCGCTGCCCACCGACCGGCCGCGCCGCGTGCCGCGTCGCGTGACGTCGGCGCGCGTCGATGCCGTGCTGCCCGCGGCGCTCGTGGCCGACATCCGCCGATTGGCCGCGGCGACGGGTGGTACCACCTTCGGTGTGCTCTTCGCCGGCTTCTCGATGTGGCTGTCACGACTGACGGGCGACACCGACTTCGTCGTCGGCATTCCAGCCGCGGGCCAGTCGGCGGCCGATATGCCGTCGCTCGTTGGTCACTGCGTGAATCTGCTGCCGGTACGGGTGACGCTGTCGCCCGATGCGCCGGCCGACGCGTGCATTCGCGGCGTTCAGGACAGCCTCTTCGCCGCGCTGGAGCATCAGGAGTACACCTTTGGCTCGCTGCTCCGGCACCTCGCCCTGCGACGCGATGCGGGGCGTACGCCGCTGGTGGATGTCACGTTCAACGTCGATCGCGCGGCCGAGCTCGACTTCGGTGCGCTCAAGGTCAGCAGCGACGTCACACCGCGCGCCGCCGATCCCTTCGACCTGACGGTCAACCTGACGCCGATCGGCGGTGGATACCGCATCGAGTGCCAGTACGCGACCGCGTTGTTCGCCCCCGCCACGATTACCGCGTGGCTCGAGGCCTATGTCGAACTGCTGCGCCAACTGGCGGACGCCGCGTCACAGCCGATGGCGAGCATCCCGTGGGTGTCGACGCCGCAACTCGAGCGGCTGCGGCAGTGGAACGATACCGGCAGCGCGACGACCGGTCGAGCTGACGCGCTGATCCGCGCGCAAGCGCGCCGCTCGCCGGATCATCCGGCACTGGCAGCTGCCGGACACGCGGCGTGGAGCTACGAGGAACTCATCACACGCACCGACGCGCTGGCCGATGGCCTGCTGGCGGCAGGTGTGCGCCCCGGCGATCGGGTCGGGCTCTGTCTCGAACGCGGGCCCAAGCTCGTCAAGGCGATGCTAGCGGTGTGGTCCGTCGGCGCCGCGTACGTGCCGCTCGAGGCGGCGTACCCCGCGCAGCGCTTGCGGACGATGCTCGGCGATGCCCAGGTGTCGCTCGTGGTCGTCGATGAGTCCACGGCCGCGGTCGCGGCGGCGTGGGAGATCACCTGTCCGATCGCGCCGATCGGCGACCTGATGCGCCGCGTATCGCCCGCCGAGCGTCGGCCGCGACCGGTATTGAGCCCGTCGGATGAAGCCTACGTGATGTACACGTCGGGCTCGACCGGCGTCCCCAAGGGCGTCTCGGTGCCGCACTCGGCGGTTGCGAACTTCCTGGTCGGCATCACGGCGACGATACCGGTGCGGGAGTCGGATCGCCTGCTGGCGGTGACCACGCTGGGCTTCGATATCGCCGTGCTGGAGTTGCTGGGGCCGTTGGTCGTGGGCGGAACCGTGATTGTGGCTGCCGCCGGCATCGGAGGCGACGCGGCGGCGCTGGCCACCGTGCTCGCCGAGTCCGGCTCGACGCTGGTGCAGGGCACGCCGACGATGTTCGGCCTGCTGATCGCGTCGGGGTGGCCAGGGATGGCCAAGCTGCGCGTGCTGGTCGGCGGCGAGCCGCTACCGACGCATCTCGCGCAGGAACTGGTCGCGCGCTGCGGCGACGTCTGGAACGTGTACGGACCGACCGAAGCCACCGTGTGGGCCACCGCGTGGCCGGTGGAGGCGGCCGACGACGCAGTGCGCATCGGACGACCGCTGCCGGGCCTGCGGGTGCACGTGCTCGATGCGCAGGGGCAGCGCTGTCCAATCGGCGTGCCGGGTGAACTGGTGATCGAGGGGGCCGGGCTCGCGACGGGATACGTCAACGACGCGGCGCAGACGGCGCAACGCTTCGCGCCCAGCGCCGCACTCGGCGGGGTGCGCGTGTATCGGACCGGTGATCGCGGTCGCTGGCACGCTGATGGTGCGTTGGAGCACCTCGGACGTCTCGACGCGATGGTGAAGTTGCGCGGGCATCGCATCGAGCCAGGTGAGATCGAGCAGATCCTCGCACGGCATCCCTCCGTGCGACAGGTGCTGGTGCGTGTGGTGGAGCTCGCGACTGAGGATGCGCGCCTGATCGCGTATGTCGCGGCCGACGCGTCCCCGCACCTGTCTGATGAGCTGCTCGCCCTCGCGCGACGCCATCTGCCGCCCTATATGATCCCGCAGCGGATCGTGTTCGTGCCGGTCATTCCCACGCTGCCGAGCGGCAAGGTCGATCATCGCGCATTGCTCGCGACCCTGGAAGCGGGGACGGGCCGGACCGGTGCGCGACTGCACGAGCCGCCGGCGACGCCCCTGGAGCGCGTGGTGGCGAGCGAGATGGAGCAGTTGCTGCATCTCGAACAGATCGAGCGCCACGACGATTTCTTCCTGCTTGGCGGACACTCCCTGCTCGCCGTGAAGTTGGTGGCACGTCTGAGTGCACGCCTGGGGCATCGCATCCCGCTCCGGGCCGTCCTGCTCGCGCCGAGCGTGCGCGCGCTGGCTGAATGGATCGAAGTGGCCCGCGCGGATGCACCCGCGTCGCTCCGACTCGTGCAGCGGGCACATCAACAGACGGCGCCACTGTCGCCGATGCAGGAGCGCCTCTGGTATCTCGAGCAGCTGCGCCCCGGCACGCCGATGTACAACACGCCATCGGGTCACCGGCTGCACGGCAGCCTCGATCGCGCCGCGTTCGAACGCGCATTCGCGGACATCGTGCAGCGCCAGTCGGTCTTCCGCACCGTGTTCGACACGGCGCTCGATGCCGAGCCGATGCAGCGCATTGTCAGTGATGCCGATCCGATCACGATCGAACTCGAGGATCTGAGCGCGCTGGCGAGCGATGTGCGCGAAGCCACGCTGGAACGGCGGCTCGCGGCGCTGGCCGAGGTGCCCTTCGATCTGCGTGTCGGCCCGCTGTATCGCGTGCGACTCTTCCGGCTCGCGCCGGACGAGCACGTGTTCTTTCTGATGCTGCACCACGCGCTGTGGGACGGCTGGTCGTTCGACATCTTCTACCGCGAGTTCTCGCACTGCTATGCGGCCCGGCGGCGCGGCGAGACGCCTCGGCTGCCGCGGTTGCCCTTCAGCTACGGCGACGTCGCGTCAGCGCTGCGGGAAGACGTCGCGGCGGCCGCCGCCGCGCGCGACCTGCGCTACTGGACGCAGCGACTGGCCGGCGCGCCGCGCGCGATCGAACTGCCGGCGGATCGTCCGCGGCCGCTCCAGCAGTCCGGCCGCGGCGTCACGAACTGGCTGAATCTCTCCCCCGAGATCGCCGACGCGGTACGCCGCACGGCGCAGCACGCGGGCACCACGTCGTTCGCGTTGCTGGTGTCGGCGTACGCCGTGCTGCTCTCGCGCCTGTCGGGGAGTGCCGATGTCGTCATCGGCACGCCGGTGCGCGGGCGCGCGCAGCCTGAACTCGAGTCGGTGATGGGGCTGTTCGTGAACACACTCCCGCTGCGGATGACGGTGGACGATTCGCGCAGCGTGTTCGACTTCGTCAGCGCGGTCGGGGCGTTGGTGCGGTCTGATCTTGCGCACCCGGATGTCTCGCTCGATCAGCTCGTGCGCGCGCTCAATGTGCCGCCGGACGAGCAGCGGCATCCGTTGTATCAGGCCGTCTTCTCGTATCAGGACGGTCGCGGCCGTGAGACGCAATGGGGCGATCTCCGGCACGAGCCCAACTTCGTCCGCCACGGACAGATCACCGAGGACATTCGCCTCGGCTTCGTCGAGCGGGAGAACGGCCTGCGCGGCGCGCTGACCTACAACACCGATGTGTTCGACGAACGCACGATGATCGAGTTCGCGCGCTGCTACGAGAGCATCGTGCGCGAGTTGCTGTCCGACGGTCGTCGGCTGATCAGCACGGTCGGTGCCGCGGCGGCCGCGGCGGGGCGCCACGCGGTCGTCAGCGGCGCCGCGCCAGCACAGGCGCAACCGCTGGCGGAGCTCACGTCGGCGGTGGCGGCCCTCGACGGGGTGGCGGACGCGGCCGTGGTGCTGCAGCGGGACGACCTCGGCGAGGCGCGGATCGTTGCCTATCTCGCGTGTCGGCCCGGCGTCACCTACACCGCCAGCGATGTCCGCGCCCACGTCCGGCGCCGCTCACCGACCATCGGGGTACCGGCGTTCGTCCAGCTGCTGCCGCAGATCCCCCGATTGCCCGATGGGCGCGTCGATCTCGCCGAGCTGCCGAACCCGTACGCGCCGTCCGCGAGCGCGGTCGGCCCCTATGTGCCGCCGGCTACTGGCGTGGAACAGCGGCTGAGCGAGTTGTGGTGCGACTTGCTGATGGTGGAACGGGCCGGCCGCAACGACAATTTCTTCCGACTGGGCGGTCACTCGCTGCTGTCGCTGCGGGCGTCGGCGCGCATCGAGCGCGAGTTCGGTGTCGCGATTGGCGTACGCGCCTTCATCACGCAGACGCTAGGGCAGATTGCCGAGGAGATCGAACGTCGCGCCGGTGGACGGCTTGGCTCACGCCTCTGACGACTTGCATCGCCGCCGCATCGGGCAGGCCGCGCAGCGCTTCACGCGCGCCGTGCACACCAGCGCGCCCAGTTCCATCAACGCCTGATTCTGCACCCACGCGGCCTTGCCGGTTCGCGGCACCAGCGCTTCGGCGATGCGCCACAGCTGGGCGAGGTCCTTGGCTCGTTTCGGGTTGAGGCGCGGCGCGAAGACGCGGGCCAACACCCGGGCGACGTTGGTGTCGACGAGCGCCGCGCGCTGTTCGAAGGCGAAGGACGCGACGGCACCGGCCGTGTAGGCGCCGATGCCCGGGAGCCGCCGCAGTTCATCCGGTGTGGATGGCAGGCCGCCAGGCCGCTCGGCGACCACGTGGCGCGCCAACTTGTGCAGATTGCGCGCCCGCGCGTAGTAGCCGAGGCCCGCCCACGCGGCGAGCACCTCCCGCTCGTGGGCCTCGGCGACGTGATGCAGGGTGGGGAATCGATCGAGAAACGCGTGCCAGTAGTCGATCACCCGTGACACCTGCGTCTGCTGCAACATCAGCTCGCTGACCAGAATGGCGTACGCGTCGCGCGTGCGTCGCCACGGCAGATCCCGCGCGTGGCGGCGATACCAACGCCGCAGCGCCGCGCCGAACGCCCGGCCCTCGGCCGCCGTCGGCAGGCCGCGAGCCCTCAGTGCGGATCCCACGTGGGTGTGGCGCTGAACAGCCCCTGCTCGACGATCAACTCGTGCGCCAGCAGGACGCCGAACAGCACCGACAGCAGCCCAGCGGCCAAGCGGACACGATGCGACCACACCGGTCCTCTGGCCCCAGCGGCGGTGGCCGGCAGCGCGACCAGCATCGTGGTGAGCACCATCCCCGCCACCGTGCCCAGGCCGAAGACCAACAGATAGCCAAGCGCCTGCCACGTATCGGCGATGGTCGTGAGCACGAGAATCGCCACCGCCGCCGAGCCCGCCAGGCCGTGGACGACCCCGATCAGCACCGGTCGCCAGCCGCCGCGGAGCGCGTCCTCCTCGTGCGAATGCGAGCTCGCCGGCCGTCGGAGGTTGGCGAAACCGAGCACGACGAGCATCACCGCGACGCCGAATTCGAGCCCAAGGCCGACCCGTGGCGGCACGGCGAGGCGGAACGCGATGATCGCGCCGCCAAGCACCAGCACGGTCAGCGAGTGGCCGAGGCCCCAGAGCGCGCCAATGCGCGCGGCCCGCAGCACGGACGGCTCCCGGGCGACGATCGTCGTCACGGCGACCACGTGGTCGGCGTCGGTGGCGTGGCGGAGGCCAAGGAGCGCGCCGATGCCAAGGGCGGAAATCAGGGAAATCACAGCGGAAAGATACCGCGCGCGGTGGCGCCACGCCCTGCCAGCAGGTGAAATTCACATCGTGCCCGCCCTCTTGGCCCCAGAATGACCCCGTCGTTGCGCGACCAGCTGTCGGCGCTCCTGGGCCACACGTACCGCATCGAGCGTGAACTCGGCGGCGGTGGAATGGCACGAGTGTTTCTGGCCGATGAGATCGCGCTCGGCCGTTCGGTCGTGCTCAAGGTGCTCGCGCCGGATGTGGCGGGCACGATCGATGCCGATCGGTTCCGCCGCGAAATCACCTTCGCCGCGACGCTGAATCATCCGCATCTCGTGCCGCTGCTGACCGCGGGCGAAGTGAACGGCGTGCCGTACTACACGATGCCGTTCGTCCGCGGGCGCACGTTGCGCGATCGGCTGCTGCAGGGCGGGGCGCTGCCGCTGGCGGAAGCGGTGTCGATCTTCCGCGATGTCCTGACCGCCGTGGCATATGCGCACCGCAACGGCGTGGCGCACCGCGATCTCAAGCCGGAGAACATCCTCCTTTCCGAAGGTGGCGCGATCGTCGCCGATCTCGGCATCGCCAAGGCAATCGGGGCCTCGACCGGCGGTGGGGCGCGCGATGCGACCTCCGCGGGGGTGGTGCTCGGCACGCCGGCGTATATGGCACCCGAGCAGGCGACCGCCGATCCGGCGGCCGACCAGCGCGTCGACATCTACGCGGTGGGTGCGGTGATGTTCGAGATGCTCGCCGGCCGTCCGCCGTTCAACGAAGGGACGTCGACCGAGATCATGCGCGCCCACGTGCATCAGCCGACGCCGGATGTGCGGACCGCACGATCGGATCTGCCCGAGCCGCTGGCGGCACTCGTCACCGAGTGCCTCGCGAAGCGGCCGTCGGATCGGCCGCAGATGGCCGATGACGTGCTCAAGCGGCTCGACGCGATCGGCGCCGCACCGACCGCGCAGCATATGGTGTGGACCGCCGGCGGCTCGGCCATCGTGGGCGGCGCCAACGCAAACGCAACGACGGCGTCGGCGGCGTCGTCGTCGCCTCCCCGCTGGTGGCGACGCCTCGCGGCGGCACTCGCGCTGCTCGGCGTCGCCGGGGCCATCGGCTGGGCGATGCTTCCGGCGGCGTCCCGCGCGGTGGTGCTGGGCATCCTCTGGCGCTCGGGGCCCGTCGTCACTGATGGGCGCGTGGTCATCGTCCCCTTCGTCAACCAGACCGGCGATACCTCGCTGACGGTATTCGGCGATATGGCGGCGGACTGGCTGACGCGCGGGATTTCGCGCACCGGGACCGTGGAGGTCGTCGACGCCCGCACGGCGAAGATCGCTTCACTGATCGTCGACTCCACGGGTGTCGTCCGCTTCCGGGGACGCGATATCGAAATCGCCGGCGAGACCGGCGCGGCACTCGTGATCAGCGGCAACTACTACCGCGATCGCGACACCCTGCACATCGAGGCACGACTGCTCGACGTGCGGAAGCAGCGGACCGTGCCGTTGGCCAGCCTGAGTGGCAGCGTGACACGACAAGCGCCGCTGGTCGAGGAACTTCGCAAGCGCGTGATGGGCACGCTCGCGCCGATCGTGAACGGCGACCGCGCGTGGAGTGACGGGATGGGCGATCCGCCCAGCTACGAAGCGTTCCTCGAGGTGTACAACGCCGTCGCGTCCTTTGCGCGTGGCGACACGGCCGACGCGTTCCGCCGCTATCGGCGCGCGGAAGCTCTCGACTCGGCGTACGTCGTGCCGCTGATCCTCAACGCCTACGCCCACGCCGATGTCGGCATCATGGAGCGGAACTCGGCCGCACTCGACACCGCCCGGGCGCTTCTCGAACGCGCCGAGCAGCGACGGGCGAACGCGATTCCATCAGAGCTGGTGATGATGGACTACATCCGGGCGCAGGCAACGGGGGATGCCGAGCGGACCTACGCCGCCGCACGGGACGGCATCCGGTTGCTACCGGGCTCGGACATCGCCGTCATCGCCGCGATGTCCGCCGTCTGGGCCGGTCGACCGGATTCGGCCTTGTCGTTCATCGCGCGCTCCGACGCCTTGCGCGGCGTCAACCTCATCCGGCCCGGCTACTGGCGCTGGAAGATTTCGGCGCTGCAGATCGCCGCACGGTGGGATGAAGCGATCGAGGCGGCCGAGCAGGCGCTGCGACAGTTCCCGGATGACGCCGAACTGCACGCGATGCACGCGATCGCGTTTGCGGGAGCCGGGCAGACCGGCGAAGCCCGCGCAGCCGGCGAACGGCTGCTGCAGCGCGCGTCCGTTCGCCGCGAGCCTCGGCTGGTACACGCCGCCGCCAGTGTCGCGCAGGCGCTGGCCGCTGGCGGCGATACACTTGCCGCGCGGGCCTTCGCGCGTGACGCGATCGCGCGCGTGCCAGCGGCCGCGAGCGATACGTCGGTAGCCGGCCGACGCGCGTGGGGTCGATTGGCGCTGGCCGCCGGTCACGACGCCGATGCCGCAGCGGCGTACCGTGCGGTGCTCGAGCGTCGGCCGTCCGACGCGGCGGCCGAGGGGGCGCTGGCGCTGCTGGCGGCGCGTCGCGGCGCGGGCGCGGAGTCCCGAGCGCTCCTCGCGAGGACGTTGCCGCCCAATGCCGACGGCCTCTCCCGCGCCGACGCACTCGTGTGGCGCGCCCGCGCCTACGCGCAGCTCGGCGACGAACCGGCGGCGCTGCAGGCGCTGGCCGAGGCCATCGCGACGGGAGCAACGTTCGGCAATCCGCTTGAGGCGGGGCTGCCGAACATCGCCACGGCGCCGGAGTTCGCGACGCTCGCGGCCAATCCCGTCTTCACCGCGCTGACTCGTCCGCGGCGCTAGCGTCGCGCGCCCGCGCGGCTCACGCCGCGCGCCCGCGCGGCTCACGCCGCGCGTCCGCGCTGACGTCAGGAGACCGTGCGCGTCTTGCGGCGGAGGAAATCCATCAGCACGAACTGGCCAAGCGACATCGTGTTCGTGAAGTAGGCCTTGCCGCGCGCGATCGTCGAGACCTCCTTCACGAACTCAACCAGCGCTCGATCGCGCGCCAGCATGAACGTGTTGATCTGAATACCGCTGCGCCGGCAGTGCGAGACTTCCTTGAGCGTGTCCGCCAGCACGCCGGCGTCGAGCCCCATCGAGTTCTTGTAGATCCGTCCGTCGGGCAATGTCAGCGCCGACGGCTTGCCGTCGGTGATCATGATGATCTGGCGCATATCCTTCTTCTGCGCCATCAGAATGCGCCGCGCCAGCTTGAGCCCTTCGCAGGTATTGGTGTGGTACGGCCCGACCTGCGCGCCGGCGAGGGTCGCCAGCGGAATCTCCTCGGCCGAGTCGTGGAACAGCACGACGCGAATGCTGTCGCCGGGAAACTGCGTGCGAATCAGGTGTGTCAGCGCGAGCGCGACCTTCTTTGCCGGCGTGAAGCGGTCCTCGCCGTAGAGGATCATCGAGTGCGAACAATCGAGCATCAGCACCGTCGCGCAGCTCGACCGATACTCGGCCTGACGCACCATCAGATCGGGATAGTCGATGTCCATCGGCACCGAGATCTCACCGGTGCGCGCCAGCGCGTTCTTGAGGGTCTCGACGACATCGACGTTCAGCACGTCGCCGAACTCGTAGGGCTTGGCCCACGCGTCGGCCTCGATGCCGGTCGCGAGGTACGGCGTATCGTGTGAACCGGCACTGGACTTGCCGAACGAGCCCAGCAGGCCGCGCAGCGCCTTGTAGCCGAGAAAATCGATGCCCTTCTCGGTCAGGTTGAACTGCACGTCGCGCGCGGCCGCCTGTGCCACGCCGCCCTTGCCGGTCACGTTTTCGTAGCCCGCCGGTACCTGCGGCGGCGCATCGGCCTTGATGTAGCCGCCATCAAGCAGACGCTGCACCAGGTCGTCCAGCAGTTGCGCCAGCTTCTGCTGTGCCCCGTCGTCCCCCTCGCCGCGCAGCGCTTCGAGCATCTCGGGCGTGAACTGGTTGCCCTCGATCAAGGCGTTGAGGATCGCCTCCTTGAGCGCGTCGAGCGAGCGGTCGCCATCCCCGTCGGCGTCGTGCCAGGGCGACTGGCCGGCGAACCCCGACTGCAGCAGAAAGTCGGCCAGTTGCTCAAGCAGGCCCTGCAGATCGATCTCGTCCGCCATCGCCGGGTCGAACTTCTTGTACGTGTGGGAGCGCATCGGGTGGTGCCTCGTCGATCGGTCAGGGAACGGTGTCAAGCACTTCGCGCACGCGTGCCGACAGCGTGCCCGGCGTGAATGGCTTGGGAAGGAAGGCCACCCGCTCCTCCGCGATGGCGGCGAGCAGGGCGGTGTCGTCGGTGTGACCCGAGACAAACAGCAACTTGGTCCCCGGACGGATATCCCGCACTGACTGCGCCAGTTCGCGCCCGCTCAGGCGTGGCATTACGCAATCGGTGACGACGAGGTGAATCGGGCCGGTATGCGCCACCGCGACGTCGAGGGCTTCGGCGCCGTCGGAGGCCGACAACACCTGATACCCCAGTCGCGACAGCGAGGTGCTCATCAAGCCCCGCACACTGTCTTCGTCATCGACCACCAGCACCGTCTCGCGCCCGGCGCCAGGCCCGCTGGGGCGCAGGCTCGGTCGCGGACCGGACCCGTCCGAATCACGCGCGCCAGCGGGGGCGGCGGCCACGAGCCACACCGCATCGAAGGTGGTGCCGCGACCCGGCGTGCTGTCGACGCGAATCACGCCACCCGCCTGCTGTAGAATGGCGTAGACGGTCGCGAGTCCAAGCCCGGTGCCCGAGCCCGGCGGCTTGGTGGTGAAGAACGGCTCGAAGATCCGCGCCAGGAGCGCGGGTTCGATGCCGTGGCCGGTATCCTGCACCCGCAGCCGCACGGCAGGTCCCGAGCGCTGCCGATGCTGCACCGCCTCGTGCGGCGCGATCGCATCCTTCGCCACCGACACGGTGATCGTCCCACCGTCGGGCATCGCATCGCGCGCGTTGACGACGAGGTTGAGCAGTACCTGCTCGACTTGCGCGCGATCGGCGGTGATCCGCGCAGCGCCGGCGTCCTCCGTCACCTGCAACCTCACGGTCGACGGCAGCAGACGCTCCAGCGTCGGTACGAATTCACGCACCACGCCGTACAGATCCAGCGCGACCGGCTGCACGACCTGCTGACGTCCGAAGGCAAGAATCTGCTTGGTCAAGACCGCCATCCGCTCGGCCGAGCGTCGCGCCGGTTCGAGATCCTGCCGCAGCGGGGAGTCGGCCGGCAGATCTTCGACGGTGAGCTCCAGCTGGCCCAAGATCGCGGTCAGCAGATTGTTGAAGTCGTGCGCGATGCCGCCGGCAAACCGACCAAGCGCCTCCATTTTCTGCGACTGCCGCAGCTGGTCCTGGCTTTCGATCAGCGCGCGCTCCGCGGCGCGCTGCTCGGTGACATCGGTGAAGGCGGCGATGATCGCGGGCAGACCATCCAGTTCGACCCGGGTCACGACGACTTCGAGTTCGAGCACTGCCCCGGACTTCGTCAGGTAGCGCCACGCGCCGAGATGTGACGGCTGGTCGCCGATCGTCGTGACTGCCGCCCGCCACCGCGGGACATCCTCGGCCGGTCGCATCCCCTCGAGCGGACGCCCCCGCAACTCGTCACGGGTCCAGCCGACCAGATCCGCCGCCGCCGCATTCGCGTCGAGGATCGTCAGCTGTCTGGCGTCAGCAACCCACATCGGCACCGGACTGCGCGCGAACAGCAGTTGGGCCATCGCTTCGCTGGCGCGCAGCGCATCCGTGCGCTCGCGCACGCGTGCCAGCATCGCCTCGAACGCG
>JANRJP010000076.1:0-20924 GCA_033763905.1 Gemmatimonadaceae bacterium
GCCCACTTTGGAGAGGACTGAGCGATGCCCGCCGATGTCGAACTGATGGCCAAGCAGATCGCGAATATGCAGCGCGCGATGTACTACCTGATCTGGAAGAAGACCGGCTTCGGCGAGCACTGCATTCATTGCAATCATCAGTACCCGGGGCACGAAGCCAAGTGCAAGGCGGCCGAAGTCGAGACGCTGATTCGCTGAGTCGCCTGCGCTTCGTTCGACGTTTGTCCTCCGTATTCCCACGGCGGTTCGGCCATTGGCCGACCGCCGTTGCCCATTTCTGACCGCCCCGTCTCGTGTCCGACGCTCTCGATCTGCTCGCCATCAATACCGTTCGCGTCCTGTCGATGGACGCGGTGCAAGCCGCTGAATCCGGGCATCCCGGCACGCCGATGGCGCTCGCGCCGCTGGTGTATCGGCTCTACACGCACCATATGCGCCACGATCCGGCGCACCCGGACTGGGCCGACCGCGACCGCTTCGTGCTGTCGGTCGGCCACGCGTCGATGGTGCTGTACAGCGCGCTGCACCTGAGCGGCTACGAGCTGTCGCTCGACGAGATCAAGCGCTTCCGGCAGTGGGGCTCCAAGACGCCTGGCCACCCGGAATACGGCCACACCGTCGGCGTCGAAACCACCACCGGCCCGCTCGGCCAGGGTGTCGCCAACGCCGTGGGCTTCGCGTTGGCCGAAGCGCATCTGGCCGCGACGTTCAACCGGCCGGGACACACGGTGGTGGACCACACCACGTGGTTCATTGCCGGCGACGGCTGCCTGATGGAAGGGATCTCGCACGAAGCGGCGTCGATGGCGGGGCACTTGGGGCTCGGCAAGCTGATCGGCTTCTTCGACGACAACGGCATCACGATCGACGGCTCCACCGCGCTGGCCTGCAGCGATGACGCAGCGCAGCGCTTTGCGAGCTACGGTTGGCACATCGCGCACATCAACGATGTGAACGATCTGGCGCAGATCGATCGCGCGATCGCCGAGGCGCGGGCCGTCACCGACAAGCCGTCGCTCATCATTACCAAGACGCAGATCGGGTTCGGCTCACCGAACCGCGTCAACACGGCCAAGGCGCACGGCGAACCCTTGGGCGCCGCCGAGATTGCGCTGACCAAGCCGAATCTGGGCTGGACCAACCCGGAGCCGTTCCACGTGCCGGCGGAAGCGGCCGCCCACTGGCGCACGCAGGTTGGGGCGCGCGCCGTCGCACGCGCCGAGTGGGAATCGCGGTTTGCGGCGTACACCGCCGCGCACGGCGCCGACGCCGCCGAGTTCACGCGCCGGATGCGCGGCGAGCTCCCTGCGAACTGGGAGGCCTCGGTGCCGACGTTCACCGCCGAGAACGGCTCGGTGGCGACGCGCGCGTCGAGCGGTGCGGTGCTCAACGGACTGGCGCCGGCGGTGCCTGAACTGATGGGCGGATCGGCGGACCTCACGGGCTCGAACAACACCAACTGGAAGAACGTCGGCATTCTGTCGCGCGCGAATCTGGCGGGCCGGTACGTGCACTACGGCATTCGCGAGCACGCGATGGGCGCAGTGATGAACGGCTTGGCGCTGCACGGCGGCATTGTGCCGTTCGGCGGCACGTTCTTGGTCTTCGCCGACTACTGCCGTCCGGCGATTCGCCTGGCGGCGTTGATGGGGGTGAAGGTGGTATACGTCTTTACCCACGACTCGATTGGGCTTGGCGAAGACGGGCCGACGCATCAGCCGATCGAGCATCTGGCGTCGTTGCGGGCGATTCCGAACTGCCTGGTGCTGCGCCCCGGTGACGCGAGTGAAGTCGCCGAGAGCTGGAAGGTGGCGATGCGCCACACCGGCGGTCCGGTGTGTTTGGTGTTGACGCGGCAGAAGGTCGGGTATCTGGACCGCGCGGTGTACGGTGCGGCGCGCGGCGTGGCCCAGGGCGGCTACGTGCTGTCGGACGCAGCCGCGACGCCGTTGCACGCGGTGGTGGTAGCCACGGGCAGCGAAGTAGGGCTCGCGCTCGAGGCACAGCAGACGCTGGCGACGCAGGGCGTGAATGTGCGCGTGGTCTCGATGCCGTCGATTGAGACGTTCTTTGCGCAGTCGTCGGAGTATCGCGCGCAGGTGTTGCCCGAGGGTGTCCCGCGTGTGGCGGTCGAGGCCGCGCATTCGATGTCGTGGCACCGTGTGGTGGGCGACCGCGGGGGGATTGTCGGTTTGGATCGTTTTGGGGCGAGCGCGCCGGCGCCGGTGTTGTTCAAGGAGTTGGGGGTGACGGCGGCGCGGGTGGTGGCGGAGGTTCAGCGCGTACTGGCGTCGTAAACGCGCACGAACGCGCCCGGCGGCAGCTGCACCACGGTTTGCGAACTCCCATCCGGCCACTCCACCCGCAGCTCCACCCGCCGATCCACCGGCACATCACACACCACGAACGCGCCGTCGACCGACAACTCGACGGCGCGTCGCACATCGACGCCGCCACTGCTCGACCACGTCGCCTCCAGCACCACCGCGCGCCACTCGTGGCCCGCCAGATCCAGCGCCCCGACGATCGCCCCCAACCCGCGGCTGGCATCCACCCCCGGACACCGCGCCGCCAACACCGTCAGCGGCCCCGCGGAGTCCAGCTCCACCGCCAGCGAATCCCCGGGCGACAGGGTCACCGCGTACTCCGGCATCGGCACGCCATACCGCGGCAACGTCAGATGCGCCGCGGTGAACACCCGCGTCGCCCCACTCGTCGGCAACGAATCGTCGCGCACCGTAAACGCACCCCGCGCATCAGCCACCGCCGCCACCACGCCGTTCACCAGCACCAGCGCGTTCGCCAACGGCGCACCGGTGACCGAATCGCGCACGATGCCCGTCACGACCGCGGTCGCCACGCTGCCCGCGGCGCCCTCACGCAGCACGCGCGCACGGCCATTGCGCACCCGCGTCGCCGCGTGCCAGCGCGGACCGTTGGGCCCGTCGCGCGGATCTCGCCCCAACATCGGAATGCGCATCCCCCACGACGAGACGAACCAGCGACCATTCGCCAGCTCGGTGAATGACACCTCCCCGCGCGGCGCCTCCACGGTCGCTGGCCACCCGGGCACCACGAAGCGCCACTCCACGCGCTCCAGCGCCGACGTCGACGCGTTCGCCCACACCACGCCGTCCAACCAGGTCGCGGTACTCGAATCCACCGGTGAAAACCTCAGCCCCACGCGCTGGCGACCCCACCCGCCGCCCCGCACCAACCGAAAACAGTGCGCCGCCGCAAAGGTGGGATCCAACACCGCGTGCGCGTCGGGGCCGTAGAAGCGCGTCGTATCCCCGTCGCGCACGCGAAAGCCCGATGCGCCGCCGCCCGCCAGCACGCCCGACACGAATGGACGACTCGCCCGCGTACGCCACACCTGCGCGCGACGCGTCGCGGGCGGCACACTCGCGCCGCGAAACGCCTCGGGACCGCGACGCACGTCGTCTTCGAGCACCAGCTCCAGCGGCAGCAACTGCTGGTCGCTGGTCACCTGCGCCGCCGTGAGCGCGGTCCGCAATTGCTCCCAGACGCGCGCCACATCCGGCCCGCCGTCCGACAACCGCGCACACGCGGCGCCGTCCGTCACGCGAATCGCCGCCATCGACACCGCCGCACCGCCGACACGCCACTCGCCAGTCAGCTCGGCGCCCACGGCCAACACGAGATCGCTCGCCACCACGTCGCTCGCGAAGCCGACGCGATCCACGCGCAAGCCGAAGCGTCCCGCCGCGTCGCTGCGCAACGCGAATCGGCCGTCGGCATCGGTCAGCACCGGCGCACGTCGCACCGAATCCGCGCCCACCAACGACACGATCGCCCCGACCACCGGCGCGCCGGACCGAGCGTCGACCACACGCCCGCGCACCGTCTGCGAATTCGCGCCGCGCGCGGCAAGGCACGTCAGTCCGACGGCGACCGCCAACGCTACCAGAAACTGTCGCGCGTTCACCAGCGTTCCGCTCCCGTGTCCCAGCCGCTCACCATTGCCTTCGTCGCACCGTGGGAAAGCTCCCGCGCGGTCGCCAACATCCCCAAGGCGCCGCGGGAAGACGTCGTCGTGCTGCTCATCGAATCCGTCGAAAAGGGATCGGCCCTGCCCTGGCACCGGCAAAAGCTGGTCCTCGTGCTCTCGGCGCTCCGACACTTCGCACAGGCCCTGCGCGACGCCGGCTACCGTGTAGAGCATCGCCTCGCGCCGTCCTACAGGGAAGGGATCCTCACCGCCGCGCGCGAGCTCGGCGCGACCCGCGTCGTCGCCACCGAACCGCGCGAATGGTCGCTCAAGGACGAGTTCGACCAGCTTGCCCCCGCGCTGCAGGCCGAACACATCGCCTTCACCCTGCGCCCCGATCGGGGCTTCGTGGTGCCGCTGTCGCGCTTCGAGACCTGGGCCCAAGGACGCAAGGAACTGCGAATGGAGTGGTTCTACCGCGAACTCCGTCGCGAGACGGGGCTCCTGATGACCGCCGACGGAAAACCCGAAGGCGGCGAATGGAACTTCGACCACGACAACCGCAAGCCGTGGCCCAAGCAGCGCCCCGCGCCGCCGCGAATGCGCATCGAACCCGATGCCCTGACCCGCGACACGATGGCGCAAGTCGCGCGCTGGCGCGACCGCTGGGGCAGCGTCGATGACTTTGCGCTGCCCGTCACGCGCGACGGCGCCAAAGCCCTGCTCGAACAGTTCGTGCACGAGCGCCTGCCCGAGTTCGGCCCCTACGAAGACGCGATGCTCGCCGGTGAACCCGACCTGCTGCACTCGTGCCTGAGTTCGGTCATCAACGTCGGACTGCTCTCGCCGCTCGAAGTCCTGCGTCGCGCCGAGCAGGCCTTCCACGAGGGCACGGCCCCGATCGCCAGTGTCGAAGGCTTCGTCCGGCAGATCCTGGGCTGGCGCGAATACGTACGCGGCGTCTACTGGCGCTTGATGCCCGGACTGCGCACCGCGAACGCCCTCGAGGCACCGCTCGATCTGCCGCAGTGGTTCTGGGAGCCCGACACCTGCGAGATGCGCTGCCTGTCCGACACGATCCGCCAGGTGCGGGATCACGGCCGCACGCATCACATCAATCGCCTGATGGTGCAGAGCAACATCGCCACGCTGCTCGGCGTGCGTCCGGAATCGCTCTCGCGCTGGTTCTGGGCCGCGTTCACCGACGCGTACGAGTGGGTCGAGCTCCCCAACGTGGCCGGGATGGGCACCTGGGGCGACGGCGGCGTGATGGCGTCCAAGCCGTATGTCTCGAGCGGGGCCTACATCAACCGGATGTCGAACTACTGCAAAGGCTGTCGCTACGATGTGAACACGCGCGTCGGCGACAACGCCTGTCCGGTGAACTACCTGTATTGGGACTTCATCGCGCGGCATCGCGACCGCTTCGCGTCGCATCCGCGAATGGCGCAGATGATTCGCACGCTCGACAAATTCGCCCCCGACGACGTCGCGGCAATGCGCGCCCAGGCCGACGCGCTCCGCGCGTCGCTGCCACCCGAAACCGCGCCCTACGCCCCCGCGCCGCCGCGCAACGCGTAAAGCCAGCGGTCGAGCGCGTCCTCCCACGGCGGCAGCCGCAGGCCGGCGGCGTCGGCGCGGTGCAGGTCGAGCACGCCGTTCGCTGGGCGTTGCGCCGGCGTGGGATACTCGGCCGTCGTACACGCGCTCAGGCAGTCACGCGCGCCAAGCGCGTCAAAGATGCGCTCGGCCACAGCGAACCACGTCGTCACACCGCGGTTGGCCAAATGCAGTGTGCCGGTAAGGTCGCGCAGCACGCACTGCCAAAGCACCGGCGCCAGATCGTCGACGAAGGTCGGCGCGCCACGCTGATCATTCACGACGCGCGTGGCCGTGCGCGCGGTGGCTCGCGTGTACATCGTGCGGGCAAACGACGGTCCGGTCACTCCGTACAACCACTGCACACGCACCACGAGCGACGTGGCGCCGCTCGCCGCAAGCGCCATCTCACCCGCGTGTTTGGTGGTGCCGTACCAGTTGAGCGGGGCGTGAGCATCGTCTTCGCGCCAAGGCGTCGTTCCGGTGCCGGGGAACACGTAGTCGGTGCTCAGGTGCAGCACCTTGGCACCAACCGCCGCCGCTGCGCGGCCGATCTCACCCGGCGCCTCGGCGTTCACGCGCTGCGCGAGATCGCGCTCCGACTCGGCCCGATCCACCGCCGTATACGCGGCCGCATTCACGATCCACGCCGGCTGCACCGCGCGCACCGCGTGGTGCACGGCGTCGGCGTTGGTGATGTCGCACTGCGCGCGCGCGAGCGCCGTGAGGTCCACTGCCGACGGCACCGACTGTTGCAGCGAGCGGGCCAGCAGACCGCCCGCGCCGAGCAGCAGCACCTTCATCCGGCGTAGGTGGGCAGGCGGTGCGCCTGAAGCGCGTGCGCGAGGGTCGGTTGCTGCTGGTCCTTGGCCGAAACGATCGGCGACGCGACCGGCCAGGTGATGCCGATCGCGGGATCCGACCACAGCACGCCGAAGTCATCGGTCGGCTCGTAGCTCGCCGTACACTTGTAAACGAGCTCGGTGTCGTCGCGCAGCGCGCAGAAGCCGTGGGCAAACCCGGCCGGAATGAACAACGATCGCCCCGGGCTGTCGTCGAGCTCGACGCCGACCCACTGCCCGAACGTCGGCGAGCCCGCGCGCACATCCACCACGACGTCATATACCGCGCCGCGAACGCAGTTGATCAGCTTGGCCTGCGGCGTGCGCACGGTGTAGTGCAGTCCACGCACCACGCCCGCGTGCGAGCGCGACCGGTTGTCCTGCGCCCAATGTGTGGGCAGCCCCGCCTCGGCAAAATGCACATCGCGGTAGAGCTCGGTGAAGAAGCCGCGTTCGTCGGGAAACGCGCGTCGTTCCACGAGGCACACGCCGTCGAGCGCGGTGGGGATCGTCCGGACCACTTATCGTCTCCGCGCGCTGGTCGCGCGGCGTGTCGACGCGTGCTCGGCTTCGCGCTCGAACAAGCGACGCAGGCGCTTGGTGAGCGGATGCTGCGGGGCCATCGCATAGGCGTGTGCCGTGGCCCCGGGCGTCACGCGCACGACGCCGCTCTGCACGAGCTGCGCGAGGGCGCGAACCGCCGCGCGATGCGCCACGCCCGCCTGACGCCCCGCCTCGCGGCCCGACAGCTCGCTCGACGCCAGCGCGAGGACGCGCAGCAAGCGGACGCGACTGGGACTGCCCAGGGCGGCGTCCAGCATCGGGAGTGGCATTCGAACCTCACAGGTGGGCAGGACAGGCGGGACCCGCTATCGTAACACCTCGCGGTATTCCATCGAAAGCGTGACGCCCCCGTCGTTGACCCGTTGATGCGCTACCAGCACGTATTCCGCCCCGCCACCGACGCCTCCGCCACCACGGTACTCCTCCTGCACGGCACTGGGGGCGACGAACACGACCTGCTCCCCTTGGGTGACCTGCTCGCGCCCGGCGCGGCGCTGCTGTCGCCGCGCGGCAACGTGCTGGAACGCGGGATGCCCCGCTTCTTCCGCCGGCTGGCGGAAGGGGTCTTCGATCTCGATGACCTGCGACTCCGCGCCAGCGAGCTGGCCGAGTTCGTGGGCGAGGCCGCAGCCGCCTACCAGCGGGACCCCGCGCGCATCGTGGCCGTGGGCTTCAGTAACGGCGCCAACATCGCCGCGGCCGTAATGCTGCTGCATCCCGGCGTGCTGACGACAGGGGTGTTGCTGGCCCCAATGGTCCCGCTCGTCCCGCCGACCCTGCCGTCGCTGACTGGCACCGGGGTCTTCATCGGCGCGGGCCTGCAGGATCCCATTGCCCCACGGACCCAGCCGGAGGGACTGGCGGACCTCTTCACTCGTGCCGGCGCCGACGTCACCGTCGACTGGCACCCCGGCGGCCACCAGCTCGTCCCGTCGACGGTGCAGGCGGCGCAGCGGTGGCTGGCCCCGCGCGTGTGACGGGCGCAGTATTGAGAGCCGTCCCCCTCGTGCCCTGCGCGCTGTGACCGATACCAAGCCGAACAAGACCTGGCTCGCCTTCTGGGAGAATCTCCCGTTGCGGCTCACCGCGTACTACGCGGTACTGCTGGGCCTCGGCTCGGCCATCATCGCGATGCTGCCCCGCGATTCGACCGGACGCTTGACCGGTGCGGTGGGACGATTGATGGGCGGCTCTGCCGGTGGCGACAATACCTTCTCCGTCGCCGGTGGGTCGGCCAAGACGCTCCTCACCGCCGCAGCCGGTCATTCGCCCGCCGATGTGGTGCTGTCGACGACGATTGCCGTCCTCGCGGCCGTGGCCCTCACGACGCCCGTCGCGTGGACCTATATGTTCTCGCGGCAGAAGAAGGGCTACAGCCAGCCCCTGGTGCAGTCGCTGCTGATTCTGCCGGTGGTCGTCACCGGCATCGTCATTCTGGTGCAGAACTCGCTCGCGCTGGCCTTCGGCTTGGGCGCCATTGTGGCGGCCGTGCGCTTCCGCACCAACATCGAAGACAGCAAGGACGCCGCGTTCATTTTCTTGGCGATGGCGGTCGGCCTGGCCTGCGGCGTGGAACTGCCAGTGGCCGCCACACTGTCGGTGCTCTTCAACGTCGTCGTGATGGTCCTCTGGTACAACGACTTCGGTCGCGCGCCGGCGAACCTTGAAGGCGAAATGGCCAAGCGTCGACTCGATCGCGCGCTGGCGATCGCCAATCGCACCGGGGCGTTCGTGGCCCGAATGGACGAAGAAGTCCTCAAGGCGCTGGCGCCCGAGCAGTTGGAAGCGCTCGCCTCGCGCGCCCAGCGGCGCAAGGCCAAGCTGACCGGCGAAAAGACCACCACCGCCGAGAACGCGGCCGACGCGCCGCAGGTGCTGCACGTGCACACGCGCGATCCCGACGCGGCACGCCCGGTGGTCGAGCCGCTGCTCAATGACTATCTCACCGACTGGCGCTTCCTGCGCGCGGTACCGTCGGGTGAAGGGGTGTATCGTCTCGAGTATCTGGGTCGACTCGCCGCGAACATCATTCCAGCGCAAGTGCTCTACGATGTGCGAACGAAATCCACGCCGCACGTGATGCGGTGCGAACTCAAGCCGAGGGGACCGGGGGATGATGCGTAAGCTCTGGCACGTGGGACTGCTGCTGACCTGTGCCGCGTCGACGGCCATCGCACAGGACGCCGAGAAGAAGCCGAAGAAGGAGAAGACGCCCGGCGACAGCGCCGCCGTCGACACCACCCCGCGCAAACTCTTCCGCGACAAGAGTGAGCTGCTGCAGATCACGATCACGTCGGATCTCAAGAAGTTCGTCCGGATGCGCGAACGTGGACGGCCGCCGATTCCCGCCAAGCTCGACTGGAAGGTCGGCAGCGACACCGCGGTGGGCACCCTGCCGATTCAGATCGGCACCCGCGGCAACTTCCGGCTGCGTGATCGCAACTGTTCGTTCCCGCCGGTGCGGCTGATCCTCAACGAGGACGTCGCCAAGAAGACGCTGTGGGCGGGCCAGAAGCGGCTCAAGCTCGTCACGCGCTGCAATGAGGGGAAGGACTACGAGCAGTACATCCTGCAGGAGTATGCGCTCTACGAGATCTACAATCTCCTCACGCCGATGTCGTTCCGCGCTCGACTGGCCCGCGTCGCGTATCGCGATCAGCTCGGCAAGGAGAAGCCGATCGACACCTATGCCTTCCTGATCGAAGACGATGGCGATATGGCCAAGCGGCTTGGCGGCAAGATCACCGATGCCCAGAACGCCGTCTTCGACGACGTGGACGGCGAGACGATGGATCTCGTCGGCGCGTTCGAGTTTCTGATCGGCAACACCGACTGGTCGGTGGGCGGCCTGCACAACATCAAGCTCGTGCTGCGTCGCGATGCGATCGTCTTCCCGGTGGCCTACGACTTCGATCACTCGGGCGCGGTGAATGCGCGGTACGCCACCACCGATCCCAAGCTGCGCATTCGCGCGGTGCGCGACCGGTTGTATCGCGGCAAGTGTATGACGCCGGAGCAGGAAGCGGCGATGGTCGCGCGCTTCAACGAAAAGAAGGCCGCGATCTATGCGGTCTACGATCGCATTCCCGATCTCGATCCGAAGATCGTCAAGGACACGCGCGAATACTTCGACGAGTTCTACGAGACGCTCAACGACGCCCGGCTTCGGAAGCGTCGGATGCTCGACGAGTGCCAAGCGATCGGGAACTGATCCGCCACACCACCGGGCCGAGCGCTATCGCCAGCCCTGCGGCGAGCGCGGCCGGAAGACCGAGTTCACCGTCGTGCACAGCCAACCCGATGATCACCGCAATGGTGATCATCGGGAGCAGCGCCAGCGCCACGACCCCCACCGTGCCCACCGGCAGCCGGAAGGCGCCGCGGAGCGCGGGTTCCCGACGTCGCAGGGCAATGAGGGCGGCAAACTCCAGTGCCACCGCCATCGCGTAGAGCAACACGTCCGCGACGACGAGCGAGCCGAGCGGAAACAGCGCGAACACCGAATACACCACCGCCGAACCGACCACTGCCACCCGCGGCGTGCCACGCGCGTCGGTACGCGTCAGTGCCCTCGGCAACAGGCCGTCGGCGGCCACGACCATCGGCAGTCGCGAATAGGTCATCAGATACGCGGTGAAGAAGGCGAACGCGCTCGCCATCCCCGCAGCCGCAATCCACGGCGCCAGCACTGCGCCCACCGGCCCCCCGACCGCCGCGCGCGCAATCTCGGGCCAGCCGCCTTCACGCCACGTCGTCCAATCGGTCGCGCCGAGTGCGGGCAGCAACGAGAGCAGGTACACGCCGGCCACCAGCGGCACCGTAATGGCCAAGGCGCGCGGATACGTACGCCCCGCGTCGCGGACTTCGCCGCCAACCGTGCTGGCGTTGTCCCAGCCGATGTAGTTCCACAACGCGAGCGAACACGCCACGCCCAACGACCCCAATGCGCTTTCGCCCGGCTTCACGAACGGCTGCCACGGGACGTGCTGCCAGTGCGGAAGGGCGCCGAGGGCCATCGTGGCAAATGCCCCGAGCACCAGCACGCCAATGACCGTCGCCGCGCGGCCCACACCGCGCGCGCCAGCCAGATTCAACGCCGTGGCGGTCCAGATCATCGCGAGCGCCGCGATCCACTGTTGGGTCTCGGTGAGCCCGGGCACGAACCACGCGAGGTAGGTCGTGAAGAAGATCGGATACAGCGCCATATCGACCAGCGAATAGCACCAGGTGATCCACGCGTTCTGAAATCCCCAGAAGCCGCCGAACGCACGCTTCACCCACGCGTAGTAGCCCCCTTCTTCCGGCAGCATCGACGCGAGTTCGCCAATCAACAGGGCTTCCGGCACCGCCCACACCAGCGGCAACAGCGCCAGCACCAGCAGCGCCATCCCGGGACCCACTGACGCGACGAGCGCCTCGGTGGTGTACGGCCCCCCCGAGACCTGGAAGTACATCACGAAGACGAGGCCCGCCGTCCCGAGCGTGCGCGTCACCGGCACACTCACGACGACGGGCCTCCGGCCTCGCGCGGCATCGCGCGAGGAATCAGGGCTTGACCGCCTGCGCCTTCTTCGCGGCGCCGGCGAAGTCGCCCGCCTTCACCAGCACGAAGGCCTTGGGATCGATGTACTGCTTGAGCGCCGCGTTGACCTGATCCACGGTCAGCGCCTTCACCTTGGCTTCGAGCGCCGCGTCCCACGCCGTGGTGCGCTTGTAATACGCCTGCTGCCCGAGCAGCGCCGCCAAGGCCCCGTCCGCCGCACGGCCCTGCGCACGCTCCTGCAACCAGCCGGCCTTGTTGCGCTCGAGCTCTTCGGCCGTGACGCCTTCGGTGGTGAGCTTCACCAATTCCTCGCGCATCGCCGCTTCGAGCCGCGCCGCGTTCTCCGGGGCCAGAATCGCGAAGGTCAGGAACACCGCCGCCGGATCGAACGGCCCCACCACCAGCTGGGCGCCAGCGCCGTACGAGAGCCCTTCCTTCTGCCGCAACCGCGCGACGATGCGCGAGTTGAGCGGCGAGCCACCGAAGATGTACGCGCCCAGCTGCAACGCCGGGTAGTCCGGATTGTCATCGCGCATCGGAATCGTCGTACCCGCCGCCACCAGCGCCTGCGCCTTGTCCGGCGTCTCGAAGGTGATCACGGTATCGCGCATCTTGGCGAACGGATTCGACACGCGAGCGAAGGCGGTCGGGCTCTTCCACGAGCCAAAGAGTTCCTTTGCCACCGTGGTCACCGTGTCGCGATCGAAGTCGCCGACCACCACGAGCGTGGCCGCCGAGGCGCCGTAGAACTGCGAGTGGAACGCCTTCACCTGCGCCAAGGTCACCGCCTGCAGCGACGCCAAGGCTTCGTCGGTCGTTTCCACATAGCCCACCTCACCCGGCGATCGCGGCGTCAACGCGCGCTGAATCGCGGTAATGGCCTTCACCTGCGGCTCCGACCGACCCGCTTCGATCTGGGCCTGCGACTGCTTCACGAGCTGATCGAACTCGGTCGAATCGAACGACGGGGCCTTGAGCACCTCGGCGAGGAGCCGCAGCGTCGGCACGAGATTGCCGCGGGTGGTTTCGACGTTCGCGACGACCTGATTGCCCTGACCGCCAACGTTGGCCCGCGCCTTCAACTGATCGAACGCATCCTTGAGTTGCTGACGCGTCTTCCCGCCTGCGCCGCGCTGCAACATCGCCGCCGTCAGCTGCGAGACCGTGCCCTTCCCCTTGAGCGTTTCGGCCGAGCCCAAGCGCAGCGTCAGCACCGCGCGCACCGCCTCCCCGCGCGTCCGCTTGGCCAGCAGTGCGGTTTCGAAGCCGCCGGGCCACGTCGTGCGCACCGTGCGGCTGTCGATGTTCTCGGGCGACGGATCGAACGCTTCGCCCAACGCCACCGTCGCACGGCCCTTGTAGTCGCGCACCAGCGTCGACGGATCCGTCGCTTCGGCGACCTCGGTACGATCCGCCTTCTCGGTCGGGATGAACTGCCCCACCGTCCGATTCGAACCCTTGAGGTACAGCGCCGCCACGCGGTTCACATCCTCCGGCGTGACCTTCTCGAGCCAATCGCGCGACAGGAACGCCAGGCGCCAGTCGCCGAACGACGCGTACTCCGACAACCCGATCGCGCTGGCCTGCGAGTTGTTGAAGCTCAGTTCGATGTCCTTGAGCAGCGAAGTCTTGGCGCGATCCACTTCCGCCTTCGTGATCGGATTCGCCGCGAGGCCTTCGAGCGTCTCGAGCAACGCCGCGCGCGCCGCATCGAGGTTGTCTTCCTTGCGCAGCACCGCGAAGGCCAGGAGCAGCCCGGGTTCGCGCAACTGGAACGGCTGCGCAAACGTCGACACCGCGAGCTTCTTCTCGACCAGCGCCTTGTAGAGGCGACCCGACGGCGTGTCGCCGAGCACGAACGACAGCACGCGCAGCGGCGCGAAGTCCGGATGCGTGCCGGCCACGACGTGATACGCCGCACCCACCAGCTGCACGTCGCCCGCGCGGCGGAGCGTGACCATCCGCTCGCCATCCTGCGCGCCATCGCGCGTGTACGTCGGGTAGAGCAGGTTGCAGCGATCGAGCGAGCGCACCGGCTTCGGAATGCGACCGAAGGTCTCGCCGATCACGCGCAGCGTCTTGGCCTCGTCGAACTTGCCGGCGACGACGAGAATGGCGTTGTCGGGCTGATAGTAGCGGCGGTAGAACGCCTGCAAGCGCTCGATCGGCACGCCTTCGATGTCGGCACGCGCGCCGATCGGCAGGTTGCCGTAGTTGTGCCAATCGTACGCGGTCGCCAGCACCCGCTTGAACAACACCGACTGCGGCGAGTTCTCACCGCCTTCGTATTCGTTGCGCACCACGGTGTACTCGGTCTGCAGATCTTCCTTCGCAATGAACGAGTTCACCATCCGGTCCGCTTCGAAGCCCAGCGCCCACGCGACGTTGTCGTCGGACGCATTGAGCGTTTCGTAGTAGTTCGTGCGATCGAAGCTCGTCGTGCCGTTGTACGAGGCGCCGCGCGCTTCGAGCTCCTTCGGAATGTTGCGCATCTTCGGCGTGCCCTTGAACACCATATGCTCGAGCAGATGCGCCATCCCCGTTTCCCCGTAGCCCTCGTGGCGAGAGCCCACGAGGTACGTGACGTTGATCGTCACCTTGGGTTGGGTGGCGTCGGGGAAGAGCAGCACCTTGAGCCCATTGGGCAGGCTGTACTCGGTGATCCCTTCGACCGTGGCGCCCTTCACCGGGAGGGTGGGCGCCGCGGCCGCGGCACGCGGCGCCCGCGGCTGGGCCGCGGCGACAGTCGAACCGAGGACGGCAGCACAACAGAGCGAGAATCCCGCGGCACGTCGCACGAAAGCAGACATTGTCGAATGGTGGTTGGAGGCCCTTCAAACGTAGCAGTGCGGTGGGATGGGGTGGTGCCCCCACGCGCCGCGCCCCGCCCTGCCACCCGCGTGATGGCATCGGGGCGCGCATCGAATGATTCTCCGGCTATGACTTCCCGCCTGATTTTCGTCGCCGCCGTCGCCGCGACCCTTGCCGCCTGCTCCCGCGGCCCCGACGCCGACGCCGCGCGCGCGGCCGATCCCGCCGCGACCCAGCAGTTGCTGCTCGCCGAGCAACTCGCCGCCCAGAAAGACTCGCTGACCCGCATCGTCCTCGAGACTGACCGCTTCCTCGTGGCCGTGGATTCGCAGCTCGATCGCGTCCCGGCCACTCGCACCGGACCACGCCCCCAAGTCGCGTCCGAAAGCCCGGTCGAACAACAGTTGCAGGACCGGCAGGCTCTGCTCGAACGGGTCGAACAGCTCGTCGAGCGCACCCGCGCCACCGGACGGCAGCTTGCCGAAGCCCGCAAGCGCAACAAGGCCCTCGAAGCCGAAATGGCCAGCCGCGCCGCCGAAAGCGACACGATCATCGCCGAACTCGGCGCCACCGTGCAGCGCCAGCTCGCGACCATCCAGACGCTGCAGGGACGGGTCGACAGCTTGAGCACGGTCGCCCAGGCGCTGGAGCGCGACACCACCACGCTCCGCAGCGAAGTCCGTGGACTCTCTGACGCGCAGGCGCGCGCCTATGTGGCGATCGGCACCGAGAGCGATTTGCTCGCGCGCGGCGTCATTGTGCGCGAAGGCGGGGCGAACCTGGTCGTCGCACGAGTCGGCCGCACCTTGCAGCCGGCCAAGAATCTGCCCAAGGACGCCTTCACGCCGCTCGACATTCGGACCACCACGCGCATCGCACTCCCCGACAGCACGCGCCGCTACGAAATCGTCTCACGCCACGCGCTGTCCTTCACCGACAGCACCACCCACGACGGCAACGGGGTCCGTCGCGCATTGCGCATCACGGACCCCGGCCAGTTCTGGGCTACGTCTCGATATCTGATTCTGGTGCAGCGCTGAGCGCGCTGCCCGCCGGTCAGAACGTCAGGCGCACCGTCACGGGAATCGAACGCAGGCCCGCCACGCCACCCAGCACGTTGGGCGAGTAGCGATACCGCACCTCCACACCGGCTGCCGGCAGGATCGGCAGCCGGAACTCGGCCCCGACGCCCACGGAGTAGCCGACGCCGCTGTTCTCCTGCGATGCGAACGCCACGCTCCCCACGCCGTACTCACCCGTGGCGCGCGAGTAGTTCACGCCGCCGACGACGTACCCACGGAAGACGATCAACGGCAGCACGGTCATCTCGCCCGACGCGCCGACCGACAGGATCTGCGTCGTGCCGCGGGACGACAGGTTCACGCCAGCCACCCGCACGCCGGCATCAGCATCGAAGCGGCTGATGCCTGCCTCGGCGCGCACGGCGAAGGGCGTCAGCGGAATCCCGAGCCGATACCCCACAGCCCCGGTGATCCCCTGCTTCAGTAGCGTGCCGCCTTCGCCCTGCGGCAATTCGACGCCGCCCGAGATCGACAGCGCGCCCGGCACCAGCGGCACCTGAGCCGATGCGGTGGTGACCGTGGTCGCCGCCGCACACACGGCGGCGGCCATTGCGATGACGTAGTGACGCATCAACAGCTCCTGAGAAGAAGTGGGTCGTCCGCGAAACGTTACTGCGGCGGTTGCAGAAGGGCGAGCACGGCGCCGGCGGGATCCGCAATGACGGCCAGCGTGCCATACGAGCCCATCGAGGATGCCGGTCGAATGATTCGGCCACCTCGCGCGGTACAGGCGGCCAGAGCGGCGTGCACGTCGGGCACGCTGACGTAGTTGAGCCACTGCGGCGGGATGTCCGCATTCGGCCCGCGCGCGTGACAGATCCCGGCCACACCCGTCTCGCCGTCCGACGCGATCATCGCGTAGTCCTCGTAGCCGTCCATTGCCACGGTCTGGAAGGTCCAGCCGCACACCGCAGCGTAGAAGTCGCGGACCTCCGTGGCGTTGGCCACCGTCAGGTCGCTCCAGCCGATCGTCCCCATTGGCTTTGCCGTGCCGTCCGCCATTGCCGCCACACCGGAATCGGGTCCGGAAGACCGACGACCGGTCGCCCGGATCGTCACCGTTTCGCCACCGCCGCCCCGTCGCTTGACTTCCGGCCGGAACCGACCGATACTCATCGCACAACAGAGTCCCGTCGTGATTTGCCGCTGCTTGCCGCGACGCTAAACAAGGTGCTAAACCGCGATCCACTCCCCGGGCAGCCTCATCGTCTCGGGGATTTTTTCGTCCGAAGGGGTTTTTCCTTCCTCGCGCGCGTTTTCACCGATGGTTCTGCGAACCGGCAACGGCTGCTGCACGATGTGCGGCTCTCCCTTGGGGAGAGACGGACGGGTGGCGCGCGTGCCGATGTGCGCCTGGTGATCTAGCGACCCTGCGTCGCCTGCCACCCCCGGTCCTCTCTCCCGAGAGGGCCGGGGGTTTTTCGTTGTCCCCCCGGATCGTCCGTCCTGTCGTGGTATCGCATCACCGAGAGTCCCTATGTCGAACATCGCAGCAGATCGTGTCCTGAAGATCGCCCGGCTCCGCGAGCTCCGGCTCGAGAGCGGCGCCGTGCTCACCCAGGTACCCGTGGCCTACCACGACGATGGCCCGGTCGGCGCCCCGGTCGTGGTGGTGCTCCACGGCCTCACCGGCTCGGCCGATGCCGTCGGCGACTGGTGGCGCGTGGTCGCCGGCCCCGGGCGACCGATCGACACGCGCCGCGTGCGCGTGATCGCGCCCAACCTGCTGGGCTCCTGCTACGGATCGGCCGGCCCGACGCTGGATCCGCGGTTCCCGAAAGTAACCACGCGCGATCAGGCCGCGGCGGTGACTGGTCTGCTGAACGCTCTCGACATTTCCCACGTGGCGCTCGCCACCGGCGTGTCGCTCGGCGCGATGGTAGCACTCGAACTTGCGGTGTCGCAGCCGACGCGTGTCGGCTACACCACCGTCATTGCCGCGCCGGCCGCACACACCGCGTGGGCCATCGGCCTCAACAGCGTGCAACGCGCCGCCCTCGACGCCCTCGGCGGTGGACGCGCGGGACTCGCGCTGGCCCGGCAGATCGCGATGCTGTCGTACCGCGCTGAGCCCGGCCTCGAGGACCGCTTCGGTCGCACCACCGAAGCCAACGACGAATGGCGCGTGGCCGGGTGGCTGGCGGCACACGGTGACAAGCTCGTCGCGCGCTTCGATCCCGCGTCGTATCGCACGCTGCTCGACGCGATGGACAGTCACGACATCGGCCGCGGCCGCGGCGGCATCGCGGCCGCGCTGGCCACGCTGGGTGGCCGCGTCACTGGCGTGGCGATTTCCACCGATGTGCTCTACTCGCCCGATGTGGTCCGGCAGTGGACCGATGCCGCGAGTGGCCGCTTCGAGCTGCTCGTCTCGCCGCACGGCCACGACGGTTTTCTGATCGATCAACGCGGCATTGGCCGCCTCGTCGCGCACGATCTTGCGCGTGCCCTCGGTACCCAGGAGGTGGCCGCGTGAGTGCCGCCCTTCGCCCCGTGTCATCCGCAGCGACGTCTCGCCCGGCGGGACAGGACGCCATCCGGCCGTTGCGCCCACGATCAGCCCCCAAGCTCGCGCTGGCCGGCTGCGGTGTGGTGGGCGGTGCCCTCGTGCAACTGGTCGCCGAAGGCGCCATTCCCGGGGTCCGACTGGCCGATGTCGGCGCCGTGCTGGTGCGCGATCCCGCTCGCGCGCGCGACGTGCCCCTCGATGGCAGCCGATTCACCGCCGATCCGATGGCATTGCTCGATCGGCGCGCCGACGTTGTCGTCGAAGCACTGCCCGGCGTCGATCCGGCGCTCACACTGGCGCGCGCCACGCTGCGACGCGGTGCCCGGTACATCACGGCCAACAAGCGACTCATCGCCGAGCACGGCACGGAACTCGCGCGACTCGCGGAGCGGCACGGCGGGCAGCTCGACTTCGAAGCCGCCGTGGGCGGTGCCATTCCGGTGGTGCGCGCCATTCGCGATGGCCTCGCCGGCGTCGGCGTGCATACCGTGCGTGGGGTCCTCAATGGCACCACGAATTTCGTCTGCTCGCGGGCCCTGCGTGGCGACTCGGTGGCGTCCGCCGTCGCCGAAGCGCAGGCCTTGGGCTATGCCGAAGCCGATCCCTCGCGCGATCTGGACGGCCTCGATGCCGCCGACAAGCTGCGCCTGCTCGCCTGGCTCGCGTTCGGCATTGCCCCGCATCAATTGCCGGTGACGATCGGCGGCTTCGCCGACGCGGCGACGCTGCTCGATGCCGCACGGTCCGAGGGGCGCGTCGTACGGCAAGTTGCGGAGATCCGCCGAACGTCACACGGCCTGTCGGCGTCGGTGACGCTCCAGCGTCTATCGACCGACGACCCGCTGGCCTCGGTGGATCTCGAGCGCAATCGCGTGGTGGTCGAGTCTCGCTCGGCCGGCACCCTGGTGTTCGAGGGGCCCGGCGCAGGCGGGTTCGCCACCGCAGGCGCCCTCGTGGCGGATCTGCTGCGTCCGGGTCGCGCGCTGCCACGCCCGACGCTCGTGCACGTGCAGCAGACCGAGCGCTAACCGGCCCTTGCGCGCTGCTGGCCGACGGGAGCAGGCTCCCGTGTGTCCGATGCCCTGATTCGCGTGCTGGCGGCCGTCCTCTGTCGGGACGGCCGCTACTTGATCGCTCGCCGGCCGACGGCCGCCCGACACGGCGGACTGTGGGAGTTTCCCGGCGGCAAAGTCGAGCCCGGCGAAACCGACGACGCCGCGCTGGCGCGCGAGCTGCGCGAAGAACTCGGGCTCGAGCACACGCGGAGCGGCGCGGTGCTCTTCGAGCGGCGCGATCCGGGCTCGCCGTATCTCATCGTCTTCGTCGCGGTCGAGACCGACGAGTCGCCCGTCGCGCGCGAGCACGAGGCGCTCGCGTGGGCAACGCCCGCTCAACTGGCCGCGTATCCTTTGGCCCCTAGCGATGCCGCGTTTGCGGCGCACCTTCTCGGGGACGGCTCGGCGTTCCCTCACCCCTCGGAGTTCGCGTGATGTTTCGTGTGTGTGTGCTCCTGCTGACCGCAGGCGCAGTGCTGGCGTCCCCTCGCGCGGCGGCGGCGCAGACGGTCGAATCGAACTGGGCAGACTCGATCAAGTTCCGCTACAAGACCGACCCCCGCATCGAACGCCTCAAGACTGAAGCAGTCAAAGGGGTCGAGGCTCGCGCCAAGCTCGTGCAGGAGATCATCGATCAGGTCTACTCGTTCGGTGAGCTCGGAATGCAGGAGATCGAAACCTCCCGCTACTTGAGCGGCTTGCTCGAGAAGAACGGCTTCACCGTCGAGCGCGGGGTCGCCGGAATGCCGACTGCGTGGGTCGCGCGCTGGTCGAGCGGCACCGGCAAGCCGGTGATTTCGCTCGGCTCCGACATCGACGGCATTCCGCAGAGCAACCAGAAGCCCGGCATCGCCTACAAGGAGTGGGGCGTGGTGCAGGCACCCGGCCACGGCGAGGGACACAACTCGGGACAGGCGGTGAACATTGTCGCGGCGCTCGCGCTCAAGGACCTGATGACGCGCGAGAAGCTCAATGGCACCCTCGTCCTCTGGCCCGGCGTCGCCGAAGAACAGGTCGCGGGCAAGGCGCATCTGATTCGAGCCGGCGTCTTCAAGGACGTCGACGTCACGCTCTTCACGCACGTGGGCGATGAACTCGGCGTCTCGTGGGGTCAGTCGTCGTCGAATGCCATCATCAGCGCCGAGTTCTTCTTCAAGGGGCAGAGTGCGCATTCGGCGGGCGCTCCGTGGCGCGGCAAGAGCGCACTGGATGCCGTGATGCTGATGGCCAATGGCTGGGAGTTCCGGCGCGAACATCTCGAACTGCCGCAGCGCTCCCACTACGTCATCAAGGATGGCGGCGACCAGCCCAACGTCGTGCCGAGCACGGCGAGCATCTGGTTCTACTTCCGGGAGCGCGACTACGCGCGCACCAAGGCGCTCTTCGAGACGGGCCGGCGGATCGCGCTTGGTGCCGCGATGATGACCGACACCAAGCTCGACACCGTGCGCATCTGGGGATCGGCCTGGAGCGCGCACTTCAGCCGCCCCGTGGCCGAAGCAATGTATGCGAACATCCGCAGAGTCGGACCGCCGACCTGGGACGACCGCGATCAACGGCTCGCCCGCGGCCTGCAGACCGAGCTCGGCGTGCCCGACTCGGGCCTGCGCACCGTCGTTGGCGCGCTGCGCGGCCCGGTGAATCCCGCGACGCGAATGGGCGGCGGATCGGACGACATCGGCGACGTGAGTTGGAATATGCCCACGATCACGTTGCGCTACCCCAGCAACATTCCGAATCTGCCGGGCCACAACTGGGCGAATGGCATCGCGATGGCCACGCCGATCGCGCACAAGGGCGGTGTGGCCGGCGCCAAGGTGCAGGCCATGACGCTGGTGGACCTCTTCACGCAGCCGACGTTGGTTGCCGATGCGTGGACCTACTTCCGCAGCATCCAGACCAAGGACGAGAAGTACGTCTCGTTCTTGGGCCCGGGTGATACGCCACCCACCTTCCTCAACGCCGAC
>JANRJP010000115.1:0-5262 GCA_033763905.1 Gemmatimonadaceae bacterium
GGCTTGCCGGTGGAATCGGTGACCTGCCCTTGAATGATGTCCGTCGTACTGCCGATCTGCGCAGTCGCTGCGGCCGGCGTCAGCACCAGAGCGCTGGTACCAGCTATCACGCCACCGGCGCTCACGCCGATGGCTGAGACCAACACTCGAAAAATCGAAGAGAATCGCATAAACCTTGGAAGTGATGGGCAGTCCGACCGCGCGATGCCTGACCACAGGCTGCGCGCTTTCGACTGCCGCTTCCCTTACGCTGTCGCGGATAGGAACGTTGCGAGATGAGCGCGAACGACACACTGCCCAGTTCCCACGACGAGGTGCATTTCGTTGCCGGTGCCACCGGCTATACGGGTCGCCACATCGTCGAATCGCTGCGCCGCCGCGGTGCGGTGACGTGGGCACATATCCGACCCGATTCCCGCGCCATCGACGCGTGGACCACGCGCTGGGCCGAACTCGGCGCCGGCGTCGAGGCCATCGCGTGGACACCGCGCGAATTCACCGATGCACTGCAGCGCATTCGCCCGACCCACGTCTGGTCGTTGCTCGGTACCACAAAAGCGCGCGGCGACCGTGAGACGGGGTCCGCGGTGCCCGAGACCTACGAGGCCGTTGACTATGGCCTCACCCGACTGCTCTACGACGCGGCGGCATCCGTGACGCCGGCGCCGACGTTCGTCTACCTCTCGGCACAGGGCGTGCGCGACGGCACGTCCAACGAGTATCTCGCGGTGCGCGCGCGGCTCGAGCGCGAACTCAAGTCGGGGCCGTTGCCGTGGATCGCCGCGCGGCCGGCGTTCATCTCGGGCGGTGATCGCGGCGAGTCGCGGCCGGTCGAACGTGTCAGCGCCGTGGCGATCGACATCGCGCTTGGCGCGCTCTCCGCCTTCGGAGGGCGCGGCCTTGCCGACCGCTGGCGCAGCGCCACCGGAGCTGAACTCGCCGAGGGACTGGTGCGCTGCGTCGTCGACAAACGTCGCACGAACACGGTGCTCGACGGCCGCGACTGGTGGCCGCTCCTGCTCGCCCGCTGACGCGCGTCAGTTTGCGAGCAGGTACTCCACCGTCGCCACCACACGCACGGTCTTCTTGATCTGGCTGCTTTCGGAAATGCCAGGCGCGGGGTCCCGCGGCAAAATCTCGAAGTAGCCCTGGTTTGCCTGCCGAATGCCGCCCAGCGGGCTCCCCGCGTCGCGCGCGAACTGCTCGGCGGCTTCACGGGCACGCGCGGTTGCCTGGGCAATCATCGCCGGCTTGAGCGCATTGAGGCCGCTGAAGACGAAGGTCGGCCCGCCGCCGCCGTAGTCCGCGCCCGACGTCAGCGGCACGCCCTGGGCCACGAGCTCGCCGACTTTCTGGCTCGCGGCAAGCACCACCTCGGGCTTCGTCGAACGCACCAGCAAGGTCACGTTGATCGCATAGCGTGGCCCGTCGTTGATGCCGCCGCCGTTGGCCTGCGCGTCGCGCACGATGAAGTCCTGCACCGCCACGTCGCTTGTGTCCACGCCATTCGCTGCCAGAAACGTGCGAATCCGCGACGTGCTCTGCGCCAGCTGCGCGTTCGCGCGCGACAAGTCGTTGTCGGCCGCGACGACTCGAATCGGCCAGATCGCGAGATCGGCCGTGGCTTCCTTCTCAGCCACACCCTTCACCGTGACGTAGCGATCCGCCGCCTTCGCGCGCACGATGCCCTGCCCTGCGAAGTACCCCGCCAACGCGAGGCCCAGCGCCAGCAACGCCGAGCCCGAGAGCGAGCGCTCACCCACGGAAGACCGCGGCACGTCGGGGATCAAAAGAGACCGTCCACCGACAGATATCGGTCGCCGATGTCATAGCAGAACGCGAGCACCGTGGCGCCGTCGGCAATCTCGGGCAACTTCTGCGCGACCGCGGCCAGCGAGGCGCCAGACGAGGGACCCACGAACAGCCCCTCGGTCCGCGCGAGCTTCCGCGCGTACTCGAACGCATCCTCTTCCGTCACTTGAATCGTGCCATCGAGGGTGGCGGTGTGCAGGTTCGCCGGCAGGAACCCCGCACCGATGCCCTGCAGCTTGTGCGGCGTGTGGGTCCCACCGCTGATGACCGGCGACTTGGCCGGCTCGACGGCAAAGGTCTTCAGTGCGGGGTGTTTCGCCTTGAGGGTCTCGCTCACCCCGGTGATGTGTCCGCCGGTGCCAACCCCGGTGATCAGGTAGTCGATGCCCTCGGGGAAATCCTTGGCGATCTCGGCCGCGGTGGTCCGTACGTGGACCGCGATGTTCGCACCGTTCTCGAACTGCTGCGGCATCCACGCGCCGGGGGTCGACGCCACGATGTCCGTGGCCTTGGCGATGGCCCCCTTCATTCCCACCTCGCGCGGCGTGAGCTCGAGTTCCGCGCCATACGCCGCCATCACGCGCCGCCGTTCGATCGACATACTCTCAGGCATCACCAGAATCAGGCGATAGCCCTTGACCGCGGCCACCATCGCGAGGCCGATCCCGGTATTCCCCGAGGTGGGCTCGACAATCACGCTCCCGGGTCGGAGCAGTCCGCGCTGCTCGGCGTCCTCGATCATCGCCAGTGCGATGCGATCCTTGATCGACCCACCGGGATTCGCGCGTTCCAACTTCAGATACACGTGCACGCGGCTCCCGAAGAGCCGCGCCAGATGCACGTGTGGTGTGTTGCCGATCGTGTCCAGCACTGATGCTGCGCGCATTGCGGTCTCCTCGTCCCTGCGTGCTAGATGTGATAGTCGAGCCCATCATCGGCCCGACGTCCGACTTGCGATTCGTGCGTCACCACACTGCGGGGCGGCACCGATCGCGTCAGCCAGACGTTGCCCCCAATGACCGAACCGGCTCCGACGACCGTCTTGCCGCCAAGAATGGTGGCATTGGCATACACCACGACGTCGTCTTCGATCGTAGGATGTCGCTTCACGCTCGCCAGCGACTTCTCGACACTCAAGGCCCCGAGCGTCACACCCTGGTACACTTTGACGCGGGCGCCGATGACCGACGTCTCGCCGATCACGATCCCGGTACCGTGGTCGATTGCGAACGACTCGCCGATCTGCGCCCCGGGATGGATGTCGATCCCCGTGAGGCGATGCGCGTGCTCCGAGATCAGCCGCGGAATCAACCGGACACCGCAGCGGAGCATTTCGTGCGCGAGCCGGAAGTACGCGGTGGCCAGAAACCCGGGATAGCTCAGGATGACTTCATCGACTGATTGCGCCGCAGGATCACCTGCGTGAATGGCTGCGGCGTCGCGCTGCAGCACCGCATAGACCTGCGGCAACGACGAAACGACCGCGTGGCCCTGGGCATCGATGGCGTCGGCGCTTGTCTCCGGCGCTGCCACTGCGGCGAGCAGCGGACGCAGCTGTGCGGCCAACGCGGCAAGTTCAGCCCCCGCCTCACCGGTCCGAACCGTGCCGTCGGCAGTGCTCGCGGACGAACGAAACTGCGGAAACAGGACGGCGAGAGCCGCATCGGACCACGCGGCGGCCCCATCGCGCACGCCGGGTGGCAGGGCATATCGCCCTCGCTCGGCGTCCAACTGTGCGGCAAAGGACGGCAGATCCATACGCCAGAACCTACTGCCGAATCACCCTAGAAGTTCGCGTCGATCGCGATCTGCAACCGCGGCGCTCGACCGCCTCGCAGCACCTGACCGACTTCCAGCCTGAGGAGCCCATCGATCGCCGACATCCCCACACTCGCGCTCGGGGTTGGTGCCCCGCTCCACCGGTCGGCGCCCCGTCCGGCCCATCCCCATTCCACCCCGATGAAGGGGCGCAGCGCGCCGAGCTTCCGGCCGACTTCGCTCTGCAGCAGGTGATACGCTTCGCCCGCCTGCTCGCCGGGGAGCGCCCCACGCAGCGTGCGCGCGCCGCCGAGCCGCCACCAGACGTGCGTCGGCACCCGCGTGGTCGGACCGCCGGACCCCATACGAATGCCTTCTCCCGCCGACAGCGTGGTGGAGATGTCAAACGCGCCCAGCCCGCGACGCACCCACGCCGTGGCCGCGCCACGTCCGTAGGCGACGGCGCCGAGCGCGGCTTCGGTGCGGACGTCGACAAACACGCGGGTGCCGTCGGGGTCGCCGCCCCACTCTCGCGTGTGGTCGAGGCGAATGCCGGAGTACCAACCGTCCGTGGTCTGCGGGTTGGCTCCGAGACGAGCTGGATCCCAGCCGAACAGTCGATTGCTGTTCGCCGCCGGAACGGCGGACGCGACGCGCTCCGCGAAAAGTTCGGTGCGCCGCTGCCAGGTGCCCGACGTGGACCACGCGGCGCGGAGTCCGCTCGCTCGAGCGTAGAAGCCGTCGTCTCGACCGGCCGTGAGCGCGAGGAGCGACTCGCCGAACTCGAACGGCCGACCCCACGCGTTCGTGCTGCGAAGTTGGCGGTACGCCTCCACCGAGAGCCGCGCGCTGGCGCTCCGACGAGTCAGCTGCACCGCCGCGTTGGGCCATTGATCCGCCATCCCAACCCGGAGTGATGCACTCCAGTCGAAGCCCCCGCCCAATTCCTGGCGCAGGCCGAATCCCACCGAGAGGCCTTCGACGCGGTTGAAACGGAGCAGGCCCCGCTCCGCCGGGGACAACCACTCGATGCGCCGCGGCGCGAAGCCGGCCTGCGCACCCAAGCCCAGCAGGCGATCTGCCTCGGCGGTCGCGGAGCGTGCGAAGGGTTGTTCGTCGGCGGGGAAGAGTGGCCCGCCGAAGCGATCGTCGTTGGCCAAACTCGTCCGATCGCACGGGGCCAGTTGGACGCCCTCGACGACCCCATTGAACCGACGCGTCGGCACCTGCCAGCTCGTCGTTCCCTTGGCGCACTGCGCGTCACGCGCCGCTCGCACCCGGGTCCGCCACGCCTGCACGATGTCGCGTCGTGCCTCCGGCGTCAGATCGCGCAATGTCTCCCACCGAGGCGGCATCAGCGACGAGTCGGCCGGCGCCGTATCGCGTGGCGCCGTCCCGGCAATGGCCACCGGCGCATCGCTGCTCGCCGACGACAGCACTTCCTCGTAGCGAAAGCGCTCTTCGTAGATGAGGGGTAACGTGGCGAAGTTGGCGACAACCTCACCTTCCGCCGTCTGCGCGCGCGGGAGCCAGAAGCGCTCGGCATACCGGCCATACTCCACCGTCACACCCGTCAGGCGCCCCGTGATCGGAAAGGCCATCATCCGGAAGACACGCGGTATCGTGCTCTGACCGCTGCGAACCGATTCCTGCGCGCGATCACTCAAGTTGACCGGGATCGACAGTCGGTAC
>JANRJP010000136.1:0-3374 GCA_033763905.1 Gemmatimonadaceae bacterium
CCAGTTGCGGCGTGAACAGATGCACCGCGCGCGACGCAAAAGCGGCGGTCTCGCGCAGCGGCGTGAGGTCGTCGAGCACCCAGAAGCCGCGCCCGTGCGTGCCGATCAGCAGATCGTCGTCCTTGATCACCAGATCGCGACTGCTCGTCGCGGGCAGGTTGCGCCGCAGCGACTGCCACGAGTCGCCGTCGTCGAACGAGACCCACACCGTGCGCTCGGTGCCGGCAAACAGCAGGCCGCGCCGCTTGGGGTCTTCGCGGATCACGTTCGTCGCCGCGTCGTCGGGAATGCCGTTCGTGATGCGGGTCCACGTCGCGCCGAAGTCGCGCGTGCGGTACAACGCTGGCCGATTCTCGTCGAGCCGCAGGGTGTTGATCGCGGCGTAGGCCGTCCCGCGATCGAAATGTGAAGCATCGAGAATCGACACCTTGGCCCACGGCACCAGCGCGGGCGGCGTCACGTTCTGCCACGTCGCCCCGCCATTGCGCGACACGTGAATCAACCCGTCATCCGTCCCTGCCCACAGCACCATCGAATCGACCGGACTCGGGGCGATCGTGTACACCACGCCCGGATGGCGACGGATCGCCTCGGGGCGCGTCGCGTAAGCGGCAAGACTCGGGCTCACGCTCGAGTCGCGTCGTGTCAGGTCGGGCGAGATCGCGCGCCACCGCTGCCCGCCGTCGACCGTCGTCCAGACCTGATTCGAGGCGAAGTACAGACGCTTCGGATTCGTCGGCGAAAAGAGCACCGGTGCCGTGCGCAACACCCGATACGACGAGTCCCGCGTCAGCTTCGGCGGCACTTGCTGCACGCGCCCGGTGCGGCGGTCCCAGCGCGAGACCTTGCCACCGTACACGATGTCGGGATCGAGCGGGTCGGCGGCGACGTAGCCGTATTCCTCTACCCCGACGGGCGTCCAGTCGCGGACCGTGATCCGCCCCCAATCGCCGCGCGACCGGACACACGCCGAGCCCGACTCCTGCTGCCCGCCGCAGACACGGTACGGGTACGCGTTGTCAGCGGACACGTGGTACATCTGCGCCGTGCCCTGATTGTACCACGAGCTCCACGTCTCGCCGTTGTTCACGGTGATGACGGCGCCCTGGTCGGAGGTCAGCAACATCACATCGGGCTGCGTCGGGTGAATCCAGAGACGCTGGTAGTCGTCACCACCGGGCGCGCCACGAATGGCCGTGAAGGTCGCGCCACCGTCGGTGCTCTTCCACGTGACGATCGTCGGCACGATCACGATGTCCGGATTCGTCGGATGCACCCGCACCTCGGCGGCATCGCCCGGCCGCGCCACCACGCGCGGATCGCGGTTGGTTTGACGCCACGTGAGGCCCGCGTCATCGCTGCGCCAGATGCCGGCGCCGCGACGCGCTTCCACCGTGGCAAAGAGCCGCGACGGCATTGACGGCGCGACCGTAATGCCGATCCGCCCCAAGCCGTCGGCGTCGTACGTGGGGAGCCCCGCGCCGATCGGCGTCCACGTCGTGCCGCCATCGATGCTCTTGTGCAGCCCCGACCCCGGTCCGGTGAACACGCCGTTCTCCCACGGAGCGTGCTGCGATTGCCACAGCACCGCGTAGAGGATGTCCGGATTCACCGGGTCCATCACGAGATCTGCCGCGCCGGTCATGGCATCGCGGTACAGCACGCGTTCGAACGAACGGCCGCCATCGGTGGACCGGAAGACGCCGCGCTCCGGATTGCTGCCATACGGGTGGCCGAGGGCCGCGACAAAGAGCCGGTCAGGATTCCGCGGATCGACGACGATCTGCGTGATCTGCTGCGCGTCGCGCAGGCCCAGGCGCGTCCAGGTGGCGCCTGCATCCGAGGAGCGATACACCCCGTCGCCGATCGACAGATCTGGCCGCTGCATCCCTTCGCCGCTCCCCACGTACAACACCGACGGATTCGACGGCGCGACCGCAATCGCGCCCACGCTGCCGGTCGGGGCCTGATCGAAGATCGGCGACCAGGTCCGTCCATAGTCGGTGGTGCGCCACACGCCGCCGTTGACGACCCCGATGTAGAACAGGCCGGGCCGTTGGGGTACACCCACGCCGGCCTTCGTGCGGCTGGCGCGGAAGGGGCCGATATGCCGCCAGCGCAGGGCACTGACCGCCTGCGCCGCGTCGGCGGTCGGCGGGGCCGGGGATTGAGCAACCAGAGGGACGGCCAGCAGGGCGGCCGCGAGGAGCGAGAGGCGCATCGGGAGCGGGGAAGGAGGCGTGAAGAACTTCCCACCGCAGCGCCCATTGCGCGACCCCGTGTCGCGCCGTACCCTGCCAGTGTGACTATGACGGGAGCGGTCTCTCTGCTCTCGCCGATCGCGGACGCGGTCCGTGACGGCCGTCCTGTCGTCGCCCTCGAAAGCTCAGTCATTGCGCAGGGGCTCCCCGAGCCCGCGAACAAGCGCGCCTACGAGCGGATGGTGCGGGCGGTGGAATCCCGCGGCGCCGTCCCCGCGGTCGCGGCCATCGCCAAAGGCGTGGTGCAGTTCGGGCTCGACGGCGACGACCTCGAGCGATTCTTCGCCCGAACCGGTGTGCACAAGGCGGGTGCTCGTGACCTGGGTCTGCTCGTCGCCACCAAAGGCGATGGGGCCACCACCGTGTCAGCCACCCTCGCGATGGCCAAGCTGGCCGGTATCTCCGTCTTTGCGACCGGGGGCATCGGTGGCGTCCACCACGAGCCGGACTACGATGAGTCGGCCGATCTCGTCGAACTCGCGCGGACGCCCTGTGTCGTTGTCTGCGCCGGTGCGAAGAGCATTCTCGACCTGCCGGCGACGCTGGAACGGCTCGACACGCTCGGCGTCGCGGTGGTCGGCTACCGCTGCGATGAGCTGCCAGGGTTTTTCACCGCCCACACCGATCTGCCGCTGCCGTGGCGGCTCGACACGGTCGACGACATCGCCGCCGCGTTCCTGGCGCAGCGCGCGCTGGGGCGACCGGGGGCCCTGCTCGTGGTCCAACCGCCGCCGGCCGATGTGGCGCTGCCGCGCGACGTCGTGGAGCGCGCGGTGCGCGGGGCGCACAATCAGGCCCGCATTCGCGGAGTGCGCGGGAGTGCGGTCACGCCGTTTATGCTCGCCGCGATCGAGAAGGAAACCGAAGGACGCTCGTTGAACACCAATCTGGCCTTGCTCGACGCGAACGCCGCTCTAGCAGCGGAGATCGCGGTGTCAATCGCTGCACGCCGTTGAACCCGTCCGTCTGGATGGGGTAAATTGCAGGTGTCCGAACCCTTCGCCGCGGGAGGAGCGACCCGAGATGTCGAACCAGTTCCTGAGCTCCGAAGAGTACGACGAGCGGGCCCATCAGCTGTACAACGAAGGCAACTTCGACGAAGCGCTCGAGACG
>JANRJP010000138.1:0-41931 GCA_033763905.1 Gemmatimonadaceae bacterium
GCGGTGGACTGGGCGCGCGTGGCCACCCTGACGGCCAGCGGTATCGGATTCGACTTCGACTTCTTCGGCGACGGCTGCACGACGTACTGCCCGGAACTCCTCGGCTGGTTCAACGCGATGGATACCGGCGTCGTCAGCACCCGCGTCGCGGCGCTGATGGACCCGACGCAGATCCACCCGTACTTCGTCTGCACGGCGGCGTCGCCGCCGGGCTGCGTCAACGGCTCGCCGCAGCCCAACTCGGCGGACCGCCGGATGGGCGACGGGTCGTTCGGCACGGCCGCAATGACGGGCACCTTCGGCAACATCCCGCGCACCGCCAACGGCGGCTCGGACTTCGCTTACACCGAGTACGAGCTCTTCAACCCGGCGCGTGGTATGTACCACCAGTCGAACATCGCCCACGTGCGGTATGACGTCTCGGGCGTGCAGGACCCGAACGGCATCTGGGGCTGGTTCGGCCGCGCGCCGGCGATCAGCCGGACGACGAACGATCTGCTCCGCGCCGAGGCCGAAATCCGCCGCGCGGGCGGTGACCTCGCGATCGCGGCCCAGATGATCAACAACACGCGCGTGACCCGTGGCGGCCTCGCCCCGGCGACCGCGGGTGAAGGGGCGGCGTCGCTCACGACGAAGCTCATCTACGAGCAGGAAATCGAACTCCTCGGCCTGGGGCCGTCGCCGTTCTATCAGCGGCGTCGCGTCCCGAACGGTCTCCTCGTCGGCACGCCGCGCGAAATGCCGGTGCCCGCCAAGGAGCTCGGCGTGCTCGGGCAGGCGTTCTACACGTGGGGCGGCACGGGCCCGGCGAACTCGCCGACCCCTCCCTGAGTTCGGCGCCGCACGAATCGTGGGGGCCGGTGGCATTTGCCATCGGCCCCCGCGAGTTTTGTCTCCCAATGATCTGCTCTCGAATTGGGACGACCGTCGCGGCGCTCGCGCTGATCGCGACGCTCGCGGCCTGCCGTGATCGCGCACCGGGCCCTGCAACCGTGACCGGCTTCGACGTCTCGTCGATGGCCGATGATCGCGACGCCGCACGACTCTGCGGTTTTCTCGCCCTGCAGCCGCAGACGCCGATGCGCCTGCCGCTGCCGGCCGGCCAGGACACGACGCTGCGTCCGGTGCAGCTGGCGTATCTCGACGGCCCGGGGATGCGCGGCCTTCGGGTCCTTCTGCCGTCGCCCGCGCCTGCGTACGTCTTCCGCGGCGTCAGCCGGAACGGCCGTCAGCGCGCGGCCTTTGTCCGTGTTCTGCGCAGCGCGGCGACCGGTGCGGCGTTGCTGCAACCGGGCGACTCGCTGGTGGCCGAGCTCCGGCAGCTCGACTCCGTGGCCGTGCACTGGTCCCCGTCCGACTCGACGCCGGGCGCGCTCAACGGGACGCTGCCGGACACCGCCACCGAACTCGATCGCGCGGTCCCGGACATTCGGGAGCTCCCCGATTCCCCGTTGGCGCTCGATGCGGCCTGCCCCTCGGCGACGGTGGGCAGTCAGCTCTTTGCCCGCGTCGAACGGATCTTCCGGGTCCAAGTGCCTGCCGGCACCTGGGTGTTGGCGCGGGCGCGTGGCGCCCAATCCGGCGTGGTGATGGCGTTCGATTTCCCCGCGCGCGTCGATAGTGGGCGCACGAACCTGCGGGCGGTGTTCACCGACTCGATCTACGTGGCAGACGACTCGAAGGTCACGATCCGGCTCCTGACATCACCCAATCCGCGGACTGAACCGCCGGTGACCTTCGTGACCTTGAGTGTGGCGTTGCGCCGTGGCTCGGCGCCGGCCGCCCCACAGACCAGCGCAGCGCCCTCCCAAGCCGCCGCAGCGCCCTCGCAGGCCGCCGCAGCGCCCCGCTAGCCGGCCGCCACGGGGTCGGGCTTGGGAAACAGCCCCGCACCCTTGGTGACCCGCCAACCGGCCGCATCGAGCCGCTCAAGGCCCGCGAGCCGCTGATCCGACACGGCGCCCGGACCGCCGAGCGCCGACCAGAGCTCGGCCGCCTTGGTCGGCAGGAACGGCGACAGCACCACGGCCTGTCGAGCCAGCCGGCGGATCAGCGACGCCAGCACCTGATCGAGTTCTGCGGCCTTCTCAGGGTCCTTCGCCAGCTTGAAGGGGGCGGCGACCTGCACGTACTCGTTGGCACGCGTCACGGTGCGCCAGATGCAGGTCAGGGCCTCGTGCGGCAGGAAGCCGCGACGGCCATCCATCGCGTCATCGGCCTCGCGCAGATCGGCCAAGTCGGCCGCATCGCCGTCCACCGGCGCGGCGCTGGGCACGACGCCGCCGCGATACTTCTCGACCATCGCGGTCACGCGGCTCGCGAGGTTGCCGAGGCCGTTGGCGAGGTCGGCGACATAGCGGTCGTCGAAGCGCTCCCACGAGAACGAGCCGTCGCCGTCGAAGGGCACTTCGCGGAGCAGGAAGTAGCGGAAGGCGTCCGGCCCCCACTTCGCGATGGCCTCGGGGAGCGAAATCTTGACCCCCGCACTCTTCGAGAAGCGCTCACCGCCAAACGAAATGAAGCCGTGGGCCCACACGCGCTCAGGCAACGGAAGCCCCGCCGCCTCGAGCATCGCCGGCCACACGATGGTGTGCAGGCGCGTGATGTCCTTGCCGACGATGTGCACCTGCGCTGGCCAACGCGTCACCCAATCGCCGTGGGGATACCCGGTCGCGGTGAGATAGTTGGGGAGCGCGTCGAACCAGACCCACGTCCCCTGCGGGACGCCGTCGTCGGTGTCGTAGGGGAAGGGGATGGCCCACGAGAGCCGCGAGCGCGTGATCGACAGGTCTTCGAGTCCGCCCTCGAGCAGCGCGAGCATCTCGTTGCGGCGCGTGTCGGGCTGCAGAAACTCCGGCCGCTCGGCGAACAGCCGCTTCAGGAAGTCGGTGTACGCGGTGAGCCGGAAGAACCAGTTCGTTTCCTTCGTCCACTGCAATTCGCGCGTCGGATGCAGGACGCACTTGCCGTCGACGATTTCGGCGTCGCGCTTGAACAGTTCGCAGCCGACGCAGTACCAGCCCTCGTACGTGTGCTGATAGAAGTCGTCCGGCCGACGCTCGTGGATGCGGCGGATGAGCGCGACCACGCCGGCCTTGTGGGCAGGTTGCGTGGTGCGAATGAACTGGTCGTGCGAAATGCCAAGGCTGGCCCAGGTCTCCTCGAACACCCGGGCGACGCCATCGACGAAGGCCTGCGGATCGACGCCCTGTGCGGCGGCGGTCTGCGCGACCTTCTGGCCGTGCTCGTCCATCCCGATGCACAGGTGCACGGCTTCGCCGCGCAGACGGTGCCAGCGCGCAATCGCGTCGGCCCCGATCTTCTCGAGTGCGTGCCCGAAGTGTGGATCACCGTTGGCGTAGTCGATCGCCGTCGTGAGATAGAACCGAGGCGTCACGCCTGTTCTCCGTTGGAAGGCCCGCCGCCGGGCTTGTGTCGTCGTCCGCCGCGTCGGCCACGCCGCCGGCGGCGCTCGTCGCCGCCGGCAGCCGAAGCGTCTGGGGTGCCCGCGGCGGGCCCTCGCCCCGAGGCCGCCGATGGCGCTGCTGGCGTCGATGGCGCGGACGGCGCCGGACCGCGTGCGGACGCGTCATCGCGCGTCCGTGGCGGGGGACTGCCGCCGCCCGGTTTCGGACCGCGACCGGGCCGCGTGTCCTCACGTGGCGGCCGCGACTCGGCGACCGGCAACGCGCGGCTTCTACCGCCACGCCCGTCCGGCGCGCCCGACGGCGCGCGACCACCGGGGGCCTGCGGGCCGCGGCGATCGCTGCGCGTCGGTCGCGGCGGCTCCTCGGGCACGAGGTCGTCGCTGGACGCATCGGACTCGCTCGGCTCGTCGTCGCCGACGGACGGCAGCGGGAGTTCGCCCGCGAGCTCCCGCTGGAAATCCACCAGGGTGACCACGCGCGTTTCGCCTTCGGCAGACCGCAACGTCATCCGCTCACGGAAGATGTCGATCGCCAACACCTTCTCTTCGCCCTTCGGCGTCGCGATGATTTTGCCTTCCTTGGGAAACTTCTTGCGCTGCTGCACATAGAACTCGTGCTCGTAGCGCAGGCAGCACATCAGGCGGCCACAGGCCCCCGAGATCTGCGTCGGATTCAGCGACAGCTTTTGATCCTTCGCGACGCCCAGATTGACCGGCTTGAGTTCGGGGAGCCACGAGGCCGAGCAGTACTCGCGCCCGCAGCGCCCGATGCCCGAGAGCCGCTTCGCTTCGTCGCGCACACCGATCTGCCGCAGCTCGATGCGCGTCCGGAACCGGCTCGCCAGATCCCGCACGAGCTCACGGAAATCCACCCGCTGCTCGCTCGTGAAATACAGCACGAGCCGCTGGCGATCGAAGCGCCACTCGGCGTCGGCGAGCTTCATCGCGAGCCGGTAATGGCGGACGCGCTCCATCGCTTCGCGGCGCGACGGTTCGTCGCGCTCGCGCATTTCCGCGTGCCGCTGGCGGTCGCCCTTCGTGGCGAGGCGGATGATGCGCGCCGTGGGCCAGCCGTCCGGGCCGAAGCCGTGCGCCGCGCCGCGGCCGCGCGTGAGCGCGCGCTCGCCGATGCTGTGCACCGTGCCGTAGTCCTCGCCGCGATCGGCGTCGACGACCACCGGTGTGCCCACCGACGGGGTCGGGCCGCTCCACAAAAAGAACTCGCGACGGTTCCCCTTGAACGCGACCTCGACCACCGCGTCGGCAGGCGGCGCGGTGGACTCGGGGGGACCGCTGGGTTCTTCGACGAGCGGCGGATTGGCCATCCTGCAAAATACAGCGGCGCGGGGGCCTCCGGGGGCCACCGCGCCGCTGTTTCGGACTGCCGAAGGCGGTCAGTCCGACTCGATGACCGAACCGATCTTGAGGAACTTTTCGCGCCGACGCCGGATCAGCTTCTCGGGCTTGAGCCCCTTGAGCTGATCCAGGGATTCCACCAGCGCGTCGTGCAGCGATTGCGCCGCGACTTCGGGCATCGCGTGGGCGCCGCCGGGCGGCTCCTCGATGATGTGGTCGATGACGCCAAGGCGCAGCAGGTCGGGCGCCGTGATCTTGAGGGCATTCGCGGCCCGTTCGCGCGTCTCGAGGCTCTTGCCGTCCTTCCACAGAATGGCGGCGCAACCCTCGACCGTGATGACCGAGTAGACCGAGTGCTCGAACATCATCACGCGGTCGGCCACGCCGAGCGCGAGCGCCCCGCCGGAGCCGCCCTCGCCGATCACCGTCGCAATGATCGGCACGGTGAGTCGGCTCATCTCGTACAAGTTGCGCGCGATCGCTTCGCTCTGGCCGCGTTCTTCCGCGCCGAGCCCTGCCCAGGCACCCGGCGTGTCGATGAAGGTGATGACCGGCACCTGGAACTTCTCGGCGAGCTTCATCAACCGCAGCGCCTTGCGATAGCCCTCGGGATGGGGCATCCCGAAGTTGCGCTTGAGGTTCTCCTTGGTGTCGCGGCCGCGCTGCTGGCCGATGATCATCACCGTTTCGCCTTCGAGCCGCGCCCAGCCGCCCACGATCGCCGCGTCTTCGCGGAAGGCGCGATCGCCGTGCAGCTCGATCCAGTCGGTGCAGCACATCCGGATATAGTCGAGCGTGAACGGCCGTCGCGGATGCCGGGCGACCTGCACCCGCTGCAGCGGCGTGAGGTTCTTGTAGATGTCGAGCCGCAGCGACTCGAGCTTGGCGGTCAGCGGCGCGATTTCGGCTTCGACCGGCACTTCGTGGCCTTCCGCTGACTTGCGCAGTTCCTCGATCTGCCGTTCCAGATCGGCGATCGGCTTTTCGAATTCGAGCAGGGTGGTTCCCATTCACTTCCCTCGTTCGAGGCGCACCCGCTCTTCGCCGAGCAGGGCACGCAGTTCCTTCAGGGCCGGACCACTCGCGCTCACCGTGAGCGATCGCGAGCGCCAACGCGCCCGCTGGCCGGCACCGTCATTCCAGCGTACTTCGAGCGGCGACGAGCCCGGAAAGGCTTCCGCCACCGCCTTCACATCCTCCCACAGCGCCGCACCGGCCTGCGCGGCGTCGGGGGTCAGCTCCAGCGACACCGTCAATTGCCCGGTGGCGCGCACTTCGGCCATGCGCTGCACCGATTCCACGATGAACGTCGGCGACTCGGCACCTTGGTCACGCTTCGAGTAGCCGCCGCTCAGCAAGAGCGGAATGTCGGGCTTGATCTGGTCGCCGATCGCGGCCCACTTCTCGGGGAAGACCAGCAGTTCGCCCGCCCCGGTGAAGTCTTCGACCGCGAGCCGCGCGAATTCGGCGCCGGACTTCTTCGAGATCTGCCGCTTGACCGAGGTGACCACCACTGCGAGCGTGATCGGATCGGGCGTCCAGCTGCCGAGCTCCGAGACGCCGTGGGTCGCGAAGAGTTCCGACTCGGTGCGGAACGGGTCCAGCGGATGCCCCGACACATAGAAGCCGAGAATCGCCTTCTCCTGCTGGAGTCGTTCGCTCTCCGAGAGCGGCGCCATCGTCGGCAGGGCCCGCGCGCCGCTGTTGGTACGCGGCGCCGAGGGCGCGGCATCCCCGAAGAGCGATGACTGGCCGATCTCGCGCTCCTGCTGCGCGAGGCTCGCTTCCTGCATCGCCGTGTCGAGCGCGGCGAGGAGCTGCGCGCGGTGGGCGCCGCCGACGTCGTCCAGCGCCCCGGCCGCGATGAGCGATTCGATGGCGCGACGGTTGCACGCGCGGAGATCGATCCGCGCACAGAAATCGAACAGATCGGTGAACGGCCGCTCGCGCCGCGCCGCGATGATCGAGTCGATCGCGCTGCGACCGACGTTGCGGACGGCGCCCAAGCCGAAGCGGATCTTGTCATCGGCGATGACGGTGAACTTCCAGCCGCTTTCGTTGACGTGCGGCGGCAGCACCTCGAGCCCGAGTTCGCGCGCCTCGGTGACGTACTTGACGACCGAGTCGGTGTCGCCGATGCAACTCGTCAGCAACGCCGCGCAGAAGTCGGCCGGGTAGTGCGCCTTGAGCCAGGCCGTGTGGTAGGCGACGACCGAATACGCGACCGAGTGCGACTTGTTGAAGCCGTAGCGGCCGAAGGTTTCGATCTGGCCGGCAATGTCCTTGATGACGGCCCCATCGAAGCCGCGCGCGACCGCCTTGGTTTCGAACTTGCCGAGCTCGGCCTTGATGAGCTCGGCGTCCTTCTTGCCGACCGCCTTGCGGAGGACGTCGGCTTCGGCGAGCGACACGCCGGCCAGCACCTGCGCGATACGCATCACCTGTTCCTGATAGGTGATGACGCCGTAGGTGGGTTCGAGGATCGGTTCGAGTTCGGGCAGCTGGTAGCTGACCGGCTCTTCGCCGCGCTTGCGCTTGATGTAGACGTTGTGCATCCCGGTGTCGAGCGGACCGGGACGGAGCAGCGCGTTGGAGGCAACCAAGTCGTCGAAGCGGTCGCAGCGCATCCGCTTGAGCACGTCGGTGGCCAGCGGCGATTCGAACTGGAAGACGCCGGCCGTGCGGCCGCTGCGGAGCAGCCGGTAGGTGGCCTCGTCGTCGAGCGGCAACGTGTCGACGTCGATCAGCACGTCCTTGCGCGCCGCAATGGACTTCACTGCGTCGGTGATGACGGTGAGGGTCGTGAGCCCAAGGAAGTCCATCTTTAGCATCCCGGCCTTCTCGAGCGCCGTCATATCGTACTGCGTGACGACGACCGATTCTTCGCTGTTGGCGCCCGCGCCCGAGCCCTTGGTGCTCTGCGTGCAGATCGGCACGTAGTCGTCGAGCGGGCCCGGCGCGATCACGACGCCGGCCGCGTGCACGCCGGTATGCCGCGAGAGGCCTTCGAGCTCCACCGCGAAGTCGAGCAGCTGCGTGTAGCGCGGGTCGTCCTTGTAGAGCTTCTTGACCTCGGGGATCTGCTCGATCGCCTCGGCGACGGTCAGCGAGAAGTTGGGCTGGTTGGGGATCAGCTTCGCCAGCGCGTCGGTCTCGGCGGGCGTGAAGCCCAGCGTGCGGCCGACATCCTTGACCGCCGCGCGCGACTTCATCGTCCCGAAGGTGACGATCTGTCCGACCGACTCGCGGCCGTACTTCTCGCGCACGTACTCGATGACTTCCCCACGCCGTTCGAAGCAGAAGTCGACGTCGACGTCGGGCATCGAGACGCGCTCCGGATTCAGGAAGCGCTCGAAGAGCAGGTCGAACTTGAGCGGGCAGACATTGGTGATCTTGAGCGCGTAGGCCACCAGCGATCCGGCGGCGGAGCCGCGCCCCGGACCGACGGGAATGCCGCGGTCCCGCGCCGCCTTGATGAAGTCGGCGACGATGAGGAAGTAGCCGGCGTAGCCCGTCTTGGTGATGACGCCCAATTCGTAGTCAAGCCGCTCCTGCACTTCAGTAGGCAGCGGGTCGCCGTATCGCGCCTTGGCGCCCTCGACCGAGAGCTGCACCAGCAGATCGTTCTCGGTGGCGATGCCGGTCGGCAGCGGGAAGGACGGGACGTAGTACTTCTTGCCGAACTGGATATCGGTCTCGCCCGCAATCTTGACCGTGTTCTCGAGGACGTCCGGTCGGTCGGGAAAGACGGCCGCCATTTCGGGGCCACTCTTGAAGTACAGCCCCTCGTCGTAGTGCATCCGGTTCGGATCGTTGTGATCCTTGCCGAGGCCAATGCAGAGCAGCACGTCGTGCGCGGCGTGGGAGTCCGCCTTGAGGAAGTGCGCATCGTTCGTGGCGACGACGGGCAGGCCCAGATCGGAGGCCAGCGAGAAGATCTGCCGATTGAGGTCGCGCTGCCCCGGGCTGTTGTGGGCCTGCACTTCGAGGTAGTACCGCCCGTCGAACAGGTTCGCGTACCACTCGGCGGCGGCGCGGGCCTCGTCAGGGCGGCCCGCCAGCAGGTGCGAGGCCACCTCGCCCGCCATGCAGGCCGAGGACACTACGATCCCTTCCGAGTACTTTGCCAGCAGTTCGCGATCGACGCGGGGCTTCACATAGAAGCCCTCGGTGTAGGCGAGCGAGGACAGCTTGACGAGATTCCGGTAGCCGGTCAAGTCGCGGGCCAGCAGCACCAAGTGGTAGTAGGGCTTGGCGCCCGCTTGGGGGCGGCTGCGTTCGCGTCGGTCGCCCGGGGCAACGTAGGCCTCCATCCCGATGATCGGGGTGATCTTGGCCTTCCGCGCCTTCTCCTGGAACTCCCACGCGGCGTGGAGGTTACCGTGGTCGGTAATCGCCAGTCCGGGCTGCTCGAACTCCTGGGCGCGACGGATCAGGTCGTCGATCCGGTTCGCGCCGTCGAGTAGGGAATACTCGGTGTGGCAATGCAGGTGGACGAACGACATTGGACTGCGAAGGTAGTGATGCCGATCACGGTCGTCAAAAGAAAACTGCCCGATATTGCTCCTGTGTCCATCGTTGACTTTTCGAGAATTCCTATGAAGGCCACGAAGTGCCTCTTTCTTGGGCTTTTTGGCGTGATACTGGCGTCGTGCGGTTCTAATGATGGCTCGCCGAAGCAGCCTCGGTATCGCCTCCGAACGCTCAATGCTGACTCCGTCGTGGCCCCCGCCGTCGGCGACCTCAACGGCGGGGTGTGGCAAGTCGCGGTCGCGACCGAAGCCGGAGAAGAAGGGCTCGCCGTGACCTTGGGCGCGCGGCTCACCACGACGAGCGCTGGCCTCACCCTCAGCGATACCCTCGCGCTCAGCGGCAACGCGGGGGTCGCCACCATTCGCGTCCGAGCGTCGGCACCGGGGGCGACCGGTACCTTGCGCGTCTTCGTGATCGGCCAAGCCGATTCCGAAATCAGCATCAACGTGCGCGCCGTCGATGCCTTGGCGGTCACCGCCGTCGAGCCGACCACGCTGTCGGCTGGCGACACGATCACCGTGCGCGGACGGCGCTTCGGCAGCGATGTGGGCGCGGTACAGGTGCGCATCGGGAGCCAGCAGGCCAATGTCGTGTCGCTCAGCGGCGACACGCTCATTCGGGCCACGATGCCGTCCTGCACGGCGGCCGCCGTGCTGCCGGTCAGCGTGCAGGTTCGCGCCGCGGCGATCGCGGCGGGCAGCGTGACCACGGTGGCCTCGGCGACACCGACGCGCTTGACGCCGTACCAGCGGTTGGTGGTCAGCGACACGGCGCTGGCCCGCGGCTGTCTCACCTTGCCCGCGGACGGGGCCCGCTACGTGCTGATGCCGCAGCTCGCCTCGGCGCTCGACGGCGGGACTGAGAATCCCGGTGACTCGACGGTGCTGTACCTGCTCTCGGCGCAAACCACCGGCGCGGTGCTTGCGCCGGCCGTTGCGGTGCCGTCGAGTCTCGAGCTGCCGGCGCCCGAGACCGACGAGCCCGTGTCGCTCGCCGACCGCTTCCATCGCGCGATCCGCGATCGCGAGCGGGTGCTCGCGACGACACAAACCCCTGCCGCGCCCTACGTCGAGCTCCCCCTGCTCGTAGCCCCGCCCGCCCTCAACAGCGAGCGCACGTTTCAGGTGTTGTCGAGCCTCGATCCGGGATCGTCGAACTTCCGGGATGTTCGCGCCCGTCTGGCGTACGCGGGCAATCACGTGCTGGTCTACGTCGATGCGGCGCCGCAGGTCGGTGTGGGCTTCACGGCAGCCGAGATCTCGGCGATGGGGCCGTTACTCGACGGCCCGATGCACGATCTCGCGACGCAGAACTTCGGCGGCGAAACGGACATCGACGGCAATGGGCGGGTGATCCTGCTGCTCACCGACGCGGTGAACCGGCTGACACCGCCACCGTGCGGGCAGGGATACATCGCGGGCTTCTTCAATCCGCTGGACTTCTTTCCCGGGCAGCGCGGGTCGAACAACGCGGAGATCTTCTATGCTGCCGTGCCGGACCCCGCAGGCTCGGTCGGTTGCGCGCTGGCCAACAATCAGCTGGTCGGCACCACTCCCGCGACGTTCATTCACGAGTTCCAGCATATGATTTCGTACGGGCAGCACGTGCTCGTGCGACGCGGGACGACCGAAGAGATCTGGGCGAACGAAGGGCTGAGCCACTTGGCCGAGGAAACCGCCGGCCTCTGGTACGAGACGCGGTATCGGGGGAGCAGCGGTCGCAGCAATCCGACGAACTTCTTCCCCGATTCCGCCGGGCCGTTTTCGGCGCCGCAATTGCAGAATGCCTACCGCTGGCTGAACGGCTTGCAGGGGGCCACCGCCACGGTCACGGCGTACGGCGCCACGGGGTCGCTCGCGGAACGCGGGGCGAGCTGGCTGTTCTTCCGCTATCTCGTCGCACAGTACGGGCCGACGTTGCCGGCACGCCTCGTGGCCACGCGCCGCACCGGACGCGCCAATATCGTCGCGGAAACCGGAGTGCCGTTCCAGACGCTCTTTGCGGACTTCGCCGCGGCGATCATCGCCGATTCCATCGTGGGCGCGCCGGCCGCCAACGTGCCATCGCGGTTCCGCTTCGGTGAGTTGCGCAACCTGCGGCGCATTTTCGCGCGCTTCAACGTCAACAATCCGCAGGAGTTCCGCGACGTATTCCCCATCCGCGCCGACTCGGTGGTGGTCGGTGGCGCGCCGAGGCAGGGTCGCCTGCGCCCGGGGGCCATTCAGTACACCTTCCTGAATACACCGGCGTCAGGCCCGGGGGTGACGATTCGACTGACGCGCGAGAATGGCGCCGCGTTCGTCAGTCGCTCACATCCACAGTTGGTGGTGCTGCGCCTGCCCTGACGCAGCTACAGCTGCACCACGCCCGATTCCATCGCGAACTTGGTCAAGCCGGCCACCGTCCGGATGCCGAGCTTGTCCATCAGGTTCTCGCGATGGCTTTCCACCGTTCGGCGGCCGATGCCGAGCTCAGCGGCGATCTCCTTGTTCGTCAGACCGCGGGCGATGCCGCTCAGGACTTCACGCTCGCGCTGCGATAGCGCGTCCGCCGTCGGCGTGTCGCGGCTCGCGGCGGATCGTTCCGCCAGCGCGCGCGCGACCGGTGGCGAAAAAAACGTTCCGCCAAGCACCGCCGCACGGACCGCCGAGCGCAGGTCGGTGCCGGCGTCGTCCTTGAGCAGATAGCCGCTCGCGCCAGCGCGCACCGCTTGCCGCGCGTACTCGGGGTCATCGTGCATCGACAGAATGATGACCTTCGCGCCGGGCGCCGCCGTCCGGATGCGGCCAAGACCGGCGACGCCGCTCGCGTCGGGGAGCGACAGATCGAGCACCACCACATCGGGCGCCGCGCTGGGCAGCGCGGCCTCGGCTTCCGCGATCGAGCCCGCCTCGGCGACCACGTCGAGATCGGTCTCGAGGGCGAGCACCGAGCGGATGCCGGCACGCACGAGGTGATGATCGTCAACGAGCATCACGCGGATCTTCTGGCTACGGGCTGTCATCGGCGTGAAATCAGGTCGGGTCGTTGGGCGGTGGCAAGCGGACGATTACGGAGGCGCCCCCTCCCGGATGGTCGCCAATCTCGACCGATCCGCCAAGGGCCGCGAGGCGCTCGCGCATCCCGGCCAATCCGACGTGGCTGGTCCCGTCCGCCGTGGGCTCGGCGGCACCAGTGAGGCCCCGCCCGTTATCGCGAATGGTCAGCGTGATGCCGGTGGCATCCTGCGTGAGCGTGACCCACACCTGCGTAGCCTGGGCGTGGCGGGACACATTCGTGAGCGCCTCCTGCAATGCGCGGAACAGCGCGAGTTCGCCGTCCGGGGCAATGCGACCAACGGCCGCAGCGTCGGGCAACGCAGTGACCACGGTGACCCCACTCCGATCGGCGAAGTCGCCGCAGAGCGATTCGAGCGCCGGCACGAGGCCCAGATCGTCGAGGAGCGTTGGGCGCAGGTCGCGCGCCACCCCACGAATGCCGCGGATGCCGCTCGACAGCAGGGCCAGCGCGTCTTCGAGCCGAACCGCATCCTCGCGCGGCAGGCGATCGCGCAGCACGGCGAGTTCCATCTTGACCGCGGCGAGCACCTGCGCCGTTTCATCGTGCAACTCTCGCGCGAAGCGTCGGCGCTCCTCTTCGTGTTGTCGCACCACGAGGCCCTGCAGCCGTTGCAGGTCCCGCGTCCGCGCGCGCAGGCCGCCGGCGAGCACCGAGGCATCGAGCGCAGCGCCGATCTGTTCGCCGAGCGTCACGAGGAAGCCGCGGTCGAGTGCCGCAAACGGGTTGCGCGCATCGCCGACAATTAGCAGCGCGCCGGCGGCCCCCGCACCCTGCGGGACACGCAACGTGGCGCTGAACGGAAACGGTACCGCCGCGGGGAAGTCGCCCGTCCAGCCATCGCAGGCGCCGGCGCCCTGTTCGTACGACAGCCCACCGTCCGGGCGGCGGCCATAGAACGCCGCGCCGCGCACCGAGGGGAGCCGCAGGAGTTCGCCCAGTAGCGTGTCGAGGACCAATCGACGCGGCCGCCACGCACTGCTGGCCAGTTCGCGCGAGACGGTCGCGAGCGCACCGACGCCGCGTCGGAGATCCTCCGCGACGAGCAACAGCATCCCCGCACCGACCGCCAAGGCAAGCAGAATGTCGAGGTAGTAGCCCCAGGGAATCCACGCGCCGCGCGCGCGGAGCAGGGGATAGTCGAGGTGGTGGAACGCCCAGAGCGCGTACGCCGCAGCCAGGAGTCGGGCGCCGGTCGACGCGGTCTGCTCGGCGTGCTTGAAGAAGACCCAGCCCGTGTGCAGTGTCGCGCCGGCCAAGAAGAACGCCGCGGGAATGGCCGCCAACGACACGTTGTCGAGTTGCCCCATTGCGACCCACGCCCAGAGCAGCGGAATCAGCGCGATCGCGACATACCAGGACCGCCACTCGGCCTTCTCCGAGAACACGAGCGCGGTGCCCAGCAACGCGAGGGCGCTCCACCCGGTCAGCACCTGATGCCAGAACAACAGAATGGGGGCACCGGTCACGACGAAAGTCATGATCGCGAGCAGTCGCAGCAGATAGATCGACCACGCGGCGGTCCACCACGCGAAGACCGGCTTCCGGTAGGTGCGAGCGAGCAGCGCGCTCGTCAGCGCGAGGCCGAAGACCACGGCGGCTTGCAGGACCGCAGGGTGCAGTTCCGGTCGCACCGCTAGAAGCGTCCGCCGAGGAGGGCGCGCAGATCCACCGGCGCGCGAGGGGGCGAGTCATCGACCGCCGGTCGGTCATCATCCCCGAGCGCGGCGCGCTGCATCAGCGCCCGCACGTCGCGGTCGAGGAATCGGCTGACTTGATCGAGCGAGTAGTCCGCGCCGCGGCGCGATACGTAGGCGTTGAGCGGGTAGGTGACGTACAGGTGCTTGCGCGCCCGCGTGAGCGCCACGTAGGCCAGGCGCCGCTCCTCCTCGGCACCCTCCTCGGTCGCCAGCGATCGCGCGAGCGGCAGGTAGCCATCGACCGCCCACGGCACGAAGACGACGTCCCATTCCCGTCCCTTGGCCGAGTGGATCGTCGAGATCACCAGCGCGTCGTCGGCCCCTTCCGCGCCCGAGGCGAGATCCTGCGTGGCCTGCGGCGGCTCGAGCGCAAGCGCCGTGAGAAACGCGGTGCGGTCGGGATAGCCGGCGGCGATGGTCTGCAACTGGTCGAGGTCCGACAGTCGCGCCTCGGGCCGGTCGTAGCGTTCGCGCAGCAGTTCGTCGTAGAGCGTACGAATCCGCGCGATCTCGAGTCCGACTGCGCCAGACACGCCATTCTCCACCGGCACGTTCTCGCGCAACGAATCGAGCAGGGCCGCCAAGGCCCGATGCGCCGCCTGCGCGCGCGGCGGCGGCGAAAAGCTCCGAAAGGCCGCGGGGGCCCACGCGCCGGCCGCCATCGCATCGACGGCGCTCCGCGCGGTGGCTTCACCAATGCCCGGCATCAGCAGCAGGATCCGATACCAGCTCACTTCGTCGCGGGGATTCTCCAGAATGCGCAGGAAGGCCAGCACGTCTTTCACGTGCGCGGCTTCGAGGAACTTGAGGCCGCCCCACTTGTCGAAGGGAATGCCGCGGCGCTGCAGTTCGATCTCCAGATCGGCGCTCATATAGCCGGCGCGGACCAGCACGCCCATTTCGGCGAGCGGAATGCCTTCTTCGTACAGCTCGAGAATGCGGTCGGCGATGAAGCGCGTCTGCTGCGGCTCATCGCGACACGCGACCAGCCAAGGCCGTTCCCCGCCGCTCCGGTCGGTCCAGAGGGCCTTGCGGTATCCCTCGGTGGCCTTGGCCATCACCGCGTTCGAGACCTCGAGGATCGGCGGCACCGAGCGGTAGTTCTGCTCGAGCGCGATCAGCGTGGTGCCGCTGAAGTCCCGCGGGAAGTCGAGGATGTTCCGCACGGTCGCGCCGCGGAACGAATAAATGCTCTGCGCATCGTCGCCGACCACCGTGAGGTTGCGGTGCCCAGCGCACATGCCGCGCAGAATGCGCGCTTGCAATGCATTGGTGTCCTGATACTCGTCCACGAGCACGTGGTCGTAGAGCGCCGCAATGCGCGTCGCGAGCTCGCCGCCGCGCTCGAGCAGCATCGCCCACGACAGCAGCAGGTCGTCGTAGTCCAGCAGGTTGCGGTCGGCCTTGCGTCGCGTGTAGTCGCGCAACACCGCTCGGATCGCGGGCTCGTGCTCGACGAAGGCCGAGAGTTCGTCGGCCAGCAGGGTCTCGAGTGGGATCTCGGTGTTGACGTGGCGCGAGTAGAGCCAGTGCAGCGTTTCCTTCTTGGGGAAGCGCTTGTCGTTCGGCTTGCCGGGGCCCGCCTGCGCCCTGGCCAACTGCATCAGGTCCTCGGCGTCCGCCTGATCCAGAATGGTGAAGTCGGACGGCAGGCCGGCCGAGGGCCCGAAACGGCGCAGCAACCGGTTGGCGGTGCCGTGGAAGGTGCCCCCGTGCACCCGCGCGCTCGCCGCGCCCACCAGCCGTTCGGCTCGCGCGAGCATCTCCTGCGCGGCGCGCCGAGTGAACGTCAGCAGCAGAATGCGCTCGGGCGCGACGCCGCCGTCGATCAGGTGCGCGACGCGATGGACCAGCGTACGCGTCTTGCCCGTCCCCGCACCGGCCACGATGAGCAGCGGGCCGCCGGGGTGGGCGACGGCGGACTGCTGCGGCACGTTGAGGCTGGCGAATTCCCGGTCGAGGTCGCGCGTGGCGACGAGCTCGCGGGGCTTCGGCGTGTACACGCGGGGGAGGTCGGACACCCTCTCAAACTACTGCGTGGGTGCCGATTCCGAAGCGATACGGAGCGGGACTCCGCACGACTCCGAGTGTCATCGCGGGTACGGGCGACCGATACTTCGGAATGCCAAGCCCATCCCGCCAATGAGTTACGAAAGCCGCCACGCCCGCCCCGTTGACCGTCCGCTACGCGGCGGGACGGGGATTGTGATGCTCAACATGGGCGGGCCCGAGACGCTCGGCGACGTTGAGCCCTTTCTGCGCAACCTGTTCGCGGATCGTGAACTGCTGCGCCTGCCGTTTCAGGATGCGCTGGGGGCCTTCATCGCGGCCCGCCGGACCCCAAAGGTGCGGGCACTGTACGAGGCAATCGGGGGCGGATCGCCGATTCGGTCGTGGACCGAGGCGCAGGGTCGGGGGCTTTGCGAGCGACTCGACGCCTGGTCTCCACACACGGCACCACACCGATTCTACGTCGCCTTCCGCTATGTCGAACCGTCGGCGGACACGGCGTTGCGGCAGATGGCGGCCGACGGGATCGAGCGTGCGATCGCCTTCTCGCAGTATCCGCAGTACTCCTGCACCACCACGGGCTCAAGTCTTAACGACTTGTGGCGCGCGCTCGATCGAACCGCACTGCGCGACCACTTTCGCTGGAGCGTCATCGACCGCTGGCCAACGCACCCGGGATTCATCACGGCGATGGCGGAGCAGGTCCGGATCGGGCTCGCGCAGTACGCACCGGCGGACCGGGACAATGTCCTGCTGCTCTTCAGCGCCCACTCGTTACCCTTGTCGGTGATCGACCGAGGGGACGCGTATCCCCAAGAGGTAGGCGCGTCAGTGGAGCGGGTGCTGGAACAGCTGGCGCGGCCGAATCCGTCGATGCTGTGCTACCAATCCGAAGTCGGGCCTGTCCGATGGCTGGGGCCCAGCACTGAGAAAACGATCGAACGGCTCGCCGCCGACCGGCGGCACAATGTGCTGGTCATCCCGATCGCATTCACGAGCGATCACATCGAGACCTTGTCAGAGGTGGACCGCGAATACGCGGAGCTCGCCCACTCGCTCGGCTTGCGCGGCTTCCGCCGCGCGCCGGCGATGAACGCCCATCCGCTGTTCCTCGACGCGCTGGCCGATCTGGTGCTTGATCACCTCAAGACCGGTGCCGCGCACTCCACGCGGTATCGCGAACGCTGTCCGGGATGCACGAACGTCGCCTGTCGTGACCTCCCCAATCCCGTCGCGTCGGAGATTCGGGAGGCGCAAGCGGTCGCGTGAGGGGCAGGCGTCCCCCGCCGTGCGCCCGCCGCGAGTCAGCGCGCTGCGCCTGCCTCAGGCCTCTGCCGGCGGATTGACGCGCGCCGAAGCAACCAGCGCCTCCAATGCCGAGGGGTGCAGCGCACGCGGCGCGAGCGCGAAGGTGGACGCCAGTGACGTCGCCGCAGCATCTCGCACGCGCTGTGGATCGTCTCCGAGGTCCGCCCCTTCGCGCGCCAAGGAAGTCATCTCGACGTCCGCAATACCGCAGGGCACCATCACATCGAACAAGCTGAGGTCGGTTGTGACGTTGAGGGCGAAGCCGTGCCACGTGACCCAGTCCCGCGCGTGCACCCCAATGCTCGCGAGCTTCCGGTTGCCGACCCAGGTGCCGGTGAGCCCCTCGCGGCGCTCACTCGTCACGCCGAGGGCGGCGCTGGCGCGGATCAGCGCCGCTTCGACCTGTCGCAGGTACCAGTGCAGGTCCTGCTTATGCCGTTTGAGGTCCACGATCGGGTACCCCACGAGCTGTCCCGGAGCGTGCAGCGTGACATCGCCGCCGCGCTCGACCTCACGCAGTGCAATGCCCCGTGCCGCGAGCGCGTCCGGCGAGGCCAGCAGATGCTGCGCCTTGCTCGATCGGCCGAGGGTCACGACCGGGGGGTGCTCGCAGAGCAGCAGCAGATCCTGCGGGATCGTCCCGGCGATCCGGGCCTTCGCGGCGGCCCGCTGAAGACCAAGGGCCTCGTCGTACTCGACGAGGCCCAGGTCGCACACCCACAGCGCCGGCGAGGTCGCCGTCTCGCCGGTCACGCGTGGAGCATCTTGCCCATCGAGTCGAGCACCGCTTCGGCGATCGCTTCGCTCAACGTCGGATGCGCGTGAATGGCCAGATCGATCTCCTCGACGGTGAACTCGTTCTCGCGCGCGACCACCAGCTCGTGGAGCAGCTCGGTGACGTGCGCGCCCACGAGATGCGCGCCAAGAATCTCGCCGTACTTGGCGCCGCGGATGATCTTCACGAAGCCGTCGGTCTCCCCCGAGGTGCGCGCGCGGCCGTTCGCCGAGAAGGGGAACTTGCCGACCTTGTAGTCGAGCTTCTGTTCCTTGCACTGCGCTTCGGTCAGGCCGATCGACGCCACTTCGGGGTGGCAGTAGGTGGCGCTCGGGATGTTCGCGTAGTTCACCGGGTGCGTCTTCTCCCCGGCGATGATCTCGGCGACGATATGCCCCTCACGCGACCCCTTGTGGGCGAGCATCGGCGGACCCGCGACATCGCCGATCGCGTAGATCCCGGGGACGCTCGTCTCGAGGCGATTCGTCACCTTGATGAAGCCGCGCTCGGTGAGCTGCACGCCGGCTTCCTTGAGGCCGATGTTCTCGACGTTCGGCGCGCGGCCAGCGGCCACGAGCACCTGCTCGACGTCCAGCACGTGCTTCGTGCCGCCCGACTCGACATGCAACGTCACGCCGTCCTTGCGCACGTCGGCCTTGGCGATCTTGGCGCCGAGCAGTTGGTCGATACCGCGCTTCTTGAACGCCTTGCCGAGTTCGGCCGAGCAGTCGGCGTCTTCGATCGGCAGCAGACGATCCATCACTTCGACGATGGTCACCTTGGTGCCGAACGACGCGAAGACATCGGCGAACTCGCAGCCGACCGCTCCCGCGCCAACGACGGCCATCGTCTTGGGCGCCTTTTCGGCGACCAGAACTTCGTCCGACGAGACGACCGTGGACTTGTTCAGCTCGAGCCCTGCCTGCGGGAGGCCCTTCACCCGCGAGCCGGTCGAGATCACCACGGCCTTCTTGGCCTCGTGCGTCTCCTCCTTGCCGTCCGCGCCCTTGACGGCGACGCGCTTGCCGCCGGCCAGACGCCCGGTGCCCTTGATCCAGGTGACCTTCCACTTCTTGAACAGGAATTCGACGCCCTTCGAGTTCTGCGTCGACACGGCGCGGGAGCGCTTCATCGCCGGCCCGAAATCGAGGGTCACGCCATCGATCGTGATGCCGTGTTCCTTGGACTTCTTGAGCTTCTCGGCGAGGCCGGCGCTTTCGAGCAGCGCCTTGGCCGGAATGCAGCCCCAGAGGACGCAGGTCCCGCCCAGCGCTTCGCGCTCGACGACTGCGACGGAGAGACCCAACTGGGAGGCGCGAATCGCCCCCACATATCCGGCGGGGCCGCCGCCGAGGAAGATGACGTCGTAGGTAGCCATACGGTGAATCTAGTGGCGTGATTGGGAAGGAAGTGCAACGACAACTGCCATTTACCACGAAGGCACGAAGGACACGAAGACTGCTGGAAGTGCTTCCTTCGTGCCCTTCGTGCCTTCGTGGTGAACCGCCGTTCCTGCGGACGCCGCGTTACGCCAACAGCAACGGATTCTCGACGTACCGCCGCAACGTCTGCAGGAACTTGGCACCCACGGCGCCATCGATGGCCCGGTGGTCGCACGAGAGCGTCACCCGCATCACCGGGGTCGGCACCCACGCGCCGTCCACGAACACCGGCTTGGTCTCGACGGCGCCGACCGCCAGGATCGCGACTTCCGGCGGGTTGATGATCGCGGTGAACTGGTCGATGCCGAACATCCCGAGATTCGACACGCTGAACGTGGCGCCGCTGTACTGGTCCGGCGTGAGCTTGCGCTCGCGGGCGAGACCGGCCAGGCGCTTGGCGTCCTTGCTGATGTCGGTGATGCGGCGCGCGTGGGCGTCGGTGATCACCGGGACGATCAATCCGTCGTCGGTCGCCACGGCCATTCCCAGATGCACGCGCGAGAAGCGGCGAATACGATCGCCCAGCCAGTGCGCGTTCACTTCGGGATGCTCGGCCAGCGCGAGCGCACAGGCCTTGAGTAGCACGTCGTTGACGCTGACCTTGAACGCGTCGCCCAGCTTGGCGGTGGACGCACGCAGCTCCTGCACGCGCGTGAGGTCGAACTCGGCGGTGAGGTAGAACGTCGGGATCGGCCCGATGCTCTCCGACAGCCGCTTCGCGATCGTCTTGCGCATCTGTGTGAGCGCGACGTCCTGCGAGTCCGGACCCGCCGGCGCGGCGACGACGGGGCGACTCGCCGCGGCCGGCGCACTCGCGGCCGCATCGATGTCGCGCTTGATCACGCGTCCGTTCGGTCCCGAGCCCGCGATGCTGCCCAAGTCCACGCCGCGCTCGGCGGCCATCCGGCGCGCCAGCGGGCTGGAGCGGACCGGACCACTCGCTGGTGCCGGCGCCGGCGCCGCCACTGGCGCGCTTGGCACCGGCGCCGCGGCGGGGGCTGCCGGAGCGGCGGCCGCGGCCTTCGCCGGCGCCGCCGCCCCACCGCCCGAAAGCAGGGCCGAGATGTCTTCATCTGCCGCCGCGATCACGCCGAGCAGCGTGCCCACGGGTGCGGTATCGCCTTCCTTGAGGATGTGCGTCCGCAACACGCCTTCGGCGCGGGCGACGAGTTCCATCACCGCCTTGTCGGTTTCGACTTCGGCGAGCACTTCGCCCTGCTTCACCGCCGAGCCTTCGGCGATGTTCCACTTCACGAGTCGCCCTTCTTCCATCGTGGGCGAGAGCGCTTCCATCACCACTTTGGTCGCCATCGGTCAGGCCCGGTCGAGATAGAGCACGCGTCGCGCGGCGGCGACGCACTTCGCGGCATCCGGCTTGGCCGCCTTTTCGAGCGCCTTCGCGTACGGCATCGGCACGTCTTCCTGATGCACACGCAGCACGGGCGCATCGAGATGGTCGAAGGCCTCACGCTGGACGATATCGGCGACCTGCGCGCCGAAGCCGCACACTTCCCAGCCTTCTTCGAGCACGACGACGCGATTCGTTTTGGTGACGGTCTCGATGATGGCCGGCACATCGAGCGGACGCAGCGTGCGCAAGTCGAGCACTTCGGCCTTGATGTCCTGCGCCGCGAGCTGATCGGCCGCCTGCAGCGCGGTACCCACCATCTTGCCCCAGGTGATGATCGACACGTCCGAGCCTTCGCGCTTCACCTCGGCCTTGCCGAGCGGCACGATGTGGTCGCCGTCGGGGACCTCGCCCTTCACGTTGTAGAGCATTTCCCCTTCGAGCACCATCACCGGATTGTCGTCGCGAATCGCAGCCTTGAGCAGGCCCTTCGCGTCGGCCGGCGTACCAGGAGCCACGACCTTGAGCCCCGGAATGTGCGTCAACCAGCTCTCCCACGCCTGCGAATGCTGCGCGCCCAGCTGCAGCGCCGCACCGTTCGGGCCGCGGAAGACGATCGGCATCGGGAACTGGCCGCCCGACATATAGAGCATCTTCGCGGCGGCGTTCACGACTTGATCGAGCGCGAGCAACGCGAAGTTCCACGTCATGAACTCGATGATCGGGCGTAGCCCAACCATTGCCGCGCCGACACCGACGCCGGCAAAGCCCAACTCGGTGATCGGCGTGTCCACGACACGCATTTCGCCGAACTCCTGCAGCAGCCCCTTCGACACTTTGTACGCGCCCTGATACACGGCGACTTCTTCGCCCATCAGGAACACGCGGTCGTCACGCTGCATCTCTTCGCGCAGCGCCTGATTGAGGGCGTCGCGATACGTCATAATCGCCATTACGCCGCCCTCCCGTCGCTCGTCGTGTCGACGAGCACGTCTTCCCAGAGCGACTCGAGCGGCGGCTCGGGCGAGGCATCGGCGAAGTCCCAGGCATCCTGCACTTCGGCCTTGAGTTCGGCGTCCATCGCCTGCACCTCGGCGTCGGTGATTTCGCCGAGCTCGTGCAGGTGCGCGCGCAGCAGCGCGATCGGGTCGCGCTTGAGATGTTCGTCGAGCTCGGCCTTGGAGCGATACGTGCCCGAGACCGCGTCCGACATCGAGTGGCCCATAAAGCGGTACGTGCGGACTTCGAGCAGCGTCGGAATGTGCTCGGCGCGCGCGCGGCTCACCGCCTGATGCATCGCGTCCCGCACGGCGAACACATCCTGCCCGTCGACGACGTCGCGCGGCATCGAGTAGGCGGCGCCGCGCTCATAGATGTCGTGAATGGCTGCGGCGCGTTCGACCGCCGTGCCCATTCCGTAGCGGTTGTTCTCGATCACGTAGATGACCGGCAACTTCCAGAGGCCGGCCATATTGAGCGCTTCGTGGAAGGCGCCGTTGTTCACCGCCGCTTCGCCCATAAAGCACACGCACACTTGGTCGCCGCCGCGGTACTTCACGGCGAAGCCGACGCCGGTCGCGATCGGGATGTGCCCGCCGACGATGCCGTGGCCGCCCAAGAAGCCGAGCGACTTGTCGAAGAGGTGCATCGAGCCGCCCTTGCCGCGGGCGCAGCCGTCGACGCGGCCGAAGAGCTCGGCCATCACCGCGCGCGCCGTCATCCCGCGGGCCAGTGCCTGCCCGTGGTCGCGGTACGTGGTGATGATGTAGTCGTCCGGCCGCAGCACCGACATCGCGCCGGTGCTGACGGCTTCCTGGCCGATGTAGAGGTGACAGAAGCCGCCGATCTTGCCCAGCGCGTAGGCTTCGGCGCAGCGCTCCTCGAAGCGGCGCTGGAGGAGCATCGAGCGGAGGAGTCCGCGGCGGAAGGCGGCGTCGTCGCCGTCGTTGACGTTCGGTCGGTCGGCCATTGGCAGGTGCAGGGTTGCGGCTAGACGCCCGCCGCCTGCACCTGCTCCCACGCGTGGTAGCTGGAGCGGACGAGCGGGCCGGATTCGACGTGCTTGAAGCCCATCGCCATCCCCTGCTCGTAGAACATCCGGAACTCTTCCGGCTTTACGTAGCGGTCGAGGGCAATGTGGCCGTCGCTCGGGCGGAGGTACTGCCCGAGGGTGAGGATGTCGACGTCGACGGCGCGCAGATCGGCCATCACCGCGAGGACTTCCTCGTTGGTCTCCCCCATCCCGAGAATGATCCCGGTCTTGGTGGGAATGTCGGGCGCGAGACGCTTCGCCGTGGCGAAGATGTCCATCACGCGCTGATACCGGCCGCCCGGGCGCGCCTTCTTGTACAGGCGCGGGACGGTCTCGGTGTTGTGGTTGTAGATCTCCGGGCGCGCGTCGAGGACGGTCTTGATCGCGTCGTGGTTGCCCTGGAAATCGGGGACCAGCACTTCGACCGAGCAGCCCGGCACCGATTCGTGCACTTGGCGGATGGTTTCGGCGAAGGCCCAGGCGCCGAAGTCCGGCAGGTCGTCGCGATCCACCGACGTAATCACCAGATGGCGCAAGGCCATCTGCTGCGCCGCCTCGGCGACGCGCGACGGCTCGGCAGGATCAAACTTCGGCGGACGCCCGTGGGCGACGGCGCAGTACGCGCAGTTCCGAGTGCACACGTCGCCGAGAATCATGAACGTGGCGGTGCCGTGCTCCCAGCACTCGCCCACGTTGGGGCAGTGCGCTTCCTCGCACACGGTGTGCAGGTCGAGCTCCCGCATCAACTGCTTGAGGCGCAGGTAGTTCGGTCCACCCGGTGCGCGCACTTTGAGCCACCCCGGCTTGCGTTCGGGGAGAGGCTCGCGACGGTGGCGACCGAGGATTTGGTACAGTGCTTCAGCCATACGAAGGATCAGGGGCGCGGGAACCCGCGCGTGTCAGAAGGTAGGGACAGGACCAGTCGGGGAATTCCCCTGTAACCAGCAAAATACGCTTTTGGAGGTTATGCAAAACGGCTGATCGAGAAGGGGCGGAGATCGTGGCCGTGGGGACGCCCAACAATGGCGTCTGCAACGACTTCCCCCGTCAACGGTCCGAGCAGAAAGCCGTTCCGAGAATGTCCGCAGGCGTACCACAGCCCGGGTCGCTCGACGCATTCCCCAATGATCGGCTGCAGGTCGGGCGTGACCGGGCGCAGACCCGCCGCGTGCTTGGTCACGGGCTGGTCTGCCAGCCCCGGGATCAGCCGTCGGGCGACGCCCTCGAGCATTGAGCGACCCGAGGGGGTGATGCCCGAGTCAAAGCCCACATCATCCATCGTGGCGCCGATGTAGGTCGTCCCGTTACTGCGCGGGACCACGTAGCCACCGGCACCGTACGCCACGTGGCGGGTGGGGGTGCCGCGGTACTCGAGCATCTGGCCGCGCAGCGGACGCACCGGAATGGGTCGCGGGAGGCCAGCAAGTTGGGTGGCCCAGGCGCCACTGGCGATGACCACCGCCGGCGCGTGGAACTCGAGCCCGTCCGCGAGCTTGACGCCCTTGGGGGTCAGCGAGGCGGCGGGGGCGGCCACCCATCCGATTCTCGAATCCGCGTGCGCGGCGGTGTCCAACGCGTCCATCAGCACGCCGGGGTCGACGGCGCGATCGTGCGGGTGCCACACGGCGCCAAACGGGGCGTCCAGGCCGGGAGCCGCGTCCCGCATCGTGGCCGCATCGAGCCAGCGGGCGCCGACGGGCAGGTCGGCCGACCGCCGGCTCGCCTCCGCGTCGTCGGCGGCGACCTCGAAAATGCCCCCATCGTTCATCGGGACGCGCCGGCCCGTCGCCGCTTCGAGCCGGTCGAGAAACGGCGCGTAGAAATCGCGCCCGGCGATGGCAAACGTATGCGCGGCGCCACTGGCGCGTTCGACCGACGGGGCCAGCATCCCCGCGCCGATGCGGGACGATTCCCCCGGCATCGACGGCGCGAAGATCCGCACCCGGAGGCCCCGAGCGGCCGCCGCGAGCGCGGTCGACAATCCCACCAGGCCCCCCCCAACCACCAACAAGTCGCGATTCATTGCTTGGCGCTCACTGGTCCCGCCGGTAGCGTTCCTGTGCCGAAACCGGCCGACGGCCAGACTCGTACGGATCTGCGACCACCCAACGGGATCGCTCAATGCTCAAGTCCATTTTCACCATCGGATTGCTCGCCCTCCTCGGCCTCTTGGCACTCAAGTTGGTCTTCGGGCTGGTTGGCTTCGCGTTCGGTCTGCTCGGCTTCGTGCTCAAGCTGGCGATCCCGGTCGCCATTTTCGCCGGCGTCGGCTACGTCGTACTCAAGGTGGTTTCGCCCGACACCGCCAAGAAGATTCGCGACGGCGCGTCCGGCTCGAATCTCTGATCTTACGGCGTCGATGCGGGGGCGGTAGCCGCCGTCCCCCGCTCGAGCGCTTCGACGATCGCCCACGCCAGCATCGGGACCATCAGTTCGTGGTGCCCCGTGATCTCGAGGCCCGTCCCGCCGTGCAGCGTGGGGCGTTGCACGACATTCATCCGCGGCCGGTAGTGCCGCTGCATATCCAGATCCACCGCGGTGAAGTCCACCGGCGCGCCATCGCCAAGATTGCGCGCAATCGTCAGCGCCTTGAGGAACACCTCGGGCATGATCACCGCGCTCCCCAGATTCAACACCACGCCGCCGTCGTGCAATGCAGGCAAGCTGGCCGCGAGCCGTCGGAAGTCTCGATGGCTCGTCGCGCCGATGGCCGCGCCATCGGCGGCTGGGTGCTGGTGAATGATCTCCGCCCCGAGGGCCGCGTGCACGGTCGCAGGCACTCCGAGTCGATGGGCCGCCAGCAGCACCGACAACTCCGGGTGCGCCACGCTCGGCGCCGCGTCGAGCGCCAGCGCCACCGACTCGCCCATCCCGCGCTGCTCCCGCGCGCCGCGCACGAAGGCGTCATTGAGCTCGCGGCCCGTCTCCTCGGCCATCCCGAAGGTGCCATCCTTGAGTCCGGCGGCCACGTCTTCGCTCGTGCCGCCGAAGCGCGCGATCTCGTAGTCGTGAATCGCGGCTGAGCCGTTCATCCCGAGGTGCGTGATCACGCCGCGCCGCATCAAGTCGATCAGCAACGGGCCGATCCCGGTCTTGACGACGTGTCCGCCCAGCATCACGACGACGCCACGCTTGCGCTGCGCAGCCTGTGCGACCGCGTGAACGACTCGGCGAAACGCACGAGCGACGAGGATGTCGGGCAACGCGTCGAGAAACGCGCCGAACGAGCGGTCGGCCCCCGGGGGCGTCGCGAACTCGGCGGCTTCCACTTTGTTCGGTCGCACCGCGATCGGCACCGTCCGAACCTTCGACAAATCGGCTTCTTGGTAGTCCATTACCGGCGTCCGGGACGGTAGGCGGTCAGCTGCAGGCCAAGCGTGCCGATCTTGAGCTTCGAACGCATCTGCAGGAGAATGCGCGTCGAGTCGTCCCGCAACCAGAGTTGCGCTTCGCCGCCTTCGGCGAAGATGCCGCGCGCCTTGATCAGTGGCTGCACGACCACGGCGTCGAACGTGCCCGCGGGCACCGTCACTCGTTCGCGACGCAGCACCCGGACGATCACCGGGTTCCGGTCGGGGCGGAAGTAGCGCGGCACTTCATACCGGGCGCCATCGTCCAGCGGCAAGGTGCGCAGGAAGTACAGGAACGAGCCGTCGTCGAGTGGCCCCTCGACCGTCGGCTGGTCGGCCGAGTCGGCGCGCTCGCGGTACGCGCGCCGCTCCGGAAAGAACTCGTACGTGCGCTCGTGGCTGCGCCCGCCTTCGGCATAGTCCTGCACGAAGCGCAGCGACTGGAATTGCGTGGTGTCGATCCAGCTCTCGAGGACGTCTTCGATGTGGTAGAACCACGTGCCGCCCTTGATCCGGAACGTCGTGCGCCACGCGGGTCGGCCGCGCACGTCTTCGACCGCGCCGATTTCCATCGACGCCCGGCCCACGCGGAGGCGGGAGAAGCGCACGTCGTAATCCAGGCGCTCGCCCGTGACGAGCGGTTGGGCGTGTCCGGTGGCGGCGCCAAGCACCAGCGCCGCGGCGACCACGAGGCGCGTGATCACCGCGCCGCAGCGAGCCGTCGCTTCGTCGCGCGCCCGTATCGGAACAGGGCTAACGCATCCTGCCACGGCCGGACGCGAGTCTCGCGCGGACGCAGGTCCCAGCGCTTGGCCAAGGGCACGGTCTCGAGCCGCTTCGTGCGCCGGGACGCGGCGAGCAGCAAATCGACATTCGCCGCCCAGCCGTCGCCGTGAACGACGGGCGCATCGCCCGCGTCGCGGACGAGGTCCTTGACCAGGCTCACGCGCAGGGCACGGAAGCTGCCGAAGGCATCGGCGTCCGCCGGCAAGGGCACGAAGGGCTTGAGCACCCACGGCGCCACGGTTGCCAGCCGACGCACTGCCTGCGGCGCCAGCGCATCGGGCTGACGCGTCGCCAGCACGCAGTCGGCGCCGCCTTCGAAGCGCTTGATCACTTCGGGCAGATGCTCGGGCTGATCGGTGAAGTCCCCTTGCATCAGCACGATGGCATCCCGTCGCGCATACCGGCCCACGGTCGACACGTGGCGAAGCAGCGCATTGACGGCGTACGCGTATCCCCGGGCCGTGCCATCCCCCAGCACCGTCAGCGGCAGCACCTCGTGATACGGGGCCAAGACCTCGCGCGTGCCGTCGGTGCTGCCGTCGTCGTACACGACCACCTGGAACTCCCGCGAGAACTCCCGCATCACCTGCCGGATGCGCCACAGCAGCACCCCGATCGTCGGGGCTTCGTCGCGAGCAGGAATGGCGATGTGGAGCACGGGGCAGGGCAGCGAGTGAGGGGAAGCGTGGAAGCTACGAAGCGCGGACCGCCGTGCGCTACCACTCGAATACCCGGTGGACGGCCGCTGGTGCCGGTGAAACCTTCGGTGCAATGTGCCGATAGAACCTACAGGCCCTACTCGAGGAGGCAGGATGATCGTCGCGAACGTCCGGCATCGTCTCACCCGTACCGACGCGCAGCTCGCGCTGCGGCTCGTGGCCCGCGGGTCCGCGTCGGAGCAGGACCGCGCCGAGGAGGCGCTCCGTGACGCGGGGATCGACGCGCTGCTGGACGATCCGCGGCTGCTCGAAGGGCTGGTGCGGACGCCGGCAGGGGCCACCGCGTCGTGGCCACTCTTCTGCTACGTCGTGGTCCGCCACGCCCTGCGGGCGCACGGCACCGACGACCGCGTGCTGGCGGACTACGTCGCGGCGGTCCTCGAGGCGTTCGCGTGGAAGGACCGCAATCAGAAAGTCGCCGAGCACGACGACGAGACCTACGATACGCTGGCCGCGCTGCTCCGCGACGCCGAGGGGGCGGAGCCACGCCGCGCCTATCTCGTGCGGGCCCACCTGGGCAACTACGCCCTCTGGTTGGCCGGTTGCTTTCCCGACCACATCGAGGCGCGCCGGCACCGTCGTGGGGGCCCGGACCTCGACTATTACGACGAACTCGGCGCCCGTGGCTACGCACTGGCCGCCGAGCATCGGCTGTCGGAGGAACAGGGTATGCGGGGGCTCTTCACCGAGGCATCGAAGCGCTATCACCGGCTCCGCGTCGCGCTGAACGCGGTGAGTGACACCCTGTTCTTCCCCAACCGACACACGCCGGATCGGTTGCTGCGCCAGGTCCGCGACGAGGCCCGCTGGCGATTCGCGTCCTGACGGACTGCCGAATCCGCGCTCGGGCGGGTACCGTAGGGGCGAGCGATTGCACGCCCTCCGGAGCCCCCTGTGTTCGACGACCTTCGCCGCGCCTTTCGTGACCTGATGGCCACGCCGCTCGCCGCTGACGAGCGGCGCCCGGCCTTGCAGGCGATGCGCGACACCCTGGTGCGCGCCAAGATGGCGCTGGACGACCTGCGCGCGCAGATCGCGGCGACCCGTGCTCGGCTCGCGCAGGAGGAGCAGGAGTACGCCACGGTGCAACGGCGCCGCGCGATGGCCGAGGAGATCGCCGACGCCGAGACGGCGGGGGTCGCCGCGAAGTTCGAGGCGCAACTGGCCGAGCGGGTGGCGATTCGTCGGCAGAAGCTGGCCATCGAAGAGCAGGAGCTGGCCCTCGCTGAGCGCGAGGTCGAAGCGATGACGCAGGACTTCAAAGCGGCGACGCGCGGCGTCGGTGCTGCGCCGTCAAGCAGCGCGGCCTCACGACTGGATGACGCCGCGTTGGGGCTCGGGGGGGACGAGGCGCTGCGCCGCGAAACCGATGCGCTCGCGCGCGAGCAGGCCCGCGCGGCCGCCGAAGCGGAGGCCGAGGCACGACTCGCCGAACTCAAGCGGCGCATGGGGCAGTAGTGCGTCGGTTCCGCGCGGGGTGGCTGTCCCTCGCGGTCGTGGGGACGGCGGCGGCGGCCCCGATCGCCGCTCAGGAAACCTCGGCAGGACTCACCGCGGTGGAGTGCCGAGGGCAGACCATCGACGAGATCATCGTCGCGCCGCAGGGACCGCTGCTCCGGGCACGACTGCCGGAGTTCATTCCGAATGCGCGGGCCATCGAGGGCTTCGTTCGCGACGCACAATCGACGATTCACCGCGTGACGCGTCCCGCGGCGATCAATCCCTTCCTGCTCCTGCACGTCGGCGCGCCGTGCGACGAACGGCGGCGCACCGAGAGCGAGCGCGTGCTTCGCGCGCAGCCGTACATCGCCGACGCGCGGATCACGCTCTACGCGCGCGGCGATGGCCGCACGGCGTTGGTGGTCGAGACCACGGACGAAGTCTCGGTGCTGCTCGACGCCCAGCTCAGGGCCGGATCACCGCACCTGACCCGACTTCGGCTGGGCAACCCCAACGTGGATGGCCGCGCGGTGCGCGCCGTGGTGGGCTTCGAAGCGGCCGATGGGTTCAGGAACGGCTGGAATCTCGAGCTGGCGAAGTACGCGGCGTTCGGGACGCCGGTGCAGTTTGCCGGGGCGGTGTCTCGCGATCCGCTGGGGCAGGCGTGGCAGCTCGAACTCACACGGCCGTTCTATTCCGACTTCAACCGGCTCGCGTGGACGGTCGACGCCGGCGCGAGGGACGGCTATTTCGCGTTCACGCGTCGCGACACGCTGCCGGTATCGCTGCAGGTCGACCGGCGGTATGTGACGGCCGGCGGCCTGCTCCGCGTCGGCCCGCCGGGCGCGCTGTTCCTGACCGGCGCGACCCTCACCTGGGAGCGCGACCGGCCGTCGACGACGGGGGTGGTGATCGAGCCGGGGACGTTCACCCCGGCGCCACTCGAGCCGGTGACCGGGCGCTATGTGCCGACACAGAGCGCACGCATCAACGCACTGCTGGGCTGGCGTCGCCTCCGCTTTCTTCGCGTCGCCGGGTTTGATGCGGTCGAAGGCCTGCAGGACGTGCGACGGGGCATCGAAGTGGGCGGTACGATCGGCCGCGGCCTGCGTGCGCTCGGGAGTGACGACGAAGACTGGTTCACGACGGCCGGCATCGTGCTCGGCGCCGGCGACGAAGTGCGCTACGGCGTGTTCCAGGCCGGCGCCGAGGCGCGCTACGCGCAGGCGCTCCAACGCTGGGACGCCATCGTCGCCAGCGGGCGCGCCACGGGGTACTGGCGCATCGCGCTCAACCACACGCTCGTCGGTGAGGTGGATGTGGCATACGGCGCGCGCAATCGAACGCCATTTCAATTGGTGCTCGACACGCGCGATGCCGGCCTCCGCGGGTTTCGCGGTTCGCGTGAAGCGGGCGGCGGACGGGCCGTGCTGCGCGTCGAAGAACGGTGGTACGCCGGTCGCGTCCGCAATGTCGCGTCGCTCGCCGTGGCGCCGTTTCTCGACATCGGCCGCCTGTGGGCCGGCGACGTGCCCTACGGTCGCGACACGCCGTGGGGGACGAGCCTCGGCGTCGCCCTGCTTGGCGCCGTGCCGCCGCAGTCGCAGGTGACGTGGCGTCTCGAAGCCGCAGCGCGACTCACACCGGATCCTTGGGCGCGTCGCTGGCAGTTGCGCGTGGTGATTCGCGACGTCGGACGACAGTTCTGGCGCGAGCCGCGCGACGTCGCGCGCAGTCGTCCGGTGACCGCACCGACCTCGCTCTTCACCTGGCCGTAAAGCCTTACACCTTGGCTGACGCCGTGAGTTTGCGCAGCGTCGGTACCATCACCACCAGCAACAGCGCGGCGCCAAGCGACGTGCCGACGATCACGCTGAATAAGCCGGCGAGCGACCCGATCGATTCGGTTTGCGAGGCGAGCCAGCCCCCGAGCTTGTTCGCGGCCGAATTCGAGAGGAAGAAGAGCCCCATCGACAGAGCGCCGAGTCGCGCCGGTGCCACCTTCGAGATGTAGCTCAGGCCCACCGGCGAGACCGCCAGTTCGCCCAGCGACTGCAACGAGTAGGCGAGCACAAGCCAGAAGGGCGACACGAGCTGGCCGGCGTCGGCCGCGCGACCGGCAACCGCCATCGCGACGAACGAGAGGCCGACGAGCACCAGTCCCCAGACCATCTTCATCGGCGTCGACGGCTCCGCGTTGCGGCGCGCGAGCGCCGGCCAGAGTCCGGCGATCAGCGGGGCGAAGAGCAGCAGCGTCAGCGGCTGCACCGACTGGAACCAGCCGGCCGGAATGGTGAAGCTGCCCAGCACCCGATCGGTATGGCGATCGGCGAAGACGTTCATCGAACTCCCGGCCTGCTCGAACGCCATCCAGAAGAACACCACGAAGAAGACGATCAGGCACATCGCGATCACGCGCCGACGGTCGTCCCCGTGCGACGAGAGCAGGGCGGCGCCAATGCTCGCGCCGATGATGGCGCCGGTGAGCAATCCGATCGGCGACAGTCCCGCGACGGCAGCGGCCAGCGCTGTGCCAACCACACCACCGCTGATGGCCTGCCACGGCTGAATGCCGGCCGATGCCGCGCTGCCGCCGCCCTCGTCCGCGTCGGACGGTGGCGTCGCCAGCGCCGCGCGCGCGGCAGGTTCGTCACCGATCGTGCCGAGGAAGCGGCGCTTGAGCGTGGCGTAACACGCCAATCCGATCAGCATCCCGACGCCGGCCGCACCGAATCCCCAGTGCCAGCCGATCGTCTCGCCAAGCCAGGAGCAAATCAGCGGCGCGATGAACGCGCCGAGGTTGATGCCCATATAGAACACGGTGTAGCCGGCATCGCGTCGCGCATCCCCCGGCACGTACAGCTGGCCCACCATCGCGGACGCGTTCGGCTTGAAGAGTCCGGTGCCGATGATCACCAAACCCAGTCCGACGTAGAACCAGGTGGTGCCCGGCAACGCCAACGTGAAGTGCCCCGCCGAGATGATGAGCGCGCCGTAGATCAGCGACCGGTGCGTGCCAAGGTACCGGTCGGCGATCCAGCCGCCGACGATGGGGGTCAGCCAGACCAGTCCGGTGTAGGTGCCATAGAGCTGATAGGCGTCGGCATCGGACCACTGGAGCGCGTTGATCAGGTACAGCACGAGCAGCGCGCGCATCCCGTAGTAGGAGAATCGCTCCCACATTTCGGCCACGAAGAGCAAGGCGAGCCCCTTCGGATGGCCGAAGAACGCGCGGTCGTCGATCGGATGGGCAGCGGCGGTCATGTCGGAGCGGAGGAGAGCGGGTAGTGGCAGGCGGCGGCCCGTACCGCGGCCTGCGGCAGCGAAGGACGCACCGTGCGACACTGGTCGTCGCGGCGCGGGTTCGCGCAGCGATCATAGTAGCGACAGGCCGCATCGGTCGGCGCGGCGGTCGCGTCGACGGTCGCGAGCGGCAATGGCGGGCGACGCTGGCCCGGCACGCCGCGCGGAATCGCGTCGAGCAGCGCGCGGGTATAGGGATGCTGCGGCGCGGCGAACAGCTCGGCGGTCGGCGCGATCTCCACGAGTCGGCCGGCGAACATCACCGCCACGCGGTGCGCGAGATGGCGCACGACGGCGAGGTCGTGCGAGATGAACAGGTACGACAGACCGCGCTGCCGTTGCAGGTCGCGGAGCAGATTGATGATCTGCGCCTGCACCGACACATCGAGGGCCGAGACCGCTTCGTCGCAGACGACGAACGCGGGATCCACCGCCAGCGCCCGCGCGATGCCGATGCGCTGTCGCTGCCCGCCCGAGAACTCGTGCGGCCAGCGCTGGGCCGCCTCGGGGCGCAGCCCGACTTCCTCCAGCAGCGCGGCCCCGCGCGCGTCGCGCGCCGAACCCCGCGCGACGCGATGGACATCGATCCCTTCGCCAATGATGTCGCCGACGCGCATCCGCGGATTCAGCGAGGTCCACGGATCCTGAAACACGAGTTGCATCCGTTGCCGGAGGGCGCGCATCGCGCGCGGCGTCAACTGGCGGATGTCTCGCCCTTCATAGCGAATCTCGCCCTCGTCGGGCTCGATCAGCCGCAGGATGCAACGGCCGGTCGTCGTCTTGCCGCTGCCCGACTCCCCGACGAGAGCGAGGGTCTCGCCCACGGCGATGTGGCACGACACGGCGTCGACGGCCGTCATCGACCGCGCCACGCCGCCCCACCAGTGGCGCGTGATCGGGTACCGCTTGGTCAGCGACTCGACCGCGAGCAGCGGTTCAGACACCGGGCGGCACTCCCGCTGCGCCGTGCGTGGCGGCCCCGACGCGACGGTCGGGCTCCGACTCGAGGTGGCAACGCACCGATCCGCCGTCAGGCCGCGGCGACATCGCCGGGGCTTCGCGGACGCATCGGTCCCACGCGCTCGCGCAGCGCTCGGCAAACCGGCAGCCGCGCGGCCACGCGGTCGCCGCGGGCACGCTGCCCGGAATCGCCCGCAAGGCGTCCTGCGCGGCGTCCACGCGAGGTCGCGCGGCGAGCAGTCCGGCCGTGTACGGATGCCGAGGATCGCGGAAGACATCGGCGACACGTCCCTCTTCCACGACCTCGCCCGCGTACATCACCAGCATCCGGTCCGCGATGTCGGCGATCACGCCGAGGTCGTGCGTGATCAGCACGATCGACAGTCCCGTCGCCTCGCGCAGGTCGCGCAACAGGTCGAGCAGTTGCGCTTGCACCGTGACGTCGAGCGCGGTGGTCGGCTCATCCGCCACCAGGATGTCCGGCTCGAGCAGTAAGGCCATCGCGAGCAGGACGCGCTGCCGCATCCCTCCGGACAACTCGTGCGGATACTGCTCGGCGCGGGCGGCTGGGTCGGGAATGCCCACGCGTCCCAGCATCGTGATCGCCGCTGCGCGCGCCTCCGCGGCGCTGCTCCCGCGATGCACGCGCGCGATCTCGGCGATCTGGTCGCCGATCGTGAGCACCGGCGTCAGCGCCGCGGAGGGCTCCTGAAACACGAGCGCCAGCTTCTGGCCGCGCAGCGTGCCCCAGTCGCGCTCCGAGAGACCGACCAGTTCACGGTCGCCGAAGCAGATGCTCCCCGCCGTGATGCGCCCCGGGGGATCGATCAGGCCCAGCAGCGCCGACGCCGTCACGCTCTTGCCGCTCCCCGATTCGCCGACGATGCCAAGCGTCTCGCCGCGCTCGAGGTCGAAGGACACGCCATCGACCGCGCGCGCCGCCCCCTCCGGGGTGGCGAACTCGACCCGCAGGTCGCGCACAGAGAGCAGGGGCGTCGTCACGCGACCGCAACCTCGCCTGCCTCACGGGGCGTTCGCAATGCGTCGGCCGCGGCCGAGCAGGCCAAAGCCGTGCTCGCGAGGGCCAGGCCCGGCGCGGCAAGCAGCCACCAGGTCTCCAGCGGCCGTTCGGCTGCGTCCGCGAGCATCGTGCCCCAGCTGGGCGTCGGGGGTTGAATGCCCAATCCGAGAAACGACAGAGCGGCCTCGATCGCGATGGTATGTCCTACGCCGAGGGTTGCCGCGATCAGGACGTTGGGCAGCACGGCAGGCCACAGGTGCCGCCACAGCACCCGCGACGGCGGAACGCCGAGTGCCCGTGCCGCCACGATCCAGTCCTCCGTGCGCAGCGCGCGCGTGTCGGCGCGCACCAGCTTCGCGACACCGAACCACCCCGTCGCGACCAGCACCGCCACCAGCCCGAGTGGCGACAGCGCGCCCCACGCAGCGCTGATCGCCAGCAAGACCACCACCCGCGGGACGCTCAGCCCGACATCCACGATGCGCATCAGCACCGCGTCGACCCACCGTGCGGACGAGCCCGCCAGCAGACCCACCGCAGCGCCGAGCAACGCGGCGAGCCCGCCACCGGCGAGCCCGATGCCCAGCGACACGCGAGCCCCATACACCACGCGGCTGAACACGTCGCGCGAAAGCAGATCGGTGCCCATCCAGTGCACGGCGCTGGGGGGGCGAGCCGCGTCCGCGATGATGTCGGGCTGCGCCACCGGATCGAAGGGTGCGAGCACCGGCGCGAGGACGGCTGCGACGGCGAGCGTCCCCAACCACGCCATCGCCCACGGCGCGCGGCGCAGCGCATCACGTACCAGAGGCGATCGGTTTGCCATACCGCGTTCAGGCGTCGCGGACGCGGGGGTCGATCACCGCGTGGAGCAGGTCGCTCACCAGACTTCCCGACACCACCGCGAGACTCGTGAGCAACGCGATGCCCGACGTCAGGGGCACATCCCGCGCGGCAACGGCATCGAGCAGCAGGCGCCCGACGCCGGGCCACGAAAACACGCGCTCGACGAAAACCAGGCCGGCGATCACGCCGGGCACCAGCAGGCCGGTCAGCGCAATCACCGGTGCCGCGGCACTGGGCACCGCGTGCCGCCACAGCACCCGAGTGGCCGACAAGCCGCGCGCGCGCGCGGCGCTCGTGAATGGCGCCATTAACGCCGTGCGGACGGCGGCGCGCTGATAACGAACGACCCGCGCATACACGATCAGCGCCACGATGCTGGCCGGCAGCACGAGATGCCGCGCCACGTCGAGCCACGCGGCCGGACCGTGGCGTGAGGCAGCCACATCGCGCCAGCCCCCGGTCGGTGCAGCGTGCAGACCCTGCGCGACAACGGCAAGGCCGAGGAGGGCGAGCCAGAAGTCGGGCACGGCGCCAAGGACGGCCGATGTGCGCGTGAGCCAGCGATCCCCGGTACTCCCGGCAACGGAGGCCTGCCACGTGCCGACGAGCACGGCCAACAGCACGCCGAGCGTCGCACCGGTCAGGCCGAGCAAGAGCGAGGGACCCAGCGATCGCGCGATCGCGGTGCGAACGGGCTCCCCGCGCGCGACGGACCATCCGAGGTCGCCGCCGGCAAGGCGCGCGACGTAGCGCGCCAACCGCTCGGGCACGGGCGCATTCAAGTCGAGCTGTTCACGAATGGCGGCGCGCGCGCTGTCGGGGATGCGGGGATCGTCCAGCCGCGCGGCGGCGTCACCCGACGACAACGTCAGCAGCACGAAGGTCAGCGCGGCCACCGCGGTGCAGACCACGGCCGCGAGGCCGATCCGCTCGGCGATGCGGCGCGCCAGCCGCACGATCAAGGCGCGGGGCTGGCGTCGCGGGCGAGGCGCCGAGCCGGATCGACCGACCAATCCGCCAGCGTTGCCCACCAGCCGTCTTCCCGCAGCGCGGACGTCACGAGACGTGCGTGCATCGCCAGCGCGCCGCTGGGCTGCACCAGAAACACGGCGGGCGCCTCTTGCACCAGCACATCCACGGCCTGTTGGAGCTGCGCGCGGACCGCGGCGGCGGTGCTGGCCCGCTCGGCGGCCTCGAGGCTCCGCACGAACGAGTCCGAGACCCAGCCCGTGACGTTGCCCGGTACGGGCTGGCCGTCGCGACTCCCCCATTGTTCCGCCAGCCCGAACGGGCTCGGGTCCGTGGAGTACGCCTGAATCGCTGCATCGAAGCGATGTTGATTTACTGCCGCGACGAACGCGGGGAAGTCGCGTTGCTCGACCCTGACCGCGATGCCAAGCCCGCGCAGCGACTCCTGAATCAGCGTGGCCATTTGCACGCGCGGTCGGCTGGGACCAGGGACCAGAATCGCAAACGACAACGCGCGCCCATTGCGGCTGCGCGTGCCGTCGGGGCCGGCGTGCCATCCGGCGCTGTCGAGCAGGGCAGCGGCGCGCGCGCGGTCGAACGCGGGCACCGTCGTCGCCGAGAGTCCGGGCAACGGGCCGGTCGCCGGCTTGCCGAGCGAGTCGAAGACATTCCGCGCGATGGCGGCGGCGTCGACCGCGTGCGCGATCGCCCGCCGCACCCGCGCATCGCCGAACACCGGGTGCGTCGGTCGCGCGTCGAAGAGCATCGACCCGATCGTCCGCGTCCGGATCGACACCACTTTGAGCGTCGGTACCGCGCGGACCTCGGCGAACTGCCCACCGCGGAGGTTTTCGACCAGGTCCGCTTCGCCCGCGACCAGCTGCGCCATCGCAGCCGGCGGTTCGGGTACGAGGCTCCAGATCACCCGATCGAGGACGGCGCGGCCGCGGGGATGGCTGGTGTCCGAGGCGATTTCGATGCGCTCGCCGGGCCGCCACTCGACGAACCGGAATCGTCCGCTGCCGACCGGACGACGCGCGGCCGGATGCGTCCGCAGTGTGGCGGGGGGAATCGTGTCGAGCAGGTGGCTCGGCAGCACGAAGATCTGATAGGCGATGTCGTAGAAGCGCTGGGGGGTCTTGCGCTTGAACCACGCGACCGCGGTCAGCGAATCGGTCGCGGTCACCGAATCCACGTTGGCGAGCAGCGGGCCGGTCGCCGAGCCAGTTGCCGGATTCCGTACCAGGTTGAACGAGAAGACCACGTCGCGCGCACGCACCGGCACGCCGTCGTGGAAGCGGGCGCGAGGGTCGAGATCGAAGGCGAGCGAGAGGGAGTCGGCACTCCAGCGCCATCGCGTCGCGAGGCGGGGGGCCCACCCGGCGTCGCCGATGACGGGGACCGTATCCCCCGCAGCGGGCTCGGCGAGGCGCTCGAACAAGTTGTCGGCGACCGCGCGCCCGGTGGCGGTCATCACGAGCGGCGGCAGCAGCGCGTCGGCGTCGGCCGGCGTGGCGATGATCAGGGTGCCGCCCGCATCGGCGGCACTTTGGACGCGCTCTGATCCACCGCACGCGGCGGCGGCCAGCAGCACACCGAACAACGATCGGCGCATTCGGGGTCCGAGAAGGGGACAGAGACGACGGAGGGCACGTTGCCCCGTCTCGCGGGGCACCGCAAGACGGTCAGCGCGACCAGGTCCAGGCGGGATCCGCGTAGTGGGACAGCTCCCGCTTGAAGACGTCTGTGCCGAGCGCAGGCAACGAAATGGGGGTCGGCGCCACGCCCGTCGCCGCCGCGAGCGCGGCCGCCAGCGCGTCGGCGAACGCGGGCACCGTGGGTGGTGTGCGCATCAGCGATCGGAGCGTGGCGGCCGGCGGGACGGCGCGGGCCGGGACCAACAGGTACCGCGTCAGCCGCGGCTGGTCATCGTCAATGAGAATCGAGCCGTGCTGGAGCACGGCGCCGTCCCGCTGCACCTGCGCGCTGCCGACCAGCTTGCGATCGGCGACGGTGAGTTCGCCTTCGGCCGGGGTATCGAAGCACGGGGCCGCACCGGGGGCCGTCGCACGGGTCCCACGCGGCGCGGGCGTCACCGGGACCCCCAAGCGGTGCAGCGCATCGGCCACCAGGGCGCTCATCGCGCGATACGTCGCTCGACGGGGGACATCCGCTCCGGCAGGCGCGGCCATCGCGTAGGTGATCTCGCGATGATGCAACAAGGCGCGCCCCCCGGTCGGCCGACGGACCACGTCGTATCCATCGGCGGCGATCAGGTGCGGGTCGTAGACGCCGCGGACCGACTGGTGCACACCGAACGACACGGTGGGGGTCTGCCAGGCGTACACCCGGGCGACCGATTCCCCGGTCGCCCGGGCGTAGGCGAGCATCGCCGCATCGGTCGCCATATTCGCAGCCGCCGAGCGTGGAGGGGTGACCAGCAGGCGCCAGTGCATCGGCGAAAGCTACGCGGTCGGACCGCAGTTCCGGACGCATTCCCCCACGAAAATCGATACGATCGCGCCCCCGACCTGCGGCGGAATTGCGGTTAGATTTGCAGTATGCCGACCGCCACCGCTTCCGATGCGCGCCTCGACGCGCCTGATCCGTTTTTGATGCGTCACATCGGCCCGAGCGAGGCCGATCAGGCTGTGATGCTCGAGGCCCTTGGGTACTCGACCCTCGAGGCGTTCATCGACGCCGTCGTGCCGGAGACGATTCGCTATCGCGGCACGCTCGATGGCGGGCCTGGCGCGAGCGAGTCCGAAGCGCTGGCGCACCTGCGGGGCTACGCCGCGAAGAACGAGATCTGGACGTCGTATCTCGGGATGGGCTACTACGACACCATCGTCCCGCCGGTGATTCAGCGGAACATCCTCGAGAACCCGGGCTGGTACACCGCCTACACGCCCTATCAGGCGGAGATTGCGCAGGGCCGACTCGAGGCGCTGCTCAACTACCAGACGATGGTGATGGATCTCACCGGGATGGAGATCGCCAACGCGTCGCTGCTCGACGAAGGCACCGCCGCCGCCGAGGCGGTGGCGATGGTGCACGCCGTCGCCGGGAGCGACAGCCGTCACGCGGTCGTGATGTCGGCCGACTGCCACCCGCAGACAATTGACGTCGTGCGGACGCGAGCTGAGGCCAAGGGGTGGACGGTCACCGTCACCGATGTGCGCTCGGCCAACTTCACCGAGGCCACGGCGTCGGTGATTCTGCAGTACCCGACGACCTACGGCGCGGTCGAGGACTATCGCGCGATCGTCGAGCGCGCGCACGCCGCTGGCGCGCTGGTGATCGTGGCGTCCGACCTGCTGGCGCTGACCCTGCTGACCCCGCCGGGTGAGTGGGGCGCCGATGTGGTCGTCGGCAACTCGCAGCGCTTCGGTGTGCCGATGGGCTACGGCGGTCCGCACGCGGCCTTCTTCGCCACCCGCGATGCCTACAAGCGGCATCTGCCCGGCCGCATCATCGGCGTGTCGAAGGACGCCGCCGGCAAGCCGGCGCTGCGGATGGCGCTGCAGACGCGTGAGCAGCACATCCGTCGTGAAAAGGCCACGAGCAACGTCTGCACCGCGCAGGTGCTGCTGTCGGTGATGGCCGGGATGTACGCCGTGTGGCACGGCCCCGAGGGGCTGCGCAAGATCGCGCGGCGCGTGCATCAGTACGCGGCGGTGCTCGCCGCCGGTGCGGAGAAGCTGGGGCACACGGTCGCCCACGACGTGTTCTTCGACACGCTACGCGTCGAGGTGGGCGCGAAGCAGGGGGCGATTCTCGCCGCCGCCGCGGCGGCACGTCTCAACCTTCGCGTGATCAGCCCCACGGCGATCGGCATTGCGCTCGACGAGACGACGACGCCGGCTGCGCTCGATGCGCTCTTGGCGGTGCTCAATGGCGGCGTCGCGCCGGCGTTCACCGTCGCGTCGCTCGCCAGTGTCGCGGATGCCCGCTACGACGAGCGGTTCGCCCGCACGAGCGCCTTCCTGACGCACCCGGTCTTCCACGCGCATCACGCCGAGCACGAGATGCTCCGCTACGTGCGGACGCTCGAGAGCAAGGATCTTTCGCTCTGTCACTCGATGATCGCGCTCGGCTCCTGCACGATGAAGCTGAACGCGACGGCCGAGATGTTCCCGGTCACGTGGCCCGAGTTCGGCAAGCTGCATCCGTTTGCGCCGACGTCGCAGGCGCAGGGCTACCGGATGATGTTCGACGACCTGGAGCGTTGGCTCGCCGACGTCACCGGCTTTGCCGCGGTGTCGTTGCAGCCCAACGCCGGCTCGCAGGGCGAGTACACCGGTCTGTTGGTGATTCGCGCGTATCACCGCGCGCGCGGGGACGCGCATCGCGATGTGTGCTTGATTCCGACGAGCGCGCACGGGACGAATCCGGCGAGCGCGGTGATGGCCGGAATGCGCGTCGTGGTGGTGAAGGCCGACGCGAACGGCAACGTGGATGTGGACGACCTCCGCGCGAAGGCGGTCGAGCACTCGGCGAATCTCGCGGCGCTGATGGTCACGTATCCCAGCACGCACGGCGTGTTCGAGGCGCGGATCAAGGAGATCACGGCGATCGTGCACGAGCACGGCGGGCAGGTGTATATGGACGGCGCCAATATGAACGCGATGGTCGGCGTGTCCCGGCCCGGCGATCTCGGCGCGGACGTCTGCCACTTGAACCTGCACAAGACCTTCTGCATTCCGCACGGCGGCGGTGGTCCGGGGATGGGGCCGATCGGTGTCGCGAAGCAGCTCGCCCCGTACCTGCCCGGGCACGCCGTGGTGGCGACCGGCGGTGCGTCGGCGACGGGTGCGGTGAGTGCCGCCCCGTGGGGATCGGCGAGCATCCTGCCGATTTCCTGGATGTATATCCGGATGATGGGCGGGGCAGGGCTGGCGACGGCGACCAAGGTCGCGATCCTCAATGCGAACTACGTCGCGTGGCGCCTGCGCGACCACTATCCCACGCTCTACCGCGGGCAGAACGGGCACATCGCGCACGAGTGCATTCTCGACACGCGCCCGCTCAAGCAGAGTGCCGGCGTTGAAGTCGAAGACATCGCCAAGCGGCTGATGGACTACGGCTTCCACGCACCGACCGTCTCGTTCCCGGTGGCCGGCACGTTGATGGTCGAGCCGACCGAGTCCGAGTCGAAGGCCGAGCTCGATCGTTTCTGCGACGCGATGATTGCGATTCGCGAAGAGATTCGCGAGGTCGAGATCGGCGTCGCCGATCGCGCGCAGAACGTGCTCAAGATGGCGCCGCACACGATGGACGCCGTCGTCAGTGATCGGTGGGAGCGGCCCTACAGCCGCGAGAAGGCGGCGTTCCCGGTGCCGGCGGTGCGGGCGCGGAAGTTCTGGCCCACCGTGGCGCGGATCGACGGCTCGTACGGCGACCGCAATCTCGTCTGCGCCTGCGTGCCCACCGAAGCGTACGCCTGACGGCGCGCGGAGGGCCGAAACAACGGGCCGCCGTCGGCTGATGCCGACGGCGGCCCGTTGCCTTTACTGCCCGATGTGCTTGGCGTACTCGGCCGGTGACAT
>JANRJP010000004.1:0-8268 GCA_033763905.1 Gemmatimonadaceae bacterium
AGCGTGCCCTGGCTCGACGTGCCGATCGAGTTGAGGAAGCCGAACGGCGTCAGCGTCTTGTACGCCTGGTTGCCGCGATCGTAGTTGACGTTGCCTTCGGCGGTCAGCCAGCTGTTCGGGCGGTACCGCGCCTTGAAGGCGCCGGTGAACCGGTCGCGGTTGTTCACCACTTCGCGGTTGGCCGTGTAGTAGAGCGGGTTGCTGACGTTGCCCGAGGCGGGCGGCCGGCGGATCGCCGCACGGAACGGCGTGCCGTCGGGATTGGTGTCGCGGAGGTTCACATCGGGCTCGAGGAAGCGGAGCCCGAAGAAGATGCCGCCGCCGTCATCGGTCTGGTCGGCCGTCGAGCGGGCGAAGAACGAGCCGATCTGGAAGTCCAGCTTGTCGTTCGGCGCGACGTCGACGTTCAAGCGGAAGTTCTGCCGACGGAACCCGTTGACCTGGTTGATGACGCCACGGTCTTCGGTGTTCTGGAACGACGCCTGGAAGTTCGTGTTGCCGCGGCGCTGTCCGACCGAGATGTAGTTCGTCATGAACTGACCGGGCCGGAAGATCTCCGACGCGTGGTCGAAGTTCCGCTGGTAGGACTGGTCGGAGATCCCGTCGAGCTTGGGCACCCGGTTGCCAGTCGCGCTGATCAGGAACGAGCCGTCGGCGTTCGTCTGATAGTTGTGCGACAGGTTGTTCGGGATCGCGCGACGCAGGTCGTTCACGCCGTATTCGTTGCGCACCGTGATCTGCGTGCGCCCGTCGGCGAGATCGGCCCCGCGCTTGGTGAAGATCTGCACCACGCCGTTCGCGGCGTCGGAGCCGTAGAGCGACGACGCCGCCGCGCCCTTGATGACTTCCACCCGCTCGATGTCTTCCGAGTTGATGTCGGCCAGCGAGATGCGGCTGATCGTGCCGTCGACGATGATGAGCGGATCCTGCGAGCCCGTCAGCGACGTGGCGCTGCGGAGCCGGATCACCGGCGCCGAGCCCGGCTGACCGGATACCGCCGTCACCGAGGCACCCGCGACGCGGCCGTTGAGTCCGCCGAGCGGCGTGGTCGAGGGCGCTTCCTTGAGTTGCACGTTGTCGACGACGCCGACCGAGAACGCCGTCTTCTTTTGCGACGTGGCGTCCGACGTGCCGGTCACGACGACCTGCTCAAGATTGAGCACGTCGCGCGTCATATCGAAATCCTTCGTGATGGTCGCCTGATCGAGCGTGATCGGCGTGCGGATCGGCTTGTAGCCGATCGAGCGCGCCACCAGCGTCACGCGACGCGTGGCCGTCACCGGTCCGGCGAGCACGAGGCGGAATCGACCCTCGCCGTCGGTGATCGTCCCCGAACCCGTTTCGGACACGCTCACCGTGGATCCGCCCAGCGGCTGCGTGCCACCGCCGGTCGTCACCTTACCGGTGATCGTGATGTTCTGCGCCTGCGCCGCGGCTGGCACGGCAAGCGACACCGCGGCAACTGCCAGCGCCAAACCGCGCTGCGCCAATCGACGCACCTGCTCCAACGAAGCAACCTTCACAAACTCCTCCTGCACCTTAGAGGGAGGTAAAACACAACTGCCCCGGCAGAGGACCGGGTGATCGTGGCGAGTATGTGACACGGTTTGACACATCGCAAGAGCGGATTGCCCTACAGCTCTTGATTCCGGGACATTGCGTTGCGAGCGTGGGGTATGCGCTACAGTCGCTCTCTCATTTTCCTCCTCGGCGCGCTGCTGAGTGTGCCCACCACCACACTGGCACAAGCAAAAACCGCAGTGTTTGCAGGAACCGTTGTTTTACGCGATGGCTCCGCCCCGGTTGCCGGTGTTCGCGTGGTGTTTCTTGGCGAAGGACGCGCCGTCGAAACCGACTCCACCGGACGCTTCCGACTGCCCGCGCTCCCCGCCGGCATCAACCGGTTTCTCGTCATTCCGCCCAACGCGCCGCGCGCGACCGTCGTCCTCGCGTTCGCCGCCGGCGAAACGATCGAACGCACGCTCGAGGTCGAACCGGCCGCCGCACCAAGTACCGTGGCTGCCGCGCCAGCGGGCCAGCCGACCGCGCCGGCGTCCGCCGGCCCAGACTCGGCACGCCCCGCGCCGCGACGCCCGTCTACCAACGCGGCCGACGGCCAGCCCCTCGCGACCGTCGCGGTCACCGCGAGTCCGCCGATGGACCGCCGCTATATGGACTTCGAGCGTCGACTCAAGACGGGACGTGGCCAGTACATCACCGCAAAGCAGATCGATGAGGCGGGCTACTACTCATTGCAGGACGCGATGCGAAACCTGCGCGGTGTGAAGGTCGATTGCGGCGGTGGCGCCGGTTGCTTCATCACGATGGCGCGGGCGACGATGGGCTGCACGCCCGAGTACATCGTCGATGGGTTCGCCGACAACTGGTTCGGCGCGCAGACGCCGATCAAGGACATCCAAGGGATCGAGGTCTATACCGGCGCGTCCGACGTGCCGGGGGAATTCGCAGGCAGCAATGCCGCCTGCGGACTCGTGGTCATCTGGACGAAGAGCGGGCCGCCGAGACGCCGACCGAAGTAATGCGCAGGGTCCCCACGCCGCCGCCGGCCGTCGCCGGCAGCGGCGTGCGCGTCACCGCGCCGCCGGGCCACCGTACCTCGATCGCTTCGCCTCCGTCGAGCAAGGGCACCACCAGCGTCGGCGCATCGACTGACCAGTAGCCGTTGCCGAGTCGCACCTCCTGCGCGGCGCCGGCGCGGCGTCCGACGAGACGCACCGCGGCTCCCGCCGACGTCGGATTCCCCTCCGGCCCCACGAGCCGCACCCGAAGCCCGGGCTGCCCGCTGACGTTGTGCCCCAGCGTCGTGCGTCCGCCGTTCTGGCCAATGGCCACGTCGGGACGGCCGTCCGCATCGTAGTCGGCCACCGCCGCGCCACGCGCATCCCCGCGGACCGCCAATCCGGCGGCGGGCGTCGAAAGCGGCGTGAATCCGCCACGCCCGTCGCCCAGTAGCACCAGCCCGGCGCCCGCGTCGTTGCGCGGCAGCTCCACGTTCGTGGGAAACAGATTCTGCGCCAGCACGAGATCGGTGCGGCCATCCCCATTGAAATCGGCGACCGCGATGCCGTGCGCGGCACTGCGCTGTGCCACCTCGGGCAGTTCGCGGACCTCGAAGCGCCGACCGCGATTCAGCAACACCCGATGCCGGTTCGTCGTCGAGCCAATGCGCTGCGCCCGCGCCTGAAACAACCCAAGCACGCTGTCGAGCGGCGCGGCCGCAAACGCCGCGAACGTCGCGAAGCGATCGCGCGCCGACGGAATCGCAAACGTCATTCGCGGATAGCTCTCAAGCGGGTACTCGACGCCGCCGGCGCGATCCGCTTGCGCGAACAGCAGCCCAACGCCGCTGCCGAAGTCACCCACCTCGAGCACCAGCGGCCGCTCGGGCGTCGCCTGCCACGACGTGTTCGCGCCGTCCGCCGTCACCACGAGATCCATCCGCCCGTCACCGTCGAAGTCACCCGACGCGACCCCACGCCAGCGACTCGATGTCGCCTCGATGCCCCACGCGGCGGTCACGTCCTCGAAGGCGCCCCGCGTGTTCTGCAGGATGCGCACGGGCCCGAACTCGACGGCCACCACCAACTCGGGATACCCATCGCCGGTGAGATCGGTGAAGATCGCGGACGTGACGAGTCCGAGGCGCGACAGCACCGTCCCATTCATCGGATCCGGACGCCACGTACCGTCCGACGCTCGGCGCATCAGGTACGATGGGGCGGGCAGCGGCCAGCGCCCGGGAATGGCACGGGCACCAACGAAGATCTCCAGCTCGCCATCGGCATCGACATCCGCCGCCGCCAGTGCGCCAATCGCGCCAGGCGCTTGCGCGACGCCGAGCGGCGCCAGCGCGGGCGCACCGGCATCGAGCCCGATCAGCGCCGGCAGACGCGAGGCCTCCGCTGGTGTCGCCGACTCGTACCACGACTGCCCAGCCACCAGGCCTCGCGCCATCGGGAGTACGGTCGTGAGATCCGCGCTCGCCGTGGGGCCAGTCATTCCCGGTACAAATCGCCCGGCGCGGTAGGCGAATCGCGCCACGCGTCCGCCCGCCCCCGTGCCGACGAACAACGCCTCGTTCCCATCACCGGCGAGATCGGCCCAGGTGATGCCGGGACCGCCCTGGCTCAGCCGCTCGGGGAGCAGCGGCTGACGGCGGAAATCGTCGAAGAGCGCCTCGGTGTGCGTATGGCCGCCGAGCAACGCGCTGGCGTCGGCGAACAAGGCGCGCACGGGCGCCGCAGCCCCGCGTGCAGTGTCGGTCGCCGCCGCGACGGCGTCCGCGGCCGTGAGGGCGCGTGGCCGCGAGCATTCGTATTCGCGATTCGCGTCGGCGTCGACCTGCTGCACCGCACCGTCCGGCCACGTGATCGTCACGCGAGCGCGTGCGCCCTCACGGGCCGCGAAGGTCAATGCGCCGCGGACGCCACCCAAGTAGTAGCCGCCAGCGGTGCTCTCGCGCTGCTGCACCGGCAGGCCATCGACCGCGACGCGCACGCGCGCGCCCACGGTCGCTGGACCGCGCAGCGTGATCGCCAGCCGCGGCGCTCGGGCATCATTGCGGTAGAGACGCGGCGGTTCACCCAGCCGCGTGACGAGCACGTCGTCATCCCCATCACCGTCGAGGTCGGCCGGCAACACGGCGTGGCTGATGTCGTCGGACGTGCCGAAGCGCCACGTCGTGTTGGCGTCCTCGAACGTGCCGTCCCCGCGATTGCGGAACGCGCGATCCGGCACGGCGAGACGCGGGAACTCGCCCTGCTCCCGATTCCACGCCACCCGCGGGAACGCGTTGCGAATCCGCTCGTACACGTCGCCATCACGAATATCCCAGCGATGGCCATTCGCGACGACAAGATCGGGGAATCCGTCGAGATCCACGTCGGTGAACGCGCTCCCCCACGTCCAGTCGGTTGCGGCCACGCCGGCCATCTGACCCACCTCGGCCCAGGTCCCGTCGCCGCGCCCGAGGTGCAGCATATTGCGCATCCACTGTGGCCGATCGCGCGACTCGCCAACCGGCTTGGGCAATGGCGTATGCGTGGGGATCTGCCGCTGCCGCTCGGCGCGCGTCGGCGCGAGCATATCGGCCGTGAAGAGATCGCTGTGTCCGTCGGCGTTCACGTCGGCGAAGTCCACCGACATGCAGGTGTTGCTGGTCGCCCGCAGCGCCTCACGGGTTGCCAGTCGGAAGCCACCGCGGCCATCGCCGAGCCAGAACTGATCGGGGTCTTCGAAATCGTTGCAGACGTACAGATCGGGGAACCCGTCGTCGTTGGCATCGTAGAAGCGTGCGGCCAACGTGAAGAAGTCCGGCGTCTCGGTGACCGGCCGGCCATCGGCATCTCGGAACACCGTGCCCCAGTCCTGCACCCGAGTGAACGTCCCCGTCCCGTCGTTGCGATACAGCAGATCGGGCTCCGCACGCTGCGTCCGCACGACGCCGCCCAAATCGGGTCGGTCCTCCACGCGGTATTCGGCCCGCCACGCGGGCAAGACCTCGTACCCCGAGGGCGTCTTCTTCACGACCTGATCGAAGGCGCGCGCCTGCGGCGGGTAGGCGTCGAGCGCGTTGCGCTTCTTGTAGGTCGCGGCGTACAGATCCAGATCCCCGTCACGGTCGATGTCGGCGAGCGTCAGCGTGGTGACGGCATAGCCCGCATCGAGTCCGCTCGACGCGGTCGCATCGGTGAAGCGCCCCGCGCCGTCGTTGCGCCACAGCATCAACGGGCCACCGAGCGTTCCGACCACGAGGTCCGCATCGCCGTCGCGGTCGACGTCAGCGAAGGCGGCGCCGGTGGTGCCGATCGGGAGCCCCGACAATCCGACGGAGTCGGTGACGTCGGCGAACCGCAGGTCGCCACGATTTCGGTAGAGGCGGCCTTTGGCTTCCGTGGCTGCGAGGAACACATCCAGCAGCCCGTCGCCGTCGATATCGGCGATTGCCGCACCCGCCCCGAGCAGCAGATGCCGATTGGCCAAGGCGTGCTCGTCGTCCACGACGTTGCGCAAGGCGAGACCGGTGGCCGCAGCGTCCATCGGCGTGAATCGCGCGTCGCCGCCTCGAACGACGAGCGGCCGCCAGCGCGCCTCCGCCGGACCCTGCCACGCGTCATTCGGCGCTTGGCACGCCGCCAATGCAATACCGGTGACCAGCCGCGCCAACGCGCGGCTGACCGTACCAACCCTCACGGCCGCGTCCCGAGACGCGCCGCGACGGAATCGGCGATGCACTCACCCATCTTCACGCCTTCCACGATGGCGGGGAGGTAGTGGATGCCGCCATAGAGACGTGAGATCGCCACTTCGTCACGGGCGTGCGAGAAGTTGCGGAACGTGCGTGGCGCGTAGCCGATGTCCATCTGCGTCGAGTCGGCAAAAGGCACCGTGTCGCCGAGGGCGCGTGACAGGATCCGCGCGGCAGCGCCGGACTGCGTCGAGTGACCGGACGGATACTCGGGGAACGGTGGCGTGATCACCAGCGTCTGATAGCCCGGGTCGAACACCCGCTGGATGTACGTCACGGGCCGCACGGTGAGCGAGCGATACTTCTCGTACCACCCCGCGATGAACGCATCGGCGATACCGGTGGCGAGCTCCACGTACAGCCGCGCACTCGCCGCGGCCGAGAGCCCTCGCGTCCCGATCATCTGACTCAGCACCGACATCCAGTGGAACGCGGGCGTGCCGGTCATCGCGGCGTTGTCGGCCCAGAAGAGTGCGATGGTGCGCTGCTCGGGCGTGAGCCCCGCCGTGGTATCCACCACCACTTTGGCCATTGCCCAGAAGGGCGAGCCGGGTGTTTCGTCGTAGTCCGGCGGCGGGACGATCGGGCACGCCGTCGGTGACGAGAGCACGAAGGGCCTGAGGCGTCCCCAGTAGGGCTCGGTCGGTTTCGCGGGGTTGAGCGCGCCGAGCGTGGTGTTCGGCGAGGCCGGCTTGGGCCGGTTCATAAACAGTTCGCGCGTGCCGGCACGCGAGGGATCGACGGAAACAGCCGCGTTCTTTTCGAGGACGACGTCGCTGGCCGCCGAGAGTGCTTCGGGGAGATGCTGATTCGGCGTCGAGGTGTTGACCCACACGCCGCGACCGGGCGGCAACGCGTACGGCCGCCCGCGGGTCGCGGCGAACGAGTCGGTCGCAGCCCAGGCGATGATCGCCGCGCCGACGGCCTGCCCGTGCGCGACCGAGCGATCACGACGCGCGGCATCGACACCGGCGGCCTCGCGGGCGCGGATCAGCTCGGCCGCCAACGAATCCACCGCCCGTCGGGTGGTGGGGAATCCCTCGCGGACCAATTCGCCGAGCACGGTGCGCGCCGCCTCGGCGGACACCACGCCACCGTCCACGGCGTCGGTGGCGGTCGGCAGCGCGGCGAGCCCGTTCAGTCGGCCGGCCAGCGACGGCAGTTGCAGCGCCGGATCACTCGCCAAGCCTTCGTGCAGGGCCACGGCAGTGTAGGCGGCGATTCGCGTCGCAAGCGGCGGATTGACGCGCTCGGCGCGGACGATGGCGAGCTCAAGCCGCAGCCACCGGGCGATGTCGTTCCCCGGTGGCGCGGTCGGCTTCGGGGCGCATCCGCTGGCGACGAGCAACGTCGCCAGCGCCAGTCGGATGCGCAGACGCATTACGGCTTGGCCGCCGGGAACTCGACCTTCGGCGCTTCACGCGCCGCGGCGTTCGCGACCTCGAAGTACACGCGCTCCTTGGCCCCGGTGGCCTTGGCGGTCAACACGGCCGGGAACTTCCGGATATACGTGTTGTAGCGCTGCACCGCCTCGTTGTAGTCGGTGCGCGCGACCGCGATGCGGTTCTCGGTGCCGGTGAGCTCGTCCTGCAACCGCAGGAAGTTCGCGTCGCTCTTGAGCGTCGGATACGACTCCGCAATCGCCAGCAGGCGCCCCAACGACCCCGTCAGTGCCTGGTTGGCCTCGGCCATCTGCGTCACGTCGCCACCCTTCACCGCGGTGAGCAACGTCGAGCGCGCCTCGGCAACCTTGCCGAAGACGGCCTGCTCCTGCGCGGCAAAGCCCTGCACGGTGCTCACCAGATTCGGCACCAGATCGGCGCGGCGCTGCAGCTGCACTTCGATCTGCTGCTTCGCGGCCGCGGCCGCTTCGTCGTACGACTGGATCGTGTTGTAACCGCACCCCGTCAGCACCGGCGCGAACAACACGACGGGGAGGAGTCGGCGAAGCAAGGTTCGTGCGGACATCTCGTATTCTCCTGAAGGGGAAACTGCCCCCG